>JAPQLC010000038.1 GCA_030826945.1 Candidatus Thiobius zoothamnicola
CATGATTGTTTTCATCCTCCGATCATGAACAAATCCAGGCGTTATTTCAGGCTCATTGGTGCTGGAAAGACGCTAACTCTTCAAGCTCATTTCGTATTGGAAAAGACTGTGGGCTGGATAAAACGTCGCATCACGTTATGATACGGATCATATTCGGAGGGCGTTGCGGCTGTGGGTACTTTATGTCCGGGTTTGCAGGTATCAACTTCTGTAAATCCGCATATTTTATGGGTTTCGGTGCAAAATAGACATGCGTTGCATGGCGCTTATATGCCGTTTATCCGGCAGTGTGGTTTGTTTATCCCGACCTATGACCATTATTCATTGGGTGATGAATTGTTTATTGTGCTGGATTTATTCGGCGAAGCCGAACCGCTGCCGGTTTCCGCCAAAGTTGTTTGGATCAACCCTTTTGATGTCGCGGATGAGCGGATTCCCGGAGTAGGCGTCAAGGTCAATAGCCGGAATGTGGATTTAGTGGCGCAAAAGATTGCCTCATATCTGCAAGGCGCGCCGCAAAACGATTATTTCACTTACACGATGTAGTTTTATGTTAGTAGATTCTCATTGTCATCTCGACCGGGTTGATTTAACACCCTATCAAGGGGATTTCAAGCGGCTGATGGAGCAGACTCTTGATCAGGGAGTTGGAAAAATATTATCGGTTTCAATCAATTTGGAAGCGTATCCGGCGATGTTAGCGTTGGTGGCGGCTTATCCCGGTATATCGATTTCGGTTGGCGTTCACCCTTGTGAACAAGCGGGTGAGGACCCTGAGATTGAAACCCTGATTGAATTAGCCAGGCATCCCAAGAATGTGGCGATTGGGGAAACCGGTCTGGATTATTATCGTAGCCAGAATGAGGATATGGCGTGGCAGCGGGAGCGGTTCCGCCGTCATATCCGCGCCGCCAGGGTATTGCGTAAGCCGCTTATCATTCATACCCGTGAAGCGCGTCAAGACACGATTCACATCATGCGTGAAGAAAAGGCGGAGGAGGTCGGTGGCGTCATGCACTGTTTCACCGAAACCTGGGAAATGGCGAAAGAGGCGATGGCGATGAATTTTTATCTTTCTTTCTCGGGTATTCTGACTTTTAAAAATGCGCAAGCGCTAAGGGATGTCGCGGCCCAGACGCCAATGGAACGGATTTTGATTGAAACAGATGCCCCTTACCTGGCACCGACGCCGTTTCGTGGCAAGCCCAATGAGCCGCGCCATGTGGCCAGGGTGGCGGAGCAATTGGCCGAAATCAAAAACCAGCCGGTCGAAAATATCATCCAACAAACGCATGATAACTATTGTCGTTTATTTGGCGTGGATGAGCGGTTAAGCTTGTTGGATTTGGTCGCGCCCAAGTCGTTTCGGTGGAAAAGGAAATCGCCAGAGATCCCTCAATAATCAATGAAAGCGGTTTTACTGGAGTGATGATGCTGGAGCCATGGTCTATCAATAAACAATTCGTGCGCTTCCTGGTGATTGCTTATGTGATTTTGATCGTGGGATGCGAGCAGTCCACTCAGCTTGAGCGGATAAAGAAACAGGGTGAACTGAAGGTCATCACCAAGCATCCACTCACCGACATCCATAAAGAAAAATACCGCCTGGGCGGTTTTGAGCATGAATTAGTCACGGCCTTCGCCCAGTCCATCGGAGTCAAGGCGCGCTTTGTTTATGTCGATGATATGGCAACTTTATTAAGGTCTGTACGTTACGCTAAGGTGCATATGGCCGCCGCCGAGTTGGTGGATACGCCGGGTCGGCGTAGAACCTTGCGGTTTAGCCTGCCTTATCGGCAAGTCAGCGAACAATTGGTTTATCGACGCGGCGCGCGGAGGCCGGCGTCATTTGAAGATATATCCTCAGGTAAATTACATGTTTCTGGTGCATCAAGTCATGAGGAGACTTTGCAACAGACAAAAATAGACCATCCAGAGTTGGCCTGGAAGAGTTGTGGCAATCTCCATACGCCAACATTGTTGCAAGCCGTTGAGGAAAGAGGCGTCAGTTATACGATCGCCAAGTCCAGTGATTTACTGCCAGCCCAGCAAATTTATTCGCATTTGCGTCCGGCTTTTGAGGTGGAGTTTGAGCGGGCCTTGGCCTGGGCTTTTCCCAAAAGCGATGATGGTTCATTGCGGCAGGCGGCGAACACGTTCTTGTGCAAAGCGATCCAGAATGGCGTGATAGAACGTTTAGCGGATCGTTATTATGACTATATGGATCGGCTTAACTATGTGGATAAGCAGGTTTTCCGACGGCATATCAAAGACCGGTTACCCGAATATCGGGATTTATTTATGGAAGCGTCCCAACTGACCGGTATGGATTGGCGCTTATTGGCTGCCATGTCCTATCAGGAATCTCATTGGTTGCCAGACGCGGTATCCCCGACCGGGGTGCGCGGCCTTATGATGTTGACCCGGGCGACGGCCAAACAGATGGGGGTGGTCAACCGGATGGATCCGCGTGAGAGCGTATTGGGCGGGGCCAAATATCTTGACCGGCTCAAACGGAGAATCCCTGAACATATTCATCCGATTGATCGGCTTTGGTTCGCTTTGGCGAGCTATAACGTGGGTTTGGGACACCTGGAGGATGCGCGGATTTTAACGCGGCGTCAGGGCGGAGATCCGGATATTTGGGTGCAGGTTAAAAAGCGGTTGCCCTTGCTGACAGAGAAAGCCTATTTCAGCACTTTGAAATATGGTTATGCACGCGGGCACGAGCCAGTGATCTATGTTGAGAGAATTCACAACTATTACGATTTACTCATCTGGTATGAGCAGCATCCAGAGGCGTTGGCTGGCGACCAAAATGCCGACCCGTTTTGATCCATTCGCGGTGGGTGGACGCGTCAATGGATCGGATCGTTTATCCGTCTGGTGGGTGTTGGGGGCGGCGCTATTTGCCGGTCTCGCCTGGAGTGTGGCGAATGCCCGGACTGATCTGGCGACTGCTGCATCCGACCCAATGGTGTTTCCACTTTATACCGCTTCGCCATCAACATGGAATTGCCATCAGTCGGTGGTTAATGATCCGCCTTTGGAAGCGCATCAAGAGGTTTATTTGCTTGGCGAGTTCCACCAACCTGGAGGATACCGCTTATTATCCGGTGAAACCCTGTTTGAATTGATACTGCGTTCAGGCGGGCTGACGCCTGAGGCTTATCCTTATGGCACAGTTATGACGCGCAGCGCTTCGCGGCATCAGTCAAGGCAGCGACGTGCTGGATTATTACGCGACCTGGAAATGGTGCTGGTTGGCTTGCAATCCCGGGTTCCATTCAGTCCAGCGACCTTGTATGTCAAACACTTGCTGCATCAATTTCAACAACCGGGTCTGTTTGGGCGCGTCATCGTGCAAGCGGATCCCGCCATATTGCAAGTGCGCAGAGCGTCCGACACCATTTTGATGAAAGGCGATGTGATTTATATGCCTCAGCGTATGAATGCCATACAGGTGGTTGGCGAGGTTTTGAATGCCGGTAGCTTCCCTTTTGTGTCCGGGGATCATGCTGATGACTATATTGAATCAGCCGGTGGGATGACCGCAGAGGCGGATGTGGATCAGGTCTTTGCGGTATTGCCGAATGGTTTAACCCAGTCGCTTAAATTAAGTTATTGGCATTATACGCCTGTCAAATTAGCGCCCGGCAGTATGATTGTCGTTCCCAGAATCAGATCGCCTTACGACGACGAAATCCCCATGCATGATATCCAGCGCCTGTTGGCTGAATTGACGATATCCTCCATGACAAATCCAGGGGATTGGCGTTCCTGTCAGCATGAAGGTTGACAGGCTGGTATGTTCTGATCTGCTTTATCCCACTGATGATGTGAGCTGAATCGTCTTTAAATCGTGTGAATATCCAGGCTTTCCATCTATCGCTCTCCAGCCTATGGCTTTTTGCTTTGGTCGCTCCATTCGCGCCGATAAGTATGGCCTTGGCAAACGAGACATTGGGTGATTTTGGTGGTGTAGGCTTGCTGCAAACCCCCACCGCGCGCTTCGCCAAAGATGGGGCGATCTATCTGGGGTATGCCAAAACCGAACCCTATCGCCGGTATTTTTTGACGTTGCAACCCTTGCCCTGGCTTGAGTCAACGGTGAGCTATACCAGAACGCGCCGTGCCTCTTATTCGGTTGGGCAGGAAGATTGGGTGGATAAACGGTTTGATGCCAAAATACGTTTGTTTGAAGAGTCCAGATACCGTCCCCAACTCGCTTTGGGTTTACGGGATTTCGCCGGTACCGGGTTATTCGCCAGTGAGTATCTTGTCGCTTCAAAGCGTTTTTATGCGGTGGATTTTTCACTGGGATTGGGGTGGGGCTATCTGGGTTCCAGCGGTTCCTTGCAAAACCCGTTGGGTATATTAAGTGATGGTTTCCGCCAACGTCGCCGCCAGACATCAGGATCTGGCGGCGTGCCAGAAGTGGGGCAATGGTTTCACGGTGACCGGGTTGGATTATTTGGCGGAATCAATTACCGAACGCCAATCAAAGGGTTATCGTTGAAATTGGAATGGGATCCGAATGATTACTCGTATGAACCTTATGGCAATGTGATTGCCCCCAAATCCTCGCTGAATGTTGGCCTGACTTATCAGTTTGATGAGGGGCTGGATTTAGCGTTGGGTGTCGAACGCGGCGATACTTTGATGGTTCAGATCGCTTTGCATGGCGATCTGAACCCGGAAACAGAGATACCACGGTTTTATGCATTTCCTGAGAAAATATCCCGCCAGCCTCCCCAAACCGCGACGGAAGCCTTATCTGCCATCCATCAGGCGTTAGCGAACCAGGGCCAGTCAATGCAACAGATTGGTATAGTGGACAGCCATACCATGGAACTGCATCTCTCACAGGAGAGATTCCGCCAAATACCGATTGCTTTGGGCCAGGCGGCCCGGACAGCGCATAACCATTTACCGCAAGCGATTAAAAGATTTCGCATGGTGAATTTGACCGATGGATTAGCCACGGCTGCGGTTTCTTTGCAACGTAAAGACCTGGATGCCGCACTCCATTATGCTGGTAGCGTGGAGGAGATCTGGTCTAACGCGGATTTTGCAGAAGCCTATGGCGATTCGTCCGCACGGGCCGATGTTTGGATAAAAACGGAAGCTTATCCCGCATGTGGTGGCTCCATGACACCTCGCCTTCGACAACATATCGGTGGCGCTCTGGATACCTTTTATGCGTATCAACTATGGCTCGAATTATCCGGGGAATGTGCATTTACGCCACATTTGAAATTGGCGGGTTCCTTGGGGTTCAATATGGATGACACATTTGATCAGTTGGATACGCCGCCTGCCAGTCAGCTTCCGCATGTGCGAACGGATATCCAACAATATTTTCAACAAGGCAAGCATGGGATCACCAAGTTGGCGCTGAATTACCAATGGAAACCTGCGCCGGCCTGGTATGCGCGTCTGACTGCGGGCATTTTGGAGGAAATGTATGCTGGCATTGGCGGAGAAACGCTATATCGCCCCTATGGCGCGCGTTGGGCATTGGGTGCGGATGTGTTTCAGGTGAGAAAACGGGCGTTCAATCAGCGCTTTGGTTTGCAATCTTATGGCGTGACGACCGGGCATGCCACCTTATATTATGATTCGCCATTCCAGGGGGTGCAGGCGCGTTTGAGCATCGGGCGCTATCTGGCAGGCGATGTTGGCGCGACGCTGGATGTTTCGCGCCGTTTTCAAAGCGGCGCGCGCATTGGCGCTTTTGTCACCGTGACGGATGTAGCGCATGATCAGTTTGGCGAAGGCAGTTTCGATAAAGGCATTTATCTCTCGCTGCCATTGGATTTGTTCATGCTTTATCCCAGTCAGGATGTGGCGAATTTTATCTGGCGTCCTCTGACACGCGATGGTGGGCAGAAATTACAGGATATAAATCGCCTGTATGAGTTGACCCAGCCTGCGACGCCTGAAGCATTAGCACGGGATTGGTCAGGTTTGTTGAATTGAGTTTATGGGAACCTGGCGCATTGGCGTGGGAGCAGGCGCAGTTTCCTATGCTTGACGGTACTCTCTATCGCATCATTTCGGAAGGGACTCAGCTATCTTTTTTATCATCAATCGGAGTCTCATTCATGTGCGGCATTGTTGGCGCTATAGCTCCCCAAAACATCGTCCCTTTCTTACTGGATGGCTTGCAGCGTCTGGAATATCGCGGCTATGACTCAGCCGGTATTGCCGTACAAGATGCGCCAGGATTGCAACGCCTGCGTGCTGTTGGCAAAGTCATGGTGTTACAGGCGATGGCGGAACAGAGCGGGGTTCAGGGGCGATCAGGCATTGCGCACACCAGATGGGCCACCCATGGTGTTCCAGCAGAGCGTAATGCGCATCCGCATATGAGCAGTGATCAGGTTGCGGTCGTACACAATGGCATCATCGAAAATCATGCCGAACTTCGCACGATGTTGGAAAGCCAGGGTTATGTGTTTGATTCAGAAACGGATACGGAAGTCATCGCCCATTTACTGGATGCTTTGTTGGCGCAATCGGATGATTTATTGGAAGTTGTGCGTCAAGCTTGCCAACGGCTGGTGGGGGCTTATGCGCTTGCCGTCATCAGTTTACGTCATCCCGGGCATTTGGTGGTGGCACGCCTCGGCAGTCCTTTGGTGGTTGGCATGGGGGAAGGCCAAAACTACATGGCTTCTGACGTATCCGCGCTACTGCCAGTGACCCGGCAGTTCATTTTTCTTGAAGAAGGTGATCTGGCGGATCTGACTTGTGCGGATGTGCGGGTGATCGACCAAAACGGCGCACCTGTGCAGCGGCTTATCCGCAAGTCTGAACTGTCCGCCTCCACAGTCGAGAAAGGTCCTTATCAGCACTATATGCTGAAGGAGATCTTTGAACAACCTGCGGTCATTGCCGAGACTCTGGAGGGTCGGGTGCATGACGGGCGTTTTCTGGAGAACAGCTTCGGCCATGCGGCCAGTGGACTGTTGGATCAAGTCAAAGCTGTCCATATCATTGCTTGCGGCACCAGTTTCCATGCGGGTTTGGTCGCCAAATATTGGCTGGAAGAAGCGGGTGTTCCGTGCCAGGTCGAAGTCGCTAGCGAATATCGTTACCGGAAAGTTGTGGTATCTCCGAACACCTTATTTGTGACGATTTCGCAATCCGGTGAAACCGCAGATACTTTAGCGGCTTTGCAGGCCGCTAAACAGGCCGGTTATCTGGGTAGTCTGGCAATCTGCAATGTGGCGGAAAGCTCCTTGGTACGCGAATCGGATGTTGCCTTGATGACCCGGGCCGGGCCGGAGATCGGGGTCGCCTCAACCAAGGCTTTCACCACGCAGCTCGTGGTTCTGCGCCTGCTGACGATTGCGCTGGCGCGTCGGCAGGGACTGACGGGCGAGCAGGAAAGCCTTCTGGTGGATGAATTACAGGCATTGCCGCGCCAGATTGAAGTGGTGCTTGGGTTAAGCGACCAAATCGCTTTGATGGCAAATAATTTCGCTCACCTCAATAATGCTTTATTTCTGGGGCGAGGTGCTTTTTATCCTGTTGCATTGGAAGGCGCATTAAAACTGAAAGAGATCTCCTATATCCATGCGGAAGCTTATCCTGCTGGTGAACTCAAACATGGGCCTTTGGCGCTGGTGGATGAAAATATGCCAGTCGTGTGTGCGCTGCCGGATGACCCTTTGCTGAGCAAGGTGCTATCCAATTTGCAGGAAGTGCGCACACGGGGCGGCGAGTTGTTTTTATTCAGTGATCACCGGGTGCAAATCAATCTGGATAAATATCAGAATCTGACATTGAGTGATATCTATCCGGGCACTGCGCCCATTGTGTATACCATTCCGCTCCAGCTACTCGCTTATCATGTCGCCTTATTAAAAGGCACGGATGTTGATCAACCGCGCAATCTGGCTAAATCCGTGACGGTTGAATAGGTGGCAGCCCGTTTAGCGGTTGGTTGATCCAGTTATTCAATGATACTGAGTTATGTTGAAAATCATTTCACCTTAGGAAAATCGATGAAGACAAATAATCATTTCTTGCGCCAGTTCGTCTTAGCCCTGTTTATTGTGATGATCTCTGGGTGCGCTTCTCATTACCAAGACACCAAACAAGCAGTGGTTTCAACCGTACTCTCTAAAGACGGCAGCCAGATCTTGTTTGGGACTCAGGGCCAAGGAGAAATAACCCTTGTTTTTGTACATTGCTGGACTTGCAATCATAAATTCTGGACACCCCAAATTGCGTATTTCTCAAATAAACACCGGGTGGTATGGCTGGATTTAGCGGGCCATGGCCAATCTGGCAGCGTCCGGGAAGACTACACCATGAGCGCTTTTGGTGAAGATGTCGCGGCTGTTATTAATGAAGTTGGTGGAGACAAGATTATGCTTGTTGGACATTCGATGGGTGGTCCGGTGTCCATTGAAGCTGCCAAAATACTGGGCGATAAAGTGATTGCTATTGTTGGAGTAGATACGTTCTATACGCCATTTGAATACCCTAAATCTGAGGCAGATATCGAAGGTTTTGTAAAACCGTTTAAAGATGATTTCATTGGTGTCTCTCAGCAGTTGGTCCAGTCCATGTTCATGCCTCAAGTAGACGCTAAGCTGAAAGCTTCAATTGTTGAGCAGTTTTCCGGCCAGAACCCAGAGATGGGAGTAAGCGCAATATATGAAATATTTAGATGGAATGCCAAAAACTTTCCTTCTGGTTTGGCGCGTTATTCCAACAAACTTCGCAATATCAACGCGGCTGAAACAGGGAATGAGGTGGCATTACATGAAAGTGTAACGCTTATTCCCGGCGTCGGCCATTTTATACCGCAGGTTAAACCTGATGAATTCAATGCGGCGTTAAATAACATTATTAGCGAATATCGATAATAAAATGTTGCTGTGCTATTGACTTGGTACGAGATGACTTGACCACGACAATAAGCTGGCAGGTCAAGTGATGGTGAAAGCTTTTTGTTGAAAATGAGATCGCTTTAGATCTTGTTATCAAGCGGCTATGTTCTTTGCACACGGAGTTCGAGTGGACTTGTTGTTGAAAGATGCACATCTCGCTGAGGGAAGGAGATTTCGATATTTTCCGCCCGGAATTTGTCGAGGATGCGCTGGTGCAGGTCGGTAATGGTTAGCAAGCGGTTGTCCAGATTCTCAAGGTAGGCGCGCAAGGTTAAATCCAGAGAATTATCATTGAATCGTTCAAAACTGACTAATGGCTCAGGATTTTCCATCACGTTGGGCTGTTCGGTTGCTGCGTCTTTCAATAATTGCATGGCTTTTCGCGTATCCGTTCCATAATCCACGCCTACCGTAATGATCGTGCGATTCACAGTGTCTGATAGCGTCCAGTTGATTAATTGCCCAGTGATGAATGTTTTGTTTGGGATAACCAGTTCCTGTCGATCCCAATTGACGATGGTGGTTGCGCGGATGCGTATTTTCGATACCGTCCCGGTCGTGCCGTCAACAGTCACCACGTCACCGACCCTAATGGGTTGTTCAAACAACAGGATGATGCCGCTGACGAAATTAGCCACGATTTCTTGCAGGCCAAATCCAAAACCGACGGATAAGGCAGCGATCAGCCATTGAATGCTTGACCATTGCAGACCGAGTGATTTGAACGTGATGATAACGCCGATGATGGCGACGATATATTGCGAAATGGTCTTCACCGCGTAGCGGGAGGCGCGACTGAGAGGAAGTTGCTGCAGTAAGGTCAGTTCCAGCATGGCTGGAATTTTCATCGCCGCAAATAACGCCAGACCGCCTAACAGGAGGCCAGCGAATACGTCGCTGAGCGTCAGTGCCATTTCCTGATTGACCCCTTCAATGAGCTTTGTGGTGGTGAGGGGAAGTTCCACTTTGTTCAAAAAGCTGAAGGCGGGAAAGATGTCTTGCCAAATCAGCCAAATGCCCATAATGAAAGCGACGGTGAAGCCCAGTTGCACCAGACTGGTCGCTTGTGCGCCGAGAGAGCCATAGTTAATTTTTTCTTCTTCGATGGATTGGATGATTTCATCCGGCACTTCTTTGGTGTTCTCTTGCTCTGCTTCGGCTTTTTTACGTGCTTGCATCTCATCCCGGTATCTGAGCGCCTCTTGTAGGCGTAGGCGGCGTTGCGTGACATAAAGACTGCGAATGATCAAATCCCGGATAATGAGCGTCAGGATCAGAAACCAGAGCGTTTCACCAATGACTGATGCCAAAAAAATAGCGCCGTAAAAATAGCCCAGTAACGCTTGTATGGCGAGCGCGACTGGTATGGCCAGAATGCCCCAGAACCAGAATAAATGGTATTGAACCCAGCGTTGATTGACGTTGTCCTGCGTCAGGTCTTGCATCAGGTTGCCACCTTTGCGCAACGCCTGATAAAGCGACAAGGCGATGAAAAGCATTTGCGCAATAAAAGCGAGGCGGCCAATGAGGATCACGCTGGCGTCTTCCATTTGCACGACTTCCCATAAGGTGATGAAACTTGTCGGCACGCCAGGAGAGCCTGCTGCCGCCAAGCAGGCGAGCGGTGTCAGGATAGGCATCAGCCAAGTGGCTTGGCGTCTTGTTTCTTCCGCTAATTTAGGAGGCCAATATAAATGATGCTTGGCTAATCCATCATCACGCCCCAGATGCCTGAGTAGGCTTAAGAACAGGATGATGTGCCCGGCGGCTTGCAAACAGGCGGATAAGATCAAGATGGTGTTATTGGATGAAGGCAATGAACCCAGTATCCAGCCAAAGCCCAACAATAATAAGCCCAGCCAGCTACTCAGTATGAGGGTGTATGCAAACACCATGAGGGTTGAATGGAAGCTGTCCGTTCTGACTTTGCGCACCAGTTCTGCATGATGCCGGAGTTGCCTGATCGCGCGGCGGCGTAACCCCAGCAGAGTCAGGACGACAAGGATGAGGCCAATGATGAAGGGCAGCCTGCTTGAGGGAATGTTCGCTAAACTGTCGCTCAAGGCTTTCAGTTGCTGTGGGTCTGTAAACCAAATGGCATCCTGCCAAAGTAACCCGATCTGATTCAAGGGAAGGATATCGGCACTGGGCAGCCATAACAGGCGATTATCAATGAAAGCATGGTATTGCTCAGATTCTTGCGCCAAGGCCCGCGTATTGGATTCCAACTGAGCCAGAATATTGAGGTACCGTGTATAGGTTCGCCAAAGTGTGAGGGCGGCATTGTGGTGGAGTTCCTGTAAATTACGTTCAATGACTCCTTGGTTGTCCACCAGATCGAATTTGACGACCTTGGTCGCCACAGCTTGTTGCAGAATTTCATCTAACTGTAATTGTCTCAGATTGGCATTACTTAATAATTGCTGGAAGATTAGCGCCTCTTTCAGCAATTGTTTCGGCAAAGGGGCGAGTTGGCGTTTTTTCTGCAGTAAATTTGAGACTTGGGTGTTGGCCCCTCCTAATGCCACAATTTGGCGGATGCGTTCATAATCGCGCTTAAGTTGCTCTGACATTCTATGGTTTTGTTCAAGCTGACGTTGAAATTCCGCTTCGCGGCTGAGTAAGTCAGTTTGTTCTTGCGTGAGTTGGGTAATGCCTTGTTGTATTAAGCGGATATGTTCCGGCTGATCAGCCGCTGCGGTATTGGACTTTGAGGCTAAAGAAGAGGCCGCTTCCTGGCGTTTGGTTTGCAAGGTTTTTAATGCGGTCGCCAGTTGTTCTTTGAGTGTTTCCACTGTTGCGCTCAGTTGATCGCGTTCACGGCGTGTTAATTCTGTCAGTAGGTCAATATTTTCCTGCCGCAGCGAAATAAGGTCGATATGCCTTTCTTGTAGCGTGATCTGTGTTTTGCGCCAAAGCGCATCGACTTTGCTCATCAGATTATCATCATGGGCGTCTTTGTTCTGTGCTTTGAGTTCTGATAGTCGGGAGCGTCTGTCGGTGAGTTCATCCGCGTCTGACCGGCTTTGGTTTAGCAGATCATTTAAATCTTCTTCACGTTGTCCGAGTAAACTTTGTTGCGTGGCAAGTTCTGAGCGCATTGTAATGAGCAAAGCATCAAGTTCAGAAATGCTCACATTTTCCAGATCGGGTTTGGATGGGACGTTTTGTTGCTCCTCCAACTTCAGCGCCGCTAACTGGTCTGGCGCGTTATGGATGACCTCACGTAGCGTATGAAGTGATTGTTGCGTATCTGCGGTTTCTTTCTGCATGGCGAGCGTCTCATTGAGACGCGCATTTGCCTGTGCTTTTTGTTCCTCATCAAGGCTCGTATTGCTTTGGACGATGGCTTGTAATATAGAGACATCAGACGGAATGCTGTTGACGGGTTGGGACTCAGCAGCAACATTGGCCGTTGCGCAAAGGATGCTCATCCAAATGATCAAGCGAGCGAACAATAGCTTATTCAATGTGAGTTCCGGGTAAAAACGTAAAATCTGTCAGCGCAGTAAAATCTGGCTGCCGTTGATGTTTTGCTGTTGTAATTTTTGCGCAAGTTGCATGGCTTCTTGCATAGAAGTCAGTGGACCAACCTGGATTTGATAAAGCGTGCCGTAATCAGTTGGTTTGGTTTGTATCTGTAAAGCGTGTGACAAGTTGCCTTGTAAGTCATCGTACAGATTTTGCGCGTTGGTCAGGTTATAGAATGCGGCGATTTGCAGGTAGATCTGTTTATCGTCTTTTTCTGTCGGTTTTGCTGTTTTTTCTGCCGTGGCGGATGTGATGGCTTTGATTTCAACGCGGGCCGTGCCTTGATTGGCGAAATCCAGCTTGCGTGCAGCGGTGTAAGATAAATCAATAATCCGGTTATTGGCAAAAGGGCCGCGATCATTCACTCGCACGATGATGCTGCGTCCATTTTCCAGGTTACGCACTTGTACGTAACTGGGTAAGGGCAATCGGGGGTGAGCCGCTGTCATGGCGTACATGTTGTAAATTTCGCCATTGGCCGTGCGTCGTCCGTGGAATTTTTTGCCGTACCAGGAGGCTTCGCCAGTTTGGCTGAAGCCTTCGTTGGAAGCAAGTGGGTAGTATGTTTTGCCGAATACGGTATAGGGTTTCTGGTTAGCCGGATTGGGTCGTTCAAACTGCGGCGTCGGATCCGGTATGTTTTCGATCTCGGCTTGGCTGACTGTCCGGGGCGGCGGCCCGTCCCGGGTTGTCGTATCTCCTCCGCAGCCGTGCAGCAAAAACGTTAACGTCAAGGCCAAGAGGGCTGGGCTGAACAGGGATTTATTCATATTGCGCATGAATGGCTTGGCTTAATTGATAGACTGCCATGGCGTATAAGGGACTGTGGTTATAGCGGGTGATGACGTAAAAATTATCCAGCCCGAGCCAATATTCGGTTTGATTCTGGATGTGCATCGCCAGCAGGCTTGCGGATGATTGATCAGGCAGACTGGTGGGGATTTGAACGCCTTGTTGACGGAGTTCTGCAATGGTGTATCCGGGTTTGTATCCTGCATCAATGATGGGCTGGTGCTTGGCTTGTACGCCGCTGACCCGGCGTGCGACCGGCATGCCTTGACGCCAGCCGTGTTTGGCGAAGTAGTGAGCGACGCTGCCAATGACATCCGCATTATTACGCCAGATGTCGCGCTTGCCATCGTTATCAAAGTCAATTGCATAATGCCGGTAACTGGAGGAGATGAATTGAGGACGCCCCATCGCACCGGCATATGACCCTTTGGGATTACGTGGATCCAGTCCTTCTTCCCGGGTCAGCAGTAGAAAATGTCGCAGCTCATCGCGGAAAAACGGGCCGCGTTTAAGGTAGTGGAAGCCAAGGGTGAACAGGGCATCCAGCACTGGAAAATGCCCGGTATTCCGCCCGTAACGCGTTTCAACGCCGATGATGGCGACAATGATTTCAGGCGGCACACCGTATTGTGCATGGGCTTTCGCCAGAATCGCCTGATTGTCGCGCCAGAATTGCACGCCATTGCGGATATTGCTGGAGGTGACGAAGAGCTTGCGGTACTGGCCCCAATCCAGGCGTTTTTCCGCTGGGCGGGAGATGGCATTGAGAATGGGTTGGCGTACTTTGGCCGAAGCGAAAAGCTGGCGTAAAGCTTCGGGTTGGAAATCGTGTGCTTCTTGCATGGTTGCAATGAAATCATGTTGCAACTGCGCCGGGCTTTGCGCGTTGACTGACAGGCTGAATAAGGCCAGGGCCATGTAAAGCAAGTGTGGCATTGTCACCTCGTGAGCAGATTACGATTGGTATGAATAGACATCAGGATGCCAAAACCCGCCATCAAGGTGACTAATGAAGTGCCGCCATAGCTGATGAGGGGTAAAGGCACGCCGACCACAGGCAATAAACCGGTCACCATGCCGGTATTGACGAACAGGTATACGAAGAATACCAGTGTTAATGATCCGGCCAGTAATCGACTATAGGTGTTTTGCGCATTATTGGCGATGTATAAACCGCGTAAAATAATGAATAAATAAACGGATAACATGATCAGTACGCCGGTCAGCCCGAATTCTTCGGATAATACGGCGAAAATAAAGTCCGTATGGCGTTCCGGAAGAAAATCGAGTTGTGACTGAGTGCCGTTAAACCAGCCTTTGCCGTATAGTCCACCTGAACCGATGGCGATTTTGGATTGGATGATATGGTAGCCAGCGCCCAGTGGGTCCTGTTCCGGGTCAAAAAAAGTCATCACCCGCTGACGTTGATAATCGTGCAGGTTATACCAGAGTATCGGTGCGGCGGCGGCGACCAAGCCGATTAAACCCAGAATCAGACGCCAACTGATGCCGGCCAGGAATAAAACGAAAACACCAGCGCTTGCGACTAACAATGAAGTGCCAAGATCCGGTTGCCGGGCGATCATCCAGACCGGGATGGCGATAAGGATGCAAGCGACGAGGAGTCGCGCCCAATTGGGTGGTATCGGTTTATCTGCCAAAAACCAAGCCAGCATGAACGGCACCGCCAGCTTGACGATTTCAGAAGGTTGGAAACGTACAATCCCAAGATTAAGCCAACGTTGAGCGCCTTTACCGGTTTCGCCAAAAGCCAGTACGCCAACCAACATCAGGATGCCGATTAAATAGATCCAGGGACTCCATCTGTGCAGCGTGGATGGACGCACTTGCGCGATGGCCGCCATGACCAGCAAGGCGACCCCGAGGCGAATGCCTTGACGCTTCACTTGATTCAGATCTTCGCCACTGGCTGAATAAAGCAGCAGTAAACCTAACAGGCACAGCAACAGAATACCGCCAAGCAGAGGGAGGTCAATATGCAGGCGATGCCAAAACCCATCGGTTTGCCGGTAGTAATGCGAACCTGCGGGGGGAGGCGGCAGGTTATCGTGCTGTAAGGCTGTCATGAGGACGTGTCGGGTCGTTCGGGTAATAAATAAGCGTCCATGATCTTGCGTGCGATGGGTGCTGCGGTTGAGCCGCCGCTGCCGCCGTTTTCAACAATGACGGCAATGGCGATTCGCGGATCGTCTGCTGGTGCATAAGCGACGAAGAGTGCATGGTCGCGCATTTTTTTCTTGATTTTTTCTTCATCGTATTCTTCATCTTGTTTGATGGTGAATACCTGGGCAGTGCCGGTTTTACCGGCGATGCGGTAAGTATCACTGCGGATTTGTTTGGCTGTGCCGCGCGGATGTTCAATCACATTGAGCATGGATTGGTGGATTTCCCGCCAGTTGTCCAGTTGATGAATCTGGATGGGTTTACCGACTGGCAATATCATCTCGCTTTTATCACCGCCGCGTATCTCAAATTGTTTCAACAAGCGTGGCGTATAGTAAATGCCGCCATTGCCGATGGCGGCGGTGGCGGCGGCGAGTTGTAATGGAGTGGCCAGGTAGTAACCTTGTCCAATACCCATAATGACGGTTTCGCCTGGATACCAAGGGGCATGTTTAACCCGTCGCTTCCATTCACGCGAAGGCAGGATGCCGCGCGCTTCATTTCTCAAATCAATGCCGGTGCGCGCGCCGAAACCGAATTGCGCCAGATATTGACTGAGGTTATCCACACCAATTTCATAGGCGAGTTTATAAAAATACACATCGCACGATTGGGTGATGGAGGTGTCCAGGTTCATGTGCCGGTGTCCGATGATTTTCCAATCACGGTATTTATGTTTTTGTCCAGGCAATTGGTAGTAGCCCGGGCAGAAAACACGGGTTTCGGGACTGATTTGTCCGGTTTCCAGACCGGCCAATCCGATAAACGGCTTGATTGTGGAGCCGGGGGGATATTGGCCGCTCACCGCCCGATCATATAAGGGCCTTTCCGGATTCTGCTGTAATGTCTGGTAATCCTTGCTGCTGATGCCCGCCACAAATAGATTCGGATCAAAAGAGGGCTTGCTGACCAAGGCTAATATGCCGCCGCTATTGGGGTCGATGGCGGCGATTGCGCCATTTTCTTCACCCAGAGCGGCCATGGCGATTTTTTGCAATTCAATATCCAAATGCAAATGCAGATTTTGTCCAGGCGCGGGTGGCTTGTGTTCAAGTATACGAATAACCCGGCCAACCGAATTTACCTCAACCTGACGTATGCCGACGCCGCCGTGTAATTCAAATTCATAAGATCGCTCAATGCCGGTTTTACCTGTGTGCGAAGAGCCAGCGTAATTGGAGACTTCCAGATTTTGTAGATCGCTTTTACTGATGCGGCCAACATAACCAATGACATGCGCGGTGGCTTCTGGATGTGGGTAATAGCGTAATAATCGCGCTTTGATATCCACGCCATTGAAACGGTGATGAACGACAGCGAAACGGGCTGCCTCCTCCATACTGAGATCAATGCGGATGGGTATGCTGTCAAAGCGGCGCTTGCGTTTTTTCAGCTTGTGGAAACGTTCCAAATCGTCTTCGGTGATAGAGATGATCTGGGCCAGGCGGATCAAGGTGTCTGGAATATCCTTGACGTTCTCCGGGATTATTTCCAGGCTGTAAGCTGGACGGTTTTGCGCTAACAGCACACCATTATGATCGTATATCAACCCTCGGGTGGGGGGTAAAGGTACCAGCTTGACCCGGTTATCTTTGGATAGCGTCGTGAAGTGATTATGTTCAAAAACCTGTAATTGCACCATCCGGCCAATCAATAAACCTAAGGCCAGGATGACGAGACCGCCTGCGGTGATGGCCCGGCCAAGAAAAAGTTGCTTTTCGTTATGGTGATCTTTGATTTGCATCGTCACATGACTGTTAGCGGGCTGAGTCAGAAGGCGCGAAGGCAAGTATACAGAAGAAATCAAGATGCCATTAATATACGGCGTGCGCCGGTGGCACTATTGAAATATCAAAACCGCATTCCCAAGCTAATGTAGGCCATGAGTCCAGGTAAAATTTGGAAAAATGCTCTTTCTCCCTTATAGGCTTGGCTGCATTATATTTGTAAACTGTTTCTTTAAGGTCAACTTCGCCTGATTCACCCGTGTTAAACTCCAGAAAAACTGTATAGTTTTCTTTGTATTGTGCTTTAGTCAGATAAACACATTCCATAATTGTATTTTCGTTATTAGACAAGTGGCTTGAGCTTATGTAATGCTTTCGTTTCCCACATTCTTAGCAATTCCATTTGATGTATTTCCGCCCATTCTTCAACCAAACCGCGAATCTTTGCCGGAAGCGATCCAGCGATAACATTCAGATCATTAATTCCCATGGAAGCTCGGTATTCATTATATCTGACATGGAAATTTGGTGGGTTTATGTTCATCGAAATACATTGAGATAATGATTCCAAGGAAACGACTGATTTCCAGCATATAAACCCCAAGTGTAAAAGTAAATTCATATCAATCAAGTCTAACCCCATTGATTCCGGGTTCGGGGCGGCTTAGGGTCAGCTGTTCCAGGGTCCAGTAGTCGCTCTCGCCTTCGGATAGAAGGTCGAACTTGAAGGGGCGTTTGGTGGGGTTTCGTTTGAACTCGAAAGGCGGGATGCGCTTCGCTTTCCCGCCCTACGCGGGCTACGTGGGATTAACCTGTTTCTTGTTCGCGAACTTTTTTAAAGTGATCATAAATCTCTTTTTGAGTGAAATTATATTTATTTTTGTACTTGGAAAAGCCAACATGCTTTAAATTATTAGCCCTAAATAATGGAGATAAATCATTTGATATTACATCCAGAAAGAACGCACTCTCAATGCGTTCCATAGATGAAATAAATTCAATTGAGTCTGTTTTAGTTAGGAATCTTGCTTCTTTTATACTTGAATTTGAAGATAGTGATAAATAGTCACAAGAAGAGTTTATTGATTCTAAAATGAGAGTGTTGATTGATAGGTTCTCGTTTATGCAAGAGATGTCTATTAAATTAGGGGCGCGATAGACTCGTAGACTTTTCAAAGATGGTAGGTGCTCTATGCCAGACAATGAATGAATCTTTGGAGATCGCAATTCTAGTTTTTTCAACGACTTTATATTTCTTAATAAGCTTAAGTCGGTGCCTCTTATTGAAGCTATATAAAGTCGCTGTAAGCCAGTTAGGCTATCGTAATTTAATATGTTTTGGTGATCTCCGATAACTAGGCATTTTAAATTTTTGAATTTGGAAAGGTCTAAGACGTTTTTGTTAAAATTTGGCCATAAAAGATCTTCAAGGTTTGCTAATCCATAAATGCTGTCTATCTTGATTTTTGAAGAAATTTTAACATGAACCCAAAAACTTTTTATATCTTTTAATGATTCAATGAAATCGAAACTCAAATCCTTGCATAGCTTTGAATCGTTATTTTTTCTGCTTAAATGGATATGTTTGATATTATTTCTGATGGCGTGATCAACGCCTTCCATTAGGTGCTCTGCAAATATAGTTATGCGTTTCTCGCCACGAAAGTCACCCCAAGATATTATTTTTTCATCATAAAAATGGTTCTCAGGATAAATTGTTTCCATTAATTTAAAACCCGCAAGTGCATTTAGATAATTTATCGTGAAATTCGTCATTCATCTTTTGGGCAATTTTATCGGCTTCATCTACTAGGTGGGAGTTTGATTTGTCTTCATATGCACTTTTCCCGCTAACATGAGAATTTATAATATTCCCAGGTTGAGAGTCCTTCCCCTTGCCAGCAACCATATCATTTAGAATCATTAATTTGTACTCCACCATTTTTCCTAAAGTGTTGTTGAATTCGCTGTTGAATTTTGTTTCATCATGTACTTCAACTAAGACATCGCAATCTTCGATTTTTCCTCGCTCTTTTTGAGAATCTTGCATTCGTTTTTTTTGGCCTTTTCCTATGTAAATCCCTTCGCCTTTAATTGCAAATATGTATGCCCCACCATTTCCTGCAGGAGCTAACCCTAATGGATCAATCCATAATGTTGCATTAAATGCATACTGGTAAAGGTTATCTCCCCCGATCAACCCGATGGGATCCTGCGTAACGAACCGCCCGATATCCGGATCATAATACCGGGAACGATTATAGTGTAATCCGGTTTCTGGATCAAAATACTGTCCCTGGAACCGAATGGGTTGAGCTTGTAGCTCATTGCTGATTTGCGTGTGTTGTAGTTCCCAGCTTTTCTGAACCGTATTGCCCCAAGCCGTATAGGTTGTCTCCCAGATAATCTCCCCTTCGGGGTTGGTCAACTCTCTGGGCGTGCCTAAGTGGTCGGTGTGATAGTACTGGATATTATCGTTATCCAGTTGCGCGACAGGCACAAAATCATCCTGCTCATAGACATAAGTTTTGGCTTTTTCTCCGCGTGTTTCACTGAGCAGTCGATTCCCATCCCAAGTGAAGTGCGTCGTTCCAAAAGCATCCGTCTTGGCGATGCGCCGTCCAAACGGGTCATAAGCATATTGGAAGGTCTGCGTCGTTCCGTTCCGTGTCACTTCAGCTTCGGCCATCTGATGTTCCAGATCGTACCGGAACTGCATCTGTGTATGCTTGCCGATTCTCTTCTCGGTCAGATTGCCGAATGTATCGTAGTCGTAGCGCTTGTCTTGATAGACCTTCAGGCGGTTGTCTTTGATATAGCCGCCCGCTTGATGTTGCTCCTCGCTGATCAGGTTATGCGCGGGATCGAAAGAGAAGCGCTCAGTTTGGTCTGTCTGTTCGGCTTGGGTGATACGACCTATCGCATCGTAGCGGTAATTCGTGATGCCATTTTTTAGGTCGTCGATTTGGCTCAGTTCCCCGGCTTTGTCATAGCGGTAGTTACGCTGGAATTGGATCGGGCTTTGGTTTTGCTGGTTCAGACTGGGCGCGGCGGCATCCTGATCCTGTCGTTGCGTCTTGCGCAAGGTTTGTTGCTGGAGGATGCGGCCCAGGGGATCGTAGAGCGTGCTGCTGTGTAAGTTCCCTTGCGTGCGCTGGACTTCCCGGTGCAGCGCATCGCGTTCGTAATCACTGATGACCTGACCATCCAGGTTAATCTGGTGCAAATGGCCGGAACCGTAGTAAAGCCAATTGAGGGCTTTGCCGTTGGGCAATTGGGTTTTGGTGCGGTTGCCCAGTAGATCGTATGCGTGACTGAGCTGGCTTTGCCGACCTGCCGGGGTTTCGGTATTTTCGTTGAGTAGGCGGCCCAGGGGGTCATAGCGCAATTCGACTTTGGCTTGGGCGTTCTCGGCCTGGATCAATTGACCTAATTCGTCGTATTGGTATTCGGTCTGGCTCTCTTGATCACCCTGTTGGATGTGTTTTTTGGTGAGTCGGCCACCGGGATCCCGCTCGAAGGCCGTGATGCGGGGATTTTGGGCTGTCGCGTTTTCGTGTTTTTCGGTGACATTGCCGACCGGGTCGTAGCGGTAACGGGTGACCAACCCATCCAGACCCTGTTCCTCAATCAGCCGATCCAAAGGATCATAGGAGAAACGGTAGGCGGCTTTGTTCTCGTTGATCAGTTGGCTCAATCGGCCATGCGCATCGTAACGGTACTCAAGCTCACCGCCGAGGGCATTGGTGCGTTTGACCGGCCTGCCTTCCAAATCCAGTTCATAATCCGTTGCATGACCTTTGGGGTCGGTATAGCGGATCAATTGGCCCTGGGCGTTGTAGGCAAATTGCTCGGTACTGTCATCCGGGTAGTGGATGGCGATCAGGCGATGTTCACGGTCATAGCGGTATTGGGTCTGTTGGCCGAGAGCGTCTGTGATCGCCGTTAAATGGCTGTGGCGGTCATAAGCGTACCGGGTAGTTTGGCCGGAACAATCGGTGCGTTCGATCAGGTTGCCGGCGGCATCGTAGTGCAGTTGGTTCTGGCCACCCTTGGCGTCGGTGATGACGATAGGCAAACCGCGCTCGTCGTATTCGTAGGCGGTGACACCGCCATCGGCGGCGGTCTCCTCAATCAGATTGCCTTTGTCGTCATAGGCGAAGGTGGTGGTGTGATCCAGGTCGTCGCTGATTTCCACCGGTTGGTTGAAGTCGTCGTGGTAACTGACGTGCAGGGTCGTGCCGTCGAAGTCTTTGATCAGGATCGGGTTGCCGCGGCTGTCGTAGTAGAACTGTTTTTCCTGTCCGGCTTCGTTGATGATTTTTTCGGGCAGGCCGCCGTTGTCCAGTTCCTTGATCAGGGACTGACCGAGCGCATCGGTGGTGCCGGTCAGATATTCGTCCTGATCGAAGTCATAGGTGGTCTGGCGGCCTTCGTGGTCGGTGACGACGGTTTGGCCGGTCAGGTACTCGAAGGTCCAGGATTTGCCGGTATTGCTCCAACTGTGGAGCACCTTGCCTTCCGGGACGTAGCGGTCGTATTCGTAAAAGCTTTCCAGGCCTTCGGGCACTTTGTGTCCGACCAGCATGTGGTTTTTGTATTCGAACTGGCGGGTGATGCGTCCGGTATGGTTTTTGACTTCGACCAAGTCGCCGTGCAGGTCATAACGATAATTGACCCAGGCTTCGACCATCGAAGGCGGGCCGTTACGATCCTGATTGTCCGCCCAACGCCATTCATCCACGCCAGCCAAACGAACATGCGTGAGATGATCCAGATAACGCAGCGCGAAGACACGGGCATCATCGGTGACGATGTGGGTGAGGCGGTCTTCGTGACCGTCTTCCTCGAAGTAGTTGTAGATATAGCGCAGGCCGTTGCCGTTGCGGTCGGCGATGCGTTCGAGTTGGTAACGTCCGGCGGTCTGGCTGGGGACAAAGTGCAACACGGCGCCGTCGCCAGTGCTGACTTGGTAAAGCTCTTCTTCGGGGCGTGAGAGCGTGAGTTGCTCCAGCGCCCAGGTGTCGCTCTCGCCAATGTCCAAAACCTCGAATACGAGGCCGCGTCCGTTGGGTTCGGCGAAGATGATCTGATCCGGTTCGATGCGCAGGTGGCTGTCCGAGAGCAGCGTCCAGCCTTGGCCCAGCAAGCCTACGCGGGGGTTTTGCGAGTCGTAGTTGCGTTGCCAGACCAGGGGCATGGGCGCGTTGATGGAGAAATCGAGTTCCTTTTCGTCTCCGAGAATCTTTCCGCCGGTGAAGATGACCGGATTGCTGGAAGTTTGTTTGTTCTTTTTGCATTCCTCACATTCTTTGGGTTTCCCTTTGCTCACCGTTCCATCTGAACCACCGCCGCCGGCCTTTTTCTTGTTGTCCGCGGGTTCAGGCGATTCTCCGTCGAAGACTTTGTCGAGGATTTCCATGAGCAGGTCGATGCTCATCTCAACCCAGTTCTCCTTTATGCCGTCCACGATGGCTTGGGCGCTGTCTTCAATGTTCATCAGCCCTGAAAGCGGCACTAACGCATTGACAACGTCGATCGGCTGGACGCCCTGTCCCGTCGCCAAGTTGCCGATCGCAGGGGAAATGTTTTGGAGGAAGCTTTGGCCGGATAGGGCGCTGGGCTTGAATGTGGAACTGTTTCCTTTGTAGCCAAAGGGATCCCTGCGGTTGATCGGATCATTCCCCACATACCGATAGAAGTTAAAATCCCCACTCAGCAACTCAATCGGATCCGAACTGATAAACCGCCGCTGTGTGGGGTCATAGTAACGAGCGCGGTAATAATACAAATCGGCTCGATCAAACTCTCTGCCGGTATAGGCGAAGGGATTGCGCGTCTCTTCCGTCTTTTCGTGTTGGGTGATATTACCGAAGGCGTCGTATTCGAATCGTTCGACGAGGTTGCCTTGCTCATCACTCAGCGCGGTGATGGAGCCTTGATGATTGCGGTGATAGTAATAACGCCGTTCGGTCTGTTGTTGCACCAGGGATTTTTGATCGTCTTCACTCAAGTCATCCCAACCCGCTTTTTGCGCCTCGGTTAGCGGTTTTGGGTCATGACCATGGGTGATGATGGCCAGTGGTCGATCAACGCCTTGGTCATGCAGAATCGTGGCCAGCAGATTGTTTTTCTCATCCAGGATAGCGACCAGGTTGTGGCCTTGATAGAGGTAACGGTGGCTGGTGGTTTCGCCATTTTGGGTATGGCCTTTTTGCACCCGGCGGCCCAGGGCATCGTATTCAAAGCACAGGCGTTCGACGTTGCCTTCCGCATCCGTATGGATCACTTCGGTGAGCTGGTCGAACAGGTTCCAGACATATTCCGTGGTGGCCTGGGTCTCTTTATGTTGTTTTTCGATCAGATTGCCGCGCCCATCATAGCGGTAATGGTATTGGGCGTCGCTGAGCAGTCGGTTTTGGGCGTCGTAACTCTGCTCATTGTCGATGGGGTTGCCGCCAGCATTGTAGTGGTAAGGCCGTTCATTGGTTTGGACGAGTTGGCCCAGGGGGCCGTAGTGGTATTCGCGGTCGTTGCAGCGTTCGATCTGACCCAACGGGTTGTGCTGATACTCAAGCGGTGGCAGTTTTTCCTCCGCTTCCTGAATGCTGTTCAGTTGGCCGCCGTCGGTGTAGGTGTAGTGCTCAATCAGGCTGTTGGGGTAACGGCGTTCAACGGGTTGGCCGTTGGCGTTATGTTGTTGCTGCAGTTGATGGAGTCCATGGTGCAGGGCTTCGATGCGCCCGGCGCCGTCGCGTTGGTAGTGCCAGGATTGGCCCAGCAGGGCGATGCCGCCCAAGTGTTCGCCATCGGCGGTGTGCCAGGTGTCCAGGTCAATACCATCCTGCGTGCTGGTGGTGAGTCTGCCCTGGTCGGTGTAGTCCTGTTGCAACTGGTGTTCGCCGTTGCGCGCTTCAATTAACTGACCGCTGTTGTTGTAACGGTAGATCTGACGTTGGCCTGCCGGGTTTTCAGCTTCGGGATCGGGCCAGGCGGTGAGTTCGGTGATGCGTTTTTGCGCGTTGTAGGCGATGTGCAGTTCGCTGCCGTCGGCCCGCTGGATGGCGTCGATCAGGCCGTGGTCGTTGTAATGGTAGCGCTGGCGATGACCGCCGGGGCGACGCTGTTCCGTCAATTGACCTTGTGTGTTGTAGGCCCATTCGGTGCGTTCACCATCGGGATCAATCAGTTCACGCACCCGCCCGGTGGCGGTGTAGTACACATGGGTGGTTTGACCCAGGGCGTTGGTGTGACCGGTGGGGCGACCAAGCCGGTCATAGGCGAAGGTCTCGGTGTGCCCTAACGGATCGGTATGAGCACTGGGTTGGCCTTGGGCGTTGTAGTCGAACTGGTGACGGTGGCCTTCGGGATCGGTGACGGCGATGACCCGGTCTTGTTCGTTGTAGGCGAAGGCGGTGGTGTGGTCTTCGCCGTCGGTATGGGCGATGAGGTTGCCGCGTTCGTCCCAGGCGTAGTGTTCGGCGCTGCCGTCCGGGGCGGTGGTGCTCAGCAGGTTGTAATGGTCGTCGTAGGCGTGGGTGGTGGTCTGGCCGTTTTTGGTGACCTGCACCGGTTCGGGGTTGTCGCTTTCGTAGACGTATTCCTCGCGCTCGCCAAAGCCGTGATCGACCAGCAGCAGGCGATGGCGTTCGTCGTAGTGTTGTTCATGGCGATGATCGCCGTCGGTGATGTGGGCAATGCGGGTGGTGGGGTCGTAGTCTTCGCGTTGGTAACGCCCGTCGGGGCGGGTGATGGCGGAGATCAGGCCGTGGGCGTCGAGGCTGTAGATCGTGACTCCGCCTTGCGCGTCGGTCTTTTCGATCAGTTGGTGGTGGACATAGTGATAGCGGTTGCGTTCGGCCCCTTCGCGGCAGGCGATGACCCGGCCTTGGTCATCGTATTCGGCTTCCAGCCAGGCATGACCGCCGGCGTCGGTGACGGTTTCGAGCAAGTGGTTGTGGGGTTCGTTGGGGCGGTCAAATTCACGATAGTCGTAGCGTTCGACCGGTTCGCCCAGAGGATCGACGATGGCGATGAGGTTGTCGTGCGCGTCGTAGCGGTAATGCCAGCGCCGTCCGCTGTGGTCTTCCAGCGTCTCGGCGCGATTTTGGGCGTTGTAGTGCAGGTCGATAGAGGTGCCGCTGTTGCTGTCGATGCGGGTCAGGCCGTTGTCGGGGCGATGGGTGAGCCTCAGGGCGTTGCCGTTGCGGTCTTCCAGTAGAACGAGGTTGCCGTTTTGGTAGGTCTCGCGTGGGCGGTCGTCGAAATAGTCGAGGACGAGGGTGTCAGCATCCTGGCGGAATACCTCGGCGGGGCAGTCGCCGGGGTTGAGGAAGCCGTCGGGGGTTTCGGTGAAGTCGAATTCACGACCGTCGTGCAGGTAGAGTCGCCAGGTGTCGGCGGCCCCGTCTAGTGGGCGCAGGTGTTGTTCGTAGCGGAAGCGGCGGCCGTAGCCGAAGTAACCGCGATAGGGCTGGTCGGAGAGGTAGGTGAGGTGAAGTGCGATGTCCAGCGCGCCTTCGAGGACGATGCCTTGGTGCTTGAAGATGTGGAGGCGTTGGCCGCTGTGGAGCAGAATGCCAGCATCTGTGCGTGATCCCAACACGCCCGAGGCTTCGGCAGCACTGGGCCTGGTGCTGCGAACAGGGAAGGTGGGGCGCGGTGGTGGATGGTCATCAGATGACGGGTGGGGTTGTCCAGCCTTCGTCTTCAGTCTGTCCAGCAGTTTTTGGTCATTGTCCATGGGTTTTGGCTTTCATGGCGTTTTCGCAACGTTCAATCGATCCATACGCCAAGCGATTGAGCGGCTAATTTTGCTTTTTGGATGATGAACGCACGGGCGTCTTCTTCATGGTCGAAACGGTTGTAATTCGTTTTGCTGTTGTAGCTTTCCGCTTTGTATGAATACCAAAAACGATCCATTTTTTCGATGCCGTATATGCCGTTCCCCAATCCGCCGATGGTGTAATGCTTTCCATAAGCCACGCCATGTTGATTCAGTTCCCTTATGATGGCTTCGATATCCATTTCAATCTTTCCAGTAACCTAGCCTACGCGCGAACCGTTCTGCCCGTTCCATGACGAATTCCACGGCGGCTTCTTCAGAAGCCCATTCCTTATAGCTATTCTTTGATCCTCTTTCGCTGAAATAGGTGAACCATTTTCCGTCGATCTGTTCGATACCATTTATCTCACCACCTCCTAACCCACCATGGGTGTAAAAGCTGCCGTCTTCAACACCATGCGAGGCCAGATAAATTTTCATTTCATTGATATTCATTGGGTTCACCATTATTGGATTTGCTTGAGATGCCCACTCTTTACCAGATCACCAACGGATTGTTCCATCTTGTATTGTGCTGCTCCGCCAGTTTCGCCAAACCAAGGCGCGGCTTTGCCGCTTTTAACAGGAATTGGTTTCACGACTTCATACACAGCATATTCTTGAGCCTTTCTATCATAAGGCAGAGCGCGAGAACCAAACGAAGCTCCCTCTGGGGATAAATACTTACCAGTATCATAAACTCCTGTGTCTCCGCTATAACGATCAATTTTCGCACCAGGTTTTAACGTGCTATTAACAGGCTTACCATCAAAACCATCTTCTGGTGGCCATCTAAGTTTTCCATCCTTGGGATCGTACCATTCATCCCCAAGGTCCTTGCGATGATACGGCGCACGTTTTGGAGGCGTGCGTTCCTTTGTCATGGGTGTGGCTTCTTCTATTTTTTTCTTGTTTTTGGAGGGGCCGGCACTTTTGTTTTGACTATCACTGGATTTTTTGCGAGAAGGCTTTTTATGTATTTTCTTGCTGACACCCTTCACCTCCAAATCCGGCGGCATCGTGCTTCCCTCGATTTCGCCGTTGTCCTTGATCTTGCTGGTGGAGCCGCTTTCCGTGGTCGTGATCTTGCCGATGGTGTTGCCGCCCTGCATTTTCTGCAGATCACCTTCGCGGACGACGAATTTTTTGTTGGTCTTCACAGTGAAGGAATGCAACAAAGGTTCGGACTTGGCTTCCACGGTGCCGGAGACGATGCCGCCGAGTTTGCCCGGGCCATCGCCGGTCACGCGGCTGGAATTGCTGCCTTTATGGTAGGCCGGTTTACCATTGACCTTGACGTTCTTTGATACCTTCGCGGCTTTGCTCATTTCCTCCTGAACTGGATAAGGCACCGGCACTACCGCATTGCCGATCTGCGTTTTATTGACGCTGGGTGCGATGCCGATCACTTTGTATTTGCCGCTTTTGCGGTTCCAGAATTTATCGGCCATCAGATTGTTTCCCTGGCCGGTGTTTCGGCTTGGGGCAGCAGCATGACTTCCGCCGATTGGGCTTCGCCATATAACCGATCATAAGTGCGCCAGGAGGCATAGACGCGGAAATGTGCAGGATCTTCAGCGTCAATATCAAGTAGCAGAGTATCCATCACCATGCGCGCCATGCGTTGTTCGTGCCGGGTGTGGATGCGCGTCATCAGGTGGTATTCAGGTATTTCAAAATAACTGTGTGGATGATCCTTGATCAGATTCTCCAGGCGGATGTGCATGCCGGTCTGGAAGTAACCTTCCACGATGAGAGCAGGGTGCGCGGCTTGGTTGTGGCGGAAATCGAAATCGTAGGGCGGCAGGGGGTGTTGTTCATCCACCCAGGATTGGTCATAGGTGCCAGCCAGATCAAGACGGCTTTTCCAACTGCGGTGAATCGCGCCGAAGCCGGGCGGGGCTTGAAACGCTTTGCCGGTATACCAGATTTGTTCTTCGCGCAGTGGCTCGTCTTTGTAAAGGTAGCGACCACGGCCAACCGGGTTGTCGTGATCCACGATCAGACTTTCGTCTTCTTTGCCACGGTTTTCCACCTTGAGAATGCCGCCAGCGCAGTATTCATAGCGGATTGGCGTTTTGGTGATGGCTTGGCGAAGCAAAATGCCTTTCGGGCCTTTGATTTTCAAATCTAATTGGTTGGTGCATGAACCATCGGGAGAATAGACTTGCACGCCGCATCGCCAAGTGGTTCGCGCTTTGCCTTCGGGGGTATGACTGCTGGCGTTGATGATGAGATCGCCAGCCGGTTTGAAGTTGACGTAATCGGACTCGTAACGGACGGAACTGTTGATATCATCGCGGTAGAATTCGTCTTCGCCGAACAGATCGCCTTGCTCCGGATCCAGGTGCCAACGCCATTCACCGGTTTGTTCGCCTTCGATCAGTTTGAATTTCGCCCGCGCCATCGCCGTGGCAAACCATTGGCTATGGCAATTCACCGTTTCCCAGGCGATGCCAGCAAAGGGTGTGTAATTGATGAACTGCATCAGTTCACCTCAACCATTTTGCCCTTGACAGTGACTTGTTTACCGCCTTCTATCTGGATTTCTTTACCTTTGAGGATAATGGTGCCATCCGCATTCAGGATTAGCGAGCTGGCACCGACCTGTAACTCAAAGCGTTTGCCCACAATCGTGTGCTTGTTGATGCCGACCTGTTCGCTCGAACTGAGGCCCACACTTTCATTTTTCGCTCCACCGACTGTGACTTGGTAACCAGCACCTACGCTGAGTGCTTTGGCGATGGCGATGCTTTCCGCCTTGTTAAGCACTACCGTCTCCGCGTGATTACCGCCGATCATCGTGGTTTGATTGGCACCGACACTTTCATTGCGGTTGACGCCGATGCTGATGGTTTCATTGTTGCCGACTTGTTCGGTACGATCATTGCCGATGACGATGGTTTCGTCATTCCCCACCTTTTCTGTGCGATCATTACCGATGGCAATGGTTTCATCATTCCCCACCTGCTCCGTGCGATCATGATCCACCCGGGTTGTCTCATCGT
>JAPQLC010000001.1 GCA_030826945.1 Candidatus Thiobius zoothamnicola
CATCGAGTGTTTCCTCGTCTGTGAAACTTTGAGCGGTTCACAGTAAGGAGGCTCTCGATGACTCCCGGATCTGTCAAACTTTTAGGGTCCCCCAGCAGAGCTGGGGGGTTACCTTTTGTTAATTACAGGCCCAACCGCTACGTTTCCAGGGGCAGTATTTCGACACGGAAACCGGGCTGCATTACAACCGGTTCCGGTATTATGATCCTGATGTGGGACGGTTCGTAACCCAGGATCCGATTGGGTTGTTGGGTGGGGATAATCTGTATCAGTATGCGGATAATCCTATTAGATGGGCCGGTTGGTTGGGCCTCACCGCACATACCAGTACTAATGGCGGACTTGGTTTCGACATTTATGCAATATGTAAAGATGGCGGCATTGTTGGATATGTCGGTGAAACAGGAGATATGGCGCATCAGCCTAGTACAAAGTCATATTTCATATGAACTTTGTACTAGTGGCTCATCCTGTCGTTGACCAATACCTAATTCCCGGTGAAGCTAAGTTGCCAAAGCATTTCTATATGTCAGTTAACTACAGGACAGCCACTAGTGACTACACGCCTTCGCTTCGCTTTTCCTAGCGCACAGCGGAAGCGCGAAAATATCCGACAAACCACCACAAGCCCGGTATCCTCTGACAATTGGCTGAAAAACGTCTAAAACAACAACATTCCTTCAAGAGATCACTATGGCGCATTTATCAGCCAGAAAATCATTCAAACCTATCTTGCCCATCCTGATTATAGGTTTGGCAATACTCATCGCAGCCTGGCTGATTCTCACCAAACCGCAGCCTCAACCCGCCGCCATGACTGAAAAAGCTTGGCTGGTTAAAGTGGAGGCTGCCGCTCCACAACGCCACTCGCCCGATCTCACGCTCTATGGCAGCGTTGATTCCTTATGGTCAACCCAGTTAACCGCCAGCGTCGAAGCTGACGTATCAACCGTGCAGGTGATTGAAGGTGACCGGGTCGTCAAAGGGCAATTGCTGGTCAGTCTGGATAAGCGCGATGTCCGTTTAACACTCCAACAACGTGAAGCGGATTTGGCTGAGGCGGAAGCCAATATCACCGCAGAAAAAATTCGCCATGCCGCCAATCAGAAATCGCTGCCGCGTGAGCAGCGTTTACTCGGGTTAACCCGGAATGAAGTGACCCGACTGCAAAACTTGGTGGCAAAACAAGTAAGCGCTCAATCTTCTTTGGATAACGCCCGCCGCACCATGGAGCAACAAGCCATTGCGCTGACCAACCGGGAACAGGCCATCGCTGAATACCCATCCCGTCTCGCTCAAGCCAAAGCGCGTCGCACCCGTGCCGCCGCTTTACGAGATCAAGCACTGCTGGACTTGCAACGCTGCCAGATAAAAGCGCCTTTTGACGGCATTATCGTGCGTCAACTGGCCTCGCCGGGTAAACGGGCGCGTATAGGCTCAGCATTGGTGGAACTTTATGACACGGATGCTCTGGTGCTACGCGCGCAGATACCCAACCGGCATCTGGCGACGATACGTCAGGCAATCAATGATGACATCCCGCTTGAAGTGGCCGGAACGATTGACGGACAATCCATCCTTGCGGCACTACGCACATTAAGCGGCGAAGTCAGCACCGGTAGCGGCGGAGTCACCGCCTTATTCACCCTCAAAACCCCAATCAACAGCCTGCAAAAAGGCCGCTTCGTACGTCTCAACCTCCAGTTGCCGCCACAAACCGGGCTGATCGCCTTACCGCATGAAGCCATTTATGGCGCTAATCGCATTTACACCGTGGATGAGCAAAGCCGCATGCGCTCAATCCGGGTTGAACGCATCGGCGACTTACGCATTGATGAAGATCAATCGCGCGTGCTGATACGCTCCAATCAGGTGACGAAGGACATGCCGATTATCGTCACTCAATTACCTAACGCCATGGATGGCCTGCTCATTCGTCAAGCCAGGTAAACTCCCACATGCGTGACCCTAACAATCTGATATCCGTTTTCGCCCGGCATCCAGTCGCCGCGAATCTGCTGATGTTGAGCATGCTGTTCCTCGGCTTTTGGGCGCTGGGCAAACTCAACGTCCAGTTTTTTCCAAATTTTGAAGTGGAAATGGTGAACGTACGCACGGCCTGGAGCGGTGCCAGTGCTGAAGATGTTGAACAAGCCGTCACTCTGCCGCTTGAACAAGCTTTGCGCACTGTAGATGGGCTGGAGAAAATGACATCCACCTCCAGCCAGGGCATCAGTGTCATTACATTGGAATTTCCCGAAGATTCCGACATGGGCGCAGCCACCAGCCGGGTGGAGGAATTGGTTAACGGCGTGCGTAATCTGCCCGCCGAATCTGAGCAACCGAAAGTCTCCCATATCGTACGTTATGAGCCGGTCGCCCGTTTACTGGTGCATGGCCCTGAAACCGTGAGCGAACTACGCCCTTTGGTACGCAACATTGAGCGGGAATTGCTGGATCGCGGCATCGCCAAAGTCACCGTCAATGGCCTGCCGGAAGAAGAAATCGCCATTCAGATTCCTCAGGCGACCTTACAAGAGCTTAACCTGCCGCTCACCGAAATCAGCGCGCGTATTCATGCCGCCTCACGCGACTTGCCTGCCGGTACTGTAGGCCGCGATGATGTCGCGCGTGAATTGCGCGCCACCAACCAGCAACGCACAACCAGCGGGTTCGCCCAATTGCCGCTAATCGCAGACCAAGAGGGCCGTCTGCTGAATCTGGGGGATGTTGCCCAAATTGAACGGCGCGCCAAACCCGATCAAATCACCATAGACTACCAAGGCAAACCCGCCGTTGAGCTGGTCTTGCAACGATCCGCCGCCGCAGATTCGCTGGAATCCGCCCGCATTCTGCGTGAATGGCACACCGAAGCAACGCAACAAATGCCACCAGACATCAAACTGACCATTTATGATGAACAATGGCAGCTCATCCAGGATCGCATCAACCTACTCTTGAAAAACGGCTTGAGCGGATTGGCGTTAGTTATCGGTATTTTATTTTTGTTTCTGAACGGGCGGGTTGCCTGGTGGGTGACGGTCGGCATACCCACCTCGTTTATGGCAACGCTGGCGGTGCTGTATCTGGGTGGCGGCAGCATCAATATGATCTCCATGTTCGCTTTGATCATGGCGCTGGGCATTATTGTGGATGATGCGATCGTGGTTGGGGAAGATACACTGACCCACTACCAAGGCGGGGAAAATGCGCTCGTCGCCGCTGAAGGCGGTGCATTACGCATGCTAGGGCCGGTCATCTCTTCATCCCTGACCACCATCGCCGCCTTTATCCCACTATTTGCGATTTCCGGCTTCATTGGCAAATTTCTCGGCGATATCCCCTATGTCATCGTCTGCGTGATCATCGCCTCCCTGATCGAAAGTTTCTTGGTACTGCCAGGCCACCTACGCCACAGTTTGACCCATCTCAAACCAACCAAACCGCGCAGTTTCCGCCAACGCTGGGATAGCGGCTTCGCGCATTTCCGTGACCATACCTTCCGTCGCGCCATCACCTTCGCCGTCCACAACCGGATGGCGACCCTGGCATCCGCCCTTGCCATGTTAATTCTGTTAATCGGCTTGATCGCCGGTGGCCGCATGGGCTTTTCCTTTTTCCCGAATGTGCCAGGCAGCATCTTGATCGCCAGCGCCTCTTTCGTATCCGGCACACCGCCCGAACGGGTGGCCGAACACATCCGCCAGGTTGAAGAAGCCCTGTATGAAACAGACAAGGAACTGGGCGGCAATCTGGTCAAAATCGCCGCCGTCGCCAATAATCTGGCCTATTTCTCCAATGGGCGGCAAACCCAGACTGGTGAGCAATTCGCCTCCGTATTGGTTGAATTACCCGCCACCGACGCCCGCTCAGTCACCAATCAGCAATTCCTCAAGCAATGGGAAGCCAAAGTCAATGCGCCGCCCGGACTGGAATATATGACTTTCACCATGCGTCAAGGCGGACATCCAGGGCGGGCAGTCGAAATTCGTCTAAGCGGTAGCCAGGATGAACGTCTCAAACAAGCGGCTTTGGAACTGGCTGAAGCCATTCGGGCCATTCCCGGCACAAAAAGTATTGAAGACGACATGCCCTATGGACAACAACAACTGGTCTACCAAATCAATGCATTAGGTGAATCACTGGGTCTGACTACGGAAGAAATCGGCAACCAATTGCGTAGCGCACTGGATGGCCGCCTGACACAGATATTCAACGAAGGAGACGACGAAATCGAAGTCCGGGTCATGCTGCCAGACCAGGAACGCTATCGCCTTGCGACTCTGGATGATTTCCACCTGTTCCTGCCTAACGGCGAAACTGTCGCCTTGCTCTCGGTTGTGGAACTGACCGAACAGCGCGGCTTTAAAGCGCTGCGTCATATTGATGGCCAACTTTCAGTGAACGTATATGCGGATGTTGACCGCAAAACCGCCAGCGGCGACGCCATACGCGCACAACTCAAAGCCGCCATCCTGCCAACGCTCGTCGAGCGTTATGATATTGAATGGGAATTCAGTGGCCGCGCCGCCGATCAACAGGAAACCGCCAGCGATATGCGAACAGGTGCGCTGTTCGCGCTGGCTATGATCTATATCATCCTCGCCTGGGTATTCAGTTCTTATACTTGGCCGCTGGTGGTGATGGCGATCATCCCATTTGGCGCAGTTGGCGCTTTATTTGGCCACTGGGCCATGGGCATCACACCCACCATACTGTCCATGTTCGGCGTATTCGCGCTATCCGGCATCGTCGTGAATGACTCCATCATCTTAGTCGTGTTCTACAAACAACTGCGTAAACAAGGTATGGCGATACAACAAGCCGTCATCGAGGCAGCCTGTCAACGCCTGCGCGCCGTTTTGCTGACTTCACTCACCACGATCGCCGGACTATTACCTCTGCTGTTTGAAACCTCGCTGCAAGCTCAGTTCCTGATACCCATGGCCGTATCGATTTCATTTGGCCTGGCTTTTGCGACTTTCCTCGTCCTTTTCCTGGTACCAGCACTCCTATCCGCCGCAGAACAGGCTTTCCATCAATCATCCAAGGGCATACAGGTTTGATTAAGGAAACCATTACCACCAGTGCGATGTGGAGCTGTGAAATTAATCATGATTAATAAGAGGTAATCTCCTTTGGTATGATCCAGCCTAACTCATCCTCCAGGTTATAACCCTCCGGACAGAGCAGGCTCAGACCATAATAATCGCCCTTTTCATCTGGACCGGGCCAGCGCGATGCGTGGGGAAAACGCCACGCATCCACCCGTTTGCCATCGACCTCAAAAGCGGCGTATTGCACCAGTGCCGAATCATGTGGAACTGGCTTGCCATCCATCTTGGTCGTTTGAATCGGCTGCTGACTGCGGTAATGCAAACCAGTTGATCCACGATCAACCCAAAACCATGCCGTAGCGTGCGCCAATACTGATAACAAACCCCTTGTTCCAGTTTGCCAGAAGCCAAACTGCCATCAGTGGATGCGGACAGAGGCAAGCGCTATCAAAACACCGTTCCAGCAGTTGTGCGTAAGATCCTGCACCTCAAAAAAGGAGATCAGGTTCGTTACGCCATCAACGATACTGGCGAGGCAAACTATCGCGCGCCGACTTGGAGCAGGCCGATCCTGTCATTGGGCAGTTCCTGAATTTTCTGGCAAACGATATGCAGAAACACCCGGACCACCTGCAAAACGTTACCCCGGTTCTGCGAAGTCGTACTGATGAGCTGGTTGGGGATATGCGTATTGATTTGGGTGTGCCATCCTCTGAAAAAGACGAATAATTGTCAGATTCAGAAACGCTCGTTATCAAGAGCATACGGCAGCAAGACAAATGCCTACAAGGTGTTTGCCGGTATGCTGAATTATGGCAATCCGCCCGAAGTGCTGGCTACCCTGCAATACAAAGTGCAGGATGCCGACCGTATAGACCGCCGCCAAACGGTAGTCGCCGCGTTGCGCCTGTTCCTGGGTCGAAAAGGTGGCATAGTACAGGCTGCGGTCTTTGAAGTAGTTTTGCTTGGCCTTTTCAGCTCAACGATGAAGAGTTCGCCGCCCGGGCTGATGCAACTCAGGCCGAAGATCGCCTTGCGATCCGACTGGCTGGCACCCTGTTGTTCGTTACGGGTGTAGTTCCAACAAGTAGGGCGCAATAAACAACGTGCATTGCGCTGGATGTCAATCCGTACATGGTGAATGTGCTACGCTTATTGCACCTTAGAGCCTTTGGTAAGGCGGCGTATGGGTGAGCGGGAGTCATTGATGAGTATAGAGGTTGTAGGGCGAGGAAAATATTCTGCGGCACCTTCTGCGCTTGGATATTTTTACCAAATTCAATATGCTTTGCTCGAAGCATTAGAGCGCTTATCTGAGGGAGATCGTGTCCGTATCAGTATTGAGACGCTTGATGATGTGGTTTTCGAAGCGGACGGGAAACCCATTGACATATTACAAACCAAGCACCATATCAATGCATCTGCCAGTTTAACTGATACATCCCCAGATTTATGGAAAACACTGCGAATCTGGATAGAAGGCCAAGCTAATCAAACCATCCCTGCGGATGCCCAGTTTCATATGGTCACCACAGCAATTTGTGGTGAAGGTACCGCAGCAGCTTATCTGCGTCCCAATGGACGGGATGAGGAAAAGGCGCTGGAGCGTTTGTCATCGACAGCATCAACATCCACCAACACCAAAAATGCAGCTGCATACCGCGCATTCAATGCGCTTGATCAAAAGGGTCGTGCAAATTTATTGGAATGTATTTTGGTTTTGGATAGCTCTCCAGGGCAATCGGACTTAATTTAGGCCAAGGATTTTAAGCAAATACTGGTTGTCCC
>JAPQLC010000002.1 GCA_030826945.1 Candidatus Thiobius zoothamnicola
CCCCATTACCTCATCTTGTTTCTCTTTGCAACACAATTTAAGCCCGATTGCCCTGGATAGCTCTCCTGCAATTCAGCAAATTGATAATCGGCTGCGTAAAATCACGTTTTATGCGGTAGAAAGCCAATTCCGTGATTCTTATTTGCAACGTATAAAAGGGTGGTGGTGTGACCGTGTTGTTAGACATCTTGCAGATAACAATGTCTCGCCGATACTTGGAGAAGAACTTGAGTTAGAAGCAAACCGGATTCGTAACCAGTTCAAGGAAGAAAGCCTTCCTGTCGATGATGACCTCATGAGAACGGCTATTGATAGCAGTGGATATATGGATAGACTATTTGTAGAGCAACTCAATCTAATCGAGGTAAACTCTAACAGAGTTTTCCATGCCATCAGGAATTACTATCGTGCCTTTGAACAACGTTCTCGCTGGATGCGCGAAGAACTGCTGTATGTAGGTGAGCTTGACCGCTACGAAGAATGTTTGATTGAGGAATGGGATCTGTTATTTCAACAAATGCGAGATGATCTTGATGAAAGTGCAGCCGAAGATCAAGTGACCCGTGCCGCACAAAAACTCTACAAATGCGTTGAAAACGGAACACATCGATTGATTCGCTCCTCTGTTACAGAACCAGCTATCGCTCGCGGTACCTACCAAATTTTGGCAGATGATTTACGGGTTGGGTGGCATATGGAATTCCGCGAACGCCTTCGTGAGTTCGTTGCAGATATAGAGGTAGCTGAATGGAACCTTGGGCTAAACGAACGCGGGAAGAAGCGCATCTTCTTAATCCCCCTTTTTGTTGTGTAAATATCGCTTCGGCTTGTGCTGGTTACCGAAAATCAAGCAACATACCATTGCCTTTCGCTCTGGTTTTCATGGTACTACCAATCGTTTTGCATAAACATACACGGGAATCCTTGCCGAGGAACATCAGTACATCCATTCCAGCTTGGCTGCAAGAATATGCAGATGCCAGAATCGGGTTTTATGAAAGGCTCATGGCACTACAACCCCATAGCAGAGAAGCAATACGTTATGGTTTGTCGTATGACTGGTTATCCATAGGAGATACAGGTGGCATCCGGTGTGTAGTTAAAGACACACAGATTGACCGTGCTATACGCTCACTTGATGGTGATGCGCAACATTGTGTATCCCGTTCACGTTTTTTGGGACGATGGTTTGCCACCACCTCATCAGAAACAATCATGACCCTGTGGGGAATTCGGCCATGAGTTTTCAAATCAAAAATATCGTTCTTTATGGGCACAATGGCAAAATGCGTTGTCTGGAGTTTAAGACAGGCAAACTCAACATCATCACAGGTTCTTCCAAAAGTGGTAAAACGGCCCTCATATCAATATTGGAATATTGTTTCGGTTCCACAGAGTGCCATATCCCAGCAGGCATCTTACGCCGGACACTTGCTTGGGTAGGAGTAAAACTCGCCGTTCGTGAAGGTGAAGTTTTCATCGCAAGGCAATTGCCTGATTCAGGCAAAAATTCATCAACGACTTTTCACTATGCAGTAGGACAACATATTGATCTGCCTCGTGCAGATCAACTCACAAAAACAACCAACACGGATGCACTTGAAAAACTGCTCGCAGCCCATGCTGGTATCGGACAAAACCGCCATGATCCGCCAGCCGGACACACACGGGAACCACTTCAAGCCAGTATTGCCCATGCACTTATTTACTGCTTTCAACACCAAACAGAAATCGACAGCAACCAGCATCTTTTTCATAGGCAAAGTGAACAGTGGCTGCCTCAAGCTATCAAAGACACCCTGCCTTATTTTTTAGGAGCCGTTGATGATGAATATGTTGCACGAATGGAAGAGCTACGCAGGTTGCGGCGAGAGCTCCGAAAAATTGAGCGTAAGTTGGAAGAATATAATGCGGTGAAAGGGGAAGGCATCACTGTCGCACAGCGGCTTCTTTCGGAAGCAACTGATCTGGGGATGCGTCCCGGACAGGCTATACCTGAAACATGGGGTGATTCTCTTGATGCGCTCCGTCAATTGAATCGTGTAGTCGAACCGGAAGAAGACCGGGTTGCGCTTGAAGGCGACGAGTTCCGCAGATTGCAGGCCGAACAAAATGACATCTCCCATGAATTACATATTGTTCGAGATCAACTTGAGGCTGCGAGGGCATTAACCAGTGATCGCCAAGGGTTTTCTGAGGAAGCACACGCCCAAATTCTTCGACTAAAGAGTATCGAGTTATTTGATTCTGAAAATACAGTTGCCCCTGCACACGATGCCTGCCCGCTATGCCATTCTGTATTGCCCTCTGATGTACAAAATCCACCTGTACAAGCAATACAAGATTCGCTAGCCAAATTGGATGCACAAATACGCGATGTAGAAGATCGCGCACCACAGATGCAGACTGTTATAACCCAGCTTGAAGAGAAGCAGGCCACTATTAAATCCCGGCTTCGGGATAATCGTGAAAAACGGGAAGCAATTCAACGTGAAAATACCAGGCTTCAGGAATACCGAGACAAAAATGCCAGATATGCCCATACATTAGGGAGAGTAAGCTTATATCTGGAAAGTGCTTCGCAAATTGCATTTGAATCTGATAGTGAGCTTCAGAAACAAGCCTCTGAACTTCGAAGACAGGTGGAAGTGTTAGAAAATGAACTGAGCAATGAAAAGGTTGAGGAGCGTATTCAGTCGGCTTTGTCTATCATATCGCGTGACATGGACATGCGTGCCAAGGAACTGGAACTCGAACATGCAGAGTTCCCACTACGTTTGAACCTTCAACGCCTGACTGTAATTGCAGACAGTGATGATGGCCCAATCTATATGAATAAAATGGGAAGTGGTGAAAATTGGGTTGGTTATCATTTAGTAGCACATTTTGCTTTACATCATTGGTTTGTAAACCGGGATCGGCCTGTTCCACGCTTCATTTTTATTGATCAGCCATCTCAGGTTTATTTCCCTGAAGATGATGATTGGCCGCGTGAGGACAATGGATTAAACGAAATTGGCGAAGACAGGAAGAAAGTTGAACGCATGTATAAATTAGCCTATGACGCAGCGCAAGAACTTGGTGGCCAATTCCAGATCATTGTCACTGACCATGCGAACATCAACCAGCCGTGGTTTCAGGATTGCGTGATTGAGCGGTGGCGTGAAGGTGAAAAACTGATTCCTCCCGAATGGGACATGCCAGTTAATCAGTAATCTTGGTGCGTTGGAGAGTTTGGCGCAAACTTGAGTGGATTCAGAGTACTACGTATGAAAGTCTACATAGACACTTCCGTATTCGGTGGCGTATTTGATGAAGAATTTGTCGATCCAAGCAAAGAGCTCTTTGCTGAGGTTGATGCGGGGAGATTCAAAATTGTCGTGTCAGCAGTAGTGGAAAGGGAAGTGCTAGCCGCACCGCAAGCTGTTCAAGACTTGTTTCGTCAAGTTGTGGTAAACGCGGAGATCGCTGAAATCACGCAAGAAGTCTTGGATTTGCGGGATGCCTACCTGAATGCAGGTGTGATTACGCCAAAGTCCATTGATGACGCAACACATGTGGCATTAGCAACCATTTCCGGTTGCCATATGATCGTCAGTTGGAATTTCAAGCACATCGTGCATTTCCAGAAAATTCCAAAATATAATGCCGTCAATGTCCTTAACGGCTACAATGGCATCAACATATTTTCACCATCCCAGGTCATACAATATGGCAGCTCATGAACCCAAATGTGTGCAATGGAAACGCCAAGGCGCTGAACGGTTGGCTGAACAACTTGTCGGTTTGAGTGCCGAGCAGGAGTTGGCGTTTTGGCAGGCGCAAACCACACAACTAAAGCTTTTACAGAGTAAGGCCAAGCAACATTCAGGTGCGCCAGTTAAGTCTGCTACCAACCAGAAGTTATAACTATAGTTAATAGTCTATTCACACGGCCCCAATCCGGCGATCCGGGCAATTTTGCATCCCTCTTCCCAATTTCGATCTTCCTCGAACACAAAATCCAGAATGCCAATGATATCTTGGCGGTCTTTGGTACTGATCGGATTGGCGCATGTCCGGTTTCTTTGGGAGTTGTTTGGGCGGATGTAACACTGCGAATGGGGGGGAACTATAAATGTAACGTGAGTTTTGGATAAGGTGACAAAAAAGGCTTCTGTTCGGGTACATTTTGTGTTTCTAACCCCACAAAATCCGAGATAATTGAAGAATATTTCTCAGATTGAGCATACCCGCCACCGTGGCGTGGCTAATTTTATGGTCAATGGAGTTTGTGCCCTCATTGCGTACACTTGGCAGCCCAGGAAACCGTCACTCCAATGGGCAGATGAAGCGGAGATGCTTTGCATCTGACTCTTATCCAAAACTCACGTTATTTTATATTCAAGGTTATTATAAATACATGAGGGGGAGGAGAAATGATGGATAGAATCAATCCAGCTAATTGGACTGACTCGCTGCGCAATGCCTGGCTTTGGTACGGCCCATTTTTATGGCTACTTTTATTAGCACACCCACTGCAAGCCGCGCGCCCATCAAGTGAGATCGGTAAAGACTGGGGCAGCCCGAAAGGTCAGCTTTGTGTGGATTGCCACCGCACCGAATAGCCCGGTTTGATTCAGGAAAGGAGTGCATCAAACATATTGCGAAACCTGCCATCTGAATGGCGGCGTTTCCGGCACGAAAGATACTCCGCGCATTGCAGGACAATGGCCGGAATACACTTATAACCTGATGGTCGATTTGCATACCATCGGGCGCGCCTGTATCCAACCCCGTTTGATGCGCACCCGGATACAAAAATTGTCGCAGGAAGAGCTGGAAGCCCTGAGCCATTATTACGCGGATCAGGAGGAATAAAGATCATGACGCACTACTCAAGACGCGAATTTCTGCGCAAAACAGGCGGCATTGCCTTACTGTCCGCTTGGGGACTGCCATTGGGCGCGACGACTTCGACCAAAACCAAGGGGCGGGTCATCGTGATCGGCGGCGGTTATGGCGGAGCCATCACGGCCAAATATATTCGTTTGGCTGATCCTGGTATCCAAGTCACGCTGATTGAGCGCGATAAGCATTTTATTTCCTGCCCGTTAAGCAATGAAATCTTATCCGGCGAGCCTGATATCAAATCCCTGACTTTTGGTTATGACGGCTTGCGCCAGCATGGCGTCCAGGTCATACACGCCGAAGCGCAAGCAATTGACCCAGTCAAAAAGACAGTTGCCATCAGCGACCAAAAGACCCTGGCGTATGACAAGCTGGTGGTCTCACCCGGCGTTGATTTCCAATGGGATGCGATTGAAAATTACACGCCTGAAGTGGCGGATACCCAGATGCCGCATGCTTGGCAAGCTGGCCCTCAAACCTTGCTGCTGCGCCAACAGCTAAAACATGGCGGATGGTGGTTTGGTATGTATTACAGCCCCGCCTAATCCCTTCCGCTGCCCTCCCGGGCCATACGAACGGGCCGCGCAGATTGCGCATTACCTACGTCGTCACAAACCTAAATCCAAGGTTCTGATTCTGGACAGCAAGGACGCCTTCTCCAAAAAAGCGTTATTCACCCACGGCTGGCAAGTGCATTATGGCGATATGATCGAATGGGTGCCAGGCGCTGAAGGTGGCCGGATTGAAGAAATTGACCCGGAAAATGGCGTTCTGATCGGCGACGTGGATGAATTCAAAGCTGATGTGGCCAATGTGATAGCGCCACAAAAAGCGGGGGCTATCGCTTTCACCGCTGGCCTGACCGATGAAAGCGGCTGGTGCCCGATCAATCAACGCACTTTTGAATCCAGTCTGCACCAGGATATCTATGTCATTGGCGATGCATGCATTGCAGGCGAAATGCCCAAATCAGGATATGCCGCCAATTCGCAGGGCAAAGTGTGCGCAGCCGCCATCGTGGCCGAGTTAAACGGCATGGACAGCCCGGAACCCTCTTATGTCAATACATGCTACAGCATTATCGCGCCTGGACATGGCATTTCAGTGGCTGATGTGTACCGCCTTGAGGAAAATCAAATCACGTCAGTGCCCGGTGCTGGTGGGTTATCCTCGCTGGGCGCTTCCAAACGGGATCAGGAACTGGAGGTCGGCTATGCGTATGGCTGGCTGAAAAACATCACATCCGATATGTTCGGCTAAGCGCACACCCTGTCACTAAGCAGCCGATAAAACCACATTTGCAGCCATCCCCGCGCAAGCGGGGATCCAATCGACAACACCGCCGTATGCACGGATTCAGGCGATATCAACTAATTTTTCTGCACAAACCACCATTCCGTCCTCATCGGCATACAGCCAATGGCCCGGTATGAAGTCAACGTCAGCAAAATGCACCGTCACCTCACGTAAACCTTGGTCCTGCTTGACCGTTTTGCGCGGCACGGTTCCCAAAGCCTTCACGCCTAACGCCATCTCCGCTATTGCAGCGGAATCCCGCAAACACCCGTTGATCACCACGCCCTGCCAACCATTGCTCACGGCCTTCTCAGCCAATTGGTCACCCAACATGGAACGCTTCATGGAAGCGCCACCGTCGATCACCAACACCCGCCCCTCGCCGGATTCATCCAAGGCTGAGCGCACCAGAGAATTGTCCTCATAGGATTTGACGGTCGCAATAGTTCCGCAAAAACAGCTCAAACCACCGAAATCACCAAACACACCTTCGGCGACTTGGAGAATGGCATCATGATCGTCACAAAGATCGGCTGTTCGAAATTTCATGGCGGTTGCCTCCGAATCAGTGAGCATCCAAAAGTGTTGATTTTGATCGTTCCCACGCAAAAGCATGGGAATGATCTCTCTCATCTTGGCATACAGGGACAGGTAGTCGTTACCATGCGGTCTACTGCCAGTCCGTCGTTACTGATTGACCGTCGTCTCACAGATCGTGTCGTCATGAGAGCAAGCGCAGGCAGTTTATGCATAAAATTGTGCGAGAAAGCGCCGTTTACTCTGAGCGTAAATACGCTTCCAAGCACAATGTCAGGCGCGAAAGGCCACAAAACACAGCCTAGAATTGGTCCTCTTCAGTCGAGCCAGACAAAGCGGTTACGGAAGAAGCGCCGCCCTGAATCACCGTGGTCACATCATCAAAGTAACCGGCACCCACTTCCTGTTGATGCGACACAAAGGTATAACCACGTTCACGCGACGCGAATTCAGGTTCCTGCACCTTTTCGACGTAATGTTTCATGCCTTCGCCACGCGCATAGTCGTAGGCCAGATCAAACATGCTGTACCACATGTTATGAATGCCGGCCAAGGTGATGAACTGATATTTATAACCCATTTCGGACAATGCATCCTGGAATCCGGCGATGGTTTTATCATCCAGATTTTTCTTCCAGTTGAATGAAGGCGAACAATTGTACGCCAGTAGTTTATCCGGGTTTTCCGCTAACACCGCCTGGGCGAATTCACGCGCAAAACCCAGATCCGGGGTAGCAGTCTCACACCAGACCAAATCCGCATAAGGTGCATAGGCCAAGCCGCGCGAGATAGCCTGCTCCAGACCATTTTTGACGGTATAAAAGCCTTCCGCCGTGCGTTCGCCAGTGACGAAAGGTTGGTCATTGGCATCCACATCCGAGGTCAACAAAGCAGCGGCTTCGGCATCCGTACGCGCCAATATCAAAGTGGGCACGCCGCAAACATCCGCCGCCAGCCGCGCGGCGATGAGTTTTTGGATAGCTTCCTGAGTAGGCACCAGAACCTTGCCGCCCATATGACCACACTTTTTAACCGCCGCCAACTGATCTTCAAAATGCACACCGGAAGCACCAGCCGCAATCATATTCTTCATCAACTCAAAGGCATTCAGCACGCCGCCAAAACCCGCCTCTGCATCCGCGACGATGGGTAAAAAATAATCCACATAGTCGGTATCACCTGGCCCAATATCACGCGACCATTGAATTTCATCCGCCCGTTTGAAACTGTTGTTGATCCGGCGCACCATTGCGGGCACTGAATCATAGGCATACAATGATTGGTCAGGGTACATGGTTTCGGAGGTGTTGCCATCTGCGGCAACCTGCCACCCCGACAGATAAATCGCTTCAATACCGGCCTTCGCTTGCTGCATGGCTTGGCCGCCGGTAATCGCCCCCATACAGTTCACATAGCCTTTTTTGGCTTCTCCATGGACAAGGTCCCACAGTTTTTCCGCTCCACGACGGGCATAAGTATGCTCTGGCCGGACTGAGCCTTGCAAACGGACGACATCCGCTGCGCTATAGCCACGTTTGACAGCTTTCCAGCGTGGGTTCTGTCGCCATTCCGTTTCCAGTGCTTGGATTTGTTCAATTTTGTTTTGCATTTTTTACTCCGCAGGGTTGAATATTTTTGTGCAATGCACAATTATTAAAGTGCAAGCGTTGTTTACACAGCGGTTTGACCTATCCAAGCGTAAATCAGTCGGGGCTTTTCACCACGCTATTTATTTCAATCATTAACCAAACTAATTATGAGAAAACCATAAAAATTATTCCAACGTTGGCCAATCCACATATCCAAAGGAAAACTTATGACTCAGTTAAAAACGCCTTACTACAAACAAAACCGATTAAAGCAATTGCGCGCCTTTTGTCATGCGGCGCAATGCGGGAGCATTACCGAAGCGGCGGAAACCCTGTTTCTGAGTCAACCGTCCGTCACTTTGCAGATTCAGGCTTTAGAGCGCGAAATGGAGATCACCGTATTCGAGCGTCGCGGCCCTAAAATCCGCCTGACACCGGAAGGCGAAGTGCTCTACCAACTCGCCAGCCCATTAATTGAAGGGATTGACCGGCTGCAGGAGTCCTTTCATGCCCATATGGGGGATTTGCAACATGGTGAACTGAATATTGCGGCAGGTGAATCCACCATCTTGTATGTGCTGCCGGATGTCACCAAACACTTTGCGAATGAGTATCCCGGCATCAGTATCAAACTCCATAATGTGACCGGACGGGACGGTTTATCCATGGTGCGCGCTGATCAGGTCGATTTCGCCGTCGGATCCATGCTGGATACTCAGGATGATATCCGCTATGAACCCATCGTCACTTACTATCCGGCATTGATCACTTCAAATGATCATATATTGGCCGAGCGGCCATCCGTCACGCTGGAAGATATCGCCCAGCACGGACTGATTCTACCACCCCGCCACCTCTCTACCTGGCGCAGCGTCGAACTGGTTTTTAATCAGCACAATCTGAGCTTCAGCGTCTCATTGGAAGCTGGCGGTTGGGAAGTCATCAAGAAATACGTTGCCATGAATATGGGCATTTCCATCGTGACCGATGTTTGCCTGACCGGCAGCGATAATCTCTCCGCCAAACCACTGGGTAAATATTTTCCTACCCGTTCTTACGGCATTGTTTCACGACGCGGTAAATTCTTATCGCCAGCCGCCGTACGCTACATTGACATGCTGCGTGAATTTTATGCCGACCGGGATCCTTCTGAGATCAGCATTTGCGCAAACTGCAATAAAAAATAACCCTAATATCCGGGTGGCGAAAAACGACATCCGGAACTGATCCACAGTCCAATCCTGAATCCGCGCATCCAAACCACACCGACAAAACCCCGTTTAATTGCGCAACCACCACCCCTCCTCACAGCGCGGATGAACCCGAAACCCTCTCAAGGTTCTGCGCATACATCGCGTCATGGTGAACAGCCGACTGCCCAAAAAACTGTTGCTAATACCCACATATGAAAGCTCAATCTGACATCTACCGCCACTGTTGCTAGAAAGTGGGAAATTTCTCAAAGGAAAACTGATTATGAGCAGCGAACAAAAAAGCGTGCGCGAGATCCGTATCAATCCAATCGTCCCCACGGAATCCGTCCTGGTGTCAACGGCACGCGGCATGCGACCTAAAAAAGACGAAGAACGCATCACCAGAGACACGCGCCAATATGTCGATAGATGTCCATTCTGCGTTGGTAATGAAGATCGTACGCCACCCGAAATCAAAGCTTATCCTGACAGTAAAAATTGGGATATTCGCATCGTACCCAATTTATATCCTGTATTGGGGGATGACCACAGTCCCAATAATACGTCGTTTGGTTTGCAACACGTCATTGATGGCTATGGGCGTCATGAAGTCATTATTGACCACCCTGATCACGGCATCGCAATCCATGAAATGAGTCGCGAACATTTGACCAATTTGTTTTATGTCTATCAGCAACGTATGGAAGAACTTTATGCCTCCGATGATCGCCTGAAATACGTATTGGTTTTTAAAAACTTTGGTCCAGCAGCCGGTGCCAGCATTCCACATACGCACAGCCAGATCATCGCCACCCCTGTGGTACCGGAAGATGTGCAGAATGAAGTACATCACAGCCGCGAGTACTACAATAAATTCGGCAACTGTATTTTCTGTTCCCTCATTGATGAAGCTTTAACCTTTGAAGCAACCATTCATGACCGAGAATCCGGTGAAATCCGACGTAAAATCAATGTCGGCCAGTATGTTATCGAGCGTGGCGAACGCTTCATCGCCATCAAACCATTCGCCAGTCGTTTTGAATGGGAAATCCACATTCTGCCCTTGCAACACCAGGCGGATTTTTTGCAGGCCACACAAGAAGATCTGGCGGATTTCGCCCGGGTATTGAAACGCACCATGGCACGTTTGGACAAAGTGGTCGGCGGCGTCCAATATAACTTCTTCCTGCATTCAGTCCCGCACGGCGGCGAACACCAAAGCTGTGAAAACAGCTACCATTGGCATTTGGAAATTTGCCCGCGCACCAGCATACCAACCGGTTTTGAATTGGGATCCGGCTTATTCGTCAACACCGTCAGCCCGGAAGCTGCCGCAGAAGCATTGCGTGACGCCGAAATTGAATTAGATGAGTTGGGCAAGTAAACTTGGGCGGAGGTTCCCATAAGAAAATCACGCCGCCATGCCGAAAAAAACGAATCACCTGATCATGTCAGCGCTGGGTAAAGACAACCCAGGCATTATCGACCACCTGTCCCGCGCCATCTACGAATGTGAATGCAGCATACAAGATACGCGGATGGCGGTGCTGTCGGGGGAGTTCGCTGCATTGATCGCGGTTGAAGGGCCTTGGGACAAATTGGCCCGTCTGGAAAATCAATTACCCGAATTGGAAAAAGAACTGGGTTTGGCGATCACGACAGATCGCGGCGAACCTCATGAAGGAACCTCCAATCTATTGCCTTATGTCGTTGATCTGGTCACTCTGGATCAACCCGGGGTGGTGCATAAAGTGTCACGTTTCTTCGCCGAAAGAGAAATCAATATCCAGGATATGGTCACCTCCAGCTATGCTGCCGCCCACACTGGCACACCCATGTTTTCCATGCGTATGAATGTCGGCGTGCCAGCGGACATGCACATCAGTTCGCTACGCGATGAATTCATGGATTTTTGCGACGGCATGAATCTTGATGCCGTGCTTGAACCGATAAAAAACTGACGTTCGATGTCAACAACATTTGAAATCGGCGAATTGATGCCGACGATGGATTTACTGATTACCGGTAACCAACACGTTAATCTTACCCACTACATCGGCCAATCCCTTGCGCTGTATTTCTATCCCAAGGCCAATACACCCGGCTGCACTCAGGAAGGATTGGATTTCGCCACTCACTATACGGCATTTCGCCAAAATGATTGTCAGATCCTCGGCGCCTCGCGGGATGGCCTCAAGGCACAGGAAAACTTTAAAGCCAAACATCAGTTTCCATTCGACTTGGTGGCTGACAAGGAACAACAGCTTTGCCAAGCCATGGACGTCATCAAATTGAAAAAGATGTACGGACGAGAATCACTTGGCATAGAACGCAGTACTTTTTTATTCGATGCTGAAGGCAGACTCCGGCATGCATGGCGTGGCGTTAAAGTCAAAGGGCATGTGGAAGTCGTCTTGCAGGCCTTAAACACGATTTAGTCAGGATATAAGAAACACGCCATAAGTGAGTCACTTAAGCCCACCATCCCAACATCACCACGGCTCTCAGACATTAAAACGAAAATGGACCACATCCCCATCCTTGATAAGATAATCTTTGCCCTCCAAGCGTAATTTTCCTTGCTCCTTGGCTCCCTGCTCACCCTGACAAGTAACAAAATCATCGTAACTGACAACTTCAGCACGGATAAAGCCCCGCTCAAAGTCGGTGTGGATAACGCCAGCAGCTTCTGGCGCTGTTGCGCCGTTTTTAACCGTCCAGGCGCGTACTTCCTTGACCCCGGCGGTAAAGAAAGTCTGCAATCCAAGCAACTGATGACCAGCGCGAACAACGCGTCCCAGGCCAGGTTCTGCTAATCCCATTTCATCCAGAAATTCCCGCTTATCTTCTTCATCCAGTTCAGCCAATTCAGCTTCTATCGCGGCGCAAACCGGCACGACTTCAGCGCCTTCTTGCGCCGCCAGTTTTGTTACCACATCTAAATAGGGATTATCCTGGAAACCGTCATCATTCACATTGGCGATGTAAAGCGTACGTTTGATGGTCAGCAAATGCAGCTCATATAAAGCCGCTTGCTGCTCCTCATCCAGCCCCATGGCGCGCACTGGCTGCCCCATATCCAGATGAGCATGGACCTGCTCCAGCAAAGCTTGCTTGGCTAGAATCGCTTTATCGCCAGTTTTCGCTTGTCTGGTAATTTTATTGAGCGCTTTCTCAACAGATTCCAAATCTGCCAAGGCCAACTCAGTATTAATCACCTCAATATCCGCCAGTGGATCCACCTTGCCAGCCACATGCACGATGTCGTCATCCTCAAAACAACGTACGACTTGCGCAATAGCGTCCGTTTCACGAATATTCGCCAGAAATTTATTACCCAATCCTTCACCTTTCGCAGCACCAGCAACCAGACCGGCGATATCGACAAACTGCATGGTATTGGGCACGATATTTTGCGGCTGAACAATTTCAGCCAGCTTATCCAATCGGGGGTCAGAAATCGGCACGACGCCGACATTGGGATCAATCGTACAAAAAGGATAGTTCTCCGCCGCAATCGTCGCTTTGGTCAAGGCGTTAAACAAGGTTGATTTGCCAACATTCGGCAAGCCTACGATGCCGCATTTAAAACCCATGAGGAATTCCTGAAAAATTCACGGATGATACAAAAAACCAGCGCTTAGCGCATGCGGAACCGCCATATCAAAAATACGTCGCGGCAAACGAAAAAAGAGATGTTCAACAATTTTTATTCTGATCAAGCGCATCATCGACTTGTTCACGCAAACCCCGTAAACGTTGCTGGACGACGCTAAGTTCTGTCGAATCCGTTGGGTGGACTGGCGTTTGGTTAATGAGTTCATGCGCCAAATTCAATGCGGCCATGACTGCAATACGGTCAGTGCCGATAACTTTACCTTGTTGACGAATGTCCTGCATGCGTTGATCGACCAGACGGGCTGATTGCATGAGCGCATCCTCTTCACCCGGCGCACAGGTTATCCGATATTTCTTGCCTAAGATATTGACAGTGGTCGATCCGCGCAAGCTATTCATCATCTTTACCGTTTTTCCAACAAGGCTTCAGCCCGACGACAAGCCACCAGGTTCGCTTTACGCAACTTATTGAGATCACGAGTCAATGCCTGATGACGTTCATGTAACGCATCATTTTCCGCTTTCAAATCGGCACAAAGGTGAATTAACGCTTCGATACGTGTTTCTAATGCCCACAAATCAGATTCCAATAGATCTTGTTCGCTCATCATAGTGAAGCGCTACATCGCCAGATCGGTTATCTGACTATTTTAACATCAAATTTTAGGCAACACCCGCAACCGAATAAAATCACCTAACGCTGATAAAGTTTGATAGCGCTGCCCGGTTTCTACAATATAGTCCAGAACACGTGGAATATCCGCCAGATAACGGGATTTACCATCCCGGTGATGCAAACGGGCGAAGATACCTGCCGCCTTAAGATGACGCTGTACGCCCATCAGATCAAACCAAACCGGTATTTGGTCGCGTTGTTCGTCATCGATCAAGCCCATTGCTCTAGCTTGATCAGAAAACTGTTTGACCCAAGCATCAACCTGTTGCAGTGGCCAACGGATATAGCAATCTTTTAACAAAGAAACCCAGTCATAAGTCATGGGGCCGGATACAGCGTCCTGATAATCAATAATGCCTGGATTGTTTTCGACAGAGCACAATAAATTACGCGAATGATAATCACGATGCACCAGCACACGGGGTTGTTGTAATGCGTGATCAACCAGTAAGCGAAAACATTCACTCAATAATGCTTGTTCCACTTCGCTTAACGCCAAACCCAAATGGCGATCCAGTAACCAGTCAGAAAATAAATCCATTTCACGTTGCAACAAAGCCTGATCATATAACGGCAGGCCAGCCGTCGAGCCAACAGCCTGTATTTTTAACAAGGCTTGCATGGCATCATCATATAAATGATGCACAGTGGCTGGATTCAATTGATCAAGGTAGAGCGTTTCGCCCAAATCCTCCAGCAACAGAAAACCTTGGTCTATTTGCTGCGCGTGAATATCAGGCACATGCACGCCCGTTTTGCGCAGACGCGCCGTAACTTCAATAAAAGCGCGGCAATCTTCCTTATCCGGCGGCGCATCCATGGCAATCAGACTTTCTCCGCCGGGCAGATGGAGTCGGAAATAACGCCGGAAACTCGCATCATCCGAAGCAACCTGGAACCTGAAGTCCATTAACCCACAGGATTGACGCAACCAAGTGAGTAATTGAATTTCCCGCATTAGCATGGTTGGCGGAAGGTTAAAACGTTATTGATCCAACAAAATCCGTAACATGCGGCGCAAGGGTTCGGCAGCACCCCACAAAAGTTGATCGCCTACAGTGAAAGCATTTAGATATTTGGGGCCCATATTCATTTTACGCAACCGCCCCACCGGAATCTGCATAGAGCCACTGATTTTCGCCGGACTGAGCGCCTGAATAGTCTGGTCACGATCATTCGGAACCACTTCAACCCATTCATTGGCCTCAGCCAATATCTGCTCAATCTCATCAATTGGCGCATCTTGCGTCAATTTGATCGTCAGTGCCTGACTGTGACAACGCATAGCGCCAATGCGCACACAAGTTCCATCAATTGGGATCATCTTATCGGCTTCGTGGCCCAGAATTTTATTGGCCTCAACAACCGCTTTCCATTCTTCCTTGCTCTGACCATTCTCCAACGCCACATCAATCCAAGGGATCAAACTACCCACCAACGGCGCGGTAAAGCGATCAACCGGAAAATCTGCGCTGCGCATTGCATCAGTCACTACACGGTCAATGTGCAAAATGGCTGAAGAAGGGTCGTTCAACAAGTCCGCGGCCGTGCCATGCAAATGCCCCATTTGTTTCAGTAATTCGCGCATACTGTGCGCGCCAGCGCCTGACGCTGCTTGATAGGTCATGACGCTCGCCCATTCCACCAAGCCATGTCTGAACAAACCGCCCAATCCCATCAACATTAAACTGACAGTGCAGTTACCGCCGATATAATTTTTTTCGCCTTTCGCCAACGCTTGGTCAATCACATCTCGGTTCACCGGATCCAAGACAATCACGCTTTCATCGTCCATGCGCAATGCTGAGGCGGCATCTACCCAATAACCTTGCCAACCGGAACGGCGTAACGCGGGATAAATTTGCTGGGTGTATTCTCCGCCCTGGCAAGTGACGATAGCATCCATGTTTTTTAATGCGGCAATGTCAGACGCATCCTGCAGTAATGGAATCTCCTTACCAATGGATGGGCCGGACTGCCCCACTTGCGAAGTCGTGAAAAACACGGGTTCATCAATCCGTGCGAAATCATTTTCCGCGCGCATCCGCTCCATCAAAACGGAACCCACCATACCGCGCCAACCGACAAAACCTACTCGATTCATCATCTCTCTCTAAAAATAACTTTGCGTCAACATCCAACCCGGTGACAGAGTACTAAGCCGCTTGGTTACGGCGTCTTGGAAACAAAATCGGGGCTAGTTCTTCCAATGCACGCCGATAAACCCGACGTTTGAAATAAATCACTTCATTAATCGGATACCAATATTTGACCCATCGCCAATCATCAAATTCCGGCTTTTCATACCGATCCAGACAAAAATCGCTCTCCCGGCAATTCACGCGTAATAGAAACCATCGTTGTTTCTGTCCAATGCATAAGGGATAGGAATGGCGGCGAATATAGCGCTTCGGCAACCGATAACGTAACCAACGCTGGGTGGCACCCAACACCTCAACATGTTCGGGCTTTAAACCAACTTCCTCCTCCAGTTCGCGGTACATCGCCTGTAACGGCGATTCATGTTGCTTGATACCTCCTTGTGGAAATTGCCATGCATCCTGTCCCGTACGCCGCGCCCAAAATAGCTGGTTGTGTTCATTACATAGAATTATTCCGACATTAGATCGGAATCCATCTGCATCAATCACAACAAAACTCAATAAGAACAAACTATCGGCATTCTTTCATAAGCCTGTGTTGAGCCGCAAGCCAGCATGAATCCTCCCACCGGTGAATCTTGATTTCATGGCGTTTTGTTCGCGCAACAAGTCAACGGCATAAGCACCGCCAATTTCGCGGAGATTCGCGGAAACTGATTTTTAAGCACTATTGTGGTGCAAAATCCAATTTACTTACCCAGCCAATTGTGAAACACTCAGGCAGAATAATCACACTTTTAATATGGCTTATTCGTAATAAGCTTAATGACCAGCACGCTAGGTGATCACGGTGAATATTTGCAGCCTTGTCGTCCACACAAAACCCAATAACGCCAGCACCGTGGAAAGTCGCTTAACGGCATTGCCCGGCGTTGAAATACATGGTGGCAACGAAAGTAAATTAATCGTCACTGTTGAAGATGCGGATTTACATCAGGCAGCGGATACGTTGCATACGATCCAGCAGCTCGAAGGTATTGTGGGTAATGGGTCAAACTCGTTACTGACTTAATGGATGAGTTAGGCTGAAGTTTTTT
>JAPQLC010000003.1 GCA_030826945.1 Candidatus Thiobius zoothamnicola
GAACGCAAGAACCTCAACTGGCGCACCTGGATCAAACGCTTGGCGCGCAAAACCATCTGCTTCTCAAAACTCGACTCTATCCAGGACACGGTCATCGGATTGATCATCAACCGCGTTGAATTTGGTATTGATATTCATACCCTGCAACAGGTTTGACCCACTACCGCCGATTAGTAGTGGGAAACACGCTATCTTGAGATCAACTTTAAACGTGGGTCGGCATCGCCAACCACTGGTTCAACTGATCACGGGCTTGATCAAGCCCCCATTTCTTCGTCGATGAAAACAGTTGGGCGCTGAAATCCACGCTGAATTCCTTTAATGCGTCTTCCACGGCTTCCAATGCCTGAGCGGATTCCTGCCGGTTCAACTTATCAACCTTGGTCAACAGGATATGTACGCGCAAGGGAAGCTGGTTGGCCCATTCAAGCATTTGCACATCGTAGGGCTTCAAAGGATGGCGTGAATCCATCACCAAAATCAAGCCACACAAACATTGCCGTTGCTCCAGATAATCAGCCAAAGCCCCCTGCCAGTCCCGTTTCACAGATTCGGCAACTTTAGCGTAGCCGTATCCCGGCAAATCCACCAAACGGCGTTGTTCATCAAGCGTGAAAAAATTGAGTAACTGGGTCCGCCCCGGCGTGCGGCTTGTCCGGGCTAATGCTTTTTGTCCGCATAGCGCATTGATAGCACTGGATTTGCCCGCATTGGAACGACCCGCGAAAGCAATCTCATAACCCGTATCCGGCGGGGATTGGCGCAGTTTGGCCGCACTGGTGAGAAAAGTCGTTTGCTGATAAATCGTCATATGCGGCACCATTCACCGGACTTTCCACCAGCTTTATAATCGAGTTGAACTTGCTCAATCACCATACCGCGATCCACCGCTTTGCACATATCGTAGATCGTCAACAACGCATTTTGCACAGCGCACAAAGCCTCCATTTCAACGCCGGTTGACGCATGCGTCTCAGCCCGGCAAGTGGCTTTAATCATAGATTGCGGAATATCCGGCATCAAATCGACTGAAACATGAGTCAACGACAACGGATGACATAAAGGTACCAGATCGGCGGTTTTTTTCGCTGCCATAATACCAGCGATGCGGGCGATGCCCAGTACATCGCCTTTCTTATGGCCTCCCTCAACAACCAACGTCAAGGTGGCTGGTTGCATGCGGATCAAGCCGCTGGCGATAGCGGTTCGGTGATTGGCTGTTTTAGCCCCCACATCCACCATATGCGCCTCGCCCTGACGATTGAAATGATTCAGTCCGTTCATGCTGAGCGTGCGTATTGAGCATGATACTCGAGCGACTTTGGCACTTCATAAGATTCGAACCGCATCTCCGCCAGATCACCCAGCACCCAAGTAGCATTCGAGTCGCCAACGCCACCAATCGTGCCTGGATTAACCAACCAGGTCGTACCGCCCTTGCAATTACGCCGCTCACTAATTTCAACCTGATGACTGTGGCCGCAACACACCAAATCCCAATCCCCTGTCGCCGCCATCGCTTGCGCATAGTGCGGATAATGCACCACGAAAATCATCCGGCCAGCCAGCTCAATACCGGCATCCATACCATGATATTGAATGACACTCCCCGCTTGCTGAGAGATACGCGCCATGCCATGCAAATCGCCCGTATTGTTGCCATGAATCACATGCACTGGCAATTGGTATTTTTCCAGGCAGCGCAACGTACTGGGCGCAACCACATCGCCAGCATGCACAATTGCCTGGGCACCCATGGATTTGGCATCCGCCACAGCAGCGTCAATCAAGGCGATATGGTCGTGACTGTCTGACAGAATGCCAATCTTCATGAAGATTTGTTCTGGTGACGCGCGATACTGTCCAGAATTTCCTGCTTCGCTTCTTCGACGCCGACCCAACCTTCAATTTTGACCCATTTGCCTTTTTCCAGATCTTTATAGTGGGCGAAGAAATGGGACAAACGCTCCAAGGTTTCTTCCTGCATATCACGGAAAGACACCATATTGCGATACAAAGGCGTCAGCTTATCAATTGGCACCGCCAATATTTTCGCGTCAATACCGCCATCATCCTCCATCTTCAACAAACCGAGAGGACGGCATTTAATGACTGCGCCACTGATAATCGGCAATGGCGCAACCAGCATCACATCAACCGGATCCCCATCCAAAGATAAGGTTTGAGGCACATAACCATAATTACACGGATAGTACATGGCGGTGCCGAGAAAGCGATCAACGAACATCGCACCAGTGGATTTGTCGATTTCATATTTGACCGGTTCTTTATAGGCCGGAATCTCAATGATGACGTTGATTTCATTCGGGGCATTATCGCCGGGGCTGACGCGATCCAGATTCATGTGGAAAACTCCTGAAGTTACGATGGAGCCTAAGTGTATCTGCTATCAAAAAATTGGTACATGTTGGATTTTGATGCTATCGGCTCTCGCGATGAAAAACGCTTTGATTAAGCACCAGACAAAAAATCACAGCGACAGCCAGATGAATCATTCTGCATCACTGAGATCGAATGATGTCCACAACAATGGCTTTGGCTGGAATATTCCCTGTATTTTCCCACCAATGGACAACACCCGTTTTTTCAAAAGCGGAATCGCCTGCTTTTCTCACCAACGGATTAACATGGGAAGAACGGTGTTCTGTCATTTCCCCTTCCAGAATATAGGCGATTCCAGGTCTTTTATCGTGTGCGTGCACCGCTACAACGCCACCCGGATTAATCACTAAAACTCGAGCACGCAAATTAAGCCCATCCGAACTTTCAAATTCCCCATCAAGAGAGATTTCCCCTAAGGCAGTGACCTCAGCTATACCCGTTGTTTTCTTTGGCCCACTCATTAACAACTGCGCTTTTCTTTTTTCTGCTTCAGGAACAACCGCATGCGCCTGATGTTAAGTGAATAAATAGAATTGTGAAAAATATTGAGGGGTGAATTCTTGATCGCATTGTCATGGATTAACTTGGCTAATAGAGCCTAACATTCTCATATCATTGCGTATTGCAGTGCAAGGTTAGCGGTGCTTTCGCACATAAGAATTCAGCTTGACTATTTTCTGTTACTACAGTAATTTCTGTCAATATAGTAGAGTCAAGGGTGAAATCAGATGAAATTAACGTCAATTATGGAAAAATACATATTGCATTGGGGGGAAATGGGTACCCGATGGGGGGTCAACCGTACAGTCGCGCAAATCCACGCGCTACTTTTCCTTTCGTCAGATCCAATGAACGCTGAAGAGATCACAGAAACACTTGTGGTAGCTCGATCGAACGTCAGCACCAGCATTAAAGAACTTCAAGCTTGGCGATTAATCAAGATTGTTCGTTTGCTCGGTGATCGCCGAGATTACTTCACGACAATGAAAGATCCTTGGGAATTGTTCCACACCATCATGGAAGGCCGCAAACAACGAGAGCTTGATCCAACCATAACAATGCTTCGGGAGTGCATGCTTGACAGCCAAGAAGACACTCAAACGCCTGCGGAAGTAAAAAAGCGCATCAATCATGTATTGGAATTCATGGAAACCTTAGATATTTGGCATAATCAAATCAAAGTGCTTCCCAACCCTACTTTACAAAAACTCATTAAGTTAGGAGCCAAAGTGCAAGGATTCTTGAAAGGAAAATAACGCTTTTTTTTGCTTTTTTATTTCTTTCTATACAGAAATAAAAGAAAGATCTACCAGGAAATATCTCAGATGAATACGCCCTTACCATTTTCCTTTATCAAATAAACAGGTAAAAAAGAGGACCAACATGCATATTCTCATTACTGGGGCAAGCGGTTTCATTGGCGATCATCTGGTGAACGCCTTGTTATGCGCTAACCACAAAATCATTGTTTGCGCACGCCATCCGCAATATATCCGCCAACGATGGCCTGAAGTCGCCGTCACCAAAGCTGACTTTACCATAGACCATACAGCAGCAGATTGGATGCCACGGTTGAAAGATATTGATCTTGTCATCAATACCGTAGGGATCATCCGCGAAAATCGCACTCAGACATTCGATGCACTACATATCTCTGCTCCCATCGCGCTCTTCCAAGCCTGTGAATCAATGGGAATCAGACGAGTCATTCAAATTTCTGCATTAGGTGCTAATGAAAAAGCTTTCAGCCGTTACCACAAAAGTAAGTATGCGGCAGATCAATATTTGAGAGGAAGCGCTCTGGATTGGGCTGTTGTTATGCCTTCTATCGTGTATGGTCCAGGCGCAAAAAGCATGGCTTTATTCAAAGCGTTAGCCGCCTTACCCTTTATTCCTCTTATCGATACCGGTGACCAATGTATTCAGCCCGTGCATATCAATGACCTGACCAAAGCCATAGTAAAACTGGTGAATTCACCCACACAACTCCGTTCAACAATTGAAATAGTTGGGCCTGCGCCAATCACCCTGAAAACCCTTTACGCAACCTTGCGAAATTGGCTGGGCCAGGGTCAAGCCAGATTTCTCTTTATCCCTAATCAATTGGCCTTACTTGGCGCACGTTGGTCTGAACGATTGGCAAACACACCGATAACAGAAGAATCCGTGCAAATGTTACGCAGCGGGAACACAGGAAATGTGGGACCTTTCATCACGCAATTTGGATTCAAACCCCGCAGCATTGAGCAAGCGCTGAAAGAGACGCCAGCCCAACAAGCCGATTACTGGCACGCCAAGCTTTACTTCCTCGCCTCAGCCTTGCGCTTCATGATCGCTTTCGTCTGGATCTTCACAGGATTCGTTTCAGCCTTCGTCTATCCCATCGAATTAAGTTACGCCTTGTTATCCAAAATCGGCATAGAGGGTATCTGGCAACCTCTCATGCTGTATAGCGCAGCAGCAATGGATATGCTGCTTGGCATCGCAACATTATTCGCATTTCGTCTACGCATGATCGTAGCGCTACAAATCAGCATCATACTGCTATACAGCGTCATCATCACTTTATGGCTTCCAGAACAATGGGTGCATCCATTTGGCGCAATCAGCAAAAATCTACCGCTTACCATTGCCACTCTCATCATGCTCGTGTTGGAAGGAGAAAAAAGATGGAATATGCATTAATCAAAGTGATTCATATCCTTAGCTCCACGCTCTTATTCGGCACGGGCCTGGGAAGCGCATTCTACAAATGGATGGCTGATCGTAGCGGAGACCTAAACACCATCGCACGCACAAATCGTATTGTCGTGATTGCTGATTGGGTATTTACCATGCCAACCATGATTATTCAGCCTGTAACCGGATTTTGGCTGGTCTATATTCTTGATATTCCTCTGAGTCAGACATGGATAATAGCCACTATCGTGCTGTATACCATTAGCGGAGGATGCTGGATTCCTGTTGTTTGGTTGCAGATACGTATGCGAGATATTGCAAATCAAGCTTTACACCTGAATGCCGATCTGGATAAACGCTATTATCATTACGCGCGCATATGGTTCTGGCTCGGTATCCCAGCATTTATCTCCATGATCATGATTTATTGCCTCATGGTCTTCAAGCCGACAATCAACCTGTAGAAGACGACGATACTCCTCATACCTCATACCATTTAGTCTAAATGTCGAAAAAACCAAGAGGAAACACCGAGAAATAACAGATACCCGAAAACCTTAACCATCGACCACAACATCAAAATGGGCAACCGCCAGATCAACTACTGCGAATCCTGATCTGAGTTATCTGGTTCTTGCTCCGATGTCCAAAGCGTTAGATTGTCTCGTAACAACTGCATAATCATCGTTGAATCCTTATAAGAGTCTTCTTGTAAATCATCCAACTCTTCAATCGCCGCATCAAAGGCTTTTTTCGCAGTACTGCAAGCCTTAGACGGAAGATTCGCGATCTCATAATAATAAATGGACAGATTCAACATGATTCCAAGCCTTATCGGATGAGTATAGGCCAAGTGCTGCGCAGCATTTTCCGCTTGTTTATAGTATCCCAAAGCCTGGGCAGATAGCCGATCACGCTCATCACCAGTTCCCTCAACCTCGGTCATATAACGGCTATAATCACCAAGCATTTTCTGGAAGAACGGAATCGACTCCTGATCATCCTGACTTAAGCGAGTTAAGATCTTATTTTCAACAAGATCAAGCACATGACGACAACGCTCTTGCAATTCAAGCTCCATTTTGGAACGGCAGTTTCTCACTAAATCCACATACTCCGAACTAACTCCTTTTGCCTCAATGGAAAAGATAACCCGCCATGCGGAACGCTTTGCGCCGACAACGTTTTTGTAAGCATTGGAGAATAAATTGCTAAACTCCGAAGAAATCACCGTATCGGTTGCAAGTACGTACTGATCGGCCACACTCGCCATATCATCGTAGCACTCAGCCTGCTCCCATAGCTTCATCGTTTCGATCAGTTGCATTTGTTTATTCACAGAAATTACCTCTTTGCTCGCAAAAGCTTTGATTGGCTTGTAGGGCACCTCGAAAAACAGGCCCTCAGTGGCAAAATAACAAGAAATCCCGGCAACAATGCAATACCCAGGCAACCGAGGATTTTTTGACCAAGAGAATCATTTAGCGGAATTAGAAAAACTATGTGGCCCATCCGGCTTTAATCAAGCCGTGACAACCATCCACAGTGGGCTATGCCTGGCTCGGCGACGGTTATCTTACGCTTTTTAATAGATCAACCAACGATTAACCATTTCCAATAAAGGTTCATCCTTACCCTCAAAAAAGTGATCCGCACCGGCAATCTCCTGCTGTACATAAGCAGCGTTACGAATGCTGGCGCTTTTGCGGATACCCACGCTCTCTGACACACTCGGCAAATCTGCACTGCCGTAGAGATCAAGCACCGGAATCCTGATTGAACGTAACGAGGTCGCTGCGCTAACCGCAATCGCCTTAGGGTCGTCACTATGCTGCGCCGGCATGCCAATTGCGATGAACGCTTTCGCTCGCGAAGGCTGATGCGCCAGATAATAAGCCGCCATGGTGGCTCCCTGGCTATGCGCTGCAATCACAATCTCAGTGACGCCTTGATCCAGAAGATATTGCTCCGCCGCTTGCAAGCGCGCCGGAATTTGTGGATATAAAGGCGTATATTCGCGGTATTCGGCATCATTTTGCAGAACCGGCATTTGCACCGATAAAGTATGCCAACCTTTCTCCGTCATCCCCACTCGCAATGGGCGAACCACCTGATCCCAATTCGGATGAACGCCAGTGCCATGTACCACAATCATACCTTGCGTGGATTCATCTTCCGCTTCGGTATAGATGGACAAGAACTCATGATCACCAGTTGTTAACCAGACAGCTTCGCCATCCATAATAGAATCAACGATTTCATCCGCCCAGCGTTGCTCTTTGGCGAAATCAGACGCTTGCAGCAAGCTGCTGAACAACAACAGAATATAAACGAATCGACTTTTCATGAGGCCCCCTTAACATCATAAAAAACGTCACTATCCAGCATGTTGTTGAATGGTGACAAAAAACAATCCGGTCACAATCCAGACAGACCAACCTCCAAATCCGCCTGAATATCCACAACCTCCTCCAAGCCAACGGCCAGACGAATCAGATTCTGTCGAATCCCCGCCTGATCACGTTGTTCTTCAGTCAAACGCCCATGCGTGGTGCTGGCCGGATGAGTGATCGTGGTTTTGGCGTCTCCCAGATTAGCGGTGATAGACAACATCCGGGTGGCGTCTATCACTTGCCAAGCGGCTTGACGCCCACCTTTTACTTCAAAACTGACTATGCCGCCGGGCGCTTTTTGTTGTTGTTGCGCCAAACTTTGTTGCGGATGATTATCCAACCCGGGGTAATACACGCGTTCGACAGCCGGATGCTGTTCCAGCCAGATGGCGAGTTGCTGCGCCGACCGGGCATGCGCTTCCATACGGATTTTGAGCGTTTCCAATCCCTTCAGAAAAATCCATGCGTTGAAAGGACTCATGGTTGGACCGGCAGTACGCAACACGCCAAAGACCTGTTCGCCCACGGTTTGGTGATCGCCAACCACAGCTCCACCCAATGCGCGTCCCTGTCCATCCAGATATTTGGTGGCTGAGTGAATCACAATATCTGCGCCCAAATGCAACGGCTGTTGCAGAGCAGGCGTGCAAAAGCAATTATCCACCGCCAATAAACAACCATGGGCATGCGCCAAATCAGCCAATGCCGCAATATCAGCCAACTGGGTTAACGGATTGGATGGCGTTTCGACAAAGAATAACCGGGTATTCGGTTTTATCGCGCTGGCCCAGGCATCGACATCCGTCAGATCGACATAATCGGTTTGAATGCCGAAACGTGACAAGTATTTATCAAACAAGACCGTGGTGCTGCCAAAAATACTGCGCGAACTGAGTAGATGATCACCTTGCTCCATCAACCCCATACAAGTCGCCAGGATGGCGGACATACCAGAGGCCGTTGCCACGCAAACCTCACCTCCTTCCAAAACAGCCAAACGTTGCTCAAAGTTACGCACAGTCGGATTGGTGAAACGCGCATAAATGTTACCCGGCTCATCCCCTGCAAAACGCGCGGCGGCTTCAGCCGCTGACTGGAAGACAAAACTGGAGGTGGTGAAGATCGGTTCTCCATGTTCGCCTTCCATGGTGCGCTGATGGCCTGTACGCACAGCGCGGGTGGCGAAGCCCTGACTGGCATCATCAATCTCTTTCATATCATCTGAATTCCATCTGTTTTAGAAGCTGAATGGCGAAACGCAGCCTCATGACGACAAGATCAATAGCCTGCTGCTAAGTTTGATTATGTAACCCAATCACATTACCTCTATTCGCCGCCTCCTGGCTTGCTTTCGCTTTATCATTGCGGCGCTCTGCGATAGCAGCCAGATAATCCGACGTTACGTCATCCGTGATGTATTGACCATTGAATACCGATGCATCAAACCGATTAACATGGGTTTTACCCTTTTTTTGCACCGCTTCAATCAAATCATCCAAATCCTGATAAATCAATGCATCCGCGCCGATATTTTCGCAAACCTGTCGGGTCGTACGGTTATGCGCAACCAACTCCTCAGCGGCGGGCATATCAATACCATACACATTCGGATAACGGACAGGAGGCGCAGCAGATGCGAAAAAAACTTTATTCGCGCCGGATTCGCGCGCCATATCAACAATCTCGCGTGAAGTCGTGCCACGCACGATTGAGTCATCAACCAACAATACATTTTTCCCTTTGAATTCAACATCAATAGGATTTAGCTTTTGGCGCACTGATTTTTTGCGCTTGGTCTGTCCAGGCATAATAAAGGTGCGACCAATGTAGCGGTTCTTGATGAAACCTTCGGTAAAGGGTATGCCGAGTTCATTCGCCAAACTTAAAGCGGAGGTGCGGCTGGTATCGGGAATCGGGATCACAACATCAATGTCCAATGCGCTGAATTTCTGACGGATCCGGTGCGCCAGTTTTTTGCCCATACGCAGACGCGCCTTATGTACGAAAATGTCATCAATAACAGAATCGGGGCGGGCAAAGTACACAAATTCAAACAGACAAGGCGAACGCTGTGGATTATCCGCGCACTGCGCATGATGTAATTCGCCCGCTTTGGTGAACACAATAGCTTCGCCAGGTTCCACATCACGTATGCGCTGGAATCCTAGCGTATCCAAAGCGACGCTTTCAGAAGCTGCCATCAATTCCGCACCATGTTCGCCTTCGCGCGTACCGAACACCAAAGGCCTGATACCATGGGGGTCACGAAAAGCGATGACGCCATAATTAGGGATCATGGCGACTGCTGCATAACCGCCACGACAACGTTGATGTACGCCGCGCACCGCGCGAAAGATATCCTGATGATCAATGGACAATTGATCGTCCCGCGCCATCAATTCATGCGCAAATACGTTTAACAGAATCTCAGAATCTGAATCCGTGTTGATATGGCGCCGATCTTCACGGAATAAAGCTTGCTTGATTTCAGCCGCATTGGTCAGATTACCATTATGAGCCAGCGCGATGCCATAAGGAGAGTTCACATAAAATGGCTGCGCCTCCGCCGTCGATGAACTACCCGCAGTTGGGTAGCGCACATGCCCAATGCCCATATCGCCGCGCAATTCAAACATATGTTCTTCCGTGAACACATCCCGCGCCAGCCCATTGTGCTTACGTAAATGTAAACAGCCTTTGTCATCGCAAGTCATGATGCCGGCGGCATCCTGTCCACGATGTTGCAAAACCTGCAATGCATCGTATAACGATTGATTCACAGGCGTCGTCGCCACCAAGCCAACAATACCGCACACGTCAATCTCCCCTCCCAGCGTCCGCCGATGAATCGGCATAATGGAAATACTGCGCCAAATCCTCTGGCAATAAGCTTCTCAACCACAAAGCCAGTTCTTGAAAATAAGGAATCAATTGCGATGCCTTCCACCAACTCTCCTGCGGCAATGTCGTCAGGCCAGCCAGCAAAATCAGAATAGCATTCAATAACACGCCGCGCGCCATGCCGAAAATCATGCCGATAAACCGGTCGGTTCCCGACATGCCAGTGCGCTCAATAAGCTGGATAATCAAATAGTTGACCATGCCGCCAATGATCAGCGTGGCGGTCATCAATAACGCAAAGGCTGCGCCCAGGCGCACAGTGGGTGATTCAACCCAGGGTTGAAAATGGACTTGCAACTCGCGGAAAAAACTCCAACTGATCCAAAACGCCAAAACCCAAATCGCCAGCGAGAAAGCCTCGCGGACAAAGCCGCGCGCCAGACTGATCAGAGCGGAAATTAAAACGATGGCTAATAAAACGTAATCGACCCAAAACATGAGGTTACGGCCTATGTAAAACAACGCGACCCTGAGAACCGCTGAGTGAATTGATCTTGGGGAGCAGTTTTTTCGCGCGGGATTTCTCCAGCATGGGACCAACTTTGACCCGATAGTGCGGCTGTCCCTGAACGCTCACCCTTTCCGGGTCAGGCGTTTGGAAGCCTGCCCGGCGTAAACGCTTAACTAACTTCAACGCATTCTCCCGCTTGACAAAACTGGCGGCCTGAATAACCCAGGACGATAAATTTGGATGATGCTCAACCACGGAAGCGGATGAGCCGTCCTCAGCATCCGTCGTCAACGGCGTTCCAATCGATTCACCTTGTCCTGACGCCAGGGAAGCCAGAGATTCAGATGGCGCATCCGCCGCGTTCGCAGGATATCGGATATATTCTGGAATTTGCGGTGCGACAGGCGGCTGATATGACCAGGCTTCAGCGGACATTCGTCTCAAATCGTCCGGTACGGGTGGCATCGCAGATATCTGAATCGGTTCATGCACGGGCCGCTCTATCAGCGGTGGAATGAAAATCACAGCCAACGCAACCATTGTCACAGCGCCGACCAGACGTTTTTTCAGGGCTTCTTCCACGTTTTACGACGAGTCAAATTGAAAGCGGCATTATAACGTTAATGCTTTAACCATCGCATGGCCGCCGCCACGACAGCAAAAGAGCCGAAAACCAACACCAGATCATCAGAACCAGCCGCTTCATGCGCCAAAACAAAACCTTCCTCAGGTGCATGACATAAGGTTGTGGTTTGCGCAGGCAATAACGTTTTGACATGTTGCGCGGAAGCACCGCGTGACTCCATGGATAAATCCAGAATAAACCAGGCATCGACAGGTTCCAACAATGGCGCAAACAAACCAACCTGTAATTTATCCTGCAACAAACCCACCACCGCAATCACTTTACCGGCGACAAAGATACGTTTTATCTGGTCAGCCAATACCTGAATCGCTTGAGGGTTGTGGGCGACATCCAGAATCCAGCGCGCGTCCGGTTGATAAATCGCCATGCGTCCAGGCAATTGGACAGCCAACAAACCCTGACGCACCGCCGCCTGAGTAACCGGATAATCCGTTTCCAGACACTCCAGCACCTGCAATGCCGCCGCCGCATTGCGCAACTGCGCCGGGCCACGTAAATTCGGCAACGGCAGAGCATAGCGTTGCTGATTATCTGAAGTCCAATGCCAAGCAGATGCTTCAACCCGATAATGGTAATTGACGCCCAGACGCAATAAATCCGCGCCAATGCGTTGCGCCGTTTTCAGAATATTCGTGGGCATATCCACTGAAGCATAAATTGCCGGGCGATGAGCGCGGAATATCCCGGCTTTTTCAGCGGCGATGCTTTCCAAGTCATCACCCAGCCAATCCATATGATCCAATGCAATGGTCGTCACCAAAGCGACATCCGCATCCACAATATTGACCGCATCCAGCCGTCCGCCCAGGCCGACTTCCAACAAGGCAATATCCAGATTTCGCTGGCTGAAAATCCATAAAGCGGCTAATGCGCCAAACTCAAAGTAAGTCAGTAAAGTATCGCCGCGCGCTTGTTCCACTTGCCCGAAGGCATCGCATAAGACTGGGTCAGCCACTGGCTGGCCTTGCAAACAGACACGCTCGTTATATCGCAATAAATGCGGCGACGTATAAGCACCCACAGCATAACCAGCGGCGCGCAACAGACTCCCCAGTAAGGCGACGCAAGAGCCTTTGCCATTCGTACCCGCAACCGTGATGACTTTCCGCGCAGGTCTGGGCTGGCCTAAAGCACGCCATACTTGGCGTACGCGATCCAGCCCAAGTGCCATATTCTGCGGATGCAAACTTGATTGATAATCAAGCCATTCGGATAAACTGGATGGCATCATCATAAGCGCGGGCGCAACGGCTTGGCAACGCGATCTAGGCTGCGCGCCTGGATAACAGGCTTAACACATTCGCCAACAGATCACGCATCTCACGACGATCAACAATCATGTCAATTGCGCCTTTCTCCAACAAAAATTCACTGCGTTGGAAACCTTCGGGCAAGGTTTCGCGGACCGTTTGCTCAATCACGCGCGGCCCGGCGAAGCCAATCAATGCATTGGGTTCAGCGACATTAATATCACCCAGCATCGCCAAGCTGGCGGATACCCCGCCCATCGTGGGATCCGTCATCACCGAAATAAACGGCAATCCACGTTTTGCCATTTGATTCAGCACCGCCGATGTTTTCGCCATTTGCATCAAGGAAAATAACGATTCCTGCATACGGGCACCGCCAGTGGCGGAGAAACAAATATAAGGGGTATGGTGCTCCATCGCTGCATTTGCACCACGCACAAAACGTTCACCAACCACAGAACCCATGGAACCGCCCATGAACTTGAACTCAAACGCCGCCGCAACCACATCGCGTTCCTTGAGTTTGCCCCGCATAACTACCAGGGCTTCATTTTCATTGGTGGTTTTTTGCGCTGCCGCGAGGCGGTCTTTGTAACGCTTGCTGTCTTTGAACTTGAACGGATCGCCTGATTCCAGATCCGCACCAATTTCTTCACGCGGCTCCAAATCCAAAAATAAATCCAAACGGCGACGCGCGCTGATGCGATTATGATGACCGCATTTCGGACACACATCCAGATTGCGCTCCATCTCGGCGCGGTATAACACGGCGTCACAGCCCGGACATTTTGTCCAGAGCCCTTCGGGAACCGCTTTTTTGGAACCGCCTTCGGTACGAATGCGGCTGGGCATCAATTTTTCAAACCAGCTCATGAATGTATGCTCTCAATGCTTTAATCTCCTTTATCCTCATATTCCGTTTGGTTAACGGCGTATGAGATCCTTTATGCACCCTGATCCATGGCGGTACGCATGGCGCGAACCAATTCGCCAATGGCCTCATGCATTTTGGATGGCTCATCAACCAATCGCTCAATTTGCGACACAATCGCGCTGCCAACCACAACGGCATCAGCAATCTGCGCCATGGCTTTAGCAGTGGCTGCATCTTTGACGCCGAAACCGACGCCAACCGGCAACGCCGTCATGGTGCGAATCTGCGTCAGCTTATCAGCGACTGACTGCACATCCAAATGAGCAGCTCCGGTTACGCCTTTCAGGGAAACATAATAGACGAAACCACGCGCCGAACCGGTAATCCGCTGGATGCGCTCAGGCGTACTGGTCGGTGCCAACAGGTAAATCGGATCCAATTCATGTTGCTGCATCACCGGAATAAATTCATGCCCTTCCTCTGGCGGTAAATCCACCGTCAAAACGCCATCCACGCCGGCCTCTTGCGCGGCGGCGGCGAAATGTTGATAACCCATGATCTCAATCGGATTCAAATAGCCCATCAATACAACTGGCGTCGTCAGGTTTTGGCTGCGGAACTCCCGCACAATATCCAATACATCACGCAGCGAAGTATTTTGCGCCAACGCGCGTTCACTCGCGCGTTGAATCACTGGACCATCCGCCATCGGGTCGGAAAAAGGTACGCCCAGTTCAAGAATATCAGCACCCTGTTCCACTAAAGTCTGCATCAATGGCGCTGTCATGGAGGGCTGCGGATCACCTGCCGTGATGAATGTCACCAATGCAGTACGATTTTGATGCTTTAAGGCGGCGAAACAATCCGTAATACGGCTCATAATTGCAATCCCTCTTGCGCGGCCACGGTATGCATATCTTTATCGCCACGACCTGACAAATTGACCAGAATAGTTTGCTGTCTGTCCATGCGCTCCGCCAGTTGCATGGCGTATGCAATCGCATGGCTGGACTCCAGCGCCGGAATAATCCCCTCAATACGGGTTAATTGATGAAAAGCATTCAAGGCCTCATCATCCGTCACCGCCACATAGTTCGCTCGCTTTAAGTCCTTCAACCAAGCATGCTCCGGGCCAACTCCCGGATAGTCCAGTCCAGCGGAAATTGAATGCGTTTCAATAATCTGGCCGTCCGTATCTTCCATCAGATAGGTGCGATTACCGTGTAAAACGCCTGGCTTGCCAGCACATAATGGTGCCGCATGCATGCCGCTATCCAAACCACTACCGGCTGCTTCCACACCATAGATAGCGACATCCGTATCCGCCAGGAAAGGATGAAACAAACCAATCGCATTAGAACCACCACCGACGCAAGCAACCAAAGCATCCGGCAAACGCCCCGTCATATCCTGCATCTGTTCACGCGATTCACGCCCAATCACGGTTTGGAAATCACGCACCATTGCCGGATAAGGATGTGGGCCTGCAACCGTGCCAATGATGTAAAAGGTATCATCCACATTCGTCACCCAATCACGCATGGCCTCGTTCAACGCATCTTTCAGCGTTTTGGAGCCTGAGGTGACTGATCGCACTTCAGCCCCCAGCAAACGCATGCGGTAAACATTGGCTTCCTGGCGGGCAATATCCACTTCTCCCATATAAACCACGCACTGCAATCCCAAACGCGCCGCCACAGTGGCCGATGCGACGCCATGCTGGCCTGCGCCCGTCTCTGCGATAATGCGTGTCTTACCCATGCGCTTCGCCAACAAGGCTTGACCAATCGTATTATTCACCTTATGCGCGCCAGTATGATTCAAATCCTCGCGCTTTAGATAAATCTGCGCACCCCCTAATGAATCACTCAAGCGCTCAGCATAATAAATCGGTGATGGACGCCCGACATAGTGATGTAAATCAGCCTGCCATTCCGCTAAAAAAGTCGGATCCTGTCGGTACTTCTCATAAGCCAAGCGCAGTTCTTCAATTGGTTCCATTAAGGTTTCCGCCACGAAGACACCGCCATAAGGACCGAAATGACCTGATTCATCCGGCAACTGATTGACATTCATCACACACTCTCCTACTGAAAATTCGCCTGACGCGCTTGCGCGACAAAACGATGAATCTTGTCCGCATCCTTGATCCCAGGCGAAGACTCGACGCCGCCACTGACGTCCACGGCATAAGGTTTGACCTGGCGCACAGCATCAGCAACATTGTCGGGCCGCAAGCCGCCCGCCAGTATGATGGGCTGCGTTAAAGTCGCTGGGATCCGTGACCAATCAAACGTCTCACCGGTTCCTCCTGGTATTCCCGGGCGATAAGCATCCAATAAAACGCCTCGCGCATTGGCAAAAACCGCCATTTGTTCACCCAGATTCAAACCTTCTTTCATACGCAAAGCGCGTATCCAGGGACGGTCATGGCTGGAGCAGTAATCAGCGCATTCATCGCCATGAAACTGAATTAAATCAATCCCGACCTCACGCACCACTTGGCTGATCCAGTCAGCCTCCGCATTCACGAACAACCCCACTGTGGTGACGAAAGGGGGCAAATCAGCCGCAATGGTCGCCGCCTGGTCAATGCTGACATTACGTGGACTGGGTGGATAAAACACCAGACCAATCGCATCAGCACCAGCGGTCACGGCAGCTAATGCATCTTCAGACCGGGTAATACCGCAAATCTTTATTCGGATAGCCATAAAATGCCATCAGCCCGGACCAGGGTCTCACAACGCCTGCCAATCAAAACCACCATGAAAAAATCCTATAACAAATCCGAACACTGGATAAAACCCTGTAAAGCGCTTTCAACCGCTTGATAACGCACCGCGTCACGGTCGCCCTTAAAACACTGACATTGACTGATAACGCCTTTCGGCCCACTCCATGCCAGCCAAACCATCCCTACCGGCTTATGCTCAGAACCGCCGCCAGGCCCGGCAATGCCACTCACCGCTATCGCATACTGAGATGCACTATGGCTTAAAGCGCCCTGCGCCATCGCCTGCACGACAGAATCGCTGACTGCACCGTGCTGCGCCAACACTGAGTCGGATACACCCAACATATCCTGCTTGGCCAAATTACTGTAAGTGATGAAGCTGCGCTCAAACCAAGCACTGGAACCCGCTTTGTCAGTCAAGACCTTACTGATCCAGCCACCAGTGCAGGATTCGGCGCAGGCCAGCATGGCTTGCCTGGCCAGTAAAAATTCAGCGATGCGGCTCACTTGCTCTTCAATGAAATGCGCAGACATGGGGCGACTATTCCGCAAGCATCTGCTGATAGTAATAATTGGTCGCTTCGACAAAACCTCCGACGCTGCCGCAATCAAAACGCCGTCCTTTGAAACGATAAGCCAACACCATATTGCGTTTGGCCTGGGTTAACAAGGCATCGGTAATCTGTATTTCACCGCTTTTGCCAGGGGCAGTCTGACGCAGAATATCAAAAATATCCGGCGTCAATATATAACGCCCGATGATAATCAAATTGGATGGCGCCTTTTCCGGATCCGGTTTTTCCACCATATCGGAAACCAGATACACATTATCTTCCAATTCAGAACCCGCAATCACGCCATATTTCAGGGTATCTTCCTGAGGGACCTCCTGAATGGCAACGATACTGCAACGATATTTGTTGTAAATCTTCAACATTTGGGAAAGCACGCCGCCAGCCTCGCCGCCATCACACAGATCATCCGCCAGAATCACGCCAAAAGGTTCGCGGCCAATCAAAGGTTCACCCGTCAATATCGCATGACCAAGTCCTTTCATGGCGTTTTGGCGCGTATAAGAAAACGTGCATTGCTCCATCAAGAGACGGATATCTTGCAAATAGCTTTCCTTCTGGGTGCCGCTGATCTGATGCTCCAGTTCATAACTGATGTCAAAATGGTCTTCCAAGGCACGTTTTCCTCGTCCCGTGACAATGGCAATATCATGCATGCCCGTCGCCAGCGCCTCTTCCACTCCATATTGAATCAACGGTTTATTGACAATCGGCAAAACTTCTTTTGGCATGGCTTTGGTCGCCGGCAGGAAGCGGGTGCCATAACCAGCAGCGGGGAATAAGCATTTTTTAATCATGAGACCAACCTGATACTTCCATACATAAAGACAAGTAGACCGCAGCCTAATAGGCTGTTGAAGCTCAACCCAAATGAACATGGGATAAAACCCAAAAACGGAATTTACGGATTCAGCAAACCGGGAAGTTTTATGCGACCATAGGCGCGCTTAATTACCTTGTCCTTGAGATACTGCAAACGCCATGCGCGCATCCCAGATAAAGCCCATCCTTTTCACCCTTTGTCTGCTACCCTTCGCCAGCTTGACATTCGGCATCATACAAAATGATCTCGGGCCAAATCCAGTGGAGGCTGCACTACACGCAACAGGTGAGTGGAGTTTAAGATTGCTATTGATCACCCTGACCATGACACCGTTAAGACGCATGTTAGGTCAACCATGGCCCATCCAACTACGACGCATGTTAGGCTTATTCACCTTTTTCTACGCCAGCCTGCATTTTACCATCTGGTTATGGGTGGACCAGGCATTCAGCTGGGCCAATATCATCAATGATATTACTGAGCGACCTTATATTACCGTGGGCTTCATGGCTTGGCTGCTGCTACTCGTTTTAGCCGGCACATCCAATCATTACTCAATCAAACGTCTGGGCAAAAGCTGGAAATCACTACACAGGGCCGTGTATGTCGCCGCAATATTTGGCGTATTGCATTTCATCTGGCTGGTTAAAGCCGATTGGCTGGAACCGCTTATATACGCTTTGATCTTGACGATTTTGCTGGCAGTCCGGCTATTTTTCCGCAAAAAACCCCAATCATGGAGCATCAAACATGCCTAAAGTACTCATTCCATTGGCGGAAGGTTGTGAAGAACTGGAAGCTGTCACCCTCATTGATCTGCTGCGTCGCGCTGGGATTCAAGTCGTCACCGCCGGTTTACAGGCTGGCCCAGTGAAATGCAGCCGTGGCACTGTCATTCTGCCGGATGCTGAATTGGACGCTGTGCTGGGTGATGGTTTCGATATGATCGCCCTACCCGGCGGACTCCCTGGAGCCGATCACCTGAATAACGATCCACGTATCCGAAAATTGCTCCACGACATGACGGAATCAAACCGTTATACCGTCGCCATTTGCGCAGCACCTAAGGCGCTGGCTGATGCTGGCCTGCTGGATAACCGGACAGCCACAGCCTACCCCGGCGCGCTCGACCCCAAGCAACTGCCAACAACCCGGTTGGTCGAGCAATCTGTCGTGCAGGATGGGAAAATCATCACCTCACGCGGCCCCGGCTCCGCCATGGATTTCGCCCTGACATTGATTGAAGTACTTTGCGGAAAAGAAAAACGCCAAGCGGTTGAACAACCTTTGATGCGTTCAAACGGATCCTGATCTGATTCAAAGCAAGCCCCGCACACAAACGGCGGGGCGTTAAACCTAAAGCCATTCAACCACAGTCCAATGGTATTGGCCTCAAATCAGTTTCACTTCCTGGAAACTGTTTCCACAACGCGCGGTAGCTCACGGCCAATTCAGGATGCAACTCATCAGGCGCGACATCGGCCAAAGGTCGTAAAACATACCCATATTCGAGAATCTCCCGATTCGGGATACATTTTCCTGAAAAATGACCCACTGCATCGCCATACGTCAGCACATCAATATCCAAAGTACGCGAACTGAATTTCTCAGCGCCCCGCACTCGCCCATTAGATGCTTCAATAGCCCGCAATCTGGCATGTAATGACGCAAACGGCAGTTCCGTCTGTAAGCCAATCACCAGATTATAAAAGTCGTCGCCATCAAATCCTTCGGCGGGCGTCTCATACACTGGCGACACAATCAGCTTGCCAAATATCACGCCCAGATCATGAATAGCAGCGCATATCATCCGTTCCCGCTGGATGTTACTCCCGATGCTGAGCCAAACTTTACGCCGGACGCTGACCGCGTTCAATGATCACCCCCACATCTGTGGCACCACTGATCGCGCCTTTTTTATTAATCGACAATCGCAGCCAGGCCACACCAAATTCCTCACGGATAATATCGCTACATCGCTCGGCGAGTGTTTCAACCAACATAAATTGACTGCCACCAACAAACTGAATCATACGTTTGGCGACCGCTTTATAATCCAGCGTATCCTCTATCTGATCAGTGGCTGCTGCCTTGGCAATATCAGCACTCATTTCAATATCCAGAACCACGGTTTGTTGAATATTACGTTCCCAATCGTAAATACCAATCACCGTATCAATCTGTAAATCCCGTAAAAAAACGATGTCCATCAGCTACCAACTCACCAATTAACTTACGAAACAGGGATATTAGCTTATAATTAGCAGCATTAACCCGCTTCTTCCTGTTACATAAACACGGATCCGTATATGATTGATTTTCTACTCGTATCAGGTGCTTATCTGCTCGGTTCATTATCCAGCGCAATCCTGGTGTGCCGCATCATGGGCCTGCCCGATCCGCGAACGCAAGGCTCCAACAACCCGGGAGCAACCAACGTATTGCGTATTGGCGGAAAAAAAGCCGCCGCGCTCACGTTTATCGGCGATGCCCTGAAAGGGCTATTGCCAATATTGGTTGGCTACTTCATCAACGCGGATTTACTCACGCTTGCCTTAGCTGGAGCCGCTGCATTTACTGGACATCTTTACCCAATCTTTTTTCGCTTCCAAGGGGGCAAAGGGGTTGCAACCTCTCTGGGCATTCAATTCGGACTTTATTGGCCAGTTGGCCTGATTTCAGCCGCCATTTGGCTTTTCGTCGCCAAAGTCGTCCGCATCTCCTCTCTGTCCGCGCTGATTTCAATGGGTCTGGCTCCTATCGCTGTTTGGTTGATAGCCCCTGAAATTGAGCTGATCCTCTTACAAAGCGGCATGAGTCTGATCTTGATACGGCGGCATCGCAGCAACATCATAAACCTGATACACGGCGAAGAAGATACCATCAAAAACTAAATACTCCGGTAAAGCTGGTGGCTTAGACGGATAGAACCCCTCAAAGGGACATAATGCGAATCACTTTTGTTTCCTCGCTTTACATATCAATAACCAGTGATGGCTTCACCATCAAATCGCTTATTCAGTGACCTTTGGATTGGGGATTTTCAATGTGCTTTAAGGTATATAGTCAATTGGTTTGATAAAAAATCCAATAGTAGAGTCCGTCATATTACTGCAATACCGCAGTAGTCGCGCAACGTGATATCAAATAACGAGGAAACAAAAAATGGGTAATGCAATTGTAAGAAAATGGAGTGACCAGAGCTATCCTGGATTCAATGAACTGAAAAGCTATATTGAAAGTTGCGATATCATTGAATACAAAAATAACGAGGTACATAGAGGGGACAATTCCATCTGGTTCAGAGATGCAGGCGGAAGGGCGTCATCCGATATGGAATACGTTTTGAACACGCCTAAATTTCGGCACTACCACAATTTAATGCCAGCAGGGACTGATCCATGTGTTGCTTTTTGCCAACTCATGGTGCTCAGATATCGCTCACAACTCAAGCTTGACAACGAATCTGGCACCTATTTAATCCGTTTTAACGTTTGGAGTGATATCTACACGCAAAAAAATGAAGCGCAAATGACTCAACAGGTTAATTTCACTTATTCAGCTGGTAGTAAGAAAGATCAAAACATGATCGTTTGTCTCTGACCGAAGTCTCGGTAAATGTGAAATAAGCTTCACATCACAAAGCTGAAAACACCCTTGTAACCAAATGAGTAACAAGGGTGTTTTATATCTGTTAGGCATCTTTTTCCTGAAAGAGCCACATCCGCCAACAAGCCACGCCAATGTGCCTGTTCTCGCTCCCATGATGGCGCTATCTAAGATTATTCATCTTCGCCAAATCGATTTTCAATCAGAGCAACCAAAGCGTCCATTGCAGCTTGCTCACCCTCTCCTTCAACCTTAAGCCGGATATCCGCACCATAAGCCGCTGCCAACATCATGACACCCATAATACTTTTGCCATTCACTACCTGACCCGCCCGCTCAATCGTAATTTCTGCGGGATATCCATTCGCAACACTGACCAGCTTGGCCGCCGCACGGGCATGCAGACCTAATTTGTTGATGATCGTAATATCTCGTTGCAACATCGTTCTGATGGGAAAAGTGAGTTAAAGGAGGAATAAATAGTGAATCATTGATGACAAGCACAGACCCCAAGCTGAGCGCCTTCCCGCGCTTTATCACTCAAGTTTTGCAGATCCGCACCAACCGCATAATTAAACACCCGCAGCAGCATTGGCAAATTCAGTCCCGCCAGTACCACGACTTGATCGGCATACGCAAACCCACGCGCAATATTATTCGGCGTGGCTCCGTACAAATCGGTCAGAATCAAGACCCCTTGCCCCTGATCCAGCTGTCTGAGCAGCCTTTCTGCCTCCTGCCTAATACGCTTTGGATTCACATCAACAGGCACCTCAAGACAGCTCATACCCACTGGAGTGGAGCCATAAATACGTTTGGCATTATTCAAAATGGATGTGCCGATCCCTGGATGCGTCATCAGTAAAACACCCACAGTCACGGCAGTTCTCGATGGTTACAAAGCACCGTCCTCTCCTGCGCCTCAAAGAAATCCTTCAATTTCTCGATAAGATAAACTGAGCGATGTTGTCCACCTGTGCAACCCACCGCGATAGTGAGATAGCTACGCCCTTCCTTCTCAAAACAAGGCAGCCATTCCGCGACAAACTGACGTATCTGCTGCTGCATCAAATCCACTCGATGATCTTGTTCGAGAAACTGCGCAACCCCTGCATCACGCCCAGTCAATGCGCGTAGTTCTGGCTGCCAATGTGGGTTTGGCAGACAACGGGCATCAAATACAAAATCGGCATTACGCGGCACGCCATACTTAAAACCAAAAGACTCCAGCATCAAAGAAAGTTGCACCGTATCACGTTCGGCGACGCGATTCCGAATCAGTTGACGTAACTCATGCAGACTCGTATGACTGGTGTCAATACGTAAATTCGCCATATCATGCAACGGCATCAAAATTTCACGTTCATGCGCAATCGCAGATGGTAAATTATGCTGATTATCAGTGAGCGGATGACGACGACGTGTTTCGCCAAAACGCCGAATCAAAGCAGCATCTTCCGCATCCAGGAAAATCAGTTCATATGCAATATGTTCCTGACGTAAACGCTGCATTAAATCCGGTAAATCATGCAGATCGGCATCCCGCATTCTGGCATCAATCCCAATAGCAATGCGCACACCTTCTTCGTCAAACGACTGAATCAGGTCATCCACCAATGCTGCAAACAATTTGATCGGCAAATTATCAATACAATCATATCCGGCATCTTCCAAAGCATTTAAAGCGATACTCTTGCCAGAGCCAGATAACCCGGTTATCACAATAATTTTGATGTTTCCCTGCGCCATTTTAATGTCCCTGTATCATCTGAAATAAGATCAATTCAACAGACTCCGCTGTCTATCAATGAATGACTGGGCCGCATTATAGCCATGACGCTTTAACAAATAATTACGCGCTGCCGCCTCGACCAAAACAGCCAGATTACGCCCAGGCACCACGGGGATAGTGATAAGCGGAATTGACACGCCCAATACATCACGCGTCGCCTGTATAGGTTCCAGACACCGTATTACGGCGATTTGTCGTTCATCCACCACCTCCAGAGACAGGATCATTTCCAATTCAGCTTGCGGCTTAACCCGTTCATCGCCAAACATGGCGCGAATATTCAAGATCCCAAGGCCTCTCACTTCCAGAAAATCACGCAGCATCGGCGGACAAACGCCGATGACACGATTTGATCCCACAGATGAACACTCAACCACATCATCAGCGACTAGACAGCAACCCCGGGAAATTAATTCAAGCGCCAATTCACTCTTACCGACGCCTGGCCTTCCTGTCATTAATACGCCAATGCCTGATATCTCAAGCAACACACCGGGCAGAATCATCTGATGGTAGCCGGAAACGGAATAAAGCCGACCCATTCAACATCAGGCGACATGAACAGTCGGTTCGGCCAATAAGCGCTGAATCTCTGTTGCATCTTTTGCTTCACGCATCGCTTGCCGGGTACTCGGAACACGCAACAAACGTGCTAAATCGGCAAGCAGTTGCAAATGTTCCTCCGTACCTTGTTCCGGCACCAGCAAAATAAAAATCAGATCCACAGACTGCTCATCCAGACTGTCAAAATCAATGGCTTCAGTCAGGCGGATGAAAGCGCCGCGACTCTGCCGCATGCCCGGCATGCGGGCATGTGGTAAAGCCACTCCACCCGCCATGCCGGTACTGCCCAAACGCTCCCTTTCCAACAAGCGTTCAAAAATTAATTCCGCCATATCCTGATCATGCTGGCCCAATAATTGGGCAGCCCGCTCCAATACCCGCTTCTTACTATGGGATGAATCGTCCAGACTGATAGTGCCAGGGTTAAGAAGTGTTTCAACCATCATAAATGGTGCTCAAGCCATGATTACCAAAGGGGCTTCAGTATTTCAGAATATTCAGCGAATACAATTAACTAAACCAATCTTGCACAGATCAAATGACGTTGCACCCTATGACTGGCAGGCTGTTGAAACTCGTTCAGGTGCATGTGAAACAAGACGCAAAATCACCCTTTCTGCGCCGTCACACCACATGAACACCATTCCAACAGCCTGTTATCCCAACCATCCCGCAAAACATCTGTTCAAACGGCGGGATGGATTGGCCCATAGATCCTTCAGGCATCCAAATTGGTGGCATCCAGATTATGGTGTCCTGCGCCACGATGATTTTTCATTTTCTCTTTTTGTTTGATCACCTGACGATCCAATTTATCAGCCAATGCGTCAATAGCGGCGTACATATCCTCACTCACAGCATCGGCATAAACATCAGTCCCTGTTACATGCAGTTGCGCTTCCGCCTTTTGGGCTAATTTTTCAACGCTCAGAATAACCTGTATGTGAGTGACATGATCAAAATGCCGCTCTAGCCGGGATAGCTTCTCTTCGACATAAGTCCGCATGGAATCAGTCACTTCAACATGATGGCCTGACACATTGATTTGCATAAAATTCTCCTTAGGAATGATATTTTTACAATAGACGCTTACGTTCATTTGAAGGGGGAATCATCATGGATTCACGGTATTTAGCCACCGTGCGCCGCGCCACTTTAAACCCCTGATCCGCAAGCAAAGCAGCGATTTTATTGTCCGACAATGGTTTCTTCACGGGTTCAGACTGAATGAGTTTTTTGATCGAAGCACGCACGGCGGTCGCGGAGACTTCTCCGCCCCCCACCGTACCCACATGGCTGGAAAAAAAATGCTTAAATTCATACACGCCGCGAGGCGTATGCATATATTTTTGCATGGTGACGCGTGAAATGGTTGATTCATGCATATCCACAGCCTCAGCAACCGTTTTAAGCACTAAAGGTTTCATCGCCTCATCACCCAACTCAAAGAAATCACGCTGCATCTCTAAAATCGTATTCGCAACCCGTAGAATCGTTTCGTTGCGACTGCGCAAACTTTTGATCAGCCAACGCGCCTCTTGTAAGTGCTGTTTCAACATGGCGTTATCCCGACTCGTATCCGCGCGCCGCACCAAATTCGCATAGCCCTGATGGATTCTCAAACGCGGCATAATATTCGCGTTCAGTTCAACTCGCCACCGTCCGGCATGCTTGGACACATACACATCCGGCTCAATATAACGCGTGGAATCATCCGCAATGCTCGCCCCTGGACGCGGATTTAATGAACGGATCAAGCTGAGAATCTCGCGCAGCTCATCCTGACCGACAAACAAACGACGGCATAGTTGTACTTCGTCACAAGCCGCCAAAAGATCGAAATGATGCTGTAGAAGTTCTATCGCGTGTTCACGTTCATCAAACGATGCCGGTAATAAGCGCGCCTGGATCAACAAACACTCACGCAAATCACGCGCAGCAATGCCCGGGGGATCAAAGTGTTGAATGCGATGCAACACCATCTCAGCATCCGCTAAATCAACCTCCGTCATATCCAGCGCGGTAATGACATCCTGTAAACAAGAACTCAAATAACCATCTTGGTTAAGATCATCGATAATGGCTTCCGCGATCAACCTGTCTGATGGGATGAAACGCGCCATCGCCAACTGCCAAGCCAAATGGTCATGTAAAGTTTCGTCTTGGCTTTGTCGCATCAACCAATCCGTGTCCTGGCCAGATGCTCCGTTGGAAGATGAATAGGCGATGGTCGGCTCATAGATATCATCCCAAGCCGCGTCAACCGGCAGATCATCTGGCATCGATTCCGTCGCCATCTGCACTTCATGCTCGTTATTGATATCATTAACCGCCGGAACCGCAACCTCATCTGATAAGGGAATTTCCCCTTCCCCCACTGTACGCTCATCTGGCTGCGTCTCATCAACCTCCAACATAAAATTGGCTTCAAGCGCTTGCTGCACTTCCACTTGCAACTCCAAGGCGGACAATTGCAACAGCTTGATCGCCTGTTGCAACTGAGGCGTCATTTTAAGTTGTTGGCTCAGCCCGAGCTGAATGGATGGCTTCATGCAGATTTAAACATTGGATTGACGCTGGCGCTCCGTCAGCTCAGTCATGACGAATTTAATGGCTGTCATTTTAGCGTAATTTTTATCGCACTACCTATAACGCGCCCAGAAACAAAGCATGGCTGAAAGAGGGGGCAACACGCGATCACCCCTTACCATACACGGGAATCGCCGCCCCCGTCACACAACGTCCCGCCGTAGACGCCAAAAACAACACAACATCCGCCAGCGCGGCAGGCGCCACCCATTGGCTAAAATCCGCATCCGGCATGTCAGTGCGATTCTGCGGTGTATCAATCGTGCCCGGCAAAATACAATTGACATTGATATTCTGCGGCTTATTCTCCTCCGCCAGCGATTCCGTCAATGTCAACACCGCCGCTTTTGATGCACAATAAGGTGCCATCCGCGCTCTGCCCGCCAAGGCTGCCCGCGCGGAGACGTTGATGATCCGTCCCCCTCCCTGCTGAATCATGCCCGGTAAAACAGCGCGGCACACATAGAAAGCCGAACGCGCATTCAGGTTCATCATCAACTCCCAATCACGATCCGCTACATCCTGGACCGGCGGCCCCATGGTGAATCCACCGGCAATATTGGCCAGCACATCAATCTGACCAAAATGCGTGAATATTGCTTGCACAACATCTTTCACCGAATCCGCATCCAGCAAATCCACCAACCAAGTCGCCGCCTCAGTATCTTTGGGCAAAGCATCCCGCATCTCTTGTAAGACCATCTGATCCCGGTCTAACAAAGCTAACCTGGCTCCCTGCTCAGCAAAAGCTTGGGCAACCGCCCGGCCAAGATTGCCAGCGGCTCCGGTAATCAATACAACTTGTGAAGTGAATTGGGACATAACATCATTCCTGAAAATGCGTGATACGATGCGAGCATTATAAGGCGGGGCTTGACAACAGCGCGATCCAAAATAGACACGGTATTTAACATGCTTAATTTCATCAAACTTCTGGCGGCATTGATATTTTTATTGTTAGGAGCCGGTTTCGCCGCCACCAACAACAACATGACGGCGTTAGACCTTTATTTCATACAACCGACGCTGCCGCTGTCCTTAATCCTGTTATTCACGCTTGGCGTTGGTATTCTGCTTGGCGCAACAGTCAGTTTATTTCTCTTCTTCCGACTGAAGAAAGAGAACGCAAATCTGAAAAAACAGAAGCAACTCATACAACAGGAAGTCAACAACCTACGCGCCATGCCGCTGAGTGACTGACCCGGTTCACCATGCAAGAATTACTTTGGTTGCTGTTGCCTGTTGCCGCCGCTTCTGGCTGGTGGGGTGCCATGCGCAGTGTGCGGAAACCATTGCCAGCACCACCCGACAAACAAAACCCGGCCTACTTCCATGGACTCAACCACCTGCTGAATGAAGAGCCAGATAAAGCCATTGATATTTTCGTGGAAATGCTGGAAGTTGATAGCGAAACCGTCGAAACCCATTTGGCGCTGGGCAACCTGTTCCGCCAACGTGGAGAAGTTGAACGCGCCATTCGCATCCACCAGAATCTGATTGCACGGCCAACTCTCAGCAATGAACAACACGCCCAGGCGCTCCTTGAACTCGGCCAGGACTATCTGCGAGCCGGGTTATATGACCGGGCTGAAAAACTCTTCCAAGAACTTAAGGAAAAACGTTTACACACCGCTCAGGTGCTGCAACATCTCACCACCATCTACCAGCAGGAAAAAGAATGGCAAGCCTGCCTGCAGACAGCCGAAGCGCTGGAAAAGCATAGCCAGCAGGATCTGTCGTTAGAGAAATCGCACTATTACTGCGAACTGGCGATGCAGGCGAAAGCGGCTGAACAATACACCAAAGCACGCCATGACCTAAAAGCGGCTCTGGCGACCAACCCCGCCTGCGTGCGCGCCAACCATTTAATGGCCCGGTTGGCTTGGGATAAAGGCGACATCCCAACCGCGATGCAATTATTGCGCGACATACTGGATCACAACGTCCATTATCTGCCTGAAATCATCCGGGAAATGATAGCCGGGCACCAAAAATTAGGTACCTTGCAAGACTTGCGCGCCTTATTAGGACAAATCACGGGCCAACACCCCAAAAGCGGGGCTGAGCTGTATGTCGCTGAACTGATTCAGCTTGAGGAAGGCAACCAACCAGCCGCACATTATTTAACACGCTATATACGCAACACCCCGTCCCTGCTGGGCCTGAGACAATTGGTTGAATTAGAATGCCTCAATCATGGACAACACCACCTTTTATGCGATGTATTGAATCATCTCAATAAAATTTTACAGAAACACAGCAACTACCAGTGTCAAAAATGTGGGTTTCAAGCCTCAACATTGCACTGGCAATGCCCAAGCTGTCACCGCTGGAGCACAATTCAGCAACAACCGCCACTGGAAAACCTCTGATCATGAACGCTGGAACCCCCCGCCTTATCATCGCCCTTGACTATGCCGAACAAACACCCGCCTGGCGCTTAATTGAACAACTGGATCCCAGTCTGTGCCGTTTAAAAATCGGTAAGGAAATGTTCACCCGCTTTGGCCCGGATTTTGTCCGACAGGCCATCCAACAGGGTTTCGACATCTTTCTGGATTTGAAATATCACGATATTCCCAACACCGTTGCCGCCGCCTGTGACGCCGCCGCCGACCTCGGGGTATGGATGTTAAACCTGCATGCTTCGGGCGGACGGAAAATGATGGAGGCCGCAATGAATCGCTTAGCCCAGCACCAGCAAGCACCTTTGGTGATCGGGGTGACAATTCTCACGGCGCTTGATGATTCAGACCTCGTCGAAATTGGCTATCAGGGTACTGCACAAGCCAACGTCAACCGACTCGCCACTTTGGCCGCTGACAGCGGGTTGAACGGTGTCGTCTGCTCACCGTTGGAAGCCAACGCATTACGTCAACAACACCCTGAAAGCTTTCTGCTCGTCACGCCCGGCATACGTGCTGCCAACGACCCAAAAGACGACCAGATCCGCAAAGCCACACCAGCCGACGCCATCAAAAATGGTGCCAGCCACCTGGTGATAGGCAGACCCGTCACGCAAGCGGCCAATCCCCAGCAAGCTTTGATGACTATTCATCAGGCAGTCACCCAGGCACTTCCCGATCAACCGTAAAACAAACGACCAAAGCAACGGTTCACCACTTAACCCATTTTTAATGGAAGCGATATGGATGCCAACTACCTGACAAACCCACTGATTTTTCTGATTGAAGTGATTTTGGGCCTTTATGCCTTACTCGTCATGCTACGTTTTTTGCTGCAAAAACTGCGCGCTGATTTTTACAATCCGCTATCCCAGTTCATCGTTAAACTGACTACGCCGGCATTAAACCCGCTCAGACGCATCATTCCCGGTTTCGCCGGCATGGACATCTCATCCCTGATGCTTGCCTGGTTGGTCACAGCGCTGCAACTCTGGCTTGTCCTGATTTTAGGTGACCCGGGTTCGGTGTCTTCCACCTCACTGCTGCTGCCCTTACTCCTGGCGATCCCCGAATTAATTCAACTGACCATCAATATCTTCCTGTTCGCCGTCATCATTCAGGCAGTGCTAAGCTGGTTTGGCAATGCCCATTACAATCCGGCTTACAGTTTCTTGAACCACTTGACGGAACCACTGCTCAGACCAGCCAGACGGATGATTCCCGCAATCAGCGGGATTGATTTATCCCCGATGGCGGTCATGCTTGGCCTGATCTTACTCAAAATGTTGTTGATTCCACCGATACGGGGTTTGGCGTTGGTATTGGGTAATCCATAAGAACCGGTTTCGGCCTCACCTTATTGAAGAAAGAAAGTCACCGGAAAAATCTCCGTGATTAACATGATTAACCGTCCGCCAGAATAAACCGCGTAAGTTCTGGCGACCACTTCAACCTCAGGAGAAACCTTAAAGTGATCCGCCAAATCGCCGGCGCGGAAACGTGAAAAACAAAGAATCTCCTTGAAAGTTTCAACCCGGTGTCTTTCCCATAAACGGCCAATCGGTTCCTGCAAGCCCAGCAAATCCGCATAAAAAGGCGCGGGCAAATGCGCCAATAAAATCACCGACTCCGCATATACCCAATTGACCTGGGTACGTTGGCCTTGCAGCAGCACTTTGCGCTCCAGCACGCTAGTGCCAATGTAATCATCCAGGCATTGGGATGGATGGTAAGTCAAACTCACTTGCCGGGTGGCCGCCTCATGTAATTTGAGCACCTGAATATCTTCCTGCAAATATTGCTCTAACATATCAGTGACTGTGCCGTCAGTGATCAACAATAAACGCTGAAAGCAGCTCAACCCAGCCAACAATCGCCGGTCAACTTCACCACACACCAACGGCTTCACACCCATACGCCCATCACTGTTTTCGTCAACACCATGAGAACCCTACCTCCTACAAGCCAACCACCCGGCGATTAACGCGCCCAGCAAAGCGCACAAAGCCGCCAATGCAAAAGTCAAACCAGCGCCGACGCCCTCCCATAAATAACCGCTGCACAAACTGCCAACCGCGCCGCCTGCCCCATAACTGATACTGGAATATAACGCCTGCCCCCTACCCTGCAACCGACCACGAAAATGATGCTGCACCAGATGCATTGAGGCGACATGCGACAACCCAAAAGTCCCCGCATGCAATAATTGGGCGAATAACAACGCTGACAGACTGTCTGGCCAATAACCAATCAATGACCAGCGTAAGGCAGCCAGCAGTAAACTGGCCAACAATAACCATTCCGCACGCCAATACGCCAAGGCTTGATGTATCACCATAAACAACAAGACTTCGGCGACCACGGCTGACGCCCAAAGTTGTCCGATCAGGGTTTTACTATACCCATATTCCGACATATGGATGGAATAAAACGTATAGTAAGGCCCGTGACTGACCTGCATTAAAAAGATAACGGCAAAAAACCCAAGCACAGTAGGTTGAACCAGCAACTTGCGCAACGGCTCTTGCTGCGACGGATGCGGTTCCGGATCAGGGTCGCTGACCAGCAAAGCACTTAACCAAATGCCAGCGAACAGCGCCAGTACGACGGGCATAATCACTTCGGCCCCATATTGATCCACCAGCATGCCCAGCAACGCAACGACCACGACAAAACCGATTGATCCCCAGATACGAATCAGCGCATAACGTGATACTTTGCCATCACGCCGCAAATAGGTGAATGTAACAACCTCAAACTGAGGCAGCGACGCATTCCAGAAGAAACTGAACAACACCATCACCAAAGCAATCAATCCATAGCCCTCTGCCCCATAAATCCCGATGAAACTCACCATGGAGAGTAAAGCAGCAAGCCGGACAATCGACATCCGGTGGCCAAGATGATCGCCCAACCAACCCCAAATATTAGGAGCGATGATCTTAGTGACCATTAGAATCGCCATCAACTCGCCTATCGCCACCGCGTTAAAACCGCGATGCTGCAACCAAAGTCCCCAATAAGGGACCAAAGCGCCCAATACCGCAAAATAAAAAAAATAGAAGTTGGACAAACGCCAGTACAAAGGATATTTCGGGGGAATTATTCGCATTTCGACGCAAGCAGATTGATAACAGCAGAGACAAAGCGACAGTGCGATGTTTTGAAGTCAATCGCATATTTTGTTAGTTTACGCCGGATGTCACGCTGAAATTCAAATATCGCCGTTTCACATTAGAAATTTCCGCAAACAAACGCTCAGCGCAGAGGAAGCCGCCGACCTAGTAAGCCAGGGATAGCCCGCTATCAAAACTCAATCCAGAGTTTCCCAACTGACTTAACAGGAGAGTAGCCATGGCCAGAACAGCCGTCGTGCGCAAAATCAACCCTCAGCAGCATATGGCTCAACCAGCTGGATCGGGACGCGCCTCAACACAATTTAATGTCTTCACCCAACGCGACCTTGGCAAAATCCAGCAACTGAACAAGTTACCAGAGGAAATACGCTTTGAAATGCAAGTGGTTTCATCCGTATTACCCTTCCGCGTCAACGAATATGTCATCAATGAACTGATTGACTGGAACAACACGCCGGATGACCCAATCTATCAACTGACCTTTCCTCAACGCAACATGCTGGCACCAGAGATTTATGACCGCATGGCGCAAGCGCATCGCAATAAACTGGACGCCGAGTCCATCAAAACATTAGCGAAAACACTGCGTAACGAACTCAACCCCCATCCCGCCGGCCAAATGCAGATGAATATTCCGCAATTGGGAAATGGCGAAATCTTGAACGGCCTGCAACATAAATACCGGGAAACCGTCCTGTTTTTCCCCGGCAAAGGACAAACCTGCCATAGCTACTGCACCTTCTGCTTCCGCTGGGCGCAATTCGTCGGCGATAAGAATTTGCGCATGTCCACCACCGAAGCAGCGAAACTGCACACCTATCTTGCCAAACATACCGAAGTCTCTGACCTGCTGGTGACTGGCGGCGATCCCATGGTGATGAAAACCAAATTCCTGGTTGAATACCTGGAACCTTTACTACGCCCAGAATTCAACCATATACAAACCATTCGCATTGGCACCAAGGCGCTGACCTTCTGGCCGCAACGCTTTGTGACGGACGAGGACGCCGACGCACTGATCACCCTTTTGGAGCGCCTGGTCAACGCGGGCAAACATGTCGCCATCATGGCGCATTACAACCACTGGCGTGAATTAAGTACCCCAATATCCCATCAAGCAATAGCCCGGTTACGCAACACAGGTGCTGAAATCCGCTGCCAAGGCCCGCTGCTGGCGCATATCAATGACGATGCCAACGTTTGGGCCAAAATGTGGAAGATGCAAGTCAAGCTGGGCATGATCCCATACTACATGTTCGTCGAACGCGACACTGGCGCTCGCCATTACTTTGAAGTACCGCTCGCCCAGGCATGGCATATTTACCGTGACGCCATGCAACAAGTCTCCGGATTAGGCCGTACGGCGCGCGGCCCCAGCATGAGCGCCAGCCCCGGCAAAGTGGAGATTCAAGGCATCACGGAAATCAAAGGCGAAAAAGTTTTCGTGCTCCGTTTCGTCCAGGGCCGTAATCCTGACTGGGTGCAACACCCATTTTTTGCGCAATACGATCCCCAGGCCACCTGGCTGGACCAACTCAAACCGGCTTTTGGCGAAAAAGAATTTTTCTTCAGCGCTGACTACCGGGAAATCCAGCAAGCGCGCAAGGTTGCCTAACCGTCCATTGAAATTCACTCAGGCGAATCAAGACAAGGCAGAAATGACCCGAATCAATGCCTTCGAGGCTGCTTTTAACGCTATATCGTGCCGCATGAGTAGCATTTCAACAACCTGTTAAACGCAGGATTCTGGGCGTAAACCTGAGTGATAAACAACGACAATTTTGGAATGCGATAGATAGAGGCTGCGGTGGTATTGAATGATGAGATTTCTGCTTGCATCGATATTAATAGCAATCAAGGTGCTCGCCTTTTCTGCGGATTATCGGAAATTTCAACGAATTTATCATTCAACGCCAGAAAAAATGAGGCAAGATTTAGAAAGCCTGAACGATTTCTCCCGCCCTTTTGATGACAAGTTATTGCTTGATCTCATCTATTGATTTCACCACAAACCCCTCTATGAACCGCCAAACATAACGTTTGGCAGTTTCGCCAAGACCCGTAACTTTATCATCGACAATCCCGACGCCTGGATGAAATTGAGCCGGAAAGTTGACGAAAAGGGCATCAAGCTCTCCAAGAAAACCATGCGGAAGATGGAAACCAAGCTTGAGCGAAATCCAGATTCACTGAAGTAGGGTATTCCGATTCAGCCTGATCATTTGGTAAAAGCGTATTCAGAAATCGCCTAGCGTTTCACAAAATCCGGCAACTCCACACCCTGTCCTAATGCCATCCGCTCAAACTGTTGACGCAGCACAGGTATTCTGCCGGTCAACCCCAGTCCCAGATTGCGCAACGCATACAATGCCGGATTAGTGTTGCCAAACAATTGCTTAAAACCATCCATGGCCATTTGCACGGTTTGATTGTATCCCTTGCGTGCACGCTCATAGCGCCTCAATACGCCCAGTCTGCCCAAAGGTTCATGGTGCATTCGGGCATGATGCAACACGTCAATCAATGCGCCAACATCCAAAAAACCCAAATTCACGCCCTGCCCTGCCAAAGGATGAATCACATGCGCCGCATCACCCAGTAAGGCCACGCCCGGCTTGATATAAGCGGCGGCAGTCTGTTTGCGTAATGGAAAAGCGACACGCTTGCCACGCAACGTCAAATCACCACAACGCTTCTGACTCGCTTCGGTGAGTGCTTGATTAAAATCTTCTGCGGACATTTGCAACAAAGTTTCCGCCTGTGTTGGCGTGGTGGACCACACAATCGAAAAAAAATGCTGCGTCACTGGCAACAGCGCCAATGGCCCCGTCGGCATAAAACGCTGCCAAGCGGTGCCAACATTGCCTTGTTGCGTCTCCACCGTAGCGACCACCGCCCGTTGCTGATAATCCTGCATATGACAAGGAATACCCGCCAGTTCACGCACCTGGGATTTAGCGCCATCCGCCCCGACAATCACGCTGGCCTGAATGTGTTGACCATCCGTAAACGCCAAAGTGCTGGCTTGATCACTATGTTCTAACCCAACAATCTCTTTACCCAGGCAAACATCAATGTGCGCTGCTTGTTCAATCAGTCGCCACAACGCATGCGTGATCACCCGGTTTTCCACGATATGCCCTAAGTCCGGCTCACCCAGATCCGCTGCATGGAAAGTCACCTCGCCCAGCACCTCGCGCTCCCAGACGCACATATCCCGATAGGGCGTAATGCGCTGCCCGGCCATCAGCGGCCAGGCACCAAGCTGATCAAGCAATTGTTGCGAAGTACGGGTCAACGCGGAAACCCGCAAATCAAAACTCTCCGCCGACCATTCAGCAAGTGGGCGCTCGCGCTCCACTAAAAGCACCTGCAACCCTTGCTGGGCCGCTGCCAATGCGCAACTCGCGCCCACCATACCGCCGCCCACGACAGCGATATCATAGCGTGATTTAACCAAGTGGAATCCCCCGGGCCAAAGACGGCAAACGACCATTCAGCCCCATAGCAGCGCGGGATAAACGATGTTTAGCGAATGGCATGGCGTCCAAAGCGAGCAAGCCCAGGTTTCGTCCTAACCGCAAACTCCAAAGCGGATTTGTAAACAACCGCGCCAAGCCATCGGTCGCCCGCGCCATCACACGCTGCTCACTCTCCCGCCATGCCTGATATTGCTGCAAAGCCTTGGCTGCACCGATATCGTTCCGGTTTTCCCGTATCACATCGACCAACGCAGCGACATCCCGGATGCCGAGATTGAAACCTTGCCCCGCAATCGGATGCAACGTGTGCGCGGCATTGCCAATCACCACAACACGGGCGCGCACGGATTGACGCGCGCGAAGCAAACCCAATGGATAGCTTTGCCGTTCGCCAACCCGCTGAAAATAGCCCAGCCGATAACCAAAACGTTGTTGAAAAGCCTGCATGAACGCCTGACCATCCAACGCCATCACCGCCTCAGCTTGATCATCTAACACCGTCCAGACCAGTTTGCAGCGACCTTCGCTCATCGGTAACAAAGCGACAGGCCCGGTATCTGTAAAACGTTCATAAGCGCAGTTCGCATGCGGCTGCTCAGGGGTGATATTGGCGACCAAAGCGGTCTGGCCATACGCCAGACGGACGGTCGGCATTTGTAATTGTTCACGAACAAAAGAGTGGGTGCCATCGGCGGCGACCAATAATTTCGCGCTGAGGCGGCACTGATGATCGGCCTGAGCCACCTCAACGGTGACCTGCTCAGGTTGGTTATCAATCGCCGTCACCTTGGCAGGCGCAATAATATCCAGCCCGGTGTTTTTCGCCAAATGCGCCAATAAAGTTTGCCCCAGACGACGGGCCGTCAACACATAGCCGAGTGCAGGCACATTTTCCTCTTCCGCGCGAAGATGCGTAAAGCCAAAATGCCCCCGATCAGAAATATGAATGGCTTTGATCGATTCAGCGTCCGGTTCCAAATCGCGCCAAACATGCATGGCCTCAAAGATACGTCGCGTGCCATACGCCAGTGCAATACCGCGATCATCGTAACTGGGCCTGCCAGCCGGATTATGCGGTGGATTCGCATCAATCAAAGCGATTTTCAGACCTTGGTCCGCCAAAGTGATCGCCAGACTCGCGCCAACCAGACCGCTGCCGACAATCATCAAATCATAATCGGTATTCATGTCGCCATCAGGGCCTCAATTTCACAGATGCTTTTAGGCACATCCTGACTGAGGACTTCAGGTCCATTCGTTCCCACCAACACATCATCCTCAATACGAATCCCGATGCCACGCCATTTTTCCGCCACTTTGGAATCATCTTTCGGCATATACAGCCCAGGCTCCACTGTCAACACCATACCAGCCTCCAACGGACGCCAGTCGCCATCCATTTGGTAAGCTCCCACATCATGTACATCCATACCAAGCCAATGACCGGTACGATGCATGTAATACGGTTTATAACGCTCTTCCGCCAACGCCGTATCCAAATCGCCTTGCAAAATACCAAGCCGCAACAAACCCTCAGTAAGCACGCGCGTCGCCGCCAAATGCGGATCGTTCCAATCATGGCCCGGCTTGACGTGCGCAATAGCGGCTTGTTGGGCGGCCAGCACCAGTTCATACAGTTGCGCCTGGGCCTCAGTAAAACGGCCATTCACCGGGAAAGTGCGAGTAATGTCAGCTGCATAATAATCAAGCTCGCATCCTGCATCAATCAACACCAAATCGCCATCCCCTAATCTGTCACGATTATCAATATAGTGCAGGACACAGGCGTTTTCGCCGCCGCCGACAATGGATGGATAAGCCAGCGCCTGCGCGCCCTGTCGTTGACAATCATATTGAAAAGTCGCCGCCAATTGATATTCATATTGGCCTGGCTTACAGGTCTGCATGACCGCTTGGTGCGCCGCAGCTGATATCTGCGCGGCCCGCCGCAGCGTACCCACTTCCAATGCCGTTTTATACAAGCGCATCTCATGCAGATGTTGATCCAGGGATGCAATACTCAACGGCGCTTGAATGCCGCTGCGTGCTTGATTACGCACTTGACTCAGCCAACGGATGACGCGCTGGTCAAAAGCCTGATCACAACCCAACGGATAGAAAACCTGCTCACGCTGCGCCAGCAAATCTGGCATCACAACATCCATTTCCGCATAGGAGAAAGCTTCATCCGCCCCATAATCCGTGACCACTCCCTCCAAGCCAGCGCGATAACCCTCCCATTGTTCAGACTGAGGATCTTTCTCGCGGCAAAATAACGCATACTCCCCTTGCTGCCGTCCGGGTGCTAAAACCAATACGGCATCAGGTTCGGCAAATCCACTCAGATAATAAAAATCACTATCCGGGCGAAACGGATGATGCACATCACGATTACGCACAAACTCGCGCGCCGTGGGCAGGATAACGATACTGTTTGCGCCGATACGCCGCATCAATTCGGTGCGGCGACGCTGAAATTCAGTCATGAGCACGACCCTGCATATCCGCATGAATCATAAAAGCCGTCATCCGTAAATATTCTTCAATTTCACTTTGCGCCTGTTGATCCGCCTCATCCGCGTCATCACTGTTCGCGACATCCAACTGAGCAATCGCGTAACAATCCTGAAGCGCCTCACGGCCCTCCGCCGACAAACGCCGATTCAACCGATCTCCGGCCAAACCAACACCGAACAAAAAACCCTGCGCCCAATCAGCCAACGCCTGCGTGGTGGAATAACCTGAGGCATCACCCTCGGGCAACAGAAGCCGTAAACCCAAAATCTCATCCGCTATTTGCGCCTGAGTCGCTACATATAATTCATCCAGCAACGCACGGCACTCCTGCGCCAACAAATCCCCCTGCGCCAACCCTTCCGCCATTTCACCATACACTTCAGCCTGCCAAGCCGCATCTGGTTGATCAACGGCGCTGCTCAATAGGCCAACAGCAACGCCATGCGCTTCGCTGGCAGTGAACGGCATACCAACGCGCTGCATAACACTTTGGCATTGGTTGAAATCAAGCATGGTGAATAAACTCAATGAATAACTGAAATCATTATGATACGGGATAACCTAGGTGTGAAGCCCTGCTGAACTTTGCAAGAACCCGCAACAACTGGACAAAATAACAATCCTTCACACTGTGAACCTGTTGCCTATCCACCACGCCTGAAACCGTTTTGACGTACCCCCAAACGACTTCCTGCAATCGCCGCCACGCTCTCTGGAAAAGCATCACCGCCTAAAGTATAGTCAGCTGACTGACCGACAATACAGCTTGACCTATGGAATCCGCAAAAGGACTGCTCGCGGAGCTGAACAGACTGGACGTTCATCTCTCAATTGACCATGCCAAACTTCGGTGTAATGCCCCCAAAGGCGTCATCACGCCTGAATTACGCACCGACATCCAACGTTTTAAAACCGAGCTGATAAAGCTGCTGGAGAACCAACAGCGAGAATCTGCTGACGTTGCGACAAGAAACGCCATAACTCGAATACCTCGTGAGGGTGAATTGCCCTTATCTTATTCACAAGAACGCATTTGGCTGTTGAGCAAGCTTGATCCAGCACACCATGTAACGGGCAACGTCCATTTCGCCTTCCACATCATTGGCCCATTAGACATTCCTATACTAGAGCAGGCACTCAACGCCATTATCCAGCGCCATGAAGTCTTTCGCATTCGTTGCGCAACCCGCGACGAACGGCCAACGCAATCCATCGTTTCATCAATCAAGCTTAAATTAACCGTTGATCATTTAACAACGTTAGCCGCCGATGAAAAAACCGCGGTCATTCACCAAATTCGATTACATCATGCACTAGCACCGTTCGACCTCGCCACCGCCCCTTTACTGCGCGCCAGGGTGTTGAAAATTGCTGATCAAGCCTATTATTTCCTGCTAACAACACATCTATATATTTTTGATGGCTGGTCAACCGCCATTTTGCTGCGCGAACTATCCCATTTATATCGCGCTTTACAGGTGGGAGAGAAACCGTCATTACCGCCTCTCAATGCGCAATATGCTGATTTCGCCCACTGGCACCGCCAATGGTTTGAAGGCACGGAAGCTGATCATCAACACCGCTGGTGGATAGAACGGCTCCGCCATACCCAATTAGTGGTAAATCAGCCGTTAAAGCATGCGACGCGACCCAGCATTCCCGGCGACAGTGACGTTATTGAATTCATTCTGCCGGATTTCCTCGCCGACGCCGTGCGCAATTTGTCACAACAATCCGGCGTCACGCTATTCATTGGCCTGTTGGCGGCCTTCCAGGCACTGCTATACACTTACACCGGACAAACAAAACTCGCGACTGGCTCCATTGTGTCTAACCGTCGGTCAACGGAAACGGAAAATATGATTGGCTCTTTCGCCAATAATATTTTGATTCCCTCTGATTTCTCATCCGGCGTCACTTTTCAAAACCTGCTTGAGCAAGTTGGAAAAACCTCGCGTGAAGCTTATGCCAACCAGGATTTGCCGTTTGAACGTCTGTTGGGTGAACTCAATCCCAACCTGACCACTAACCCATTATTCCGCACAATGTTCGTGCTGCATCAGCACCAGTCTCAATCCGGTTCAGCCTCAAAGCTGAAGCTAACCGGCTTGCAAGTGGAAAAGCTCTCAGACATCAAGACATTATCTAAATATGACCTAGAACTGGTGATGGTCGAGCGTGATGACAAACTATCCGGCATGTTCATTCACCAGACTCGCGTATTCACTCAAGACACCATCCAAGCGCTGAAAAATCATTTTCTGCAAATACTGAAACAGGTCACTGATAACCCAAAGCTTTTGCTAACCGACTTACCCACCCTCAACCCAACTCTACGCAGACCCTCAAACCGTCCAGTCGCTAACCAAGCCGCCTATGAAGCGCCCCGCAACGCAAATGAAACCGCCATTGCTGAAATCTGGCGAAATATTTTCCATCTTGAGCGCATTGGGATTCATGACCGTTTTCGAGATTTGGGTGGGCATTCTTTATTAGCCATCCAATTGATCAACAAACTCGAACAAAGACTCAATCTTAAAATGCGTTTGACCGATTTAGATCACTTCCCAACAATCGCCGAATTGGCTGCATCACCGGACTGGCGGCGAGAAGGGTGATTTAACCTTCACTTTTCTGACAACCCCTATCACTCTGACTCTGGAAAAGGATTTCCACGCATGAACAAAACAACGAAAAACCAATCCACCACCAATCCCTTAGCCATCAGTCAAGGTGGAACCCTTGAATTCAACCCTGCGGTTCCTGCCACGCTGCCCAAAATGCTGCTGGATTCCGTCAGCAAAGCCACTGATAAACGCATCATCTATCGCATGGAGGATGGCAGTGACCGGGTCAATACTTACGCTGACCTGCTACAGGAAGCTCGCTGCCTGCTAACAGGCTTACAGCAGCAAGGTTTGCAACCCAAAGACAGCAGCATCCTGCTGTTGGACCAAAACCACGACATTATCCCGGTGTTCTGGGCCTGTATGCTGGGCGGTTTCCGTCCACTGATCATGGAAGTCCCTGAGCACTTCGGCCAAGGTAATCGCGCTTTTGAACATGTCTGTGCATTGGGCAAACTGGTAGACGTGCGCCTGATCATTACCAGCGACAAACGCTATGCTGAAGCCACTCAACTCTTGGAAGATCTGTCAGAACAACAGGTCGCCATGAGTCCTGTCGAGCAACTGCGGGACCATCCACCTACCCTCACCCATCACGCCAGCCAACCCGATGACATTGCCTGTTTCTGGCTGACTTCCGGCAGTACCGGCACACCCAAATGCGTGAGCATGAAGCACCGTAATATCCTGACCCGCGCGGCAGGCACCAACCGCTTCAATGGGCATGACGCCAACGATGTTTATCTGAACTGGCTACCCTTCGACCACAACGGCAGCCTGGCTGAGCACATCCGTTGCATCAAAAGCGTGTGCAATATGGTTTACCTGCACAAAGAAGACATACTCAGCGATCCGCTTAATATGCTGCGCACCATTGATCGATACGGTATTACCCATACCTGGGGGCCGAATTTTATCTACTCGCTGATGCGGGATGCACTCAAGGAAAGCAACAACGAGGAATACGGCTGGGATTTATCCAGCATTAAATTCATGATCTCCGGCGGCGAACCGGTATCCGCCCGCACCATGCATGATTTTCTGGATCGGGCTGGTCAATACGGCTACCCACGCACGGGTTCCCGTCCCAGCTTCGGCATGGCAGAAGCCGGTGGTGGCGGCACCACCTACGGCGAACCGACTGACGCAGAGCCGATCAAATTTTTCTGGGTGGAAAACAACGCTTTCAACGGCGAAGATGTACGCCAAACTACCCCGGAAACACCCGACGCCACCCCCATCGCCAGTTTGGGACGCCCGATTCCTGGCGTCACCATCCGCATCATTGATCAACAAAATCAGATTGTGCCAGAAAATGTCGTCGGACATGTTCATCTCAAAGGCCCGTTGATGCTGGAAGGCTATTACAACAACCCGGAAGCCAATGCCGAGTGTTTTTTGGAAGATGGCTGGGTCGATACCGGCGACTTGGGTTTTCTCAGCCGTGGCGCGCTGGCACTGACTGGCCGCGCCAAAGCCATGATCATCATCCACGGGCGCAACTTTTACAGCCACGAAATTGAAGGCGTTGCTGAAGAAATCGAAGGTGTGGAACGTTCCTTCACTGCCGCTTGTGCCGTGGGCGATACTGATAATGATACCGATAAACTGGCGATTTTCTTCCATTCGCTGACAGACGATAAAACGCAATTACAACGGATCATTCGCCAGATTCGTCAGGCCATCGTCAGCCGCATTCATATCAATCCAGAAACCATTATCCCGGTCAAACGCGAAGACATCCCCAAAACACCCATCGGTAAAATCCAGCGCAACCTGCTGGCCAAACGTTTCAATCAGGGTTGGTTTGCTGAACACCTGCAAGCCATCAGCCACCTGCTGGAGCAGGAAAACACCGCACCACGTAATGAACTGGAGAATCAACTGGCCGATGCCTGGGAAGAAATTCTGGGCATTCGCCCCAGCATCCACGACAATTTCTTCGACCTCGGCGGTAACTCCATCAAAGCCGTCATGGTAATGAACAAATTCCAGGAGAAAATCGGCGCGATCTTCCATCCGGTTTCCCTGTTCGATGCCCCCACCATTGCAGGACTGGCGCAATATTTCGAGGATAACTACCCTGCGCTGTTCAAGGCGGCGGAAGAAGCGACTGCCGAGCAAGAGGCGGAGCCACTATCCGCAACCCAAATCGAACACATGCAGCGCTATCTGGCAGATTGCCTGAGTGACCCGAATGTTCATCCCGATCCGGCAGGGGGTAAAAATCCACGCGCTGTATTCATCCTCTCACCAGCCCGTTCCGGCTCGACCCTGCTACGTGTCATTCTGGCGGGCAACCCGCAACTGTTCAGCCCACCAGAACTGTACCTGTTGGGCTTCAATCGTTTCCGTGAATGGCGACAGTTTTATTCCGGTCGCCTTGCGTATATCCGTGAAGGCTTGACCCGTGCCATTATGGAACTGAAAAACTGCTCGCTGGAACAAGCCGAGCAAAGCATGGCGGAGATGGAAACGCAGGACATCACCATCAAGCAAGTATTCGCCCAACTACAAGCTTGGTCTGGCGAGCGCATGCTGGTGGACAAGTCGCCACCTTACGCTTTCAACCTCAATATCCTCAAACGCCTGGAAGCTGAGTTTGAAGACCCACTGTATGTACACCTGATGCGCCACCCGGCAGGCATGATTGCCTCCTTTGAAGAAGCACGGGTTGACCTGGCCGTGGACGTACACGGTGATGAAGATGGCACAGTTGAATTGAGCGGACGCCAGAAAGGTGAAGCCTGGTGGTTGATCAGTCATCAAAATATCCTGGCGTTCCTAAAAGACATTCCGGCTGAACGCCAGCACCTGATCAAGTTCGAGGATATTGTCACCACACCAGAACCCACTTTGCGGGGCTTGGCGGACTTCCTCAGCGTGGGCTTCCACGCCGACATGCTGGAGCCACAAAAAGACAGCAAACAACGCATGGTTGATGGTACGCACGAGCTATCCCGTCGTGCTGGCGATCCCAAATTCCACACGCATAAGGGTTTTTCATCCAGTTCTGCTGACCGCTGGAAAGCGGTGTACCACAAGGATTTCTTGTGTGAGCAAACCTGGCAGATCGCCAACAACTACGGCTACCGTTTTGACCGTGGCGTGTCACTGAGCGACTTCAAGGTGCAAGCTGACCCTGCCAATCGTGGCAAGCCGTTTCCACTGACCGATATCCAGCAGGCCTACTGGGCAGGCCGGGTCGGCAGCTTTGAACTCGGTGGTTACTCAGTGCATTCCTACACGGAAATCGACAGCACTGATCTGGATATGCGCCGCCTGCAACAAGCCTGGCAAAAAATGGTGGATCGTCACGAAATGCTGCGCACCATTATCCTGCCGGACGGACAGCAGCAAATTCTGGTGGACATACCAAAGTACAACATCCGTGTCATGGATCTGAGTAGCCTTGACGAAAATGGTGTACAAACTGAGTTGATGGCAACCCGTGAACGCATGTCGCATCAGGTATTCGCCTTCGACCAGTGGCCGCTATACGAAATCTTCGTTTCGCGGATGGATGAACACCGTTACCGGGTACACCTCAGCTTCGATGCCATCCTGTTTGACGCCCGCAGCCGTTATATCCTCTACGCCGAATTCCAGCAGTTTTATCAGCAACCAGCGCTCAGCTTGCCACCATTCGAACTGTCTTTCCGCGATTACGTGCTGGCTGAAGAACGCATCAAGGATTCACCGCTGTATGCACAGTCGCGTGATTACTGGATGCAGCAATTGGCAACCCTACCGGGAGCGCCGGAACTGCCTTTAGCCATCAACCCAGCCACGCTGACAGAACCCAAGTTCGTACAGAAAAACCATTTCGTCGCCAAAGCAGACTGGAGCAAGCTGAAGGCGCGCGCTGCACAGGAGCAAATCACCCCATCCTGCCTGCTGATGACCGCTTTCTCCGATGTGCTGCGCACCTGGAGCAAACAGGACAGCTTCACGATCAACCTGACCGCTTATAACCGCCAACCACTGCACCCGGAAGTCAACAACATCATTGGGGATTTCACATCGCTGATTCTGCTGGGTATCGACAGTCCGGCGCAGCACAGTTTCATCGAACGCGCCCACACCCTGCAAAAACGCCTGTGGGACAATCTCAACCACAACCATTTCAGCGGCATTGAAGTCTTGCGCGAACTCGGCAAGCGCAATAACCATCAATCCGGCGCACAAATGCCGGTGGTATTCACCAGCGTGCTGGGCGATGAAATCAGCGACAGCACTAACAACTCTGGCCAGCAAAGCACCGACTGGCTGGGTGAAATCGCCTTCAACGTGGCGCAGACCCCGCAAATCTGGTTCGACCACATTGCCTTTGAAGAAGGTGGCGGTCTGCTATGCCGCTGGAATGTGATCGACACATTATTCCCGGCTGGCATGATGGACGCCATGTTCGATGCCTATCTGGACTGTCTGCAAAAACTGCTAAATGATGAAAATACTTGGCATGAACGCTGGCCGGACACCACCAAACGGTTGGTTACTCCTGCGCAACTGGAACAGCGCCACGACGCCAATGCCACGGATGCTCCCGTTTCTGATGAATTGATGCATACCCTGTTCTACAAGCAAGTTGCGCTTCAACCAGAAGCCACTGCGGTGATTGCCGCAGACCGGACACTGAACTATCAGGAACTGTACGAACTTTCCAACCAGATCGGCCATCGCCTGCAAGCACTGGGCGTACAACCCAATCAGTTGGTTGCGGTAGTAATGGAAAAAGGCTGGCAGCAGGTTGCCGCCGTGATGGGTATTCTGGCTTCCGGTGCTGCTTATTTACCGGTCGATCCATCCCTGCCGGAAGAGCGTTTCCACTATTTACTGGAATTCGGCCAGGTGGATGTCGTACTAACCGAAAGTGCATTAGGTAACCTGATGAATTGGCCACAAGACACCCAAATCGTATGTGTGGATGACGGTTCACTGGCGAATGAAAGCATCGCCCAGCCGGAAGTCCGCCAGCAGCCGGAAGACCTCGCCTATGTCATCTTCACTTCCGGCTCCACCGGTCTACCCAAAGGCGTGATGATCGACCACCGGGGTGCAGTCAATACCTTGCTCGACATCAATTCCCGCTTCAAGGTTAGCCCGCAAGATCGCGCTATCGGCCTGTCAGCTCTGAACTTCGACCTGTCCGTGTATGACATCTTCGGCTTGCTGGCGGCAGGCGGCGCAATCGTCATGCCACAAACCACCGATGTGCGTAATCCACCCCAGTGGGTGAAGCTGGTCAACGAGTATCAGGTCACTATTTGGAACACAGTGCCCGCCTTTGTCGGCCTACTGACGGATTACGTGGAAAGCCATCCTGGTACAACGACCGACTCCCTGCGCCTGATGATGATGAGCGGCGACTGGATTCCAGTGACCCTGCCGAGTCGTATCCAGCAATATTTCAAACAACCCGAGGTCATCAGTCTGGGCGGCGCGACAGAAGCCTCCATCTGGTCGATCCTCTATCCAATCCATGCCGTCGAGCCGGAATGGACCAGCATCCCTTACGGCAAACCGATGGTGAACCAACAATTCCATGTACTGAACGTCGCCATGGAAAACTGCCCGGTATGGGTACCCGGCCAGCTGTATATCGGCGGTATCGGGCTGGCCAAAGGCTACTGGCGCGATACGGAAAAAACCAATAAGGCTTTCATCACCCACCCCAAAACGGGTGAACGCCTGTATTGCACCGGTGATTTGGGTCGTTACCTGCCGGACGGCAATATCGAATTCCTGGGCCGTGAGGACTTCCAAGTCAAAATTCAGGGTTTCCGGGTGGAAATCGGTGAAATCGAAGCCGCGTTGATGCAGCATTCTGCCATCAAAACCGCCGTGGTTGACGCCAAAGGCGAAGCCCATGCCGAAAAACAACTGGTAGCCTATTGTGTTGCAGAAACCGGTGAAGCACTGAAGGCTGGCGACTTACAGAATTTCCTGCGGCAAAAAATTCCTACGTATATGGTGCCTGCTGTCTACATCTCCCTGAAAGATTTACCATTGAGTGCCAACGGCAAAGTTGACCGCAAGGCGCTGCCAGATCCTTCAACTGTCGCCACTCTGGAACCAACAGCAGTCACTGACAGCAAACCAGAACAGACAACAACCCCCTCCAGTACTGCCAGCCAGATTCTCGACATTGTTGAAAATGTACTGGAAAGAACCAATATTGCCCCGGATGACAACATTTTCAATTTTGGCGCGACCTCCATCCATATGATGCGTATCGTCAATCAGTTGGAAATGGGACTCGGCTTCCGTCCACAAATTGATGCGTTTTACACGGATCCGACGGTACAGGGATTAATCAGCGCCTACGAAGCAATTCACGGCAAGCTGGATGATGGCAATCAAACCGAGGCGGCCAATAAACCTGCCATGCAGGTACATGCCCTCTCCGGCAATGAACTGCTGGAGCAATTCCACTTCATTACCGACCCGGAAGAACGCACGGCGTTCAAGGAAGCGCAACACGGTATCCGCCAACTGTCTGCGCCCTCCATACCACTGGTCGGCTCGGAAGCACTCGATAAACTGTACGCCAAACTACGCAGTTACCGTCATTTTTCGGCCGAACCGATTTCCCTGGCAAACTTTAGCGATCTATTCAGCTGCCTGCGCCAACAAACCTTACAAAAACAACCCAAGTATCTGTATGGCTCGGCAGGCGGCTTGTACCCGCTACAAACCTACATCTACATTAAACCGGGGCGGGTAAAATCGCTGGCTGGCGGACTCTATTACTATCATCCACAAAAGCATCACCTGATGCTGCTCTCTAAAGAGGCATTGGATGAATGCATTTATAACCCTCATATTAACCGTCCCATTTACCAGCAAGCCGCCTTCGCCATATTCTTAATCGCGCAATTGGCGGCGATTGGGCCAATGTATAAAGAACTGGCGCTGCATTTCTCTACGCTGGAAGCCGGTAATATCTCACAGCTATTACGCCACCATGCGCCCAATGCCAATCTGGGTGTTTGTGAAATCGGCGAGCTGGATTTCAACCGGGTAAGACATCTGTTCTCACTGAGTGATTCGCATGTGCTGATGCATTCGTTGGTGGGCGGAACGCCTGATGAAGACACCGGAAGAGAGGATACGGCTTACTACCAAGGCGTGTTCGCCGATCAACCAGAGGTCGATAAAGTAGAGCGAGAAGAGGAGGAGTTCTAATCGGATAAAGTGCCGTCAAGGGGGAATTCCATCACTTCCCCTTGAAAACCCCATCGTAGCGGTCGGTTGCATGGCATTGTTATACACATTTTGCTACCAACATTTCAGTAGCACCTTTTTGAAACTCATATTTAACTGGAACCAATGTAATATCAATACCACTATCAGTTAAGGCTGATGTTACAGATTCAAGGTGTGGTGATTTTTCATTGTTCCCTATAGATAGTAACGGATATATCCGAACCTCACTTGCTACACGACACAATTCCTTCATCGATAAAATATGTTGTTCTTGGCTGACATGCTCGCTGTACAAAAACAAATAATGTGAGCACAATGCCAATTCAAATCCAGCATCTTTAAAAGGAAGTAATGGCAATGATTCATTTATATATCTTCCTGATTCTCTACCTTGCTTATAGTCATTTAAGAATATTCTCATTGCATCCATTCTGACTTTTCCAAGTTCTTCAGTATTGATTATATTTTTCCATACATAATCATCTTTGTTTTTTGATATTTGATCCATTATTTGAGGATATACGTCATCAATTCTTGAACGGATTTGTTCTGCATTAAACTGATATATAGGGTCAATGGATATGATGTCGTTACCTGCTTTTGATAGTTCAGCATTAAAGGAAGCAGGGCCATCGCCACAACCAAGAATATCTTTATTAAGATCATTATCTGATAATGAAAACATTTCCTTATACTCGATTAATGATCTTCCCCAAGGGACTACTTTTGATAATTCCATAGTATTTTCTTTTATGTATAACGCCTAGCTCAGTGGCACCCAACGCGAAGCGGCGTTTGCGCAACAATGGCAGGGCCATGCGCAAAAAGCCGCTGAATGTTGGGTGTACGCTGGAGCGCTGTGTTATGCACTAGCAGCCACCAGCGGCTGAACATGACGCTCCGGTTTATGGAGAGATAAATCGTAGGTTACTTGCAGGTTGAGCCAAAATTCCGGTGACGTGTTAAATGCCTTTGAAAAAAGCCAAGCTGTATCCGGCGACACGCCCCTTTTACCCCTGACAATTTCATTGATCCGTTGTACAGGGATACCAATATGTGCTGCCACTGATTTTTGAGACAGCCCCAAAGGTTCAATAAATTCTTTAAGTAATATAACCCCAGGATGCGTTGCTATTCGGTTGGATGGAATCACTTACTATCTCCAAACTTGCTAATGGTAATCAATGATTTGGACATCATGGGCATTTGAATCTTGCCACCTGAACACAATACGCCATTGACTGTTAATGCGAATACTATGAAAATCTGCGAAATCACCTTTCAATGCTTCCAATTGATTGCCTGGAGGTGATTTCAAATCCTCTAGTGATTGGGCTGCATTAAGCACATCCAACTTGTAAAGTGCTACTTTTTTGATTTGATTCAGTAACCGCCTGACGCGACTACTTGAAACGCCATGAAACAAATCGGAGGTTGCACGATTTCCAAACAAAACCATCATGAACTAAAGTTAATGTATTCACGGGTTCCGTCCTAGTGTGTTTTTCGCATAACGCTTAGCTAAGCGGCGTGGTTTTCAGCGTCCGCTTGAGCTTTTTGTTATGTCATTCTTGATCCTTTTATAGATATTGACGCACATAGCATGAGAGTCGCCAAAATAACTGGAACAACCCTCTAGAGCCGACAAAGACTCATTAACATGCTTCAATTCAACCTCTATAGGCTCCTCAATATAAGGGATCGTGCACAAATCAAGATTTCATCTCCACTTTCCATTTCGTTAAGTAAAGATGCGTACGCTTGCGTGGAAACAAGCTGATTAAAGTAAGGCTTTCCTTCTAACTCCAGCTTTTTAATGATTTTTTGATGGCTTTTATCTCCCATAGAGCAGCCGCTAACAAATATGAAAATAAAAAGGTAGTTTGCTAATTTCATTCAGCACTCCTTTATCACTGGACTACAACCAATATTCTGACGTGACTATTCCAAATGCTTTCTCTTATCGACCTATCCATAATGATGCAATCATTGGATGCATTCCCTGGATTTGACTTAGAGTCACCATGTATTTGGAAGTCTGTCCTTCCAAGCGCGTTATGCCCAATTGGAATCAAGAGTAAAACATATGGTCCCGTTCTGGCGCTAGTTCTTGGAGCCTCAATTCCATATTTAACCTTTGGTATTGAGCCTATGTCCTTTACCGCCTCCATATTGGGATTGTTCTTCCCGCTTCCATATCCGGCATAGCCTGTAACCACTTGAATTCCATTGAATTTTAAATTCCCTGTAGATTGACGGTATTCCCACTGCATAATTTATCCTCCTAGCACTTTGACATAACAATCAGCCTTGTCAGGCTCTGTTAACGTTTTAAGGTATGCCTGTTTTCAAACGATTTTTTCGCTATCAGAACGCAGAAAGTGGCGTGTAGTTGACCTGCATAACATTTTTTCGATGCAGATAGCCGAAAAAAACGCCACAAAGAGGTGTGGCGGGAAATGTCAACAGCGCCTAATATGCGCCTCACTGAAATTGATGATGGAGATCAATATGGTCATATTTTCACGTCTCGGCACTTTACGCATCATCTTGTTATTAGCCACAGCTATTTGCTATCCATTGGTCTGGTTATCGGATAGTGAGCCTGAAGGGATTGGCATATTTACCGCCTATGTCGCGCCTTCTTTGGTTGTGATTTTCTTTTTCGTATTGTTGTTGGACGCACTCATGAATCGGGTTTTCATGATTGAACAAACCGAAGAAGTGCGTCGCGTCGCGCGTACGAGAATGTGGTTCGACTTGGCGGCGGTCGCCGGTTTAATCTTGTTCTGGTGGCCTTACTTTCGCGATATTGGCGCGCTCTAAACCATCATAGGCTTGATTTTAGAAGGCGTTTTCAATCACCATTCAGAGCGTCTTACCTTGAAAACGCCCCCTAAACGAAAGTTAATGATGCCAATCCCCAACTTTCAGGAAACCTCTGCTTGTCCAAACGGTCAACAAGACGATCAAGCGCGTTTTCCCCTACTCTGAGTATTATTCATCCATGAAAAAATCACCTTGGCTTTTTCTGGTTTTCATCGCCAGTTTTGCCCCCCAAATCATCGCTGATACCCTTGAACAAAATGTCCTTAAGCAACTTGCCGAACGTTTACCTCGACTCCCGGTTGATTCAATCAGCAAAACACCACTGCCTGGCATTTATGAAATCACCTTTGGCACCAGAGTGATTTACGTAGACCAGAATGTTCGTTATTTATTGAATGGTGAGCTGTTGGATTTGCAAACCGGTGAATCAGCTACCAAGGAACGCACCAAAAACCTAAAGGCGGCTAAATTGCGTCGTTTGGATGAAAAAAGCATGATCATCTACGGCGATCCAGACGCTGAGCACACGGTCACCATATTCACGGATATCGAATGCGGCTACTGCCGCAAGCTACATCAGGAAATGGCGGACTATCTTGAACAAGACATCCGCATTCGATATCTGGCTTATCCACGCGCCGGATTAACCAGTTCCGCCGCCAGAATCGCAGAATCAGTCTGGTGTTCCGATAATCCCAACCAAGCCATGACCACCGCTAAACAAGGTGGCCAACCCGAACCCAAAACTTGTGACGATAATCCAATTGCCGCACATTACCAATTAGGCCAACAATTCGGCATTAGCGGCACCCCGGCCTTAGTATTCGATAACGGAGAAATACTCCCCGGTTATGTGCCAGCCAAACAACTCAAACAGGTTTTACAACAGCAACAATATTGATAAACCTATGCTAAACACCGCTCCCAGCAGGCCTACCTGCTTGAAGATAACGTCATAGAGACGTATTACTGGGAGAAATAATATGCGGTATTGGTTTATTTGCCTGTTTGGGTTATTCCCGGGCTTCTTACAAGCTGATGTGGTCAAACCCGCGCTGATTGAAATCAGCGTTAGCACCACTGGGGAGGTATCGATCGAAATCCGGGCCAGTATTGAAGCCTTGCTGACCGGGATTAACGGACAATATCAAAACACGCAAGATGCGCCATCAGCAGAAGCCTACGATGCACTGCGGGTGCTGCCTGCGAATCAACTACAAAAGCAATTCGTCTCTTTTGCCAACCCGTGGATCAACCAAATGGCCTTATCTGGCGATGGACAGAAGGTACCCTTAACCATTACCCAGGTTGATATCCCTGAGCCTGGCTACACCAAAGTACCGCGTATCAGCGTACTAACCCTATCAGGCACTATACCCCGCTCCATCGAAAATCTGCGTTGGTACTATCCAACCGTCTTTGGAGATCATGCCGTACGGGTGCGCCAGATTAACCCTGAAACAGAACAGTGGCACTGGTCGGATTGGCAATGGATTAAAACAGACCGGCCCAGCGAAGCCTTTTCCCTGACGGAGGTATTCACACAAAAACCCTTAGGCGCGGTGATCATCAATTACATCGGCATCGGCTTTGACCACATCATTCCGCTGGGACTGGACCATGTGCTGTTTATCTTGGGAATTTATCTGTTAAGCACCACTTGGTCATCATTGCTGTGGCAGGTCACCATGTTCACCCTCGCCCACACCATCACCCTTGGCTTGGGGGCAGTCGGCTGGGTTCAGCTACCAGCGAATATCGTCGAACCCTTGATCGCATTATCCATCGCCTATATTGCGATTGAGAATCTGTTTATTCGCCATTTACGTTCTTCACGCCTGGCGTTAGTGTTTGTATTCGGATTGCTGCATGGTCTGGGTTTTGCTGACATGCTCAATGAATTTGGCATGCCCAATGACGCCTTTCTGACCGCTTTGATCAGCTTTAATATGGGCGTGGAACTCGGCCAGCTCACCGTGATTGGCATCGCATTTTCGTTAATTGGCTGGTGGCGGCGAAAAAGCTGGTATCCAACTTACATCGCAATGCCCTTATCCCTGCTCATTGCGCTCGTCGGCTTGTACTGGTTTATCGAACGCCTGGAATGGGTTTAAAGCATAGATCCGAATGATCATAGATTTTTCGATTTTGGTAAACTCCCCCTCTGTCAGGCTAGTTATCGTCCCGCAGAGATACCAACAACCTGACACGTCATAGCCATTGGAAAGAAAATACCGTTGAAAGCCGGAAACATTGTGGTGGGGTATGCAACCCATATTGGGCGTAAAAACCGTTTTCTGATGGCTGGCATGCTGGAAAACCAAACAACCGAAACGTTTGTTTACGCAAGCGACGCTGGCGTATTTTGCCTCGGTACCTAAAGCGTTACGTTTGAGCAATACATTAATAATGGTTCAGAAAACGCCAAGCATGCCCAACTGACTCAAACGCTTAGCATGAAAGTCTTTTTTGCTGATCCATATTCACCCTGGCAGCGTGGGAGTAATGCGCACACCAATGGCATGATCCAGTGCTACTTCCTAAAAGACACAAACTTTCATCAAGTAGGCAAACGGGCATTGCAATGGGTTGCTGACAAAATTAATAAGCGCCCGAGAATGTGCCTCGGCTATCAAACGCCTTACGATGTCTTTTCTGATGCCCTACGTGTTGCACTTGCAACTTGAATCCGTCGCGCTTTTTCTATCCAAGTGTATGTGATTATTATGCATTTATATTTCACTGACCATAGCTTGTAATGAATGGACACTGCAATTACTAGGGTTGTAAACCCATTCATTATCAAATACAGGCCTCATTCTTTGCTCTAAGAAAATAGAACCAATTGATAATGAGAAAAATCTGTTCCCATTCTCTTTAGCTACAGTTATTTTACTTTTTAATGATTCAGGCAGTGATGCCATTATAAAGTCAGAAATCATCAGACAATCTGACTTTTTATACTCTTCTTTTTTCATTAAGTCTAGCGCATAATCTAATGCTGGAGAAGCGTCCGTTCCTCCACAAAAAGAACGTTGTAAGAAATTAACAACCTTAGGAATACCTAGGCCTCCTGACAGATCCAAAGTCTCAACCCCAGTTGAGAAGTTTATCAAAAAACAATTCCTTTTTTGCTCATTAGCTCTGGTGGCCATAAACAAAGTAACTGCTTTTGCTATTGTTTCAGGTGAACCCTGCATAGAGCCACTGGTATCGACACAGATAATAACCGGACCATTTTCCACTTCATCTTCTACTTCAATTAATATTTCTTCATCAACAAAGGTTTCTTTTAGTTGATAACCTTCCATATCAAAACAAACCAACCTATCTTCAGTGTATTTCATATCAAATAAAATAGATATATCATCATCAGCCAGCAAGGCTAACTCTTGAGGCAAAGCATGCTCAATATCGCTCCCTAAATGGATACCAACAATCTCCTCTTTTGAATTTACATCAGGTATAAACTCTTGAACATTTATCGTGTTTTTAACTAGTTCCTGACGCTTGGTTTTTCCTGCTTGTTTCATTCTCTCCATCATATCACAAAGGTTTTTAACACCATCATCTCTAGATATATAGGTTACCCACTTTTTTAATTGTTCAATATCAGATAGTGATAAATTATCTTGTGAAAAATCTAAGAAAAAGCCAGTACCCAAAGATAAATCAGACATCACATCGTCCAATTGCTGTAGCAAACTTAGCCAGTCAGATACTTTTTTTAAAAATTCTCGCCTGTATTCATCAATAGCCTTTAGTTCCCATTCTGAATAAGCCTTATTTAATGATTTTAACCATTGCTCTTGTAGCAATGTTCGGCAAATCAAGCTACTTTCTTCATTTGAGTGCTTGTTTCTTTTTTTATATTTTGTAGAATTTGAATCTTGGAATTTATCCATCAATAAATTTAATTTACATATATTCTTTAGTTTATCAATCTCAGAAACCCAAAATTTCTCATCTACTGAATATTTTGCTTTTCTAGATAGAGACTTAAAGTCTGAATAATCACCTTCAATGTCAGAAATTGAAGTATTCTTTTGCTTCAAACTCCTACTTGCAACTTTAAACTTTAAACTTCATCTCTTCTTCGTGAAAAGGGTTTTCTTTATTAAGCCGCCGTTGAGTCCTCTTATTCCATTGCCTTATTTCAGACAAAAGCCTTTCTTGTATCTTTTTTTTGCTGCTACTGGGTAGCATTTGACTAATTCATCTATTTCTATATTAGGCAAGAAGTCTTCATGAGTCATAAATCAGCCTATCAAGCTCTTTAACCGATCACAGTCTTTATGGCGTAGTTTCATCTCTCTGAGTTGATTGGAAATGCTTTCCAATGCAATGTCGCGTGTTTGCTCCATCACAAAAGGGGTATCCAGCTCATTTTTAAACTCAATCAGTTTATTGTCAATATCCTTGATAATATTCTGAATTCTATCGGCCAATTGAATAACTTCATTTCTTAATGAGTCAGTCAAGCGTACATTTACATCTGTTTTTTTATCACCTTTATGAAATAGTATGTTTGGTGAAAATTCACCAATACCTTTCCATTGACCATAATAGTTATCTTTATTAGATCTAATATGACAAACACCTTGTTTATCAAAGTTGCACTGAATCCATTCGAGTTGATTACCTTGCTCATCAATCGGATGAAAATCTTCTTCGCTTTTAAGGTTGGTGTATGGAATATAAAACTCCACCGCACGAGCGTTATCTCCATATTTTCTTACACATTTAAAATAGGATTTATTATCAGGCAAAGTAACAGTTTCATATACATCTCCTGAATGGTAAAGTTCTTTTTCAATCTCCTTTTCCAAATTTTCTTTTTCTTCATCAAGATGATATAAGTTAAAGCCTGTTTCAAAGCCACAATTTCTAACAGCATCTTCGACAACTCTAATAACCTCCTTACGATTATCATTTGTTGTCCATAAGCAATGCCTTAATAATAGTGCATCTACAAGGTTAGTTTCCTTCCTGCCAGAGAAAAAGGCAGATGCTTTTAGAAGTATAGCTGCTCTTTGCCAACGGCGATCAGAAACATAAACATCTAGGTCTTCTCCTTTTTCTGAAAAAGTCAGTCGAATGTCATGTATTACATTTAGGGTTTCTGATGAAAGCTTGATTTCTTCAATTTCAAGTCGCCATATTTCCCACTCATCATGGGTTATCAATATTTCTCTAGGTAAGTTAATCTTCTCTTTTGTTGGGCTTGATTGCAATAAAGACTCAAAGTTATGTTTCTCTCCCATTGGTGGCACGTATAATCGCACTAGAAACCGGTCATATAAGGCTTCTAATCCTTGATTATCTGGCGGTATCTCATTAGATGCTGAAATCAAAAACTTTAGCGGCACACTCTCAATATTCTTCCCATTTCTAAATATTTTCTCATTAATGATGGTTAAGAGCGTATTAAGAATGGCTGGGCTAGATTTCCAGATTTCATCCAAAAAGGCGAAATCACTTTTTGGTAAAAAACCCTCTGTTTTGCGAATATAATTATCCTTTTTTAATTCTGATATAGATACAGGGCCAAATACCTCTTCTGGCGTACTGAATCGTTGCATTAGATATTCGAAATATGTTTTTTTTTTCAAAAGCATGTGATAAACGCCGAGAGATTAAACTCTTAGCTGTACCGGGAGAGCCGAGTAAAAAGATATTTTGATCTGCTAAAGCTGCCAACAGAGAAACAGCTACAACCTCTTCTCTTTCGTGAATACCTTTATTCAGGTGTTCTAAAATTTCACTTATTCTTTTCTTCATATTCTGTAAATAACCCCATGTTTCGTAGAATCAGTGCAATGAATTTTATCATGGTTATCCATTCTATCCAGGGATACGACCGAAGAGATTGATTCTTAGCGATTAAACGCTGCCTTTCGTGAGAATAATACTCAAGAAATTACCATACCTGAATTAAGCGGATACCCATGAGATGGGTATATAAGTCATCATAGCGATGACGACACGCTCTAATCCACCTTCAACCAGGTTTGAGTGCGATAAAAAAAGGCAATGTAACCTCTGACTTTGAGCTGTCCTTCCTCAATCCACAACTTGCATCGGTAAACTTCACCATTTTGAGGATCCAAAATAGTGCCATCCACGAACTCAGAATCCTCCTTAACCAAATCTTTGATAATCACCATTCCTTGAATTGGCTGATCCTTGCGTGGATCATCATCCGCGCACTCGTCACACACCGGGTTCGGGTTATTGCCGGGCTTGATAAATAACTGGGTGATTTTGCCAAAGCGCTTACCGTTTTGCGCATAGATCTCGACGATGGATTTCGGCTCGCCGGTTTCATCATCAATGGTTTTCCAGCGCCCTATAATCTCCGTATCATCCGCAAATACCGCCGCTGTGCAGAAAAATAACGAAAAAACCATTAACAAAGCAGTTTGTCGCATCCGTCTATCTCCATGAATCGCTTGCGAAATATCATCCAACCTTTAGTTCCCGCCATCAGCGGCGGGCGCAAAAAGGAGCAAATAAGCCTCCCCTTTGTCGATTTTATCTCAAGAAAACCGCTCCCACTCTACAAATTCGTAATCGCCATCAGCGCCAGCTTTACGGCCAACCTCCCGCCACTCCGCTAAGTCAACAACCGGGAAAAACGCATCACCTTCGGGCCGTTGATGCACTTCGGTCAAATACATTTTCATCGCCAACGGTATGGCTTGCGCATATAAATGCGCACCGCCAATGAGCATCATCTCAGCGTGTCGGCAATTTTTTCGCAAAGCTTCCGTCAACGAATGAACGACATGTCCTCCTGGTGCTTGATAATCCATATCGCGCGTCATAATCCAGTGCTCCCGTCCAGGCAAAAGGCTTGGCAAGGATTCCCAGGTTTTACGTCCCATCAAGATAGGCTTTCCCAAAGTCAATCGTTTGAAATGCTGCAAATCCTCAGGCAAATGCCAAGGCAGTTGGTTATTACGACCAATCACCCGGTTATCCGCAACGGCAGCAATGATCGATAAATTAGCGCACGAGCTTGTCATTTATGGCAGCTTAGTGATGGATGTTATTCATTGATCACGCAAAAACCATTACCAAAAGGGTCAGCGCAATAAGCGATCGACCCCCAATCGCCACTGTCCCCGCCCTCATGCGAACCGCCGGATTGAACAACTTTATTCACAATTTCATCAATATTCTCGGCAAGAAAATCCAAATGTACCGGCGTCCAATGACGTTTATAATCGCGCTTTGCTTTTTCACCGGATTCAAAAGGCTGCGTTCCAGCTTGTTTTTCTTGCAAATAAATGTCGCAATTTGCTGTAGAGAGAACAACCATGTCAGCCCCCTGATCCCTCACTTTTTCGCAACCAAGCGCCTCGACATAAAATGCCTCCCCCTGTTTTAAATCAGAAACGTCAATGCTCACAGAAATTTTTATCATAAAATTCTCAGTTTAGATTCAACATTCAAAATAGACAGATTTCCTGCGCAACGCATTCTGCTAGAAACACCGCAATCCGCCCGTTTATTAGAATAACATTGACCACACATATGGGTTGCCAACAAAATACCCTCCGCTTGAGTCATTCAAAACGTTTGCCATCATGGACTTTTTTCAGTTATTAATATTAGCCGCCATCCAGGGCCTAACCGAGTTTCTCCCCATATCCAGTTCTGGACACTTGGTTTTGGCCCCCCATTTATTCGGGTTTCATGATCAAGGTCTGGCGCTGGACATCGCTGTACATCTGGGTTCTTTAATCGCCGTGATCACCTATTTCCGGCGTGATATCACCCAATTGACCCTGGCCTGGGGAGGGTCGCTCATTCAACAACGCCATTCCCCCGAAAGTCAACTTGCCTGGCACATCATTATCGGCACTCTGCCCATCATCATGGGCGGATTGCTCTTAAAAAGTATTGTTGAGGACGAACTTCGCATGCCCTGGGTCATCGCCAGCGCGACCATCGGCTTTGGGTTATTGCTGGCTTGGGCTGACTGGCGAGGCAAACGCGCAAAAGGCGTCCATGAAATCAATATGCAAACCGCTTTGATCATCGGTTGCTCGCAAATACTGGCGTTAATTCCTGGCACATCGCGCTCTGGCATCACCATCACAACCGGGTTGTTGCTCGGAATGACGCGGGAAGCGGCCACGCGATTTTCATTATTGTTATCCATACCTACGATTCTGGCCGCTTCGCTGCTTATGCTGATTGATTTAATACAGGCGACTCAACCAATCGCTTGGTTGGATCTCATTACCGGTTCAATTTTATCGGCGATCACCGCCTATTTATGCATCCATCTCTTCTTGCGTTTCGTTGAACGCATCGGCATGTGGCCTTTTGTCATTTATCGCCTTTTACTTGGAGGGTTCATCTTCTGGCTGATTTTTTAATCATTTACCTTATTTGACAATTGCCTGAACACACTTAGAACACGCTAAACACGAAAACAACGCTCTGAGACTTTTCGCACCAAGGTTGATACCGGAATTTGTGGATATTGATGGTTTTCAAATGCCGCCACTTGCCGAATACCTAACAAAGAATTCATCAAATAAACGGCATCCGCTTGTATCAGCATTTCCAAGGTAACAGTAGAGATCTCCAGCACTTGGTCTGACTGAGCCGCTTGTTCTATCAGCAAATCACGCACCACACCTGCGACCCCACAATCCCGGATCGGCGGCGTTATATAGCGCCCATCCCACCTGATCATCAGGTTACTCATAATGCCTTCAACCACTTCACCCTGTTGATTGAGCATCACTCCCTCGGCTATGCCAGGAGACAGCTCGGCACGTGCCAATACTTGCTCTAAGCGATTCAGATGTTTGATGCCCGACAAGAGTGGTTGGCTGCCGAGACGAGTTTGGCAGAGTTGTAACTGAATTTCGGTACTCGGATGATATAAAGGCGTATCCGGCCAGGACGTGACATGCAGATAGTAATGAGGCATCGTCGGCGCAATACGTTGATAACCACGTTCAACATGCCCGGCACTCAAAATAATTTTCAGCACTCCCTGAATATGACCAATACAGGCTTTTTGCACATCGGCGGTTAGAGCGTCTGCATCAACAGGGGGTAATGCCAGCCGTTCGCAACCTCGCAACAAACGGCGCAAATGACGATGCCATAAACAAGGACGACCGCGTACGATGGCGACAGTCTCAAACAGACCATCGCCAAACTGGCAGATTCTATCGGTAGGATAAGGAGTGGGAATCAGCGCTTTCAGTAGAAAATGACTTTGATTCCACTAATCAGCAAGACGACGAAACACTAATGTGCCATTCGTACCGCCAAAACCAAAAGAGTTGGAAATCGCAACATCAAGCTTTGCGTCACGCGCAGCATGTGGGGCGTAATCCAGATCACAGCCTTCCCCTGGATTATCCAGGTTAATCGTCGGTGGTATCACTTGATCCTTTAACGCCATTATCGTAAACAAGGCCTCAGCGCCTCCAGCGGCTCCCAACATATGCCCCGTCATCGATTTGGTCGAACTCATCGTCAGCTTGTAAGCATGATCACCAAATGCGCGCTTAACAGCCATGGTCTCAGCCAAATCGCCTGCCGGCGTTGATGTGCCATGAGCATTAATGTAATCAACCTGATCCGGCTCAATACCCGCATCCTCCAATGCCAACAACATACAGTCAGCAGCGCCTGAACCATCAGGCGTTGGGGATGTCATGTGATAAGCATCTGAGTTCATCGCTGAGCCAGCCAATTCCGCATAAATGTGCGCTCCGCGCGCTTTAGCATGCTCAAATTCTTCAAGGAGTAATACGCCAGCACCATCACTCAGCACGAAACCATCACGATCTTTATCCCAAGGCCGACTGGCTGCTTGCGGATCGTCATTACGCGTTGACAACGCCCGTGCCGCCGCAAAGCCGCCCAAAGCGGTTGGCGTTGTACCTCTTTCAGAACCACCAGCGAGCATCGCATCAACAGTGCCATATTGGATCATCCGCATCGCGTCGCCAATGTTGTGCGCTCCTGTACTACAGGCAGACACAATGGAAATATTAGGGCCTTTTAAGCCATACATAATGGAAAGATCGCCAGCAACCATATTAATGATATTGGCGGGAACGAAAAATGGAGAAATACGACGCGGACCGGATTTCAAATAGGCCTCATAACTCGACTCAATGCCGGCTATGCCACCAATCCCCGAACCAATCGCCACACCGATCCGTTTGGCGCTCTCTTCAGTTATTTCAATGCCGCTGTCCTGTATGGCTTGAACACCAGCGGCGATACCATAATGGATAAACGCGTCCATTTTTTTGGCTTCTTTCCGGCTGATGTATTTTTCGACATCAAAGTCATAAATAGGCCCACCAAAGTGAACGCTAAATGGCTCTATGTCTAAATGGGTAATGCGCTGAATACCGCTTTCACCATTAATGATGCTTTTCCAGCCAGTTGCAACATCCTGTCCTACAGGAGCAACCAGGCCGAGGCCCGTCACTACCACCCTTCTTTCAGATTTTGAATAACCAGACATCCGGAAGAAGCCCTCTCTCTATCAATGAAACACAATCCCTCAATACAAACGCATTCAGGTCAATTAAATCTACTGAGATTGTCGCCAATAACGACTCAGCTATTCGCCTTTACATAGTCTATGGCTTGCTGAACCGTGGTGATTTTCTCTGCTTCCTCATCAGGAATTTCCGTTTCAAATTCCTCTTCCAAAGCCATAACCAATTCTACGGTATCCAAAGAGTCAGCACCCAGGTCATCGACAAAAGATGCCTCATCTTTCACTTCGTCGTCTTTAACGCCGAGCTGTTCAATAACGATTTTTTTAACTCTGTCTTCAATGGTACTCATTTTATTAAATCCTCTAAACTACATGAGCTATGCTGTGAAATAACCGCCGCACATTGTATGCGTAAAACCATTTCATTCATAGCATGACTAAAAATCTCACAGTCAGGCTCCACCCTTAAACAAAGCCAGACCAGACCAAACTTAACCGGAACCGGCTAATTCATATACATGCCGCCATTAACATGCAAGGTTTCACCAGTGATATAGGCCGCTGCATCAGAAGCCAGAAACCCAACTGCCGCCGCAATCTCATCGGCTTGACCAAAACGTTGCAACGGGACTGTGGACATCAGCGCTTCTTTCTGCTCATCAGATAACGCTTGAGTCATATCCGTATCAATGAAACCCGGTGCCACAGCATTGACCGTGATATTCCTGGAACCAATTTCCCGTGCCAGAGATTTCGTGAAACCCAGCATCCCCGCCTTGGTCGCTGCATAATTCGTCTGCCCCATATTGCCATTGGAGCCAACAACAGAGGCGATATTAATGATGCGCCCGGAATCAAGCTTCATCATAGGACGAAGACAAGCCTTCACAACACGATATAGCGCAGTCAGATTGGTCTCAACCACCTCTTCCCACTCATTAGGCTTCATACGCATCAACAAATTATCTCGCGTGATGCCTGCGTTATTCACTAATACGCTGACCGGCCCGATTTCTTTGATGATGGTCTTGATAACCTGTTCGACCGATCCCTGATCCGATACGTCAAGACACATGCCTTGACCTGATAGACCCTCATCCGCCAAATAAGCCGTGATCGCGTCCGCGCCTTGCTCACTGGTTGCGGTGCCAACAACCAACAAACCTTGCTGCCCCAGATTTTGCGCGATCGCCTTGCCAATGCCTCGACTGGCTCCAGTCACCAAGGCAACTTTTTGTTCCACCATGCTTCTCCTCCAAAACGGCTATTCATCCATTCACCGATCAATAAGTGAATAAGACCGAACCCCAAGTAAATCCGCCTCCAAATGCTTCCAAAAGCACTTTTTCGCCACGTTTTATACGTCCATCACGCACTGCAACATCCAGAGCCAAAGGAATAGAGGCTGCTGATGTGTTCGCATGTTGGTCAACAGTCACCACAACCCTATCCTTTGACATATTCAATTTACGCGCCGTTGCATCAATGATACGAGTATTGGCTTGATGCGGCACCAGCCAATCAATATCCGATTTTTGCAGTTGATTAGCAACCAAGGTTTCTTCAACAATTTGCCCAAGCGTATTCACAGCGACTTTAAACACCTCATTACCCCGCATATGCGTGTAATGAGGATCATTAATGTTGTCACCCTCGATATCGAATCCAAGTGAAACCCCGCCAGGCACATGTAAAAGTTCTTCATAAGCACCATCGGCATGCAGATGCGTTGAATGGATACCCGGCTCAGTGGAAGCTTCCAATACGACAGCACCAGCGCCATCACCAAACAACACGCATGTGCTTCGGTCAGTCCAATCAATCAAACGGGAGAAAGTTTCAGCACCGACAACTAATGCGCGCTGATGGGAACCGGAGCGAATAAATTTTTCTGCTATGCTGACGGCATAAACAAAACCGCTGCACACGGCCTGCACATCAAAAGCCGGATGATTTTTCATGCCTAAACGTGATTGCAATAAACACGCTGTGCTGGGAAATATTTTATCGGGCGTGGTAGTCGCCAATACCAATAAATCGATATCCGCCGCTTTCTTCCCTGCGGCGTCTAAAGCCGCGCGCGCCGCATGCTCAGCCAAATCGCAGGTCGTCTCGTCATCCGCCGCAATATGCCGCTTAGCTATGCCGGTACGCTCACGAATCCATTGATCGCTGGTATCAATATCAACCATCTTTTCCAAATCATGATTAGTCAATATTTTTTCAGGTAAATAACTACCCGTACCAATAAACCGGGTATAAATCATGCGCTATCCTTCAACTCTAACAAAGATGTCACCTTATCAGCGATACGATGCGCGACATCAGCGCGCACTTCCTTTTTTGCAATACTCAACGCATTCTCGAAAGCCAAAACATCAGCTCCACCATGACTTTTGACCACAATGCCGCGCAAACCTAATAACGGCGCTCCGTTATAACGCCGTGGGTCGATACGTCGCTGTAACGACTTCAAAACGGGTAAAGAAATAACCGCAATCAATTTCGTCAACCAATTACGCTTATACTCAGCATTCAGAAAATTTTTAATCAGCTTTGCAACACCTTCACTACTTTTCAATGCCACATTACCGATGAAACCGTCCGTGACGACAATATCCAGATCTTTCATCATATAAATATCGTCGCCTTCAATGTAACCAATATAATTCAGACCACAACAATCCATCATGGTATGCGCCAGTTTAACCTGCTCTACCCCCTTAATTTCTTCCTGACCGATATTCAACAACCCTACAGCAGGAGCCGGATCGCCATCAACAGCCGTCACCAGAACAGAACCCATCACCGCAAATTGCCGCAGATGTTCAGCACTGGAATCAATATTTGCCCCCAAATCCAGCACCCAGGTACGCCCATCAATTGCAGGGAAAGCAGATATAATCGCCGGGCGATCAATACCGGGAATGGTTTTCAGGACAAAACGCGCAGTAGCCATCAAGGCGCCAGTATTACCAGCACTGACGCAGGCATCCGCCACGCCTTGCTTAACCAGGTTAACCGCCACGCGCATAGAAGAGTCTTTTTTATTGCGTAGCGCGTGTGACGGCGATTCATCCATATCAACGACCTGACTGGCCGCATGAACACGGATCTGTTCGGATACATCGGTACCCAAATATTCATTAACTGCGGCTTCCTCGCCAACCAGAATTAATTCACAATCCGGGTTCCGCGCTGCGAAATCCAATGCCGCAGGCACAACAACAGAGGGGCCAAAGTCCCCTCCCATCGCATCCAAAGCCAGTGTTATTTTTGACACTAAATAAAGCCTCCCTGATAGTCGGAAAAATCTTACAGCAAGGCTATATCAAGTGAATATGATTATTGAATAACCTTGCGGCCACGGTAAAAACCATCCTCTGTTATATGGTGACGCAGGTGAGATTCCCCGGAAGTGGGATCTGTGGAGAGCGTTGAAGATTTCAGTGAATCATGCGAGCGACGCATGCCACGTTTGGATGGGGTTTTACGATTCTGCTGGACCGCCATAAGTGTATCTCCTAAAAATCGTTACTGATCAGATTTTAATTTCGCTAATACGGCAAAAGGGTTTTGTCTTTCCGAAACTGGCGTCTCTTGTTGAAGCCCACGCGCAGCACACCCGCGCAATGCAGACAATTGCGCCGCACAATTCACATCAGCATGCTTTGGAACATCAGGCACGGCCAGAATAAGCTCATCTTCAATCAAATCCGCCAACCGTAACCGGGTTTCGGCCGACAATAATAAAGGTTCATACGGTTCAGGCAGAGATTCCGCTTCCTGCATGCCGGTCACCGGACAAATCAAAGTATTGATATCAACCTGGTATTGGAATACCTCCAAACATCGTTGACATGTCAAATTCAATTCAGCCTTCACAGAATTTTTGATGTAGCAACGATGATCCCTATCCTTATCAAATATCAACTTGTACTTAACAAGGCCCTCACGATTGGCAAGGATAGAAAGCAAACGAGGCAAAGCCGATACCGGCGCTTCCCCTGAAAACACATCTCCCCTGTCGCATAGAAGATGGAGATTGGAGTAAGCAAAAATTTGCGAAAACATGAGCTGCGCGATTATAGCAAGAAAAAAAAGCATTACAATTCAAAATTCTCACCCCGGATCGCCGTATAATTGATACGTTATGCTCCGCCATGTCACCAACATCCAAGCTATTCGCCATCAGCTATCCTTTAACCTAAAATCTTACAAAAAACCATGCCGCAACATACGGGACTCATCCTGATTCTTGCGCTATTAGCCGGATTCAGTTGGTGGCTATCACAAACCCAGAATCCGCCAGAACCACCGGCTTCATTGAATCAAGCATCAGACATCGACTACTATTTAAACGATGTCAAAACAATCACCTTACAATTGGATGGTCAACCGGCACGCACTTTATACACCGACGCAATACGCCATCTATCCCAAAGCGGAATCACTCAACTGGATCATCCTGTTTTGTTCGTTCATCAACCCAATAAACCACCATGGCGCATTGAGGCGGAAACTGGTGAAATCTCACCAGAAAAAGATTGGATATTCCTCTACGGCGAAGTCCAGTTAACCCGCGCCGCCGCGCCGCCGCATATTCGTCCGGTACAGCTATACACGCGCAACGCATCCGTTCACCCGAAACGGTCTTATGTCGAAACCGATGAAGCGGTTAAAGTCTATAGTCATCAAGACTGGCTACACGCGACAGGCATGCGCGCCTGGTTAGGTGAACCCACCAATATTCAACTATCGGGAAGAGTGAAGAGCTTCTATGCGCCACCCAATTAACCCCGTCTTGCTATTCAGCCTGTGGCTTTTATCAGCCCAATCAACCGCATTAGTCACTGATAAAGATCAACCCATTGAATTGGCTGCTGATAGCGTGGAAGTCGATGATGGGAAAGGGTTAAGCCTCTACAAAGGCAACGTCGATTTACGCCAGGGCACCATACGTTTATGGGCCGATCAAGTCACCATTGAACACCGTGGCGAGAAACCCGGCAAAATCATCGCCGTTGGTTCTCCCGCTCGCTTTTTCCAGCAAACGGAAGATGGCCCAATCAAAGCCCATGCCAAGCATGCCCATTATGTTGTCAACAATGAACTGCTGACACTCACCGGCGACGCCATGCTCATCCAAAACCGGGATGAAATAAGAAATGACCGGATCATTTATGACCGGGCGCGTCATCAAATTAAAGCGGGCGACGCGGCGAAAGGCAAACAACGCGTCCATATCACGATCCAGCCGCCTGAGTAAGCATGTCCGCTTTAGCCGCAAAAAACCTGATAAAACGCTATCGTGGACGCGCTGTGGTCAACGGCGTTTCCCTGCAATTGGATAAAGGCGAAATTGTGGGCCTGCTCGGCCCGAATGGCGCAGGCAAAACCACCTGTTTCTATATGATCGCCGGATTAGTGCATGCTGATGCAGGCCAAGTGTTCATCAATGAGCAAGACGTCACCCACAAAGCCATGCATGAACGTGCCAGACTGGGATTAGGTTATCTGGCCCAAGAACCTTCCATCTTCCGCCAATTAAGCGTCAGCAATAATATTTTGGCGGTTCTGGAAACCCGCAAAACGCTATCCCGCTCGCAACGTCACACAATCTGCCAGGAACTCTTATGCGAATTTGGCCTGGAACACCTTTCCGCCAACCTTGGCATCAGTCTTTCCGGCGGCGAACGACGGCGTCTTGAAATCGCACGCGCATTAGCCGTGGAACCCGCTTTCATTTTACTGGATGAGCCCTTTGCCGGTGTTGACCCGATTTCCGTGATAGATATCCAACGTATCGTGTCACACCTCAGCGAACGCGGAATCGGTATTCTCATCACCGACCATAATGTCCGGGAAACCTTAGGCATTTGCAGCCGGGCTTACATCATTAATGAAGGTAAAGTCTTGACGCATGGCAACGCCGACGCAATCCTCGCTAACCCGGAAGTACGCTCCGTGTATTTAGGGGAACACTTTCGGCTGTAAAAATCCGTCAGAAAACACTTCCGCACCACTCAACATTGCTCCCAGGGCAAGCCATGAAAACGCCAACCGCCAAGCATACTACGTTGGTGCTTTTCGTTCAGTTCACCCTCAAACCCTTCATCGACATGCGATACATTCTTCACCCCGGCCTCCAGCAAAGCGCGCCCCGCTTCCAAAGAGCGCTTGCCACTGCGGCATATCAGAATCACCGGCGCGCAGTTCATCTGGTCATCACAAACCACGCCGCCCAGTAACAACTTGCGAATCTCCGCGACAAAATCCGGGTTAACCTCCCAATCCGGTTCATCAATCCAAGGAACATGCACAGCGCCGCCTGGATGGCCAACAAAGAGATATTCCATAGTTGAGCGAATATCAACCAATATGGCCCGGCTGTTATCCTGCATCAGTTGATAAGCTTGTTGAGGTGACAATGCGGTAGGTTCATGGTCTGGCATGGCAAATGAATCTCTGTGAATCAGTAATTTCTATACTAACATACAAAAAAATGATAAAAGAGAAATGCATTATTGGTTTTTTATATCTTTTCGCCTACCTACCCTGGTCGGCTATTCACGCCACTGGCTGGCTAATCAGCTATTTGCTCTTCCATTTCAACGGACGTGAAAGGCGTAATACCGCAATTAACATCAAAATCGCCTACCCAACATTCAGCCCCCAAAAACGCAGCCATTTAATACGGCAATCTTTATATGCCACGGCGCTCACCTATGTCGAAATCCCACGCATATGGTTACGGCCTGAAACCCTTAAAAACCGCATAGAACCCAATGGCGTTGGCGAAGTCATTGATACCCTGCTACAAAAAAACAACGGCCTGATCTTCGCCATCCCCCATCTCGGCAACTGGGAGATGATTTCAACCGCAATCAACCTCAGTCGCCCATCACTCCCCATCACCGCGCTGTATAGACCACCGCGCCAAGCCTTTCTTGAACCCTTGCTGAAACGAGGCCGCACCCAATACAACATTAAAGTGGCCCCCACTTCACGCACTGGATTAAAGGCATTAAGTCAGGCACTCAAGCACCATGAAATCGTCGCTATTTTACCCGACCAAATTCCTAAATCGGCAGGATCGGCGGCAATCGCTGCGCCATTCTTCGGTCATGACGTATTAACGATGACCTTACTGAATCGGCTAGCAGCCAAACATCAATCCCCAGTGCTATTCCTATGGGCCGAACGCTTGCCGGATCGGCGATACCGCCTGCAATACTTCATCGGCAATACGCAAAATGCGAACCCGGATACGAAAACTGCAGCAACTGCCATGAATCAAGACATTGAGCGCTGCATTACAAGTCATCCCGAGCAATATCAATGGGTCTACCGGCGTTTTGAACCGGTCGATCCGACTCAACCCAATCCATACCATCGTCCAGCCAAATAAAAACCCGGCATAGCCGGGTTTCTTGACAACCAATGGACCGCAACTATTTACGTGCGGACGGCCCGTTATATTCGATGTCGCTACTCATATGAGTCAGAAAATATTCCAAGTTACGGAACTCTTCACCTTGCGTTTTATAAGGCTTGGCGCGCATCTGCTTCATGCAACCAGCGAAACGACGATGCAAAGTACCCAATTCACCCCATTTAGAACGATAGACCGGCCAATTGGTCGCATGTCCCAATGCCGGACTCAACTGCTCACTGCGGATATATTGGCCGGAGGATTCCATATGGCACGAAGCACAGTTGAAGTTTAGTTGACCGCGCCGGGCGAAATAAACACTCTTACCCGCATTGTACGCAGCCAGAGCATCCGCATCAGGGATGGCAACGTTAATTTTCTGTCCCCGCGACTCATAAGACATATAGGCGAGCAAATTAGCCATAGCCCCCTTTTTATATTTCAATGGCTTTTCACCATTGGCGGTGCGACATTCATTAATCGCCAATGGCAACGTCATCACCATTTTACGCGCGGCATCCCAATATGGATAATTTTTACGCTGAGCAGGGTCATCGCCAAAACAGGAACCATAAGTCGCGCCATTCGCAAATGGCTGGTTCCACATCCCCTCGCCTTCTTCAATCATGGGTTCGTAAGGCGGAAATTCTTCTATCGCCTCCCAATTCTCACGAGACGCCTCATTAATAGCGTAAACGCCATTCGCATACTCTTGTAATGGAACGCCTGAAAAACGCTTAAAGAAATAATCCTGATACGTTTTCAAGTCTTCGGCAGGCGTGGTGTCAGTGGCTTTTTTATCCCCAGCAAACGCGCTTGCGCTGATAGCACACAGGGCGATCATGGCGAATTTGACAATTTTCATGAAAGTCATCCTCCTTTGGATAATCATCTTTGTGTTCCAACTCATTCGCAACAGTCACAAACAAACCAGGAAACACACATCAGTCGCCTTTATAAATTGATAGTTTTAGCGGCTACTTGATTTTAGCGGTGGCGGACTCACTCCCACCCTTGTTATCCGTCCAGGTCAGAGTGATCTTATCGCCTTTCTTTCCACCATTGAATTTGAATGAAAGATAAGGGTTTTTTGAAACGCCGCCGCTCCAATGGGTCGTCATTCTGACAGTCTCACCCCCATCATGCACATGCGTGGCGACCACTTCCTGAATGAAGTGAGCCGGAATTAATTTGCCCGTTTTTGAGTTCTTGCGCAGCCCGGTTTCCATCGGATGACTCATCAGCGATTTAACCGTCGTTACACCTTTCTTGGCCTTGGCGCGAATCTTGATGGATTTTTTAGCCATAATCATTTACCTCCAGATCATTATCATTGAATCATTCAGCCAGTCAGTACGGAGCCTGATCAACCGCCGCAACCGCCAATAGTGACTTTCACGTTTTTCTTGTTGCTGTATAGCTTGCCGCCAGCTTTGACCAGAGCAACCACATCCCCTGTCTTACCCATTTTGATGCGAGTGGAAACATTGGCCACAGCACCTTCGCCTAACTTGAACAAACCCACCAAAGGCTGGCCATTCGAAGCCGCCAAAATCGCAATCGACTCGACGCCTTCCATAGAAGGTTTAACGGTGACAGTGACAGGCACCACAGCACCATTCTCAGCAATATCAGGTGCTTTGATCTTAATGTCAGAAGACTCAACAATATCCGTGCCCCCCATCGCCGTTTTACCAGCCTCAGCGACGCTTTTGGCATCAAAGGCGGCTTTAGGCCAAGCCGCCATCACGGATTGCGGGGCGAGCAGACCAGCGCCAACAGCGACGCCTACAGCCCCAGCAGCCATTGAGCCTCTTAAAAAGACCCGGCGTTTCATATCAGTATTCATTGAAATAACCTCCTTAAAAACCTATGGAATTTTGCGTAAAAAGTTAAGATTGATCGGCGACTCACCGTCACAAAATGCCCGCCCCAGTCAAACAGACTTGATCAGCCATCAAAGCCCGGCAGACCGACACAGGCGACAGGAACCATCACAAGGTATAAAGGTAATCGACGATTGCATCAATTTCTTTATCCGATAACACCTTGTATTTACCGAAAGGCGGCATGCGAGTGCCTGGGTTCAGCAGGCTGGCATCATAAATTTGCGCACGCAACTTTTGACGGTCCGGGAAACGCGCCCGCATGGCGACTAATGGCGGACCAATATTACCTGGGCTGACCCCGCCAGGGATCATATGACAAGCCAGACAATTCCCCTTTTTTATATCAAAAGCAAATTTCTTACCTTCTGCAGTTGACTCCCGTGCGGCAGCTTCAGCCATCTGGCTTAACAAACCGCCGCCCAGCAATAAACAGCACATTGAAAAGACAGCAACAAGCTTATTGGCGGCATTCCGCATCACCATTCCTCCTAATCATTGATTCAGGTCAATCAAAATGCGGGATTTATGCGACATCCTGCATTTTTATCCGTATCGGGTTGTTTAGAATAGAAATAATCACGATACTGTTTCGCCCATTTCAAGGACTTACCAAGCATAATGGATTAAAATCCTTCCGCAAAGCGTTGTGATTGACTTCATGACTTGAAGAATGCTTGAACACCAGTCATTGAATGACTTCCCCAACTATCTCCAAACAACCCACGTCTCTCCTCAAAACCTCCTTGATTTGCTGTTGGATCAATGAGTTATCAACAGCATTCTGCGAATTACAACGCAGTCCACTTACCTTTCCCTTGTCAACCGGCCATGACTCCCGACGAAATCCCACATCATTTACAATGCATGCCCACCCCAAACCATGTTGAATACACCTGATCAAACCATCCATGTTTTCCCCACTTAATCCCTCATTAAACGCCACATCGACCCATTGGGGAAGCTGTCATGGCGCAGCCCTCAGCCTCACGCTCTCGCGCATCGCCACACAACACCAAGGGCCATTACTCCTCATCACACCGGATGTGCAAAGCGCCATTCACTTCATGGATGAACTGCACTTTTTTCTCGGCGCATCCACACTGCCCATCGTGTTATTCCCGGATTGGGAAACCCTGCCTTACGACATTTTCTCCCCGCTGCCGGAATTGATTTCGCAACGCCTGTTAACCCTGCATCAATTGCGCGCCTTGCAACAAGGCATTGTGATCGCACCTGTCGCCACATTGATGCAACGTATTCTGCCCACTGAATTTTTAGATACACACAGTCTGGTATTAACCAAAGGGCAAAACATCGATTTCGACCGATTTCGCCGCAATCTCGAACAAGCGGGTTACCGGGTCGTCTCTCAGGTCATGAGTCATGGCGAATTCGCCGTGCGCGGTTCTTTAATTGACCTGTTTCCGATGGGTAGCGATACACCGTTACGCATTGATTTATTCGACGACGAAGTGGACTCCATCCGCACCTTTGATGCCGAAACCCAACGCACTATCGACAAAATCGACCATATCGCCCTGCTGCCCGCGCGTGAATTTCCCATGGATAAAACCGCCATCAGCCGTTTCCGCTCCGCCTGGCGGGAGTATTTCTCGGGCGATCCGCAACGCAGTTTGATCTACCGCGACATCAGTGAAAACCAACTGCCTGGTGGCATCGAATACTATCTCCCCTTATTTTTCACGCAAACCGCCACTTTATTCGACTATCTGCCAAACAACACTCTGGTTGCTCATTCGCACCGCTTAATCCAACAGGCGGAAACCTTCTTTCATCAAGTCAATGAACGTTATGAACAACGCCGTCATGACGTGGAGCGCCCGCTACTGGCACCAACAACGCTATATCTTTCCGCCAAGCAACTCACTCAACAGATTGAGCGCTTTACCCAAATTCAACACCAACCTGAACCATCAAGCGCTGGCGAGAACTGTGACCACCAGCCGCTGCCACCACTCAATCTACAAGCAAAGGCGACCGATCCAGCCGCCGGATTACGCACTTTTATCCATCAAGCCTCTCAGCAAACACTGCTGGTGGCGGAAACCACCGGACGCCGTGAGGCACTGATCGAAACGCTGGGCAATTTAAAACTCAAACCAGATATCGTTGACGGCTGGCAAGCATTCCTGGAGCAAAACAACCCGCTTTGCATCACCACCGCTCCTCTGGAACAAGGATTATGGCTCAACCAACCCGCCATCGCCGTCATACCGGAAACATTACTACTCGGCGAACGCGTCAAACAACGCCGCCAACGCAAAAGCGCGGACGCCGACCAGATCGTGCGCAACCTGACGGAATTGCAAACCGGATCGCCCGTCGTGCATGAAGAACACGGCGTTGGCCGCTACCTTAGCCTGCAAACCCTCGAAATCGGCGGCATGGTGACGGAATTTCTTACCCTTGAATACGCCAGGCAGGACAAACTCTACGTGCCGGTTTCCTCTCTGCACCTCATTAGCCGCTACACGGGCGCATCACCGGAAAATGCCCCCTTGCATCGCCTGGGCAGCGACCAATGGGAAAAAGCCAAACGCAAAGCGGCGCAACGCGCCCACGATGTCGCCGCCGAACTCTTGGATATCTACGCCAGACGGGAAGCCCAACAAGGCTATGCACTACCCGGGCCAGATCAGGATTACCGTCGATTCGCCGCTGAATTTGCATTTGAAGAGACCCCTGATCAGGCCAACGCCATCGCCGCCATTATTCAGGACATGACCTCGCCGCGCCCCATGGATCGGGTGATCTGTGGGGATGTCGGGTTCGGCAAAACAGAAGTCGCCATGCGCGCCGCCTTTATCGCCGCGAATCATGGCCGACAAGTGGCCGTGCTGGTTCCCACCACCCTGCTGGCCCAACAACACTACCAAAACTTCGCTGACCGCTTTGCCGATTGGCCAATCAAAGTCGCTGGCCTGTCCCGCTTCCGTTCTCCCAAAGAAGTGACCACTATCACCCGCAAACTGGCCGATGGTGATATGGATATCGTCGTCGGCACCCATAAACTGCTCAACCAGCACATCAAATTCAAGGATCTGGGGCTGGTGATCATTGATGAAGAACACCGTTTTGGCGTACGCCATAAAGAGCGCCTGAAAGCCATGCGCGCCGAAGTGGATATCCTCACGTTGACCGCCACACCGATTCCACGCACCCTCAACATGGCCATGTCCGGCATGCGCGACCTCTCCATTATCGCCACCCCGCCGGCAGCCCGCCACCCCATCAAAACCTTTGTCAGCCAATGGAACGACGCGCAAATCGCCGAAGCCTGCCAGCGTGAAATCAGCCGTGGTGGACAAATCTATCTGCTGCACAATGAAGTCTCTACCATTGAAAAAACCACGCAACAGATTCGTCAATTAGTTCCACACGCCCGGGTTGAGTTCGCCCATGGCCAAATGCGGGAACGCGAGTTAGAGCGCATCATGCGTGACTTCTATCACCAGCGTTTCAACATTCTGGTCTGCACCACCATTATCGAAAGTGGAATCGACGTGCCCAGCGCCAACACCATCATCATCAACCGTGCTGACAAACTCGGGCTAGCCCAACTCCACCAGTTGAGGGGTCGGGTGGGCCGCTCGCACCACCGCGCCTATGCCTATCTGATCACTCCACCGCCCAAAGCCATCACACAAGACGCCCGCAAACGGCTGGAAGCCATCGAATCACTGGAAGATCTCGGAGCTGGCTTCACGCTGGCGACCCACGACCTGGAGATCCGTGGTGCTGGCGAACTGCTCGGGGACGAACAAAGCGGCCAGATCCATGAAATCGGCTTCACCCTCTATACCGAAATGCTCGAACAAGCCGTGCAATCCATCAAACAAGGCGAACAACCACAACTTGATCGACCCCTTGATCATGGCGCGGAAATTGACCTGCACATCCCCGCCCGACTACCAGACGATTACCTGCCTGACGTGCACATACGCCTGATCCAATACAAACGGATCGCCTCCGCTGAATCCGTAGAAGCGCTCAAGGAGCTGAAAGTGGAAATGATCGACCGGTTTGGTCTGCTGCCAGAACCCGCAACTCACCTGTTCGATATCACCGAACTCAAACTCAAAATAAGTCATTTAGGCATTCGCAAGATTGAAGCCGGGCCGCACAACGGACGTATTTTATTTGACAACCAACCTCAAATAGACCCGGCCAAACTGATCCAACTCATCCAAACAAAACCACAAACCTTCAAACTGGAAGGAGGCGACAAATTGAAGTTCCAAATGGATATGCCAGAACCGACAACCCGCATCCAGAAAATCACCGAACTGCTGCAGCAAATCATCTGACAAACACCGAAAGCGTTAGGACTTATTACACATCTGCATTCAGTGCGGGAAATTTGAACTCCACTGATAACGGAAACAGATGATAGAATGCGAAGCTATTGACCGAAAGATGCCAAACGAATTTTGGCTGATACACAAGCAAAAGGATGGCCAACCCCGCAAAATGGCGAAAAACCACAATGACCGGCCAACAAACAAACGGCATCAACACAACCCAGCAACAAAATAATAAACTCGCCATCATCGGATTAGGCTATGTCGGTCTGCCACTCGCGGTCGAATTTGGCAAAAAGAGGCCGACCATTGGCTTCGACATCAACGCTAATCGCATTGCTGAATTAAAAAACGGCCAGGATCACACCCTGGAAGTCGCACCAGACGAATTGCAACAAGCAAGCCATCTGACCTACACGGATCAACTGGATGAACTGCGCGACGCCAACGTCTTCATCGTCACGGTGCCCACGCCAATTGATGCGCACAAACGCCCCGACTTGACACCGTTGATCAAGGCCAGCGAAAACCTGGGCAAAATCATCAAGCGCGGCGATATTGTAATCTACGAATCCACCGTCTATCCCGGCGCGACTGAAGAGGAATGCATCCCGGTCATTGAACGGATATCTGGCCTGACCTACAACCAAGACTTTTATGCGGGCTACTCGCCGGAGCGGATCAATCCGGGCGACAAGGAGCATCGCGTCACCACGATCAAAAAAGTGACTTCCGGATCAACGCCTGAAGTAGCTGATTTCGTCGATAATCTGTACCAGACGATTATCACCGCAGGGACGCATAAGGCGGAAAGCATCCAGGTTGCCGAAGCCGCCAAAGTGATTGAAAACACTCAGCGTGATTTAAATATCGCCTTGATGAACGAACTGGCGATTATCTTCAATCGTATGGGTATTGATACCGAAGCGGTTTTACGCGCCGCTGGCACCAAATGGAACTTTCTACCCTTCCGCCCCGGCTTGGTCGGCGGGCACTGCATCGGCGTGGATCCGTATTACCTGACCCACAAGGCGCAATCACTCGGCTACCAACCGGAAGTGATCCTGGCGGGTCGGCGCATCAATGATGGCATGGGAGCCTATGTAGTCTCCCAACTAGTCAAGGCAATGGTCAAAAAACGCATCCAGGTCGAAGGTGCCAAAGTACTGGTGATGGGGCTGGCGTTCAAGGAAAACTGCCCCGACCTGCGCAATACGCGCGTGGCGGACATACTGGATGAACTGAACGAATACCATATCCAGGCGGATGTGTATGATCCCTGGGTATCGGCTGAAGAGGCGCAACGGGAATATGAGGTGACGCCTGTGCCGGAGCCAGCGGCAAATCATTATGATGCCATTATATTAGCGGTGGATCATCAACAGTTTCGAGAGATGGGGGCTTTAGCTATGCGTAAATTCGGCAAGTTAAATCATGTTTTTTATGATCTGAAGTCGGTGTTTTCTGCTAATGAATCGGATCTGCGTTTGTAAAAGATGAATCCCCACCCTCCAAACAATCGCAAAGGCATCATTCTGGCTGGCGGCAGTGGTACGCGCCTGTACCCGTTAACGAAAGCAGTTAGCAAACAACTGATGCCGGTATATGACAAGCCCATGATTTATTACCCGCTCAGTGTGTTGATGTTGGCGGGTATTCGCGATATTTTGGTCATCACGACACCGGAAGATGCCAGCCAGTTCCAACACCTGTTAACGGATGGATCGCAATGGGGCATCCATATTGAATACGCCGTCCAACCCAAACCGGAAGGCTTGGCGCAAGCTTTTTTGATTGGCGAACATTTTATCAGTAATGCCTATTCAGCATTGATTTTGGGCGACAACATTTATTACGGGGAAGGACTGGTGCAACGCCTGCGCTCTGCCGCCGCACAGGAACAGGGCGCGACGGTTTTTGCCTATCATGTGCAGGATCCGGAACAGTACGGCGTGGTTGAGTTCGACCAGTCTGGCAAGGCGCTGAGTATCAAAGAAAAACCGGCTGAACCGCGCTCCAACTATGCGGTGACAGGCTTGTATTTTTATGACCAACAGGTTGTGGACAAGGCAAAAGCCGTGCGTCCCTCACATCGGGGCGAACTGGAAATCACCAGTATCAACCAAATGTACCTTGAGCAAGGCCAGTTACAGGTTGAAATGCTTCGGCGTGGAATGGCCTGGTTGGATACAGGTACGCATAACTCATTACTGGATGCAGCCAACTATATCCGGGTGATTGAAGAGCGGCAGGGCTTGAAAATTGCTTGCCCAGAAGAAATTGCCTGGCGCATGGGCTATATTGGTACGGAACAATTATTGGCATTGGCGGCGCCACTCAAAAAGAGTGGTTATGGTCACTACCTTGCTGATCTGGTCACCTGACTTATGAAAGTTGTTCCCACTACCCTGCCGGATGTGCTCATCATCGAACCGGATGTATTTGGCGATGAGCGCGGATTCTTTATGGAAAGCTGGCATCAGCGCAAATTTGCCCAGCTTGGCTTAACCATGAACTTTGTTCAAGACAATCACAGCCGTTCATGCCGGGGTATTCTACGTGGTCTGCACTACCAGACAAAAAAACCGCAAGGCAAACTGGTGCGTGTTACCCAAGGCGCGGTGTTTGATGTTGCAGTAGACCTGCGGCGTAGCTCGCCAACATTTGGCCAATGGACAGGTACGGAACTTTCCGACAAAAACCACCACCTGCTCTGGGTGCCCGAAGGCTTCGCGCATGGTTTTTATGTCATCAGTGAATTCGCTGATTTTCAATACCAATGCACCGATTTTTACACGCCGGAACATGAACACAGCATCCGTTGGGATGACCCTACCCTGAGTATCGAATGGCCTTTGATGAATGGCGTTGCGCCTCAAATTTCTGCTAAAGATGCCAATGGCAGGTTACTGGCAGATGCGGAGACCTTTGCATGAAGGTATTGGTTACAGGTGCGCAGGGCCAGCTTGGCTATGAGTTGCAGCGCCATTATCCTGAACAGCTCAATCTTATTGCAACCGACCAGGATACACTGGATATCACCGATGCTGCTCAAATTAAGGCGGCTTTTGACCGGCATCAACCGGATGCGGTGATCAATGCGGCAGCCTATACCGCCGTGGATAAAGCCGAAAGCGACCAAGCAGCCGCATGGGCGCTGAATGCGGCCGCGCCGCGCCTGTTAGCGCAGGTATGCCAGCAACAAAAGCGCCGTTTGATCCAGATTTCAACCGATTTTGTGTTTGATGGGCGACAAAGCACGCCCTACCTGCCGGACGCTTTGTGCAAACCGCTCAGCGAATACGGCAAGAGCAAATACGCGGGTGAACAGGCGGTGCGGGAGCATTTGCCGGATGCACTGATTATCCGCACCTCCTGGTTGCACTCGGCACACGGCGGCAACTTTGTCAAAAGCATGTTGCGACTGATGCGCGAGCGCGGGCAACTCGGCATTGTGTATGACCAAGTTGGCTCACCCACATGGGCACATACACTGGCCCACTGCATCTGGGTGTTATTGGAAAAGAATGCACAGGGTATTTGTCACTGTACTGATAATGGCGTCGCCAGTTGGTATGATTTTGCACTTGCGGTCCAGCAAATCGCTTTGTCACTCGGCCTGCTGGAAAAGGCTACCCCGATAAAACCGATTCGCAGCAGCGCCTATCCGACACCGGCGCAACGTCCGGCCTACAGCGTCATGGACAAGGCTGCGACTGAGACATGGCTGGGTGCCAGCCTGCCACACTGGAGAGACAGTTTGCATAACATGCTGGCCGAATTGAAGCCGATGGAAAACCCCGAACCAACCCCATCATGACTTATCAAGCTCAAAATTTACTGGTGACTGGCGGCGCAGGCTTTATTGGCACAAACTTTGTGCATTACTGGCTCAAAAAGTACCCGAATACGTCAATGACAGTGCTGGATGCGCTGACGTATGCAGGGCGGCGCGAGAATCTGGACAACCTGCAAGGCCAATCCAATTTCCGCTTCATACAAGGCGATATTCTAGACCAGGCACTGGTGGAAAATCTGTTGCGCGAACACAATATCGAAACCATTGTGCATTTTGCTGCCGAATCCCATGTAGACCGTTCGATCTATGGCCCGGATGCCTTTTTGAGAACCAACATTGAGGGCACACATAACCTGTTAAAAGCCGCGAAAAAGATTTGGCTGGACGAAAAAACGGATGACAGACACCGCTTCCATCATGTCTCCACGGATGAAGTGTATGGCACCCTGGAACAAGGTGATCCAGCCTTCTCAGAAACCACGCCCTACGCGCCAAATTCACCCTATGCCGCCAGCAAGGCGGCCTCAGATCACATTGTCCGTGCCTACCAGCATACCTATGGCCTGAACACCACAACCAGCAATTGCTCCAATAACTATGGCCCCTACCAATACCCGGAAAAACTGATCCCACTGGCGATTTCCAATCTGACCCAGGGCAAGGCTGTGCCTGTCTATGGCGACGGGCAACAAATCCGTGACTGGTTGTATGTGGATGACCACAATCGCGGCATTGATTTGATTATTCGTAACGGCCGCATTGGCGAGACCTACAACATCGGTGGCAACAATGAGCAAACGAACCTGAATCTGATTCACATCCTATGTGATTTGCTGGATCATCGCCTCCCGGACTCGCCGCATGTGCCGCACCGACAATGGATTACCTACGTGACAGATAGGCCGGGCCATGACCGACGTTATGCGATTGATAACCGCAAGATATGTCATGAACTGGGGTATGGGCCAGCAGAGACTTTTGCATCCGGGCTGGAGAAGACAGTGGAATGGTACTTAACCCATACGGAATTCTGGCAGGCGGGTAACATCCATTTATTTGGATCGTACCCATCTTGAGATTTGGTGAATAATAAACGCGAAAGGTGGGATATGCTTACTGATTAAAATTGGCTTTCCCACCCTGTATTGATCTTTTCCCTATGCAACCCCAACAAAAAACTAACCTCTGGCGCGATATTTTCACACTCTGGAAATACCTGGGCAAACGCCGCCGTACGCAATTCGGCTTGTTATTAGCCCTTATGCTGATAGCTGTGTTTGCCGAAGTCATCAGTATCGGGGCAGTGATTCCTTTTATAACAGCCTTAACCTCGCCAGAAACATTATTTGAATCCACAGCACTTGCCCCTGTATGGGGTTATCTAAATATCAACCAACCCGAACAACTCTTATTACCATTAACACTAGGTTTTATCGCTGCCGCACTGTTTGCTGCCACTGTACGCATCATGCTGCTATGGGCTAATGCAAGAATGACCGTAGCGATGGGTACCCAACTGCGCAGTGATCTCTATACAAGGGTGCTGTATCAATCCTATGAATACCATGTTTCACACAATAGCAGTGACTTAATCAGCTTAGCGACGGAAAAAGTTGGAGCGGCAATCGGTAGTGCTATTATGCAACTACTGCTACTAATCAGCGCGCTAGTGCTCAGTTTAGGTATTATCCTCACCCTGTTATGGATAAACTTTATCGTCGCCATTACAACCTTTGTTGTACTTGGCGGAGGCTATGTGTTGGCGGGCTACCTAGTCAAAAAGCAAATCCAGCATAACAGCAGCGTAATCTCCGTACTACAACCACAGGCCGTGAAATGTATCCAGGAAGGCATTGGTGGCATACGTGATGTGATCATGGATAGCAGCCAACCTGTTTTCAGCCGTCTGTACACCAACATCATCTATCGCCTGCAACTGGCTATCACGAAAAATGCGTTTCTGGGGGGGGTGCCCAAGCCGGTGCTGGAATTGGTCGGAATCTCAATGATCGCCCTGCTCGCGTATTGGCTGCAAAACCAGACAGAAGGTGCTCAAGCACTCCCCATACTCGGCGCATTGGCACTGGGCGCGCAACGCCTGCTGCCCAGTCTGCAACAAATCTATTTTTCCTGGTCCAGCATGAACGGCAATCAGGCCGTGATTCAGGACGTGGCGCAACGTTTTCGCAAGCCGATGCCAATTGCACGCCATTACCCGGCAAGCCAAACCACCTTGCCGTTTCGTGAGCATATCGACCTGCAACATCTCAGCTTTGCCTACGCAAAAAACACAGCCCTCGTACTCAGTGACATCAACCTCAGAATACCCAAAGGGTCCCGTGTGGGCTTTATCGGCGAAACCGGTAGCGGCAAAAGCACCTTGTTGGATATCACTATGGGTCTGTTGCGCCCCACCTCGGGCCAGTTGGTGATTGATGGTCAGACGATAGACGACAAAAGCATCAAACAATGGCAGGCCAATATCGCGCATGTGCCACAAGCGATTTTCTTATCGGATGCCTCGCTGGCGGAAAATATTGCGTTTGGTGTGCCTATTGAACAGATTAATCATGCTCAAGTTCGCTTAGCGGCTCAACAAGCGCAAATTGCAGACTATATTGAAACCCTGCCGCAAGGCTACCAAACCCATGTCGGCGAACGCGGTGTGCGCCTGTCCGGCGGGCAACGCCAACGTATTGGCATTGCACGTGCATTTTACAAGCAGGCCAAAGTGATTGTATTTGATGAGGCGACCAGCGCATTGGACAATGAGACGGAGGCCAGTGTGATCGCCACAATTGAATCTCTAAGTAAAGAATTGACTGTGTTGATTATTGCGCATCGGTTGAGCACGCTGAGGAATTGTAGTGTGGTTTATCGGTTGGATAAGGGAAAAATTATTGAAGCGGAAAAATTTAGTGCTATTAAGCCATAACGGTATATATCTTGACAAACACCAGCCTTGTCCAATATGAAAAGGATTTCTTAATTGGAAAATACTACATCGGGTATTAACACATGAAAGCTGTGATCCTGGCCGGCGGCCTCGGCACCCGAATCTCTGAAGAAACCCACCTGAAGCCCAAACCCATGATTGAGATCGGCGGCAAGCCGATGCTCTGGCATGTGATGAAAATATATTCTGCGCATGGCATCAATGACTTTATTATTTGTTGCGGTTATAAGGGCTATGTGATTAAGGAATATTTTGCCAACTACTTTTTACACATGTCCGATGTGACTTTTGATATGACGAACAACCGCATGGAAGTGCATCAACAAAATGCCGAACCCTGGAAGGTGACCTTAATAGATACGGGTGAACAAACACTCACCGGCGGTCGCCTGAAGCGGGTGACTGAATATGTCCAGGATGAAGAGGCGTTCTGTTTTACCTATGGTGATGGTGTGGCAGACATAAATATCAGTGCTGAAATCCAGTTCCATCAAGCCCATGGCAAGTGGGTTACCGTAACAGCAGTACAACCCCCCGGGCGTTATGGCGCATTACAAATACAGGACGAACAGGTCACCGGTTTTGCAAAGCTCCCTGGAAGATATGGTGATCAATCGTCCGTTTTGGCGGGATAAGCGGGTCTTTTTAACCGGCCATACCGGTTTCAAGGGCGGCTGGTTGGCGCTTTGGCTTGCCGATATGGGCGCAGAGGTGTTTGGTTACGCACTGGCTCCGCCTACCGAGCCGAATTTTTTTACCACAACCCGATTAGAGCGTTATTTAACGCAACATACCCAGGCCGATATTCGGGATGTCGCCACACTCACAACCGCTTTGCAACAATCCGGTGCAGAAATCGTTTTTCATCTGGCGGCCCAGCCTCTGGTACGCCATTCCTATGTCGAGCCGGTGGAGACCTATCAGACCAATGTGATGGGCACGGTCAACCTGCTGGAAGCCGTGCGCAACACGCCCGCCGTAAAGGCTATCGTCAATATCACGACCGACAAATGTTACGAAAACCGCGAATGGGTCTGGCCGTATCGGGAAAATGAGGCACTAGGCGGTTATGACCCCTACTCCAGCAGCAAGGCCTGCGCAGAATTGGTTACTGCATCCTATCGCAATGCCTTTCTACAAAAGGCGGGCACACAGCTTGCCAGCGTGCGCGCAGGCAATGTGATCGGCGGCGGCGATTGGGCAACTGATCGGTTGATCCCTGACTTTCTTCGGGCAATGGATACCAAACAAACCATCACAATCCGCTCGCCACACGCGATTCGGCCCTGGCAGCATGTGTTGGAACCGCTATCCGGCTATCTGATGCTGGCGGAAAAGCTATATGAGGCAGGTGAACCCTTCGCCGAGGCGTGGAATTTTGGTCCGGATGAAGCCGATGCGCGTTCGGTGCAATGGATTGTTGAAAACCTGTGTCGACAAATCCCCAATATGAATTGGCAATGTGATACCCAAACACAGCCCCATGAAGCACATACCCTGCGCCTGGATAGCACCAAGGCAAAAACCCGGTTGCACTGGCGACCACGCTGGGGTTTGGCGACTGCGCTGGACTATACATTGAACTGGCACCGGGCCTGGAAAGCCGGAACCGACATGGCGGATACCAGCCTGGCGCAGATTCAGGCCTATGAGGCTGTATCGTGAGTGATCGTTTCGACCTTATTGATACGCGCTTGGCCGGTCTATACGTGATACAACGCAAACCGTTGGGCGATCACCGGGGCTATCTGGAGCGCCTGTTTTGCCAGGACGAACTGCAACTCATCCTGGCGGCAAGGCAAATCGTGCAAATCAACCATACCCTCACGGGTAAAAAAGGCACGGTCAGGGGGCTGCACTTTCAGCATCCCCCTCATGCGGAATGTAAGATAATCTCTTGCCTGAAGGGGGAGGTCTATGATGTCGCGGTTGATGTGCGGCAAAATTCACCCACCTTTTTGCACTGGCATCATGAAATACTCAATGCAACCGACCATCGCAGCCTGTTAATACCCGAAGGCTTTGCGCATGGTTTTCAAACCCTGACGGATGACTGCGAAATGCTCTATTTGCATACCAAAGCCTACCAGGCAGAGGCGGAAAAGGGCTTGAACGCCCTGGATCCGGATCTGGCGATTGACTGGCCTTTGTCCATCACACAACAATCTGTACGCGATCAACAACACCCAACGGTCGGCCAAAGCCAATTCCAGGGGCTGCTCTTATGAAATGTCGCCATTGCGGCGCTACGCTAAAATTGCCTCTGGTCGATTTGGGTAGTGCCCCACCCTCCAATGCGTACCTGACCGAACAAAACCTGCATGCCCCGGAGCAATGGTTTCCATTGCGGGTGCTGGTTTGTGAATCTTGCTGGTTGGTGCAAACCGAAGACTTTACCCGGGCCGAAGCGTTATTTGATGCCGACTATGCCTATTTCAGCGGCTTCTCACAAAGCTGGTTGCAACATAGCGAGCGTTATGTTGCCGACATGGTGGAGCGTTTCGGGCTGAATGAACAAAGCCATGTGGTCGAAGTAGCCGCCAACGATGGTTACCTGTTGCAATACGTCAAGGCCCGGCATATCCCCTGTACGGGCATCGAACCCACAGCGAACACCGCCAATGCCGCCAGACAAAAAGGCCTTGAGATTATTGAAGATTTTTTTGGCGTTAAGCTGGCGGAGCAACTGGTCGCCGCAGGCAAACAGGCCGACTTGGCCGTAGCCAACAACGTGCTCGCGCATGTGCCGGATATCAATGACTTTGTCGCAGGCTTCTCACGGCTGCTCAAACCCCAAGGCGTGGCGACCTTTGAATTTCCGCATCTGTTGCGGCTGATCGAAGGCAACCAATTTGATACCCTCTACCACGAACACTTCTCATACCTTTCGCTCACCGCCGTCGAGCATATTTTTACCGCGAATGGCCTGAGCCTGTTTGATGTGGAAGAACACTCGACCCATGGTGGCAGCCTGCGCGTATTTGCGCAACGTGCTGATACGGGCAAGCAGACTGTGAGTGCGAAAATAACCGAATTGTTACAATGTGAAACGCAGGCAGGCATCACGACCAGTGAATATTACAGTGGCTTTCAAACCAAAACCGATCAGGTCAAAAACAACTTTCTGGCTTTTTTACTGAAGGCCAAACAACAAGGCAAGACGGTAGCGGCCTATGGCGCGGCAGCCAAGGGCAATACACTGATCAACTATGCCGGTATCCGACCGGACTTGATCGCCTTCGTAGTGGATCGCAACCCGGCCAAGCAAGGGAAATATCTGCCGGGCAGCCGCATACCCATTGTGCATGAAGATCAATTAATGCAAACAAAGCCGGATTATGTGATCATTTTGCCCTGGAATATCCAGCACGAAATTAAGGAGCAACTGAACTATATTGCAGAGTGGAACGGGCGGTTTGTGGTGGCGATTCCCGGGTTGAGCGTTTTATGAACAGCATAAAAAGAGGAAATAAACCGCAATGTTACTCGGGTTGCATGTGCCAATATTAACAACCCTGCTTGAGCTTATGGGAGAAGCAGCATGAATACAAATAATGACCCAATGGAAGATATCCGTGAAATAAGGCATCAAATTTCTAATGAGTTTGGGCATAATCCCAAAAGTTACATTGATTATCTTAAAAGCACTGAAAAAAATTATGCAACGCAACTAAGGTTATATGAAAAATCGTCTGATATAAAACCGACCCGTGTAACCTCATAGGATTAAGTAAAGGTGCGCCATGATGTCGGGTTTTTGCATGACCTTTCCCGCACCGAAACCCATGTTTTGGCCTACCCACTATCCGTTAAAACAACATTACCATGATCCGAAATTAGCCCATTTCGGTTGGTGAATGCGCAACAACGTATGCAAGACAAATACATCAATCCGTTCACTGACTTCGGCTTCAAAAAGCTGTTTGGCGAGGAACCGCACAAAGAACTGCTGATCAGCTTTCTGAATACCCTGCTGCCAGAAAAACACCAGATCCAGGATTTGCACTACACGCGCAACGAACAACAGGGCAGCAGCCAGCCGGACCGCAAAGCCATCTTCGATTTAAGCTGCGTCAGTCCAAGCGGGGAGCGCTTCATCGTCGAACTGCAAAAGGCCAAGCAAAACTACTTCAAGGATCGCAGCCTGTACTACGCCACCTTCCCGATCCAGGAACAGGCGCAACGGGGCGAATGGGACTACCGCCTGGCGGCGGTCTATACAGTTGGTATCCTGGACTTTGTGTTTGACGAAGACCGCGACAATACCGATGTGGTGCACACAGTCCAGCTAAAAAACCAAAAGGGCCGGGTATTCTACGATAAGCTGACCTTCATCTACCTGACCCTGCCGCGTTTCCAAAAAACACTGGACGAACTGGAAACCACACGGGATAAATGGTTCTACATCTTTCGTCATTTGCAGGAGTTACAAGAAATCCCACCCGCGCTCCACGAAGACATCTTCGTGGAACTGTTCGAGGCCGCACAAATCGCGCAATTCGACCCGGCAGAGCGCCATGCCTACGAAGACAGCCTGAAATACTATCGTGACCTGAAAAACGTCACGGATACCGCACGGGGCGAAGGCGTGGACGAGGGCATTGAAAAGGGCCGGATACAAGGCCGCCAAGAAGGTTTGCAAGAAGGTTTGCAAAAAGGCCGGACAGAAGGCCTGAAGACAGGCCGGGCAGAAGGCCTGAAGACAGGCCGGGAAGAGGGTCGATTGGAAGAAAAACGCGCATTGGCGCAAAAGCTGAAGGCGGGTGGCATGACGAATGCGCAAATTGCCAATCTGATCGGGATTGAGCTGGATTGACAATGTCGGGCGGATTAGCGGCGCATTAGGTGTTTTGTTTGAAGCTTATCGCCAAGCTGAAGCGCCGCGTAATCCGCCGCATAGGAATTCGTGGTAGATTAAAATATGCATACCATCTATGAAAATTACACGAACAGATTGACGCCTTGCCGCAAATATCTGGCTTTATACATTAAAAGCTCAAACAGTCAGATAGCGATATGGGTAAACATGAGCGGGTGCTTGCGACTATGCAAGCCGGGCATGTTGATAAGTTATTGCGGAAGTGGTCGTTAATCTATTACGCAAAACAGATACAGCCGAATCCGAAATATCAGCTTACCTGCATGAATACTATACCTTGTATCATATCATCTCTCCTGATTTGTAGATGCATAATGGCAACAAATCAAGGTTGTTGTGTGAAATATAGGAATCAAGTAATAGGGTCTTTGCCATGCAAATCCATACCGAACTGGATGATCAACATTATCTCAAACTTCAGCAACTTCAAAGTCTGCTGGATAAAGACATCAACCAGTTGCTGTCCGCAGCGATTGATCATCTGTACAATCAGCATAATATCGCTGTCGGTTCAGAAGCATTGACCATATTGAATAAAAATGGTTTTGTAGGCTGTTTGCAAGATGATGCTGAACTCTCGCAACAATACAAAGAAAGGCTGGATTGGGGCCATAAATTGTGATTATGGCTGATACCGGTTTTTGGGTGGCTTTGGCAAATCAACAAGACCAATATCACCCGGCAGCAATCCAATGTTTAAGCCGCTTATCTGAACCACTCATTACCACATGGCCTGTCTTAACGGAAGTTTGTCATTTGTTACTCAAACGTTGTGGGCTGGATGCCGAATTGAATTTTATGCGCAGTTATCAACAAGGCGCTTTTCCGGTGTTTGATTTACGCGAAAATCATCGCGATAAATTGTTACTACTGATGCATAAATATGCTGATTTGCCAATGGATTTGGCGGATGCCTCTTTGGTGATCTTGGCGGAAGAGTCTGGCGACGGGCGCATCCTGAGTACGGACCAGCGTGATTTCCAGGCGTATCGTTGGAAAAACAACCAACCGTTTGAGAATCTGTTGCTGCTGTAGCGAGTTGGGAGTGGGGTAATACCGTATTATTAACTATAGTAAATCACACATGATTAACTATCGAAATTACACCACCATTAAGCTTGGCAAGCATGATGGTAAGCCTTGTTCCGTTTTATTTACTCGTTCGTTCCCACGCTCTGTACGCGAACGAATCCGTAAGGCTGATTAGCGGCGCATTACGAGGGTGTTTTTCAAAGCTTATCACCAAGCGGAAGCGCCGCATAATCCGCCGCATGTTGCTGTCTGAACCGACTCTGATATGACCCGAAAAATTTTAATCACTGGGGCGACCGGGTTCGTTGGCCGACAGGTCTTAAAGACATTTTCGTCTTATGATGTCGAGCTGCACCTCATTGTCCGTCAAGGTAAAGAAGCACAGGTCAACTCATCATCAAATGTGATCAAGGTCATCAACACCAAGGATTTGTTTGCTGAAGATGTAGCTTGGTGGACCCAGCAGTGCAAGGGAATAGATACCGTTGTGCATCTCGCCTGGTATGCAGAGCCAGGAAAATATCTTGAATCGCCCAAAAATCTGGACTGTCTGATTGGCTCGCTTAATTTGGCAAAGGGAGCCGCACAGGCAGGGGTAAGGCGATTTGTAGGCATTGGTACTTGTTTCGAATATGATGTAACCGCAGGTGTTCTTTCCGTCGATACACCAATAAAACCAATCACACCCTATGCCGATGCGAAAGCAGCCCTTTACTTGAGTCTATCGCATGGGTTATCCGGGGCTGGTGTTGAATTCGTATGGTGTCGGCTTTTCTATCTTTATGGTGAAGGGGAGGATTCCCGTCGATTGGTGCCTTATCTGCGCTCAAAACTGGAAAAGGGTGAACCAGCGGAATTAACCAGCAGCAGACAAATACGGGACTTTCTGGGTGTCGTTGAAGCGGGTCGTATGATTGCAGAAGTGACACTCGGCGACCAGACAGGCCCGGTCAATATTTGCTCAAGTATCCCGATCACGGTTCGCCAGCTCGCAGAACAAATCGCGGATGAATATGGTCGGCGGGATTTGCTTCAGTTTGGCAAACGGCCTGATAATTTGGTCGATCCACCTTGTGTCCTCGGTACTCCAAACATGAAACTATAAGAAGAATCTATCCAATGACGCGCGTTCTCTACGAGCAAAACAACTACCCGATTCTACAAAACCGGGTTTATGAAACCCACGAAGAAGCAATCAATTGCTCATGTGGTCAGGTTCGTCTGATAGAAGATTCAAAGACGGGTTTGATTTATAATGTAGCCTTTCATTCTGAACTGATGCATTACGATGCAAGTTATAACAACGAACAAGGCTTGAGTCCTTGTTTTCAGCAACATCTGAGTGAAGTGGCAAAGATCATCAATCGTAATCTTGGGCATAGCAGCTTGGTTGAGGTGGGCTGTGGCAAAGGTTTTTTCCTGGAAATGTTGCTGGCTGAAGGGTTTGATGTGACGGGATTCGATCCGACCTACGAAGGCGACAATACACGTATCGTCAAAGAATACTTCCGGCCAAGCGTACTGAAACCGTCGGAAGGCTTGATTCTACGTCATGTGCTTGAGCATGTGCCTGACCCGCTCGATTTTTTGTGCCAATTACGGGATGCAAACGGCGGTGGCGATTTAATCTACATAGAGGTTCCGTGCCTTGACTGGATTTGTGAAAAACGTGCCTGGTTTGATATATTTTATGAGTATGTAAATTATTTTCGCCTGCGTGATTTCAACAAGATGTTCGACCGAGTTATCGCCAGTGGGTATTTGTTTGGCGATCAGTACTTATATGTCGTGGCCGATTTGGCGACATTAAAGGTGCCGGAATATGACCAAAACCATGTGATCAACTTTCCACATGATTTTCTCAATAGTCTGGTTCCTACAGAACAGAACAGGCGATTGTATGGGGTGGTGCATCAAAGGGTGTCATCTTCTCCCTCCTGCGGGAACGTATCGGCTGTCCGGTGGATGCTGTTGTCGATATTAATCCTGCCAAGCACGGAAAATATTTGCCAGTGACCGGACTCAAGGTTTTGTCACCCGCTGATGCAATTAAATTGTTTCCGGTTGGCGCAACCGTTTATGTCATGAATTCAAACTACATTGAGGAAATCAAAGAGATGTCGATGCATCGTTTTAACTATTTGGGAGTTGACCAATGACCGGGTTTGAAAAAGAAATGGTCGAGCGTATTGAAGAAAATGGCGACAATGCTGATTTACGGCAAGCCGCAAAGGCGTTTATGCAGATTTCAACGCAGCCGAAGTACTCTTACAATTTTTCCTGGCTCGGTCGCCCTATCATTCAATATCCCCAGGATATGATTGCGATGCAGGAACTGATCTGGTCTATCCAACCCGATCTGATTATTGAGACTGGCATCGCACATGGCGGTTCACTCATTTTCTCAGCCTCCATGCTGGAACTGAATGCCGCTTGTGGCGGGCCGTCAGAGGCTGAAGTATTGGGGGTGGATATTGATATACGCGCACACAATAAAGAGGCGATTGAAGCTCATCCCATGTTCAAGCGTATTTCCATGATTCAAGGTTCCAGTATTGCCCCTGAAATCATTGAGCAGGTTAAAACCAAAGCACAAGGCAAGCAGAATGTGCTGGTCTGTTTGGACAGCAACCATACCTATGAACACGTACTGGCCGAATTGGAAGCCTACGCACCTTTAACTTCAGTGGGTAGTTATTACGTGGTATTTGATACCATCATTGAAGAAATGCCTGCCGATATGTTCCTCAATCGACCCTGGGGGCCAGGCGACAACCCTAAAACCGCCGTATGGGAATACATCAAGACACATCCGGAGTTTGAGATCGATAAGCAAATGGATCATAAATTATTGATCAGTGTGGCACCGGATGGTTTTTTTAAAAAAAGTGATATGAAAGTATTTGTAGAGAGAAATTGAAATGAAAACGGATCAACTCACTCCGCCGCTACCTACCATAACAACAATTATACCAACCTATAAAAGACCAGAATTATTATTACGCGCAATAAAAAGTGTTCAAAAACAAAAATGGAACAATATCGACATAATTGTAAGGGATAATCATTCAAGAGATGGAACTAAAAATTTAGTGTTAAACATGAAGAATAATGACTCCAGAATTAAATATATTGAAAACCCATGGAATATAGGAGCACATGAGAATATTAGGCAAGGCATAAAAAATGTCGCTACTGATTTTTTTCAATCCTAAGTGATGACGACTATTTAGAACCAGACTTTTATACCGAAGCGTTGAAATTGTTTGAAAAATATCCAAATACGGGCTTTGTTGTATTTAAAACAGAACGTGTTGATTTGTCCGGGAAACCGCTAAATAATAAATTCGATAGATCTTTGGATCTTAAACATTCAAAGATGAAATCATATTACAATCCAGAAGATGGTTTTGATGCTTATCTAAGGGCGGAGTTGCCTTACATTTGGACTGGGTTTTTATTTAGAAGATGCGTGGCAGAAAATATTGGTCTTGGTGATTTTAGTGAAATGGGGTATGCGGCTGACATAGCTTTCATATGGCATGCTGCTGCAAGATATTCCTTTGCTACATCAAACGTTAAGGGTGCAAACATAACGATTCATGATGGCGGCGCATCAACTGCATTAGTAAATCTTTTTGATGAAAGAAGAATGTACTGGGAAAGGAGTAGAATGCTAGCTATAAAAAACGATTATGGAGTTAGTTTGGTAATAAGAGAAAAAGCGCTTAGCTACTACTTAAAAAGAAACAAAAAATTATTTCGATTTGTCAATAAGTACTATATTAAAGTCTCTCTTAGAAAATCATCAAAAAGGTGAACTGTCATGTGATCTTATAGCTATGAGATCTTTTATTTTTCCGCCAATATTACGATTAATAAGAGTTATCGCTGAAATTTTAATCTTTTTAAAATTTCGACGCATCTTACAACACATGAAGTCTTAAACCATTAACATCAGATTTTTAATTATGGCGACCTAGTACAATGTCAATCTTTAGCACCATCTGCTATTGGTAGTTGTAGGAAATTTCATATCCTTATTTTAACGATTGACAGAATACTAGAACCTAAGGCGGCTTTTATAACGCATAGCTTAATATAATGATTCTAGACCACTCAATCAAACAACAAAACACGGTAAACACATGCTGCATGGCTCCTCCATCCTGGTCACGGGCGGGACTGGTTCCTTCGGGCATACCTTTATCCCCATGACCCTCGCTAAATACAGCCCCAAGAGAGTCATCATCTATTCGCGGGATGAAATGAAGCAATGGGAAATGGCGAAACTATTCCAAAATGATGACCGGGTGCGCTTTTTTATTGGCGATGTGCGTGATAAAGACCGCCTATATCGCGCACTCAGTGGCGTTGATTACGTGGTTCATGCGGCCGCCACCAAAATTGTGCCCACTGCTGAATACAACCCGTTTGAATGCATCAAGACCAATATCAATGGCGCAATGAACCTGATTGATGCTTGCATCGACCAGAGGGTAAAGCGTGTGGTTGCGCTCTCCACAGACAAAGCCAGCAGCCCGGTCAATCTGTACGGTGCGACAAAATTGGCCTCAGATAAGGTCTTTGTAGCGGGCAACTCTTATGCGGGTGGTAAGGAAACCCGGTTTGCGGTCGTGCGCTATGGCAATGTGATGGGTTCACGCGGTTCCGTTATCCCCTACTTTCTCTCAATTGCCGAACAGGGGGTACTGCCCATCACGGATGAACGTATGACTCGTTTCATGATCACCTTGGAAGAAGGTGTTGAACTGGTCTGGCATGCGTTTGACGACATGGGGGGTGGCGAAATCTACGTCAAAAAGATACCTTCCATGAAGGTAACCGACGTTGCCAATGCCATTGCGCCCGAAGCGGAACAACAGATTATTGGCATCCGCCCTGGCGAAAAACTGCACGAACAAATGATCAGCGTGGAAGATGCCTACTACACCTATGAATATGCTGATTATTATAAAATACTGCCCAACATTCATGATTGGAGCCAAGATATCAAGCGCATCAAAGACGGTACCAAAGTTGCCGATGACTTTACCTATGCCAGCAATACAAATGATGACTGGATGCGTATGGAAACGCTACGCGAATGGATTGCAGCGAATAAAAACAAGATTGGGAATATTTAATGAATCGGATTCCATATGGTCGTCAATCCATCAACCAAGCTGATATTCAGGCGGTTGTGGAGGTATTACAATCCGATTTGTTAACCCAAGGCTCGGCGGTTCCGGCATTTGAACAAGCTGTAAGCAACTATTGTGGTAGCCAACACGCGGTAGCGGTGAACAGTGCCACATCCGCCCTGCACTTGGCCTGTCGGGCTCTGGGCGTAGGACAGGGTGATATCGTCTGGACCAGCCCGATCACCTTTGTAGCCAGCGCGAACTGTGCGCTCTATTGTGGCGCAAGTGTGGATTTTGTTGACATTGACCCGCACACCTATAATATGGGCGTCGAGCAATTAGAGGCCAAACTGATTGCCGCCAAACAAACGGGCAAGCTGCCCAAGGTGGTGATTCCGGTACATCTGTGTGGCCAATCCTGCGAAATGGAACCGATATACCAACTCGGCCAGGAATACGGATTCAGCATTATTGAAGATGCCTCCCATGCAATTGGCGGAAAATATCAGGGGCAACCGATTGGCAATTGCCGCTACAGCGATATCACCGTATTCAGTTTCCACCCGGTAAAGATCATCACCACAGGTGAAGGTGGCATGGCCTTGACCAATAGCCAGCCATTGGCGGATAAAATGATTTTGTTGCGCAGCCATGGCATGACACGCGACCCGGCACGGATGACGCACGAGCCGGATGGTGGCTGGTATTACCAACAGATTGATTTAGGCTTCAACTACCGCATGACGGATATACAGGCTGCCTTGGGCATCAGCCAAATGCAACGTTTGGATGAATTTGTTAAACGTCGATATGAGATTGCGGGGCAGTATGATCAGTTGCTGGCCGATTTACCGCTGACACTGCCCTGGCAACACCCGGATAGCGATTCCAGTTGGCATTTGTACGTGATTCGCTTGAAATTGGATCAGATAGCCAAAACACATAAAGAAGTGTTTGATGACCTGCGGGAACAAGGGATTGGTGTGAATGTGCATTATATTCCAGTGCATACACAACCTTATTACCAGGCCATGGGACTTGAAGAAGGGAGCTTTCCAGAAGCAGAGCACTATTATCACGAGGCAATGAGTCTGCCGATGTTTCCAGCAATGCCGAACGAACAACAAGATACGGTGTGTTCCATGCTCGCCGCAGCTTTACCAACATGAATATTGCTATTATACCGGCGCGCGGAGGCAGTAAGCGTATACCACGGAAAAATATCAAAGAATTTTGCGGCAAACCGATCATTGCGTATTCGATAGAAGTGGCCTTGCAATCAGGTTTGTTTTCTGAAGTGATGGTGTCTACTGAGGATCCAGAAATAGCTGAAATTGCCTGTAAATATGGGGCTAGTATTCCTTTTTTGCGTAGCACTGAGAATGCTGATGACTTTACAGGTACAGGGGATGTTGTTAGCGAAGTACTTTCAATATACGAAAAGAGATTCAATCGGGAATTTAATATTGGTTGCTGCATATATGCAACAGCAGCATTTATAACTACCGTGTCTTTAAAGAGAGGTTTTAATACCTTAAAAAAAACAAAATTGGATGCTGTTATTTCAATTGCAAAATACAATTCATCTATTTGGCGATCATTTAAATTGACTCAAGAAGGTCTACAGCGAAATTTCCCACGATTTGAAACAACGAGATCTCAAGATATAGAAGATGCATATTATGATGCAGCACAATTTTACTGGTTTAAAATGAATAAATTCCATGCATTGAAAAACAAAAACACTTTTGGAGAAAAGATAGGTGGTGTTATATTAAATGATTGGGAAGTCGTTGATATCGACACAAAAGAAGATTGGCGAAATGCAGAAATTAAAAAAAATATTATAGAGAGGTTTAAAGAAAGCGAAACATGAATATCCATAAAAATCTTGCCTGTCGTATAGATATAGATAAATTACAAGATGCTTTAAAAGCTGCTGATTTTTTGGCACATAATTTTATTAAAAATGGACGTTTTCGGGTGGACGAGACGTGGGGGCCTGAAGGGGTTTTATATTTAGCCGAATCCTCTTATGCTTTATGTAGCATTTATGAAGTCACAAAAAAAGAACTGTATTTAGATGCTGTTAAAGCTATATTGAAAGAATTAAAAAGAATCCAGAAACCCAGTGGTGGTTGGGCATTAGAGTTGGGGGCAAGCGGAGTAGGCTTTAAAATAACAGAAAAAATAAGGCAAATTACAAAAAAGATAGAAGATTTGCCACCTACAGTAGCAGTGTTAAAAACAATTGCCGATTACCAAAAATTAAGCCATGACACCAACTATTATTCCATGGGAGAAAGAGCATTTAACTATTTAATTCGGTATTGGGACGAAGAGTACGGTTCTTTTTTAGAAAAAAATAATAATGAGTTAACAGCATTGCGTTCTAATCCAAGAAGCTACCATCTTTTTTCATTTAAAGGTATCCAAGCGTGGCAAGCGTTCTCTCCTGATAAAACTAAAAAGATTCTGCCAAATCTTCTTTCTTTTATTAAAAAAACATTTGAAAGTTATGACCATAATACTATGCCTTTAATCTATGGTCTACACGCAGCTATCTTATTGGAAGAATCTGATGAAGAATATAGAGAGAATATAATAAAACCTAGAATAGATAACCACCTTTTATACAACAATATTTTTAGAATCCCTGGATTTGCGGGATGTTATGGGCATTGTGATGGGTTGAGAGGAGTAGTAACTACTGAAAGTCACATGAGGAGTTGTGCAGGGATTGCAATAGCTTGTAAGTTTTATGATTTGATTTCAAACACAAAAACATATAGAGATACTAGTGAATATAAAGATATAGAAAACTGGATACAAAGTATGAGGGGTGAGGGTTTTTACTATGAGTTTCAAACTATCCCAGAAGAAAAGAGGATTGGATACGGGTCGCCAGGACAATATCTACCCATTTGGTGGGTTTTAGGAAAGATTTAGACATATGACTAGCAAAATAAAACCCAGGATTTACTTTCTAGCAGATAGCTCAACACAAACTGGTTTAAATCATTTTTTACGAAGTATGATTCTCGCAAATATTTTGGAAAAAAATTTTAATTGCTTTTTTTTAGTCAAAGAAGTTCCTGAAGCATTACAAAAAAAAATAGAGGAAAAATTCACATTGATACCAATTCCAAGAGTATATGAATCTGTTCAAGAGGCTAATTACATAAAAAGAGAACTCATATGTAATGATGGTGTGCTGATATCAGAGAAAAAAAAAATTAACTCAAGATATGGAGATGTTCTAAAAAACCATCTATGTACACTTGAGGATTTATATAGAAAATATATAAATTTTCGGAAAGCAAGTGAAAATGATATGGGTATATATTTCCAATGGGTCAATGATAGAAGTGTTAGAGAAAATTCTTTCCAAACAAGAAAAATAATTTACGAAGATCATGAGCGATGGTTTCTAGAAAAAATAAAAGATGAAAATACGCAGCTTTATTTCTTTGAGATGCAATCGATACCTATGGGTCAAGTAAGAATTGAATTTGATAACAAAGATGGTTTAATTGATTGCTCTGTCGATAAAAAATATAGAGGGTTAGGTTTGGGGAAATTAATGATTGAGAAATTAATAGGCTTTTTGAGGGAGACAAGAGGAGGGTGTACCCTTAAAGCAAATGTAAAAAAGGAAAACGAAGCATCAATTAGAGTTTTTAAGGGTCTAAATTTTCAAGTTAAAAAAGAAACTAGTGATGTATGTGGATTTTTTATAGAAATATAGGGAGAGTTAAATGAAAAAAATAAGAATCAATGGAAGTGTTTATGTAGGAGAGAATGCTCCAGCTTTTGTAATAGCTGAAATAGGATCAAACCATAATCAAAGTTTACAGTTAGCTTACGAGACTATAGATGCAGCTAAAGAATCTGGTGCTGATGCAGTTAAGTTTCAATCTATTAATGTGCATAAATTATACTTCCGCCCAAGTCAAGAAACTCTTGACTTACATAAGAAGATAGATTTCCCTGAAGATTGGCATTATTTGCTTAAAGCTTATTGCGATAAAAAAAATATTCTTTTTTTCTCTTCCCCAACTTATTTGGAGGCGGTAGATATTCTTGAAGATATAAATGTTTCTTTGTATAAATTAGCTTCAGCTCAAATTGGCACATTCCCGCAAATTATAGAAAGAGTGGCTCAAACATGCAAACCTGTTATCATATCTACTGGTTTGGTGAACTCTAGTGAGATAAAAAAAGTAGTAGAAATATTTAAAAAAGTGGGCAATCATCAATTCATTATTTTACATTGCAATAGTATTTATCCGACACCTTATGAAAAAGTGTATCTCCCAACCATGAATACTTATCAAAAAATGTTTGGCTGTATTGCTGGATTTTCAGATCATACGCTAGGTATTTATGCGCCGATAGCAGCAGTAGCCAATGGGGCAAAAGTAGTAGAAAAGCATTTTACAATAAGTCGAGAGTTGCCAGTCCCTGATGCGGCCTTCTCTCTGGAACCGCAAAAATTTAAGCAAATGATAAAGGGAATTAGAGCAGTCGAAAAAATGATGGAAAAAGATGTTCGTGTAAAAATTGAAGAGGAAGAACAATCTTTTAAAAATTCAATCCAAACTAAGCTTGTACTGGCAAAAGCCAAAAAGGCAGGCGATAAAATAGAAGAGGATGATATTTTATTCCGTAGGGCAGATGAAGGAATAGATTGTGCGGATTTGGAGGTTGTTTTGCATAGCACTATAAGAATAGATTTGCCTCGAAATAGTTTGCTGAAGATGAATCATTTAACAATTGAAAACAACTAAAATTATGAAAAAAATATTGGTCATAGGTGCAGGTTGGGAGCAGTTTACGCTAATCAATGAAATTAAAAAAGCAGGATATTATATCATTGCCACACACCCTAATCTTCAGGCAGAAGGCTTTAGTTTAGCTGATCATTTTTATGTAAAAGATTCTAACGATGTAGCTGCACATATTCGCATAGCGATGTCACATCAAATAAATGCTGTTATTACAGATAATTGTGATTACTCTTTTTATACTGCTTCAGTTGTAGCCTCTTACTTGGGATTGCCATTTGCAAGTATCGATTCAGCAATTTTATCAAATGACAAACTTTCTCAAAGGAGGCGCTGTAATAATACGGGAATACTACAACCTGCGTATAAAAAAGTGCGTACTTTGTTAGATTTAACATCGGCAATTCGTGAAATACCATTCCCTGTTATCCTGAAGCCGATAGATAGCCGAGGTACTTTTGGTGTAAATGTAATTAGAAATGAGCAACAACTTAAAGGTGCATTCCATGAGGCATTGCATTATTCGCCCTCTCGTACACTTATTTGTGAAAAATTTATAGAGGGAACCTTGGTTACTGTAGATGGTTTCTGTTTCAAGAACGGTCATCATTCTCTGGCAGTAGCTTCTCGAAAATTTGAAAAAGGTTCCAAGCCAGTAACCAGAGAAATTATTTATCCAGCTCAATTTTCGAATGACCTTAGTTTACGCTTGCTGGATAATCATAACCAAGTAGTAAAACAATTAAATTATCAATACGGCCATACTCACGGCGAGTATATTGTAACAGGAAACAAGGATATTTATTTAGTCGAGTGTACTAACCGAGGAGGAGGGGTGTATACTTCTTCTGTCATTGTGCCTTTGCTTACGGGTATACCATTAAATCAGATTTTACTTTTTCAGTCGCTCGGCCAAGATGATGTTAAAGTTGAAAATTTAGGTTTGGATTTTATGAAGAGATCTGTCATGCTTACTTTTTTGGATTTCCAAGTTGGCAAGGTAATAAAAAGCATTAACATAAAATCCATGAAAAAGAAAAGCTATGTGGTGCGCTTTAGAACTATTTATGGGAAAAATGATATGGTGGAGTCAATAGAAAATTGTGCTTCAAGACATTCTATGCTAGTCCTGAAAGGGGAAAATATACAAGATGCTTTGAAAAACTTTAATAATTTTCAAAAAGAATTAAACGTGGAGTATTATAAATAGCATGATAACTATATTAGAAAACACACTAAGAGATGGCTCTTATGTTATTGATTTTCAGTTTGATAGGCAACAAACTGCCAATATAACAAAAGAATTATTTGATTTGGGGTTAAAACACATAGAGGTGGGCCATGGCTTAGGACTTGGGGCATGGAACAAGACACACTTTGGGCTATCTAAAGAAGACGATGTTACTTATGTCAGGGCAGCTAGAGAGGCTGCACCAGAGGCAGATATTGCTGTATTTTTTATACCTGGTATTGGCACGGAAGAAGATATCAATAAAGCCATTGAAGCAGGTGTTAGTTTTTTAAGGGTAGGAACCAATATAGATACTTATAAAAAAGCGGAATATTTTGCTGCATATGCCAAGAAAAAAGGAATTAGAGTGGCGATAAATTTGATGAAGAGCTACGGCGTGAAATCCTATGAATTCACGAAAATAGCTAGAGAAATAGACAAATGGCAAACAGCGGATGTTATCTATTTAGTGGATTCTGCTGGGTGTATGTTACCAAACGAAGTTTTTGAATATATTACAAGAACTAAAGAACAAATTGCCACCCATCTTGGATTTCATGGTCATAATAATATGTCTTTAGCCGTAGCTAATAGCTTGCAAGCCATTTATGGAGGTGCCACCTATATTGATACTTGCTTTAGAGGGTTGGGAAGAAGTGCTGGAAATGCCCAGACAGAAATAATCGTTTATTTGCTACAAAAAATGGGAATGACTTCAGTTAGTGCTGAAATATATAAATTTTATGACTTTGCTAATGAGTTTATTGTCCCTTTGATGCCTCGTTCGCAGGGGCTTACTGATGAGGAAATTCATATCGGCATTAGCCGTTTTCATACAAGCTATATGCCCATGGTAAATAAAGTGGTAAAACAATATAAAGTGAATAAGAAAGAAATGATAAAGCAAGTCTCTGATATTAATTGTATTAACCCAAGTGAGGATTTATTTATGGAAGTGGCGTCTGAAATTAAACGACATGAATATCAATAGTTTATTAAAAATATCTAGACAAATGGTGGAGCGATATTCAATTCGCTATCAAAATTTGGGTCTAGATGTACGTACGCTGGGCTGGGGTTCTACAGAGCAGCAAGTTTATCGCTTTAAGCAAACTACAGAAGGTATAAATTTCTCAAATAAAAAGAGAGTTCTTGATATAGGTTGTGGGTTTGGTGATTATTTAGCACTATTAGAGGCACAAAATTACCCCTTTAAAGAATATATGGGCTGGGATATTAATCCTGATCTCATACGGGAAGCTCGAAAAATATGGAATCACACCACGGCTCTATTTGAAGTTAAAGATATAGGTGATAGTTGTTTTAATACTTCTATCACTGATATTGCCATAATGTTAGGAGTCCTTAATTTAAATCTTGAAAATAAAGTGGACAATTATGATTATTCGTTTCATTTTATAAAAAATGCCTTTGACTGCGTAAATGATGTTCTAGTGGTAGACTTTTTAAGCACCCAATATACCCCGGATTATCCACAAGAGGAATTTGTATTTTATCACGAACCAAGCAAAATGCTTGATTTTGCATTCTCATTAACGTCCAATGTAGTATTGAAACATAGTTATGCGCCTATACCTCAAAAAGAATTTATGTTGTTTCTTTACAAATGAAGATGAATATATTTGATTTTAACGTTCACCTGCCTTACCTAAGCCATGAGGATGTAAGCAAAGTGATTGAACAGGATATGAATTTGGATGTGGCGGGTATTTGTAATGGCTTGGAAATATACCAAACCAATATACGAAAAATAAAAGGGGTGAATTTTCTTTTATTCAATACAAAGTTATTTGACGAAGATGCCGGAATTTTTTTTAATAAATCCAAGCAATTTTTTGATGAAATAGCTTATACAGCATTAGTGGATTTTCGTCGCCACGACATCTTCGACTATATAGAAAAAGCAAAACATAATGGCGTGAACGCCATTATGTTTAATTCTTATTTGCAGAAGATTTCAGACGCTGATTTTATAGAAATAATAAAAATATGTCAGTTTGCAGAAAAGTTGGGCTTGATCATCTGCATTGATGGCAGTTATGGTACATCCAGGATGTATGCCCACGATAATCTTAAACTAGCCTGTTTTGTGGCAGATGCAGTTTCAAAGACACCTATTGTAATTGTGCATAGCGGGGGTTGTAGAGTAATAGAGGCTTTTTTGTTGGCGGACGCTAAACCAAATATTTGGCTTGATACTTCTTTTTCCCTGCCTTATTATATCGGCTCATCTTTGGAACAGGATTTTGCATTCGTATATAAAAAAATGAATGCTCAGAAAGTTCTTTTTGGTACAGATTATCCATATCAAAATTCTAGGAACGCAATCAAGATACATAAAAAATTTTTTAATAAATATGGCTTTACAAATTCAGAGCAAGAACAAATTTTTTATAAAAATGCTTTAGAGCTATTTCAAGTATGAAAAACTTGTTGCTTCTTACAGAGGCAGGTAAAGGCATTGGTTTTGGACACTATACCCGATGTATGGCAGTGCAGGAAAGATTAATAGAATTGAATATTAACGCACAAAGTGTTGTTAATCTTAAAGGAAATGCTTTTTCCCAATTTCAGGGGGATATAGCCAATTGGCTTGAAGAAGAAAGAAAAGTAATAAAATATTCAAGTTTGGAAAATGTTTTAGTGGATTCTTACTTGGCCACTCCCGCGTACTTTGTTTTTCTGAAACAATATTTTAAAAAGGTGTTCGTTTTTGATGACTACAACAGGATAAAATACGGCGCTGATCTCATAATTAATCCCAATGTGTTTTTTGATGAAGTTGATTACCAAAATCAAAAGGCAGTGGGAGGGAAGGATTTCACTATCTTGAGAAAGTCATTCAGGAATTGTGTAAACATGGTGTTAAAAGAAAATATTAATAAGGTACTAATTACTTTGGGTGGTAGCGACTTCAGGGAATTGTTGCCTAAACTGGTGAGGTCTTTTGCATTTACCGATATTCCTCAAATCTATGTCATAGACCCTGAACAAAAATTACCCCCATTGAAGGACTCCAGAATACATGTTTTAGGCAGGCAAAATGAACAAGAAGTATTTAAAAATTTTCAAGACGCTGATATTGTGATTTCTGCCTGTGGGCAAACACTGCATGAGTTGGCAAGTATGGGGAAAGCTACTATAGGAATTTGCCTGGATATAGATCAAGAAGCAAATCAAAGCTTTTATTATGAAAAAAGATTTTTACTCATGAAAAATTTTTGGAATGATGGAAACCTTGCGGACAACATCACTGTTAATTTAAATAAATTAAGAAATCGACAAGTGCGAGAAAATATAAATAGATTAGGGAGAAATCTAATAAATGTAGATGGCGTATCTAATATTTGTCGAGAGTTGATTCTGCATGGCAAATAGTAAATTATCAACCCGTATGGACAAAAAAGTAGTACTTGTAGTAGCCGCCCATCCTGATGACGAAGTACTGGGCTGCGGTGGAACAATCGCCAGGCATGTTGCAGAAGGTGATGCGGTGCATGTCGTATTCATGGCGGATGGCGTAACCTCAAGAAGTGCCTTGGCTAATTCATCCGAACAACAGGCACGCAATGCATCTGCATACCGGGCGTGTGAAATTCTTGGCGCAAATGAACCGGTATTTCTTGGTTTCCCGGATAATCGCATGGATACCCTTGCCTTGTTGGATATCGTTCAAGCCTTGGAAAAAGAGATACAAACTATCCAACCTGATATTGTTTATACGCATCACTATGGCGATCTGAATATAGATCATCGTATTACACACCAGGCAGTCATGGCCGCCTGTCGGCCACAAGGAAATTACTCCGTCAAAACAATACTTTGCTTTGAGGTGCCATCCAGTACTGAATGGCAGACACCCAATAGTGGGCAGGTGTTTGAGCCAAACTGGTTTGTTAATATTAGCGATACACTGGAAACCAAAATGAAAGCATTACAAGCTTATCACGAAGAAATGCGTTCACCACCACATAGTAGAAGTATTGAAAATGTTGTAAGAATATCGGCATTAAGAGGTGCTAATATTGGAATCGAATACGCTGAAGCGTTTCAGTTATTGAGGTTAATTAAGTGAAGCCATGACCAATGTCGAAGAAATTCAGCAAGCGATTGATGCGGCTCATAAAGCAGGCTGTAAAGAACTGGCTACTCTGCATTGTGTCAGTAGCTACCCTGCTTCAAAGTAGAGTATAAGAAGTGCCAGGCTTGGATTTGTTTTATCGCCTAAATAACTCATCTTTCGGAGTTCAAAATCCGACGAAGTACGAAGTCGGCGGCTAAGTTATTGAAATAAATATAAAAAGCTCCCGTAACGGGTAAAATGTTTGTTTTCTACCGCAAACAACAATACCAGACAGGAGCTTGTATGAAGAATGGCACAAACACAGACGGGCTGTCGCCGTTAATCAGCGATTTTTTCACCGATGCAAAAGGTTATATGGATAACCTGTTTGCCGATACCTGGAAACAGTTAAAACTCAACCAGCAAATCCAAAAGGCCGGGTTGGCGAAACGCAGTGGCTTTGGTATCCAGGAAACGGTTTACCTTTTGTTGCTTTGGAACTGGCTGAATGGTGCCTTCCCCCGGGAACTGCTAAGCTAAATATATAACCCTTTTACTGGATAGAAAAATCCAGTATAACGTTGCGGCTAATACGGCCGTATCCTGGTCTGTAATACAGAGGTAAGTAGCAAGGCTAATCCATTCACGCGCAGATTGGTCGCCATTATCGCGAAAGAAAGCCATGGTACCCACTAAAATAGCCTACGCAGACAAATTTTTACGCCAAGAAACCCGCTAAAAAGCTACGTAAGCCAAAGTATGACCATAGATTTTGCTGACGAGAAAAAAATGAATCCGTTGATTAACTATTTTATCGAAATTTACCGTCTGCACAAGAGATTCATGTTTTGGGTAATAAATAGTATCGAAGAACATAGTAGTCGAAGTATAGCATTGCAAACAAGAAATTTGATAAATAAATTAAAGGGACTAAATCATAGATTTTTTTTTGATGAATCTGCCCTCCTTTATTACGTAGAAGAAAAAGGTCGAAAGCATTATTTCGGAAATAAGAGAAGGGGATTTCAAATATATTATTATGGGATTGATGTTCGCGCCCAATCTTTAGGGCAATCGTATATGTTGGATATGGTGAATTTCTTCCACGAAGATATCGTTATTGATTGTGGGGCAAATTATGCTGATATCATTTTATTTCTTAACGGAAGAATAAAGCAAGAAAACTATATTACATTTGAACCTGGAACAGAGGAATTTTCTGTAATCTCAAAGAATGCGCCCCATTCAAAGAACTTTAATATGGGGCTAGGCGACCAAAATATTAATAGGGAGTTTTTCTTAAATACTGAGAATGCAGATTCGAGTATTATTGAGCCTCCAACATATTCAAAATCAATAAATGTTAGGCTTACAAACTTCGACTCTTTCATAAAAGACAACGGTATATCTAGAATCAAGCTTTTTAAAGTTGAAGCTGAAGGTTTTGAGCCTGAAGTTCTTAAAGGTGCAAGTGAATTCATCACTGTTTGTGAATATGTAGCAATTGACGGAGGGTATGAACGTGGCAAAACTCAAGAAGAAACATTCTCTTATCAGGTGAATTTTCTTTTACGAAGAAATTTTGAAATGATTGGTGTTAATCTAAAACAAGGTCGGGCATTATTTCGTAACAAAAAGCTTATAAATAAAGATCCGGAAGACAACACAACTACCCTAATAGACGGGAAACTCTGACGTACTATGGAGAATATTTCTCAAATTGAGCATATCCGCTATCGTGGTGTCACCAACTTTGAACTGATGAGGGTGATAGTCTTTCCGTCTGACGTTTAATTCAAAACTCACGTTAGTTACAAATGAAAAATAATTATTTTAAAGAAATTTCTTATCTGATAGAACGTGAAAAATATGCAAAATCAATTATTTCAGATAGGATTTATCCAAAAACAAAATTGGAAAAAATCATAAGCCGACTTCCATTAGGGCAAGGTACATTAATATTGTTAGTGGTAATAAATTTATTCTCTGAAGTATTTAAAAAAAGGGCATCGATTAATGATGCTATCTTTATAGAAGACCACTCTTCTGGAAAAATTAGGCGATCAATTGGTGATTATAGAAAAATGATAAATAGTGTAGTGCCAATAAAATCTATAAAAAAATTAAGTTTTTTGGAAATAATTGTACTTACTCGACTAATTAGTAAAGAAATTAGTACCAAAAAAATTAAAGAAGAAGATAATGTTAAGATAGTTATAGAATTTTTTATTTCATTGTTAATATACAGGAATATATTTTCCTCGTACAATGCTAAAGGGATTATTATTGCAGATGATTTCGGTAGTAAGAGAATGGGGGCTTTATGTGCAGCAAAAGAAAGCAACGTAAAAATATTTGTGTATAAGTTATCTGCGGAGACAGGTCGCATATTGCCGCTAATTCCAGACTATATTTGCTGTCGCAATGTTAAACAAAGGCAGGAGCATAAGAATATACCTTCGATTTTTATACAAACAGAAACAAAATCTAATTACATTAGTATAAACGATAAGGAAAAGCTTAATTTGCATATTGTTTTAAATGCGTTCGTAAATATTGCAGGTCTAAAAAGACTTTATAATCAATTAGTAGAAAACGAAAATGTATATAAAGTATCACTTTGCTTGCACCCAAGAAGTAATAAAAAAGATTACATTCATATAACTAATAACTTTTCGACTACAGATGAAATAATAGCTAGTGGCGCAAACGATATTGCTGTAGCTGGAAATACTTCGGCTATAGAGAAATTAATACTGAATAATAAAATAGTTATATATAATGGCGATTCTGATAATGCGGTACATGATCTATATGGATATGTTAAAAATAGTATGGTTTTTGAAATACCTCCTTCCTGCATAAATTCAGTTGTTATAAAAAGAAATTATACTAAGTGTTGGAGTGAGCGGATAAAAAAAGAAATAGAAGCTCCTTTTGAGTCCGATAGATTGGAGGTTCATATTGATGGTCTTCTGTCAAAATAATGGGAGATATGAAATGAATAAATGTCCTGTCTGTCAAAATCAAAAGCTTAAGACCGTAATAAATAAAGACAACGATGAGATAGTTGTAAATGAATGTTTAAAGTGTGGGCATGGTTTTCTTGTTAACACAGAGGAAAAATACAATTCAGAACTTTACGAGTACTATGAGGATTTAATGCTTGATAAAGACCTTTTAGAACAGGAGAGATTAAATGATAACAATTATCGTGAAATACTGTCCGTATTTAAAATACTTAGTGACGAAAAAAGCTTGTTGGATGTTGGTTGCGGTATTGGAGGTTTTGTTCAATTCGCTCAGAGTCAAGGCTGGGAAGCAAAAGGAATCGATCTTTCTTGTCAAGCTGTAGATTTAGGCAGAAGTTTAGGAAGAAATATAGAAAGAATGAATTTTTTTGATGAACAGGTTGTTAAGTATGGACAGTTTGATGCGATTACCATGTTTGAGTTTATAGAGCATGTATCCAATCCTTTGTCTTTTATTAACACTGCGGCTCAATATCTGAAAAAAGGTGGAGTATTGTATTTAACTACGCCAAATTTCCGTGCACTTGATAGGTATATTTTGCGGGATGAATGGCGTGTTATAAGTAAAGAGCATTTGAATTATTTTACTAAAAGTTCTTTGGAGAAGATGATTAGTTGCAATGAGCATCTTTGCATAAAAAAAATAAAGACAAAAAATATATCTATCCAAGCTTTAATGAAAATTATCGGTAATATGGATTTTTCTGTTAGAGAAAAACAAAAAAAAATAACAACGAATACTAGAAAAAAAATAAAATTATCTCGATCTATGCGGTATGCGAAAAATTTGGCTAATATCACATTAAATATGTTAGATAAAGGTTCAACAATAATTGCCGTAATTGAAAGGAGATAATTAATAAAGATGAAGTTGGTTATAATTGCGCAGTCGATTCCGCCTGACCATGCGGGAGGCGGTAAACGAGCGTTTAATTGCTTAAACTATTTTTTGGCAAAAGGGATTGATGTGAAGTTGGTTACTACTACTCCACACGAAAAGAATAATAGAAATATTATCACTATTCCTATATACAGGAGATTTAAGAATGAAATAATCAAAAAATCTTATTTTTTATACGGGGTTTCTTTGGTTAGGCTCTTTTTCTTTTATAAAAAAGAAATGCCAGATTTAGTCCATTTGTTTGGAGGCTATCCATGGGGAATGTGGCATTTAACGATTTGTAGGATTTTAAATATACCATATGTTATCGAGTCAACGCTGGATCAAGTTGATGATATTGATTCTTTGCTGAAACAAAAGAATAAAATTTTTGTAAGGACTGTAATTCGTGCCAAATCCTTGATTGCTGTAAGTAAAAAATTATTGCCTGAAGGAGGAAATTTGAATCCACTAAAATATAAAAATATTTGCATTATTCCTAATGGTATCAATCTAAATAAATTCAAAGTATTGGGCAACCTTGATATTGAGAAAGAAAAACATAAACATGGAATATCAAAAAACAGAATTGTTATAGGTTATTTAGGCGGCATTGTGGAAAGAAAAGGTCTTTTAAATTTGCTTCATGCTTGGAGTCTGCTTTCTGACTATGAGAAGTCTAAGATTCAAATTGTAGTAGCTGGACCTAAAGGTAAAATACGTAGCGATATAGACTATTTTAATAAGTGTAAAAATATAGTAGGCGAGTCTAACAGTGAGGATATTCTTTTTCTTGGTAAAGTGATATATCCGGAAAATTTATTTCCAACTTTCGATTACCTGATTCATACATCCAGCACTGAAGGATTTCCCAATGTTATTATAGAAGCAATGGCTTGTGGGGTTCCTGTTTTTGCAAAAAAAATACCGGGAGTGACAGATCAAATAATAATAGAGAAACAAGAAAAGATCGGCACATTGTATGAGAATGAAGATGAGCTTGTTACGATATTACATGGAATAATATACAGAAAATTCCAATTTTCCAGAAAAAATGAAATCCGAAGTTTCGTGAAAAGAAATTTTTCTGATGAAATAATAATTGACTTATATGTTTCTTTGTATGAGAAATTAACCTCAGATATTTCATGATTAATATTATTATAATTTCAAACATAGACATTAATACACCACTTGGCCATTCTCAGGTATATGAAGTGACTAAAAAATGTTCTCAAATCGAAAAAAACTATAAATTTCATATTGTATATATTGCCAAACAAAAAATTAAGGTTATTACAAACGAGAGTGATAATTTAAGACTTAAAGCAATAAAAACAAAATATTCTGGGAAATTCGGAGCAGTGATTTCTTATTTAAAGCTCATGACCTATTGTGTTTATTTATTGATTAAATATAGGGGACATAAAATACTTCACGCTAGAAGCTACTTGCCGGCAATAATTGCCTTATTATCTTCTTTCTTTGTAAAAACACCCTATGTTTTCGATACAAGGGGTTTTTGGTTTGATGAAAGAGCGGAGCAAAATCGCTTTTTGCAGAAAAAGAGAGTTTATAATTTGCTCAAAAAGTTTGAGAAATCTCTTTTTTCTAGAGCACAAGCTTTTGTTTGTCTTACGGAACTAGGGAGTAATATGATAATTAAGGGAACGATTTTTAATTGGCCTGAAGATAAGCCATATGCAACAATACCGACATGCGCTAACTATGAAAATTTTACTATTAATAAAAAAAATACCAGTGATCAAATAACTTTCGGATATATAGGATCAGTTAACTCTTTCTATAAAACTGAAGAGTGTATAAAAATATTTAAGCAAATCAGAGATGAAATCCCTAATGCACACTTGTTGTGCGTTACCCAGGATAGAGATAAGATTTTAAGGTTAATTACTAATCATGGCATTGGGTTTAATCATTTTTCTATTCTAACAGCATTGCATACAGAAATTCCTAAACTTTTAAATCAAATAGATTGGGGTTTCTTGATTCTGGAGTCTCCATTTTCTAAGTCAGCGTCAATGCCAACAAAGTTGGCTGAATTTTTGGCGTCTGGAGTGAGGCCTATTCATTATGGCTGCAACTCAGAAGTATCTTATTGGGTCAGGAAAACAAAATCCGGGATTTCCTTGCAGGATTTGACAAAAAATTCCATTGACAGGTTGATTGAAACAATAAAAAGCATGCAAAGCTTATCCTATCATGAAAGATTTTGCACTTTGAATAGGGCTAGAGATATTTCTTTCGACCATTTTTCATTGGATTCAGGGTGTCAAAAATATATAGCTTTATGGAAGAAAACAGTCCAGGAAAATTTATGGACATGATCGTTGTATGAAATTACTTTTATTATCAAAATACTCCCGAAAAGGTGCCAGTACTCGACTTCGCTCATTTCAATACATACCTTATTTGGAATCAAAAAATTTTCAGGTTACTGTACAAAGTTTGTTTGACAATACATACCTTAAAAATTACTACAAAAAAAAATCTCGTCCAGTCTTTAATGTGCTTTCATGTTACCTTCGTCGGTTTTTTGTTTTATTGACCTTTTACCGGTATGACATCGTATGGATAGAGAAAGAAGCGTTTCCCTACTTTTTTGCTATTTTTGAAAGATTAATCAACTTTTCACGTATTCCTTATATCGTTGATTATGACGATGCCATTTTCCATAATTATGATCGCTCAAATAATTTAATTGTAAGGAAACTTCTGGGTAAGAAAATAGATGTAGTCATGAGGCTGGCAAGTTGTGTAGTTGTGGGCAATGACTATCTAGCCAGGCGGGCAGGGGCTGCAGGGGCGAGGAAAATAGAAATTATACCCACCGTGGTCGATGTGAATCGTTACAAGAGTAAAGAAACGCCAAATACTCCGCTGACTATTGGTTGGATAGGTTCGCCTACAACACAGAAATACCTTATGCAAATAAACCAAGCTCTTTTGAGTATTTGCATAAAGTATCATGTTCGTCTACTTTTAGTTGGTGCAATGCCCGATATCTCATCGCAATTTCCTGATATTGATATCCAAATCAAGCCCTGGAGCGAAGAGTCCGAAACTTCTCTCGTTTCTTTAATGGATATAGGTATTATGCCATTACCTGATGAGCCATGGGAAAAAGGGAAATGTGGATATAAGCTGATACAATATATGGCGTGTAGTATCCCGGTGGTTGCTTCTCCTGTTGGGGTTAATGATAAAATCATTACTGATAGTGGTGCAGGGATACTGGCTGAAGGTAATGAGCACTGGGAGTTCGCCCTGACAAAACTCATCTTTGATCCAGATATGAGAGGTAAAATGGGGAAAAATGGTCGGATAGCCGTTGAATCAAGGTATTCTTTGGATGTGCAAGCAAAAAAATTAATCGCAATATTTCAACAAGCTGCGCATCAAGCGATCTCATGATTTCGCCAATTGAAACGGGTTTACATGCCATCACTGCCTTGGTGCTTTTTTTTATTGGCTACTTGTTGTCTGCCAAAGTGGCAAATTTGATTCAAGTAAAAAGTAAGATAGCTACCTACATCTATATATGGCACACCTTTTTTGCTATGGTGTATATGTACTACACATTGAATTATGGGGGGGATTCGCTACGTTATTATCGAGAGGCTTTACAGGGAGGGGGCGATTCTGGTTTTGGGACTGTTTTTGTTTCAAACATATCTTCTGTTTTGGTTTCTTACTTCCAACTTTCTTATTTGGGTCTTTTTCTTTTTTTTAACCTTTTGGGTTGTATTGCGCTGATTATACTGCATAAGGTTTTATACGATGTAGTACAAGATTCCAGTGTACGTATCCGGCGTTTTGCGTTACTCGCTGTTTTTTTGCCATCAGCCAGTTTTTGGACTTCTGCTTTAGGCAAGGATTCCATTTCATTCCTGGCGGTTGTATTGGCTTTATGGGCTGCGATGAAGCTGCCCAAACGCACGGTGTTAATGGCCTTAGCCGTTTTTTTGTTACTGCTTGTACGTCCTCATGTCGCGGGTATCATGGTTATGGCATTGGCCGGTTCTTTATTGTTTTCGTCGGCGCGTATTGACTTAAGTACCCGTGTATTACTGGGGATTATTGTTATACCGGTATCGGTTGTATTAATACCGTTCGCCGCAAATTATGCCGGTATTGAAAATGCGGTAGATATTAATGAGGTAACGCAACATATTGAGAGCCGTCAGGGGTATAATCTGGGTGGCGGGAGTAGTCTTGACATCTCAGGTATGCCGGTGCCACTTCAGATTTTTACCTATCTTTTCAGGCCATTGCCGTTTGAAGCCCATAGTTTGTTTGCATTGATTGCTTCATTGGATAACCTGTTTTTGTTATTTATCTTTCTTTATAGCATACGGTATATTCGGGTGAAGTCTAATGCGCGGGCCAATCATGCATTCTTGTGGCTGTATGTTGCCGGAACAACCTTGATCCTTGCCATGACAACAGCAAACCTGGGTATTGCCGTTCGGCAAAAGTGGATGATTATGCCGGTGCTGTTATATCTCTTATTCGCTGCTATTGCTGCCCATCAGGCAAAAAAGCAACGTATAAGACAGCATTGGTTGGAGCAACGGCAATTACCATCCAACCATTATGAATCTTCATGAGCTTAAGGCTGATTATTATTGGTGCGTTACCCAACTCACTGATCAATTTCCGGGGTAATTTAATCAAGGTTATAAATCATAAGGGACATCAAATCACGGCTATGGCAGCAACAAAGGGTCCGTTAGTATCTCAACAGTTGGCTGCATGGGGTGCAAATTATCGATCCTATCCCATACAACGCAATGGTTTGAATCCACTTGTGGATTGGCAGACATGGCGGTTTCTGTGCCAAACCTTCCGCGAATTACAGCCTGATGTTATCTTTGCCTACACCATTAAACCGGTGATTTGGGGTGGATTGGCCTGCCGTGTTTTGCCCGGTACACGTTTTTATGCACTGATTACTGGTCTAGGCTTTGCTTTCCAGGGCAAGACCCTCAAAAGAAAACTGTTAAGTAAACTAGTGACAGTGCTTTACCGCACAGCCTTGAAACGTGCCGAACGTGTCATTTTCCAAAATCCAGACAATCTCAACGAGTTTGTCCAACGCGGTATTGTGCCATCCGGGAAATGTGCCTTGGTTAATGGCTCAGGTGTAGATATAAGCCGCTATGCAAACACACCGTTACCCAATAAATCCATCACTTTTCTCACCATCGGACGGTTGCTCGGTGAAAAAGGCTTCCGCGAATATGCCCAAGCTGCGCAAATTATAAAATCCAGGTATCCGGGGGTAACGTTACAGCTCCTTGGCCCTGAAGACTCTTCACCCGATGGCATCCCTCTCAACGAAGTCCAAAATTGGCACGAACAAGGTTGGATCGAATACCTCGGGTCAACCGATGATGTGCGTCATTATCTGCGAAATTGTCATATCTATGTATTACCTTCCTACCACGAAGGCATGCCTCGTACCGTATTGGAAGCCATGGCAACAGGCCGCCCCATACTGACTACCGATGTCCCTGGCTGCCGGGAAACCGTTACCAACGGTGACAACGGCTATCTCGTTCCAAAAGCCGATGCACAAGCTTTGGCAGAACGTATAATCTGGTTCATTGAAAACCGCGCACAGTGGGAGCGTATGGGCAAACGCAGCCGGGAAATCGCTGAGGAAAAATATGATGTGAACAAGGTGAATGCCCAATTGATGGAGATCATGGGGTTATGAAGCGCTTGTTTGACCTATTGCTGACGCTCGTCGCAGCCATCCTGTTTTCACCAATCCTGCTGATCACAACCCTACTCGTCAGGCAAAAACTCGGCTCTCCCATTTTATTCAGTCAACAACGCCCCGGCCTGGATGGCAAACCTTTTCGCATGTACAAATTCCGTACTATGACCGACGAACGTGATGCAAACGGTGACCTGTTGCCCGATGCCCAGCGCCTAACCCAGTTTGGCTGTTTCCTACGCTCCACTAGCCTGGACGAACTCCCTGCATTCTGGAATGTCTTCAAAGGTGATATGAGCTTAGTTGGCCCACGCCCCTTATTGATGGAATACCTACCGCTCTACTCACCTGAACAAGCCTGCCGCCACAATGTCCGCCCCGGCATCACCGGCTGGGCGCAAGTTAATGGCCGCAACGCCATTAGCTGGGAAGAAAAATTCAAGCTCGACGTATGGTATGTCGATAACCAATCTTTCTGGCTTGATCTGAAAATTCTGTTTCTGACCTTGAGAAAAGTCTTTGTGCGCGAAGGTATCAGTGCCGAAGGCGAAGCCACTATGCCCAAATTTACTGACAGAATTTGAGTGCATATTGGTCTTTCGTACACCATTTGGTATGCTCAAGCACAAGATAACGTGAGTATTAACCATGACAGCCAAAACCCAAACCAGTTTGCGCCTTGATGCCGATAAGTTAACCGAGGCCAAAGTCATTCTGCAGCATCTGGGCTTAAACTTCAGTGAAGCAGTGAATATCTTTACCAGCTTGATTGTCGCCAAACAAGGCCTGCCCTTTGATGTGGCATTACCTAATGATAAAACACTGGTTACCATGCGTGATGTGCGGATGCGAAAAAACCTTGAACCTGTGGCGCTGATAGATTTGCAAAACGAGTTGCGCAGGCAATGAGGCAACTCATCCGCCATAAATCTTTTATCAAGGACATGCGCAATGTCCGGCTAACCGACACACAGGCCACCAAATTATTTCTGTATGTGACCAACCTGTTGAATAGCCAGCCCCTCCCCCCTGAATCACGCGATCATGCCCTTCAAGGTATATGGAACGATTTCCGCGAATTGCATTTAGGTGATGATACCTTACTGATCTATCAGACCGATGCGCAGTTTGTTTACCTGACTCGACTTGGCAGCCATGCCCGGTTGTTCAAAAACAGGTGACCAACGCCATGTTGTTTATCTACGGCGCAGGCGGTCACGGCAAGGTTGCATTCCACACACTGATCGAAAGTGGTAAACCAGTCGAAAATTTTATTGACGACAAAGTTCGCGGGCAATTATGTGGCGTACCTGTTCTGCCTCCTGCCGAGTTTCGAAATTTACATACCTGCGCCATCCATTTTTCCATTGGCAATAATGCTATTCGTAGCCGCCTACAAACAGAATGGCATAACACAGGCATCTTGCCGGAAACCGCTATCCATCCCCGCGCAGTGGTTTATCCTGGTGTAAGCATTGGCTTGGGCAGCCTCATAACCGCTGGCTCGATTATTGGTCCGGACGCAAAAATCGGGGATGGCTGTATCATCAACCATAACGCCACTGTTGACCATGATTGCCATATCGGAGCATTCTGTCACATTGCCCCTGCAGCCACTCTGGGTGGCGGTGTTAATATTGGCAAACAATGCCTGATCGGTGCAGGCGCAACGATTTTACCCTGTCTAAAGATAGGTAATAAGATTACTGTAGGTGCTGGCGCAGTCGTAACGCATGACTTGCCTGATCATGTCACCGTTATTGGTTGTCCTGCCCGTCTAAAATAACCATGCGTAGCATTACAACCGAATCATGCTAAACACTCCTTTCTCTCCCTGGCCCTCCTTTACCCGGGAAGAAGCCAACGCTGTTTCCAATGTGCTGCTTTCCAACCAAGTCAATTACTGGACGGGGCAGGAGGGGCGTAAGTTTGAAAAAGAATTTGCCGCCTGGATTGGTAGCGAATATGCAGTGGCATTAGCCAATGGAACAGTTGCATTGGATGCGGCCCTCCAAGCATTGGAGATTGGCGCAGGTGATGAAGTTATCGTGACCTCGCGCACCTTTCTGGCGTCTGTTTCCTGCATTGTCATGGCAAGCGCAATCCCGGTTTTTGCGGATATTGACCATGATTCGCAAAATATCAGCGCAGACACCATTGCGCCTTTAATTACATCGGCCACTCGTGCCATCATCTGTGTTCACTTGGCAGGCTGGCCGTGTGAAATGGATGAAATTATGGCGCTCGCTGAACAACATAGTCTTTTTGTGATCGAAGATTGCGCACAGGCGCATGGTGCTAAATACAAAGGCCGAAGCGTGGGTAGTATCGGGCATATCGGCGTTTGGTCATTCTGCCAGGACAAGATTATGACCACCGGTGGTGAAGGCGGTATGGTCACCACGAATAATCGTGATCTGTGGTCAAAGATGTGGAGCTACAAAGATCACGGTAAAAGTTGGCAAGCGGTGTACGAACGTGAACACCCGCCGGGTTTCCGCTGGCTGCATGAAAGCTTCGGCACAAATGGACGTATGACCGAAATGCAATCTGCTATCGGACGCATTCAGCTAAAACGCATGCCTGAGTGGCACCAACAACGTGTGAAATATGCCAATACGATTTGGGATACAGCGCGCCAGTTACCCGGTTTGCGTGTTCCGATAATTCCCCCATATGTTGAACATGCCGCGTATAAATGTTATGTGTTCGTTGACCTAGAGCAACTCAAACCAAATTGGAACCGTGACCGCATCCTGCACGCCATCAACGAACAGGGTGTACCCTGTTTCTCCGGTTCATGCTCCGAAGTTTATCTGGAAAAAGCTTTTGATGATACCAATCTCCCCCCTCCTAAGCGGTTACCAGTTGCGCGCGATTTGGGTGAAACTTCATTAATGTTCCTGGTTCATCCAACATTAACATCAGACCAGACTGTCTTAACTTGCGACGTTATTAGCGCGGTATTAGGTTTAGCCAGCCATTGAAATATCAGTCAGTATCCTCAGCTAAATTTAATCTTGGTTAATATTTCCATTACAGCTCACACCATTTGAGCGACTTAAAAAAATCAATCATGATTAACGGTCACAAGGCTTTTTAATACCTCTTCCCCCTATCCATCTACCAAGATGATTGGTAGCCTCGCCCTCCCCCTCGTTTATGAAACCGACATGGAAAGCCATTTCCAACAACTCACGAATTGAATGCGTTTTTTTGACATCACATTGGCGTCTATCGGATTATTCATTGGCGCTCCCGTTTTTTTATTGATCTACATCGCCAGCTATCTCGACACAGGCTCCCCTTTACTTCGACAAAAACGTGTCGGAAAGATGCAAAGACCTTTTATTCTTGTTAAATTCCGCACTATGCGGTTAGGCACCGCATCTGTCGCCACGCATTTGGCGGACGCGTCGGCGATCACGCCTTTTGGACGGATTTTACGACGCACCAAATTGGATGAGTTACCTCAACTGTGGAATGTATTAGTAGGTGACATGAGTCTGGTAGGGCCTCGTCCATGCCTGCCGACGCAAAAAACCTTGATTAATGCCCGTGACGCTTTAGGCGTGTACCAAGCTCGCCCAGGTATTACCGGACTCGCGCAAATACGCCATATCGATATGTCAACACCGGAACTGTTGGCAAGTACAGACGCACAGATGCTTAAAACACTGACGATTCGTCAATATTTTATGTACATTGTTAAAACATTATCTGGCGAAGGCCGGGGTGACAAAGTCAAGGATTGATAGGATGCCTCACATATCCAATATCAATCATGCAACCCAACAATGCCGTATTAAACAATCTGCAACGTTTTTTTAATCTCCCCCGTTGGCAGAAGCGCCTGATCATCGGATTGGTTGATATCGCGCTGGTTCCTCTCGCACTATGGTGCAGTTTTGCCTTGCGCTTATCAGATTGGACACCAAATCTGGACCATCAAACCCTCCATTTGTTTGTTTTAATGCCATTGGTCAGCCTCCCCATTTTCATTCATTTGGGTTTATATCAATCCATCATCCGGTTTATTGGCGGCCAAGCCATCACCAATCTGTTCAAAGGCGCGACGCTTTCCACTTTCGCCTTGATTGTGCTAGCTCTGTTTTTCCTTGCTCCACAAACCATACCCAGGACGGTGTTTTTCATTTATGGGGGAATCCTGTTCCTGTTGATGGGAGGCAGCCGCTATTGCATACGCCAATTGCATGATTTCATCCAGCGCCAGACGCACCGTCATAATGTCGCCATTTATGGTGCCGGAGCAGCCGGTATTCAGCTCGTCCAGGCTTTGAAGAGCAGTCAGGAATACCATCCGGTTCTGTTTGTGGATGATAATCACAGCTTGCATCAAGCCATTGTGAATGGCTTAAGGGTTTATCCACCTAACCATTTAGCGTCATTGGTTAAAAAACATCGGATTGAGCAATTACTATTAGCCATGCCATCCGCCAATCAACAACGCCGAAATGAAATCTTACGGCGGTTAGAGCCGCTGCCAATCCATATCAAAACCATCCCCGGCTTGACTGACTTGGTCTCTGGCGCCGACGTGGCGGAACTGCGCGAAATCGACCTTAACGACTTGCTGGGTCGCCAACAAATCGCACCGGATACCAAGCTGCTGGAAAGCTGCATCACCCAGAAAAATGTGCTGGTGACTGGCGCTGGTGGTTCCATTGGCGCTGAATTATGCCGTCAGATTATTCAGCATCGCCCTGAGAAACTGGTGTTGTTTGAAATATCAGAATTCGCTCTGTACACCATAGACCAGGAATTACGCAATCAATGTCAGCAACGGGATATCGAATTAATCGCCGCTATTGGTTCCGTATGCGACCAATCCCGGATCGGCAATCTGCTCACCCAACACCAAATCCATACGCTATACCATGCAGCAGCCTATAAACACGTCCCTTTAGTCGAACATAATCCGTTTGAAGGGCTGCAAAACAATGTGTTGGGCACCTACTCTGCAGCATGTGCGGCTCAACAAGCTGGCATCAAACATTTCGTGTTGATTTCGTCCGATAAAGCCGTGCGACCCACCAACGTCATGGGAGCCAGCAAACGTCTGGCTGAATTAGCCCTGCAAGCGCTCACGCCACAATCCAGTCACACGATTTTCAGCATGGTGCGCTTCGGCAATGTTCTGGGTTCATCTGGTTCCGTCGTCCCCTTGTTTCGTGATCAAATCCGCGCAGGCGGTCCGCTTACGGTTACTCACCCTAATATCACCCGCTATTTCATGTCGATCTCCGAAGCCGCGCAATTGGTGATCCAGGCTGGAGCAATGGCGCAGGGTGGAGAGGTTTTTGTCTTGGACATGGGCGAGCCGGTCAAGATTCACGATCTCGCCCAACGCATGATCAACCTGAGTGGCTTGCGGGAAAAAAGCGCGACAAAACCAGAAGGTGAAATTGAAATCATTTTCACTGGCTTGCGCCCAGGTGAGAAACTTTATGAAGAACTTCTGATTGACGCCGATGCCGTCCCCACAAAGCACCCCCGTATTTTTCATGCCCATGAAAAAGGATTGACTTTGCGCGAATATCAACAAATGCTGGATCGCCTCAATACGGTCTCTCAACGCATGAACACCGCCGCCTTGTACCACTTATTGGAAACCTACGTCAGCGGCTATCAAGCACCCATCTCCAAACAAACCAACAAAGTCATCCCGCTTATCCCCTATCCCTCGAATCAACGCCTGATTCAAAAAGTATGAATCTTCCCAATACTTGGCGGATTCTGCGGCGTGCTGGCATACTGCCCACTTTCTTATTGCTCGCCGCAACCCTCACGTCACTCATCCCATTAACATTTTGGAATCTCCTCACCACCGCTGAGCGCCAGTCTCTGCCGCTGTTCATCCTGTTCATCACCGTACTCGCACTATCTGCCTTCATTGCTCTCTGGATACGACTGCACCGTCAATTATTCCGCCCACTCGCGCGCCTTGAATCATCCGTCGCTCAGGTCAATCAGGGCGAACCTGATGCCGCCATCCCACAGGAAGGCTCTGGGGTACTCAACAAGCTTGTCACCGACATCAGCAGCCTGACCGATGAGTTGACCCACCTGTATGAAGACATGGATAACCGGGTCGCACGACACACCAGCCGACTGGCACAGAAAACTGCCTCACTCAAAATCCTGTATGACGTGGCAGCCAGCATCAATCAATCAGACAACCTGGACGAGTTGCTTTTGCGTTTCCTCCGCATCCTCAAAGAAATGATCAACGGTTTGGCGGCGACCGTGCGCCTGGTACAACCAGACGATCAGATGCGTTTGGTCGGCTCCATCGGACTGGATGACAGCATACTCAGTGAACACCAAATGCTACCCCTTGATCTCTGCATGTGCGGCGCCGCTTTGTCACCAGGCGACATTTTATGCAATCGGCAAAATCAGCATTGCTCCAAACAGTTAGGCCGTAAGATGTTTGGCCAGGATCAGGTTGATCTGATCAGCGTGACGCTGGACCATCATGACGAAGTGCTGGGCCTCTACCATATTTACGTACGCAAACCCGGCATCGCCGCGCGCGAGGATATTATTGATATTCTGCAAACCATCGGCAGCCACCTGGGTATGGCAATCGCCAAACAACGCTCAGATCAAGATGCCCATCGCTTATCCATCGTTGAAGAACGCACGGCATTAGCCCACGAATTACACGACTCACTCGCACAAACCTTGGCGGGTTTACGTTTTCAAGTGCGGCTGCTGCAAGATGGCATCAAAAAAGGTGATCCAAACACTTTATTAACCGACGTTCAGCGACTCTCCAACGGATTGGACGAGGCGCATACAGAATTACGCGACCTGCTGCACGGTTTCCGCGCCCCACCCGATCAACTCGGCCTGGTCAACGGTTTACGTAAAATTGTCGAACGTTTTCAGCAAGAAACCAAAATCCACAGCCTGTTCCAGCAAGGCTGCCGCGACCCAGGCTTATCACCCACCGACGAAATGCAAATACTACGCATCGCTCAAGAATGTCTGGCCAACACACGCAAACACGCTGAAGCTCATACCGTGCGCGTCATGATCACTTGCCATACAGATGGCAACCTCATGCTGCTAGTGGAGGACGATGGCATTGGCTTCGAAAGCGTCGCCAAAATGGGGCGACCAGGAGAACATATCGGCTTATCCATTATGCAGGAACGGGCGCGGCGTCTCGGCGGTCAATTGCGCATCGAAAGCGAACCCGGCGAAGGCACCCGGGTGGAACTCATTTATAAACCGCAACATACTATGTCCCATAAATTCTGAATGGAAGCGCCCACAATCTGATGGAAAACGCACAAAAAACTTGACCATCCAACAAGGCATCAGTAAGATTCGCGCTTCATTGCATCAGCTTAATGACTTATCCCCTGTGGCGCAGCGGTAGCGCAGCGGACTGTTAATCCGTTGGTCGTTGGTTCGAATCCAACCGGGGGAGCCATCTACACTAGATGCCACGGATATGAATGATAACAAGCTGACATTTATCGATCTATTCTGTGGCGCAGGGTTCGGAGCCAGGGGCGCATCGAAAGCCGGAGGCATGCCCTTATTAGCAGTCGATGCCTGGGAAAGGGCAACAGAAACCTATAAGGCCAATTTCCCAAATGCGAATGTCATCCAGGACAAAATCGAAAACATAGCCCCCCTCGACTATCAGCAGGAATACATCCCTGATGTTCTTCTGACATCTCCTGAATGTACAGCACATTCAATTGCCAGAGGTGCTAAAAAAGGTAGTGAAAAAAGCCGGGAAACCGCTATCAGCATTTTCCCTTGGGTGAACGCCTTTAATCCACGCTGGGTCATTGTTGAAAACGTGAATCGCATGACACAATGGGATCGCCATGAGGAAATCATTGTCACTCTTGAGAAATACGGATACACCGTCAATCAACTCCTGCTTGATTCCGCGAAATTCGGCACTCCACAATCCCGCAAACGTCTTTTTCTGATTTGCGACAGTGGAGGCTCAGTTATCACTCATGGCCAACTGATCAATTCTCACAAAAAGAAGGCAAAAAATGCACGGTCAGTAATTGACTGGTCAGGTCGATATGAAAGCAGACCGCTGCATAGCCCTGGCAGGGCAGAAGCCACTTTGGAAAGAGCAGAGCGCGCTATAGCCGCCCTTGGAAAAAATGTGCCATTTCTGATTGTCTACTATGGCTCCGATTACGCAGGAGGATGGCAGGCCCTGGATGCTCCCCTGCGAACAGTAACCACTATTGACCGCTTTGGACTGGTAACATGGGAAAACAACACCCCTATGTTACGTATGCTGCAACCATCTGAGCTATTGAAAGCAATGGGGGCCGGTTCCGATCACCTGCTCCCAATTGGAACAAGGCGTGACAAAGTCAAATTGTGTGGAAACGGCGTCTGCTCCCCTGTTATGGAGGTGATTTTCCGCACCATCAAACGAATTATGAAAAAGGAGCAGTTAAAGATTGCCAACTAGCCGATCAACAAAGAAACCCGTTCAACACATTTTGAAACGGACTCTTTGATTTCGTGCTCCCAGAACCGGACAACCTCCCACCCCTGCCGCTCAAGAAGCATTTTCACGTCTTTGTCCCTTTGCACATTTTTGCCTAACTTATTTTCCCAAAACTCACGATTCGTGGTTGGAACCCGACAATGTCGGGGACATCGGTGCCAGAAACAACCATCAACAAAAACCGCGAGACGCTTCCCAGGAAAAACAATATCCGGGCGCCCTGGCAAACGGTTTTTCAGCCGATAACGGAACCCTGCTGCCCATAAGGCCTTACGCAACGAAATCTCCGGCTTCGTGTTCTTTCCCCGAATTCTGGACATACAATATCGTCGTTGATCCTTAGTCAGAACATCCGACATAACAGATCAGACCCCGGGTTTCAACGCATCCTTGTACCTGTTCAACAAAGCCTTCTTATCCAGATCAGGCTGTCCCTGCCGTCCATAGTATGAGGAAAAACGTGACTGGATATCTTTCAGAAAAGCAGCGGATACGGTAGCAAGTCTTTTATATTCATCAAGGTAATCAGAACAATCCACTGTATGCAGATCCTGAAGATCAATCACTGCGGCTTCAAGGTCCTTATACGGAGGCAGAAAGATATATTTATCCTGCTTACCTTTGATGATGTTTGAAAGCGCAGAGCGACTGTCACCAGCCCTGGTATCCTTCTTGATTATGTTGTTTCTGATGAAGTCAGCATGATCCACATTGATCAGTTTCGCCAAAACCAATCGTTTTGCATTGATCAAAGGCCGCTTTTGTTCATCCTCTCCTCTTGGAGCAACGTCACACGCAGGGGACAAAAGCAAATACCTTACCCGGTCCCTTTCAGAGATGTCGCCGGTAGCAAGGTGCGGCCTTATTGGAGGCTTGATATAAAATTCGGCGTCATTGTAGCACTGACTATCCTCCAATCCCATATCCAAATACTCTGACAAATGGCTGACCGTATACCTCAGAAGGGCAGGTTCGGACGATTTTCCCGCATCAAACCACACATCAAGGTCTTGTGAAAAATGGTTCCAGAAAATGTCACCAAGCCTCTGCTCCAGTTCCCCATCCCCCCTAAGAATCTGGGTTATTCCAGTATTATAGATAGTCAGGATCTCCTCATATATCTCACTGTTGGCTTTCTCACGATTATAACATTTCAGGAACAATGACTCCTTCTCTCTGATCCCGGGATCAAGCTTTCCAAGATTCCCTGAAACAACAAACACTGGAAAGCGGTGTTTGCCCACAATCTCTCTTAAAACTGAATTTCCAGATGATTCTGCTGCATTGGCAGAATCAAGATTGATATCCACGATTGCAGCATCAAATCCTCCTGACAACAAAGCCTGTTTTGCTGCCTCTGCATCACTTCTTCTCTCCAGTTTCAGACAAATATCATCATGGGAATCGTTGAAATCATCTGCTGCATCCTTATAAGTCTGGAACTGGCTGTTATCATCTTCCACAACCAAAACTCTGACAGTAGCAGTCATTTCCTGTCTCCCTTGAATACAATCCTGAAAAATGCCCCATTATCAGAGTGCATAGCTTCAATAGTACCTCCAATACGTGCCATTGCCTCTCCCGCCAAAGCCAGCCCTAAACCAGTGCCATCAGGCTTCATGCTGTATCCAGGCTCAAACATCAAATCAAGATTATCCCCCTGAAACCCCGGTCCATTATCCCGATAATCAATAACAGTGCTTTTATCATCGTCATGAATAGTCACATTGATCACAGGCTCCCCCTCTTTTCTGTGCTGTAACCAGTAAACGCTGTTTTCAATAAGGTTTGAGAATACTGCAACCAAGTCCATCTCATTTACCACGACAGATGCTTCGGGCACATTTGAGCTGATATCAAACCGTATCCCCTGAGCTTCCATTTCCGCAGAAAAAATAGAGAAGGTCGTTTGTACCATGCGCTCAAGATCGAATTTTTTGGCAGGTGACCGACGGGTTCTGGCCAGTGGCTCAATTTTCTTAAACAAGTACGAAAGCCCTTTGGCGTGGGATACCACCCCCCCACTTCTATCCTCCAACTTCAATGTAAGATCATTATCCATTCTTTCTGAAAGGCGTTTGGCCCACTTGACCACTCTTGGCGTGGTTTCTGTGATGTACTTGATGTGCTTACGCCCCTCATGCAGCAACACATGCGTGATTTTCCCCAAAGTTGCCTGTCCCTGATATATCGCAATGGTCTCTTTGATCCTCTTTGCTACTCCAGACTTCCGCTGCTTCTCTGATTCAATAACCCCGCTGACAACTTTCCCTACCGTTTCCCGATCCTTTTTCGGCATACCCAATTCGTCCAACTCATGAGTAATTTTTTTTGTGACCGAGTCAAAATCAAACAGGTCATTCAGGTTGTCATCTATAGACCGGTTACGCCCGCCTTTCTGTGCTTTCTCCCTGTATGCAACACGCCTGGCTTCCAATTCATTCACGATCAGTGACATAACCTGAATCAAGCCGAAATAATGGGCATTCTCCATCAATCCATCACGCGCACTTTTTTCTGTCAGTCCTGAAGACTCTTCAGGATGCACATAAACAAAGCCAATCACCTGATCATGTCCGATTTTGTATGCTGGTTTTTGTACTCTCTTCTTGTCAAGTGACAGCCAGTCAAACGATTGATCACCATACGGTCTGATCCTGAACTGCTCACGATAAATACCAACACCATAAAAATCATTCAGTATCCGTCTGGCTTCCTGCTTGCCAACATACTCTCCCGTATCCGGGTCTTTCAGCCCCCGGTGAATGATATTTTCTATACTGTCCGGATCACGATCATAAACACGTAAATCAACAAAAATATCTCCTGGATATGCCATTGAGTTGTCATTTTCCAAGGGAATACGGATTTTTATCTGCTCAGCAGGAAGGCTGGGGATGTTTTGGTTACTGTATGCGAGAGTGGCATTGCCACTACTATCAACCATACCCGAAATTCTATAATCGAAAAGATCAAGTACCGGAAAAGGCAGAATCACCATCTCCCGATCACGATAACCTTCCACTGGAAAATTGCTGAACACAAGCCGGATATCAAAAGCGTCGTAATTAACTTCATATCCCTGCGAAGCAGCCGCTTTATAGACATCCTCGGGGGACAGCAGGCTCCTGAGTTCGACCAACAACTTATGCAACTGTTTGGGCGTCCATATGGCCTGGACATCTGCTGAAGACACATTGTCCTTCTCAATTTCAATAACAGTGCCATCAGCCTTGCCGGTACGTTCCTCAGAAACATCAAGCTCAAGCTCATCAAGATATTCCGTACGTTCAAGAACCTCCATATCCAGAATCAGTGACGTTGTCACACCCTTACAGGTTGTCTCAAGTAAAATCCGTTCGCCCAAGACAGCAGCAGCAAAGCGTCCAATCCCCTTTCGCCCCTGCAACACTCTCTGTTTACGGCTTCGTTTTCTTCGGAACTTGTCATCCGTGGCAGGTACCAGCCACTTGTTGATGACTGTATCAAGATCCATTCCATCTCCTGAATCCGTGACACTAATCAACAGACGGCTATGCAAATCATCATACGAAAAATTGACAGAAACACTTGGTGAGTCAGCATCGTAAGCATTCTTCACCAATTCCACGATTGCCGCATAAGTATCCTTGATCAGGTCCTGTCCGATCGTCCTGATAAGGCGTGCCGCAGGTCTTATTCTCTGTACAGATGAAGTCATGTAATCATCCCGAACTTAGAACAGTAAAAGCGTAGATAGATTATCTCGCATTCAGGTAATGAATGAGTGAATATCATTTAAATTCTCATATGAAAGTGTCATTCAGTACGAGTTGGGTGCTTTCTATGGTCAACTGCTAAGCTGGGGCCAGACGCGGTAAAATATCACGCAATCCACTTCCCTTTCCCTCTTGATCTGGCTTATTTGAGAGCGCCCCTAACCCATGTCAACCATCCAACACCTCATCATCCCAGACTGGCCTGCGCCGGACAACATACGCGCCGCCTGTACAACCCGAGAGGGAGGATATAGCCAACCACCCTGGAACAGTTTCAATTTCGCTGAACATGTGGGTGACGATACGCAGCATGTGGCCGCCAACCGACAAAAACTGCAACAAATTCTTGCCCTACCCGGCTCACCGCACTGGTTGAAACAGACACATGGCACGACGGTTCACCAACTTGATGGGCCGACAATCCCGTCTGAAGCAGACGCTGCCTATACCCAAAAACCCGACACCGTCTGCGTTGTCATGACGGCGGATTGTCTTCCCGTGCTTTTTACTGACCGCCAAGGACGACAGATCGCCGCCGCGCATGCTGGATGGCGCGGTTTGGCGTCAGGCATCCTGGAGAACACCCTGGCCTGTTTTTCTGCGCCCGACCAAGTCATCGCCTGGCTTGGCCCCGCGATCGGACCGACCGCATTTGAAGTCGGTGAAGCAGTCCGCGCTGCATTCATCCAACGCCAACCGCATGCAACGCATGCTTTCACCCCGACGCGTGCAAAACACTGGTATGCGGATCTTTATCAACTGGCCAGATTACGCCTGATGGAAGCTGGCGTCGGGCAAATCAGCGGCGGGGAATATTGTACCTACTCCGATGCTGAACGCTTTTATTCTTATCGGCGCGATAAAGTCACCGGCAGGATGGCCTGTCTGATTTGGCGGTAAACAACACCACCCTCAATTCAATCATGAATCCGCGCGCTTCACACGAGAGAAATCGGCGCAAAAAAGCTTTCACACATTGAAGGAAAGCTGGAAAGGCAGTAACTTAGCGGCCTGCTTAACAGCTGACTCAATTCAGCCAGCTTCTGACCATTCCATTCTTACCTGTTTTTAAAGTTGCATACGATGGCTCAATACATCTACACCATGAACCGCGTCAGCAAGACAGTGCCGCCGAAGCGACAAATCCTGCTGGATATTTCTCTTTCTTTTTTCCCTGGCGCGAAAATCGGCGTACTGGGCTTGAATGGCGCTGGCAAATCGTCTCTCCTGCGCGTCATGGCTGGCGTGGATAAGGATATCGAAGGCGAAGCACGCCCGCAGGCAGGTATCAAAATCGGCTACCTGCAACAAGAGCCGACCTTGGATGACAACAAAGACGTACGCGGTAATGTCGAGGAGGCTCTGGGCGATATTAAAAACGCCATGGCTGAACTGGATCAGGTTTATACCGCTTACGCCGAACCCGATGCGGATTTTGATGCGCTCGCCAAACGTCAGGCCGAACTGGAAAACATCATCCAGGCTGCCGATGGACACAATCTGGAACGCCAACTGGAAGTGGCGGCGGATGCGCTGCGCCTGCCTCCCTGGGATGCGGATGTGAGCAAATTGTCCGGCGGCGAACGACGACGTGTCGCCCTGTGCCGTTTATTGCTGTCCAAACCCGATATGCTGCTGCTTGACGAGCCGACCAACCATCTGGACGCTGAGTCGGTCGCCTGGCTGGAACGCTTCCTGCATGATTACACGGGTACTGTCGTGGCCGTTACCCATGATCGTTATTTTCTGGACAATGTGGCGGGCTGGATTCTGGAACTTGACCGTGGTCATGGCATTCCATACGAAGGCAATTATTCTTCCTGGCTGGCGCAAAAAGAAAAACGTCTGGAGCAAGAACAAAAACAAGAAGCCGCACGCATCAAAGCGATGCAACAAGAACTCGAATGGGTGCGCGCCAATCCCAAAGGCCGACAGGCCAAAAGCAAAGCGCGCCTAGCACGTTTTGAAGAACTCCAAAGCCAGGAATTCCAACAACGTAATGAAACCAATGAAATCTACATTGCGCCCGGCGAACGTCTGGGCGATTTGGTCATTGAGGCCAATCACATCCGTAAAGCCTATGACGGCAAGGTGCTATACAACGACCTGAGCTTTAACCTGCCGAAAGGCGGGATCGTTGGTGTTATCGGGCCAAACGGAGCCGGTAAAACCACCTTATTCCGCCTCTTGACCGGGCAAGAGAAGCCCGATACAGGCACCTTGCGCATTGGGCCGACGGTCGCAATATCCTATGTCGATCAAAGCCGGGATGCGCTGGATGATAATAAAACCGTATGGGAGGAAATTTCCGCCGGGCAGGACATTATCACAGTTGGTAAATATCAGGTCCAATCACGCGCTTATTGCTCCCGCTTCAACTTCAAAGGTGCTGACCAACAAAAGCGCGTCGGCGATTTGTCAGGCGGCGAACGCAACCGGGTGCATCTGGCCAAATTACTCAAATCCGGCGGCAACCTGTTGCTACTGGATGAACCGACCAATGATCTGGACGTTGAAACCCTGCGTGCATTAGAAGAGGCTTTGCTCACCTTCCCGGGTTCAGCCGTCGTCATCTCTCATGACCGCTGGTTCCTTGACCGCGTTGCAAGTCATATCTTATCGTTTGAAGGCGAATCAAAAGCGGTTTGGTTTGAAGGCGGTTTTTCTGATTACGAAGCGGATAAAAAACGCCGATTAGGCGATGAGGCCATTCATCCAACGCGGATTAAATACAAAAAAATCGATGCCTGAGCAGAAAACCTGCTGCCTTTGTAGAAAGGCGATTCTATAAAGCCGACCAATAATATCGGAACTTGTCATTCAAAAAAGGACAAACAGCATCCAATGCTTCTTGACAACCCATTCAACGGCAAAATAGTGCGCGATACGCTCAAACTTGAACCTACTGACTGCGCCGCCGCCAATCTATTATGCAACTGATTCAATTCCTGGAACGGGAAGCAACGGAATCCTATCAACAGGTTTTATTCATCGCAGCCATCTCCGGCATGGCTAACAGCCTGTTACTGGGCATTATCAACCATGCAACTGAGGCAGTGATCAATCAAGAGGATTTAACCCAATACTTCCTGATCTATATCATCGCCTTCGCCCTGTTCCTGTATGGTCAATGGTATGCCTTTGAACGCACCATTCTGATCATACAAGACGCCATCTTCCAAACCCGGACCCGGCTCACACAAAAAGTGCTGCAAGTGGAACTGACCTTCATGGAAGAGATGGGCGGCACCACCTTATATGGCCGGCTGACTCAGAACGACACCCTGATCTCGCAGGCCATGCCGCAGATCGTCGGTGCCTTCCAAGTCTTCATCTTGATGATTTTCTCACTGATTTACCTTGGCTATATTTCACCGATCAGTTTCATCATGACCTTGGCTGCCGCCGGCATCGGCATCGCCTATTTCATCATGGAATCCCATGCCATCCATCAGTCCCTGAACAAAGTCAAAGAGAAAGAAGAAACTTACTTCAAATCTATTGCGCACTTAGTCAATGGCTTCAAGGAAATCAAGATCAATCAGTCCAAAGGACGGGACTTGCTTCACCAAATCGCCGCCGCCTCGCTCTCCGCACAAAACATCAAATCCACCATCGCCAAAAAAGAATCCCGCTCATGGGGCTTCGGGCGCTTGTTCATTTATGCCCTGCTGCCAATCGTGGTCTTCATCATCCCCAATTTCAGCCACGAACATGTTGAGAATATCGCCAAAATCTCCGCGACTTTATTGTTCCTGATCGGTCCCAGCACCATTCTGGTCAATATGATTCCTTTACTAAACCGGGTGAACATCGCGATTAAAGAATTATTCCTACTCGAAGCCACAATGGATGAAGCCATTGCGCATGCCCAAGACACCTCTCTTGATGAAACCGGTTTAACAGACTTCAAAAACATCCACATTGATAACCTCAACTTTACCTACCCCAATCAAAGCGATACCGCGTTCACTGCCGGTCCCTTCAAAGAAACAATCAACAAAGGAGAACTTTTATTCATTATCGGCGGTAATGGCAGCGGCAAATCCACGTTTCTTAAACTGCTGACCGGGCTGTACTATCCAAATAGTGGGCAATTGCGTGTTGATCATTTACCGATTGAAAGATCCTTATACCCGGCTTATCGCAATTTGTTTTCCATCATCTTTACCGACTTCCATTTATTCGATAAATTTTATGGTGTCAAAGATATTGATGTCGCCAAAGTGAATGAGTGGCTGAAAAAGCTACGCATGCAACATAAAGTCAAGTACCAGAATGGCGGCTTCACCAGCACTAACCTGTCCACCGGACAACGGAAACGGCTGGCACTGATCACCGCCATGTTGGAAGATAAGCCCATTCTGGTGATTGATGAATTCGCGGCTGATCAGGATCCGCAATTCCGTCAGTACTTTTATGAAACGCTGCTTGGCGAAATTAAGAATATGGGAAAAACCATCATTGCAGTCACGCATGATGACCATTATTTCCATGTGGCAGACCGGGTATGGAAAATGGATGAAGGTCGGATTGAGATGCACCAGACCAAACAGTCATAATGATTCGCACTCCGTCAAACCTTAACAAGCTGGCGGAGTCAGGACAAAGAGGATGAAAAATGAACAAGGACACAAGCACGCCAGACGGTCAGGCGGATACCGCCAGCTTCTCCCCCAATGACGCCTATTTCATGGCGAGAGCCATCCAACTCGCCAAAAAAGGTTTATACACCACACACCCGAATCCACGCGTTGGCTGCGTCCTGGTCAACCAGCATAAAATCATCGGCGAAGGCTGGCATAAGCGCGCTGGCTCGCCGCATGCGGAAATCAATGCGCTGGCTGATGCAGCCAGACAACATGGCGAGTCGATTACTTCGGCTACCGTCTATGTGACCCTCGAACCCTGTTCGCATACCGGCAAAACCCCTCCCTGCTCCCAAGCATTAATCGCCGCAGGCGTCAAAAAAGTCGTTATCGCGATGCAGGATCCAAACCCTTTAGTCGCAGGCAACGGCATCCGCCAACTGCGCGCGGCGGGTATCGAATGCCAAGTGGGTTTGATGGAGCAACAGGCCAGGGCGCTTAACCCAGGCTTCATCAAACGCATGGAACAAGGCTTGCCGTGGATATCAATCAAACTGGCGATGAGCCTGGACGGACGCACCGCCATGGCTAATGGCGAAAGCCAATGGATCACTTCGCCAGCAGCGCGTCAGGACGTACAGTTTCTACGCGCGAAATCCTCTGCTATTCTGACTGGGGCAGGCACCGTGCTGTCAGATAACCCCTCCCTGAATGTCAGACTGGAACCTGATGAATTAGCCTCCAGTCACCCAATACGCCAACCAACGCGAATCATTCTCGATTCAACCTTGAAAACCCCAGCGAATGCACATGTGTTTAATGCGTCAGGCCCCATCATGTTGTTCGCCCACACAGTTGACGAAGCCAAAAAAGCCGCGCTTGAGGCGAAAGGCGCAACCATCATCACTTTACCCCCTACCCCCTCCGGCACCCTGCCCTTGCGTCAAGTCTGTCAAGAACTGGCGAAACACGACACCAATGAAATCCATGTCGAAGCTGGAGCCACCTTATGCGGCGCTCTGATGCAGGAAAAACTGGTTGATGAACTGATCCTATACATGGCTCCCCATCTCATGGGTTCCCAAGCATGCGGTTTACTCAACCTCCCCGGCCTGGAACAGATGTCGCAACGCATGCATTTGGACGTCAAAGATATCCGTGCAATCGGCTCTGATTGGCGTATCATGGCTTACCCAAGTCAGGCTGGCTGACAACTCAGTTCAACAAATTCATATTACTCGGACAACGCCAACCACTTTTTCAAATCCCCCTCATCAAACTTAAGGATTGAAACCATGTCCAAGGATCCTTTAATCGAACAAACCCGCGATGCGCTGCAGTTTTTAAGACAATTGGACCATGATCCAGCGCTGGCCTCACGCTGTGAAAAAACCGACCTGGAAGGACGATGCGCCATTGCCGCCCAACTCGGCTTGCCAATATCCCCGCTACAACTACGCCGGGCCATACGATCATGGGACTTCGACGGCCACTGGCATCGCTGGCAAAAGAACGGCTGCATTGCCATTGACCCGACAGCATTGCCGCTGCTAACCGACCCACACCCGTTAACCCATCAACACATCGAAAAATTTCGCCAGGACGGCTTTGTTCAACTGGAACAAATCGCCTCGGCTGAAGAGCTACTCGCCTACCGCCCAGTCATACGGGATTTGATCGAGCGTTACAATACCGCCAACCCGGGTGAAACGGCTGAAGAACGATGCTATCTGCAAATCCTGAATATGCATTTACTCAGCGAAGCGGCAGCGCAACTCACCAGAAACCAACGATTCGGCAAAATGGCTGCGGAATTAATGGGCGTGGACGCCGTACGCCTCTATGTCGATCAAGGCCTGTACAAAGAACCAGGCGGGAAAATCACCCACTGGCACCAGGATGGCATTTATTTTCCGGTCAGTAACATCATCACGCTTTGGCTGCCTTTGACCGATATTTCGCTCGACATGGGACCTGTCGCCTACGCCAAAGGCTCACACCTGGACGGCTATCTGAATTTCAAACCCGATTTTGACGATGCCGAACAACGTCTCCCTGATTTTCTGGCTGAACGCAATTACCCTATCTGGGCACCTGACACCATGCGACTTGGGGATGCCATTTTTCATGATAAATGGACCATTCACGGCGCTTACCCGAATCTCAGCGACAAAAACCGTGAAGTCGCCGTGATGATTTACTACCCTGACGGCACCCTTATCCCTGAACCCGAAAACGCCATTCAAGAAACCTGGATTGATATTGTCTTCCCAGGCTCCAAACCGGGAGAACCTGCCGCCAGCCAATATACGCCAGTCGTCTACTCAGCCAAATAAGCCTATGAACCACGCATAAAGGCAAATCAGCAAACCATCTACAGGGAGATTAGCGATGAAAGAATTGAATGTGTTACTCGTAGGACCCGATTACCGCATGTCCACTGGCTGGATCACCATGGACGCCCGCAAAGGCATTGTCGCAGATTTCGGTCCAATCGTATTAGCCACTCTGGCAGGGCTAGCACCTGATTTCGTCACCATTGATTTATGGGATGAACCCACCAAAGGCCATATCACCGACGATACCCAATTTGACAGACATTATGACTTCGTTGGCGTAACCGGCTATTCAGGACATATAGATCAGGCGCTGCGCATCGCCTCGGTATTCCGTAAACGCGACATGCTGGTCGGAGTCGGCGGGCCGGGCGTTTCAGTGCATCCTCAAGCCTACCGTGATCACTTTGATATTTTATTTATTGGCGAAGCGGAGGAAACCTGGCCACAATTCCTTGAAGAACTCGCCAATGACAACTACCAAAAAGAATACCGGCAAATATCCAAGCCCTCGCTGGACAATGCAACCCCGCCCAAATGGGATGGCGTGGATACCAGTGCCTATGCCATGGGACAAGTGCAAACCACCCGGGGTTGTCCATTCGACTGCAACTTCTGCGATGTAATCTATCTGTTTGGTCGCAAAATGCGTCACAAACCCATCCCCGTCGTCATGGACGAAATCCGGGAACTCAGCCGACAAGGATTCAGCACCGCATTCATCACAGATGACGAATTCGTTGGAGATACGCGCTACACCAAGGAACTGCTCCGTGAGTTGCGCCAGCTCAACCACACTCTGGAACATCCGATAGGATTCTCCACCCAGGCCACAATCAACGCCTCCCGAGACCCCGAATTGCTCGAACTCTGCGCTGACGCCGGTATGATGTTCCTGTTCGTCGGCGTCGAGTCAGTCAATCCGGAAGCCATCAAAAACATCAACAAACTGCCGAATTTCAATAAAGATATGTTTGTGGAAGTGCGCAAAATCATGTCTTACGGCATTGCGCTGCGAGGCAACACCATTGTTGGATTTGATGAAGACGACACTTCAACCTTCGATCAACTCTTCAGGTTCCACCAAGACGCCTTCATCTCGCTGCCTGCGGTCACCATTCTGCAAGCACCGCATGGCACACCACTATGGCGGAAAATGATCGAAAACGGCCAGATCATTGATGCCGGTGCCTTTGAACGCGGACGCTACTCGGACGATTACGTCGGTTATAACTTCAACACCCTGCCTAAAAACATGACCCGGGTCGAGTTAATGGAAGGCTATCGCGACCTTTATGCAAGACTGTATGAATGGGACAATATCAAGCTCAGGAATATCGGCTGGCTGGGGCTTTGCGACCGTCTGCCCCAAATTCCTGAACAAGCATTCAGTCAACAAGCACGGGATCTCTTGCTTGATCAACTGGATCACCGCTCATTACTCGACCCAGCCGGGCGACGAATGATCACCGAAGTCGGCGATGCCTGCCGGGAAATCGCACCCACGCTGTGGAGCCGATTAAAAGTCTCCATCATCATGCAAGCCCATGTCCGGCAGTCTCTGCACAAAAAAATTCTTCCATCATTGACAGAACAAATCCGCAAGGAAAAAAGTGGTGAATTCAAACCCGTGGTACGGACTTTCCGCCCACCAGTACCCATCAGCTTCCGCCAGCATATCCGCGAATTGTTGAGACCCGTGTATGCCAGACTGGAACAAAACCTCAATGACCCCAAACAATTAAATGAAGCAATCACCGAAGTCTTCGTGGATTTTTTAGTGCGTTGGGGAGATGAGTTTGAAACCCCGGCTGAACATCATACGGTCTTTTTAATGGAGCTATGTGACCGCACATGCGCCAAGGCGAATGGCGTTCCACCCGAAACATTCGTACCTAAGGAGAATGGACCCCCCCCCTCTGCCGGGCTGATTTTCCGCACCCAGCAAGATATCCTGCGCAATCTGGATCTTGAGCTGGGATTTGAAGAAAAAATGCCGCACACCCATAGGCAACAACATCATAACTCGCCTGAAGCGCAGCCGATTATCTGGAAAAATTAAGCGCCGCGCGATTTTTACCAACCCAAAGACTCGTGTCGGTAAACGACACGATCCAGGACAAAAAGGCTCTGTCAATGCCTGTCTTTTCACAGGATCATGCTGATTGCCACGCGCGGCCTCCATAGGCTGCTCCCTATCATTCACAATAGAGAAAGTGAAAAACAATGCCAAGACAAAATCAATCCATAATCCGGCCTTTCGACCAAGTCGGTGACAATCCAGTATTATTGGACCGATCCGTAACAGTACCAGTATGTGAAGGGCTGAATGTCGCACTCGCCAGCTTCCAGACGCTTCATCTGCAATATCAAAAACATTACTTTGTCATAGAGGGCGCGGAGTTTTATACTCTGCGCGAATTCTTTGATAACAGCCACAAAACCATTCAGGCACATGTTTCCGATCTGGCCAAACGCTTAAATGGATTAGGAGGTGTGCCTGCGGCAAGCTTCAGCAAATTATCCGAGCTAACCTGTTTTGAGTCAGAACCGGATGGCCTGTATCAGTGTCGCAGCATGCTGGAACATGATTTACAGGCGGAGCAAGCAATCATCCAAATGATCCGGCGAATGGCCGCGCAGGCGGAAAGTATGGGTGACCGGGCCACTCGTCATATGTATGAAGCAATCCTGATGGATACTGAGCAACGAGCATTTCAGCTGAATCGACTCCTTACTGCTGACAGCCTGACATTAGGCTTTGTACAAGGTATTTAATACCATACCAACGCTCCCGGACTTATCGGGAGCGATTCTGTTTCCGACCATGACTCCATAATCAACCTCTGCATGACGCACACAAACTACGAATTGGTCATATTCGATTGGGATGGCACTTTGATGGATTCAGCGGCGCGTATCGTGACCTGCATGCAACGCGCGGCAACGGATACCGGCAACCCCATTCCTCCACCTGCCGCCATACGTCACATCATCGGGCTTGGCATGCACGAAGCAATCGCCATTTTATTTCCCAACATGGATGACACCGCCGCTAATACACTGATAGAAGCGTATCGCGCACATTGGCTCAGTGACGACATCGCCCCATCATCTTTGTTTCCCGGCGCTGAACAAATGTTGCGGACATTAGCTGAAGCTGGTTACTTGCTGGCCGTGGCGACCGGAAAAAGTCGGCGGGGCCTGAATAAAATTCTGGATGAAACAAAACTTGGCCATTTATTTGACATGACCCGCTGCGCGGATGAAACCCGCTCCAAACCCGACCCTCAAATGGTGCATGACATCCTGATTGATCTGAATACCAAACCCGCTAACGCCATTGTGATCGGTGATACCGAGTACGATATGCAAATGGCCGGGAATGCGCGAGTGGACGCTGCTGGCGTGGCCCACGGCGTACATGGTGTTCAACAATTGCAACAACAAGGCGCGTTGCATATTTTCACCAATTTAGATGAAATACCCGGCTGGTTGAAAAATACATCATAGAGGTTAAGCATGGCGCGTTCTGATTCACCCCAGACAAATCACACAGAAAACAGCGGATGGGAACGCAAGCTGGTGGAAACCCTGGCAACAGACGCCCTGAAAGAAAAACGCCGGGCGCGCTACTGGGGCATTTTTTTCAAACTGTTCTTCATCGCCTACCTGATCGCATTATTGGTCTTGTTGACACCTGACACCGTTGATTTCCAAACAAAAACCACCCAGGAACACACCGCCATGGTCAAACTGGACGGTGCCATCACATCAGATGAAAGCGGCACTGACGCCGACGCTATCATAAAAGGACTAAAAAGCGCTTTTGCAGACAAAGGAACACAAGCGGTCATTTTGCGCATCAACAGTCCTGGCGGCTTGCCAGTGCAATCCAGCTATATACAAAAAGAAATCCTGCGCCTGCGCGAATTACATCCCGAAATCCCTTTGTATGCCGTGGTCAGCGATATGTGTGCTTCCGGTGCCTATTACGTCGCCTCGGCAGCAGATCGCATTTATGTCAACGAATCCAGTATTATCGGTTCGATTGGCGTCCGCTTAGACAGCTTTGGACTCACCAAAGCGATGAAAGAACTTGGCGTGGAGCGACGCCTCTATACAGCGGGCGAACATAAAGGCATCCTGGATCCATTCAGCCCGATCAGCGCCTTTGAGCAAAACCATACCCAACAAATCCTTGATGCATTACACCAAACTTTTATTCAGGCGGTAAAAAACGGACGCGGCGATAAGCTCTCGGATAACCCCGAACTGTTCAGCGGTTTGTTCTGGGATGGCGAACACAGCATCGTGCTTGGCTTGGCCGACGAGATCGGCGATGCCGATTATGTCGCGCGAGAAGTGGTGGGACAGGCCGAAATCGTTGACTTCACCCCGAAAGAAGATCCTATCGAGCGTTTGGCCAAACGGGCCGGGTTAGCAGTGAGCAGCCATCTTGCCCGCCTGTTCGGGATGGAGTTCTCACCTAAATTATAAATGGCTAAACCCTCATGCCATACATGAGGGTCATCTCACTATCTTAAACGCGATTAAATGCCAACATGCGTCTTAATCGTATCAACGACAACCTGGCTTGACGTGGCATTAATATTCACCAGATTACCCGCCTTCTGATAAAAACCCACCAATGGCGCGGTTTGTTCTTCAAATACATCCAAACGCTTGGAGATTGCTTCTTCGGTTTCATCATCGCGTTGCACAACTTTGCCGCCACAAGCATCACACACGCCTTCAACTTTGGTCGGGCTGCTTTTCACATTGTAGATGGCTCCGCAATCCACACAAGTGCGACGGGTCGTCAGACGATCCAGAATCACATCGCGCGGCACATCCAGATTAATCACGCCATCCAATTGAATATTCAATTTCTCCAACAATTCCTTCAGTGCTTCAGCTTGGGGAATCGTGCGTGGGAAGCCATCCAGTAAGAAGCCTTTCTGACAATCGTCTTCCTGGAGACGTTCGCCCATGATGTCCATGATCAACTGATCTGGCACTAATTCGCCAGCCTTCATAAAAGACTCAGCTTTCTTGCCCAGTTCAGTACCTTCTTTAACGGCGGCGCGTAAGATATCGCCAGTAGAAATTTGCACAGAACCATCAATATCCGTCAATAATTTGGCTACGGTGCCTTTACCTGCACCTGGCGCGCCGAGCAGAATCAGTCGCATAGGGTCATTCCTCGTAACATGAGAGTGTAAAATCGACCGGATTCTGCCACAGAAAGATGATGTTCACAGTTAATCTGATCAATATTAGCATTGTTTTTGTTTATATCAGATCCCACACCGCCAGGGGCGCCACGCAAATGCCGCCATCTGGAAGATCAAGATCGCGGCACGTAAACCGATGAAAAGCTAATCCAATAAATGACTTACCAAGCCATCCGCCAATTTGGGTTCAAACCACGTCGATTTAGGTGGCATCACATCATTGGCATCAGCAACCGCCATTAAATCTTCCATGCGGGTAGGATAAAGCGCGAAAGCAACCATCCAATCCCCGCTGTCAACCCGCTTCTCCAGTTCACCCAGGCCACGGATGCCACCGACAAAATCAATACGCTCATCACGGCGTGGATCGCTAATACCAAGGATAGGCTCGATCAATTGATCGGCAAGCAAACTGACATCCAAACTGGCGACTGGATCGTCCGGAATATATTCTTCACGCAACGCCAACTGATACCACTGCCCCGCCAGATACATACCGAAATAAGCGACATGATCAGGTTTGGCCTGTTTCCCGCTAAGCGATACCTCAAAACACTCTGCGACACGCGCCAAAAAGTCTTGCTGGGACAACCCATTCAGATCGCGTACGACGCGATTGTAATCCAGTATCTGCATTTGATCGTGCGGAAAAATCACGGACAGAAAATAATGATAGCTTTCTGCGCCAGAATGCGACGGATTAGCGGTTTTACGTGCGTGGCCAACGCGCGATCCAGCCGCCGAACGGTGATGCCCATCAGCCACATAAATCGCCGGCATTGCATCAAAGGCATCGGTCAACGCATGAATCTTATCCGCCTCACGAATCACCCAAATTTGATGGCGTACGCCATCTTTCGCGGTTACATCCATGTCCGCCTGGCCCGTACTGGCTTGTGCCAGAATGGCATCTATCCTGGCATGCGCTTTATACACCAGGAAAACCGGCCCGGTTTGCGCATTCAACGCGTCAATCTGCCGCACCCGGTCATCCTCTTTGACCGGACGGGTGAATTCATGCTTTTTAATACGATTATGATCATATGCCTCGACCGAGGCTGCAGCCACGATACCCGTTTGCACATGCTTGCCCATCGTCAAACGGTAAACGTAATAACACTCACTTTCGTCTTTGCTGAGCACGCCTTCGGCGATCATTCGGTTCAGATTTTCCCGGCCTTTGGCATATACCGCTTCATCATAAGGGCTGATTTCATCGGGCAAATCAATTTCCGGGCGCGAAATATGCAGGAAACTCCATGGATGGCCTTCGGCCATCGCTTTGGCTTCGGCCCGGTTCATCACATCATACGGCGGAGCAACAACATCAGATTCACGCCCGGCGACCGGACGCAAACCCGCAAAGGGTTTGACAAGTGGCATAACAACTCCATCAGCTAATCAATCATTCAGCGCGCATTCTACTGTTTGCAAGGATACCGAGGGAACCCGGAACAGCGTATTCGTCAGCAAAAAACCGCCTTCCCACGCCTTAAATTTGCTTCAACCAACCCGCCTTGACTTATTTTTATCTCTGCTCAGATAATGCCGACATCAACAAGCCGCTAAAGTTTGCTCAAGCAAACCCCGTCACTGGCTTAGATCGTATCACCATGAGAGTAAGGGCAAGCCGTTTACGCATAATCCACGTCAATATTTTGCGGAAAACGGAATTTTGTCAGCACCGCTTACTTTGTCCAGGATTGTGGCACGACGACAAAAAATATTTGAACAAGCAAAGGCAGTGAGAGACATCTTGATTAAATGACAGCACAAAATACGAAGCGATGACAATGCTCTGTCGTCTTCAGGAACTAGACTTGAACAACATAAACCACCCCTGCCCCAGCCAGGGCAATAAAACCAGCGACCAGGCGATTTAGGTTATTCTTTCCTGCATCATAGTGAATATTTAAGATATGGATATCTATCATTGCATGATTAACGACGGAAAAGACAAAACATCTCTTTTTGATGTTCAAAATTAACTATGACAAGCAAAGCACAAAACCCGGATCAAAGCAGCCTCCATTACCTACTGAAAAACTGGCTAAGATCAAAAATCCCCCTGCTGACGGTGATCTTACTGATAAGTTTGTTGACTCTGGTTTTTTTCTGGAATCTTATTGTCATTTCCATTAAACCTGGCGAAGCTGGTGTTCTCTATCGGCGTTTTGGCGGTACCCAAATCGATAAGATATATGGCGAGGGTCTACATATCTTTAACCCCATAGACATCGTCTACATCTATAACGTGAAGAAAAGGATCGCACTTCACCAATTCAACGTCATTACGAGAAAAGGGTTGAAAGTCCACCTTTCGTTAGCGATCCGTTATCGACCAGAATATGACCTGCTTGGCATTCTGCATCAGAAAATTGGCCCAAATTATTTAACAACCGTCGTATTACCACAAATCGAATCTGTAATGCGTAAACAACTGGGTAACTACTCAGCCGAACAAATATACACGAACGAAGCAGGACTGCTGACCAACGCCATACTCACCGCCTTGGATGAAGTTGGGCGCAACTACGTCGAAGTTGAAGACATTATCATCCGCAGCATTGAGCTACCGATAAAAATCAAGGACGCAATTGAAGCCAAACTGACTCAGGAAGAATTCATGAAATCCTACGAATTCAGAATAGAAACGGCGAAACAGGAAGCTGAACGTTTACGGATAGAAGCCGGCGGCATCCAAACATACCACCGGATCGTCAATAGTTCATTAACCGATCTCATACTCCAGCATGAAGGTATTTTAGCCACCAAACAATTAGCGAAATCCAATAATGCGAAAGTCGTTATTATCGGCAGCGGTGATGGCGGTCTGCCATTGATACTCAATACAGCAGATCGCATACCCCCCAGTGAGGAAACAGCCCTCAAGGCTATCCACCCAGATAAAAAGAAAGCGATACCCTCAACACCGCCTATCCCCAATCAATAATGTCTCACTGAGCCGTTAATAATGATTAAACGCTTGATTCTACTCATCGCACTGATACTGATTGGCGATTATTTCATCTCGTATAGCTCCAATTATGAAGCTATGGCTCAAGAACGCATGAAATTCGCTCGCCAGCAAACTGGCGATATCGAAATCGCCGTTGTTCGACACGCCACTGACCCCACTTATCTCAACGGCATCTTACTGGCAGCGAAACAGATCAACCAACGTCCGGGAAAACTTATCGGACGTTCCATCCGCATCCATGCTGAAACGGGGCAACCGACTATCGAGAAAAGCATGCGGACCATCCGACGTATTGTCAGCAACCCTAGAATCGTTGCCGTTTTGGGGCACCGTAGATCCAATATCGCAATTCCCGCCTCTGTCATCTATGAGCGCAGCCAAGTTATATTCTTACCCTCATTCTCCACGGCCAATTCACTGACTGGGCATCAATTCAAATATCTATTTCGTATGATGCCCAATACCCAAATCCTTGCCGGTCAGCAATCCAGCGTCGCCAATGCTCTGGGTTATCAAAGGATAGTGATACTCTATGCACGGGATTCCGTCAGCCGTGAACTCGCATTTCTGTTTGAAGACGCGGCAATAAAACGGGGGATAAAAATCATTAAACGGGCCTCTTTCTTTCGTGGTGAGGACAAAGATTATCGGGCGATAATTTCGCAATTTGACTTGGCAGCATTTGATGCTATCTATATTGCCGCTGACGAAACAACAGGCGCCCGCATGGCGCAACAACTCCGCGAAATGGGCTTATCACAACCGATTATTGGCAGTGATTCGCTGGCACACGATTCTTATAATCAAATAGCTGGCGTGGAAGCCGCCAATCGCACTATCGTGCCCACGATTTTCAAACCCAACACCCATAGTCAGATCCAAACAACCTTTATAAAACAATACCAAAAAGAATATGGAGAACCACCTAACCTGAAAGCGGCCCAAGGTTACGATTCGCTAAATCTGCTGGCAACCGCTATCGCTCAGGCTGAATCCACTTTAGGACCGACATTAAGTTCCACATTGCACTATATGCCAGCCTGGGTCGGCGTCACCGGCATCCATGCCTTTGATCAAGATGGGGAATTACGAGGTAAGAAATATTTCTTCCAAGTTTGGCGGGATGGTAAATTGGTCAACTTGCCCGGCATACATAAATTCTATCTGCTAGACCGTTTCGCAAAAGGCCTTAAAGCGCAACACGGGGAAAACCACCCGCTCACCAATTTCCGCGAAGTCTTTAAACGACGCATGCATGAAGATGATCATAAAACTTATCGGTTAGATTTAGCCCATGAGTTGATCCGATTCAAACGCATTGGCATTATTTATGAAGATACGGAATCTGGCCGGAAACAAGCACACTATTATCTCTTAAAAGAACTCGCCAAAAGAAAGAATATACAGATGATTGAATGCCAGGTTGATCTTTCTTTATCAGATGAAAAAGAGAAAGAGAAGAAACTCACAGAATGCTACGGCAACTTATCAGTCAATATTGATGCGCTATTAACACCCAGCTATTACACCAGCGCGCATAACCCGGACTTTATACAACAGTTGGATGCCGCCTTAAGCATCTATCAAATCCCCTCAATATCCATTGATCAGCACAGTCGGACTGGAGACGCCAGCATTATTCTTAATCGATCAACCGACGATATATCCAGTAACGAATCCCATACAATGAAAAACATACGGGCGTACCATGGACTCTTAAAAAATATTAAGATACACGAATTTTATGATCAAATAACAAGCTTACCCAACATCAAGATAAATCTCGACGACCTACAGAATGATGGCATACCAGACCAGCCAATCCTGGATATATCAACAGATGTCTATCTGCACTAACAAGCTGTCAAGCGAATAGTGGAACGCCAAAACATTACCACACCTGATTCAAGTAAATACCCATACCAAAATGCATCAAGCCAATCATATTGCTGATCAACGCCATTTGACCAATCCATAAAAACCGACGAACCCATTCATGAATGCAGACACCACCCTCGCCAGCCAGGATCTTCTCAAAAAAATCAGCACCCCAGATGCCCTGCGTCAGTTGGAACGCGCTCAACTCCCTTCAGTAGCCGACGCCGTGCGCAATCACTTGATCGCCTGCGTCTCCCAAACCGGCGGACACCTGGCGGCAGGCTTGGGCGTGGTCGAACTCACTGTCGCCTTGCACTACATTTTTGATACGCCCAATGATCAATTGATCTGGGATGTCGGTCATCAGGCTTATCCGCATAAAATTCTCACTGGTCGGTATGACCAAATGCATCAGCTTCGGCAAAAAGGCGGGCTTTCCGGTTTCTTACGTCGTGATGAGTCCGTTTATGATGCATTTGGCGCAGGCCATTCCAGCACTTCGATCAGCGCCGCTTTGGGCATGGCAGTCGCTGCGCAAGCCCAACATATTGAACGGAAACATATTGCGGTAATCGGCGACGGCGCCCTCTCCGCCGGGATGGCATTTGAAGCCTTGAACCATGGCGGCTCGTTGGATGTCGATCTGCTGGTCATTCTGAATGACAACGATATGTCAATCTCGCCACCGGTCGGTGCCATCAGCAACTATCTGGCCCGTATTCTATCCAGCCGGTTTTACCACCAAATGCGCCAGGGCGGAAAACAGATACTGGGCAACATACCCGGCATGAAGCACTTCGCACATCGCTGGGAAGAGCATATGAAGGGCATGCTCATGCCGAGCACTTTATTTGAAGAACTGGGCTTTAACTATATCGGGCCGATTGACGGACATGATCTGCCTTTGCTGCTGGACACGCTGGACAACATGAAAGCCTTGACAGGTCCGCGCTTCCTCCATGTCGTCACCCAAAAAGGCCGTGGTTACGCCCCTGCTGAAGGAGACCCCTGCGTCTATCATGGCGTCACGCCCTTCAATCTGGATACCGGGAAAATGGAAAAAAAACCGGTGCGCAAAAAAAGCTATAGCCAGATTTTTTCGGATTGGATTTGCGCCGAAGCCGCCCAGGATAAGCGACTGATGGCGATAACCCCGGCCATGCGCGAAGGATCCGGCCTGGTTCAGTTCGCCACAACCCACCCGGATCGCTACTATGATGTCGGCATTGCTGAGCAACATGCCGTCACCTTCGCCGCCGGACTGGCCTGCGACAAAATGAAGCCTGTCGTAGCGATATACTCCACCTTCTTGCAACGCGCCTATGACCAGATGATCCATGATGTGGCACTGCAAAATCTGGACATCACCTTCGCCGTTGATCGCGCCGGCATGGTCGGCGCGGATGGCGCGACTCATGCCGGTGTTTTTGACCTCAGCTATGCGCGTTGCATTCCCAACATGGCGGTTCTGGCACCAGCCGATGAAATGGAATGTCGCGCAATGCTGCATACCGCTTACCAACACCCAGGCCCGGGATTAGTCCGCTATCCACGCGGCACAGGCGCAGGCCTGGAACCCCCCGAAACACTGGAGACTTTGCCCTGGGCGAAAGGCGAAATACGCCATGTCGGCAAAACCATCGCCATTTTGTCGTTCGGCTCCACCCTCGCCCTGGCGCTTCAGTTAGCAGACGAACTACAAGCCACCGTCGCCAATATGCGTTTCATTAAACCGCTGGATACCACGCTGATTGATCAACTGGCTGACGAACATCAGTTACTCATCACGCTGGAAGAAAACGTGATTGCGGGAGGCGCTGGCTCCGCCGTCAGTGAATATCTGGCGACGCGCCATAAAAACCCACCCATCATGCATTTTGGTTTACCGGATCATTACATTGAACAGGCGAATCAACAGGAACAGTGGGAAGAAGCCGGATTGACCTTGCAAAACATTTCGCCAAAAATCCAGCAAGCACTGAAAAACATCGCAACATCCACATAAATTGCACTTCCAGTAATCAGACCTCTTAATCACCAACCATGCATTTCACCCAGCACTACCACCATCAACTTGGCGAACGCCAGTACGCAACGGATCCTGACCAAGCCAAAGTGGTTCATGCGCTGCAAGCATTATCCGATGAACTGGATGCCCGCGCCAAATCCAATCGCTGGCGCGATTTATTGGGTTCTCAGCCTGAAACGCTCAAAGGCCTGTATATCTGGGGAGGCGTGGGTCGCGGCAAAACCTGGCTGATGGATTTGTTTTACGACCATCTCGCCGGGCCACGCAAAACACGTTTGCACTTCCACCGTTTTATGCAACGCGTGCATGCTGACCTCACCCGCTGGCAAGGCAAACGTAATCCACTCAAGCATATCGCCAAACACATGAAACAAGAATGGAATGTCTTATGCCTGGATGAATTCCAGGTAAAAGATATCGGCGACGCTGTGATCCTGGCCGGTCTGTTACGCAGTTTATTTGACCAGGGCATCGTGCTGGTGACGACATCCAATGTCTCACCAGAGAATCTTTACCAAGATGGTATCCAGCGCGCCAGTTTCTTACCCGCTATCAAGCTATTGCAAGAACATACTCAAGTCCTGCCCATGGGCGGCCTGCAAGACTACAGACAAAATACCGCCGCACAAACCCATCTCTACCACAGTCCAATCACGCCTGAGACGCCAACCCGCCTGGAAGAACAATTCACCCGACTGGCGTCAACCCGGATACAACAAACAGGTATCCTGCCGATCAACGGGCGTCCTATGCCATACCATAAACTGGCTGGCGAAATCGTCTGGTTTGATTTTGAGGCGCTTTGCGGCCCACCCCGCAGCCAGCAGGACTATATTGAACTGGCGCGCCGCCAACATACCGTACTGTTATCCGATATCCCCGTCATGGGTGCTTCCCGTGATGACCGCACCCGGCGTTTCATCCTGCTGATTGATGAATTTTATGATCGCAAAATCCAATTGATTATCAGCGCTGCAGCCCCCCCGGACAAACTCTATATGGGCGAGCGGCTGGCGTTTGAATTCCAACGCACAATCAGTCGGCTGACCGAAATGCAAACGACAGCTTATCTCTGTCAAACCCGCAGCAAAGCTGGCTAATCACCAACCAATAAATCCTGATTCTTCGCTTGTCTCTCAATGAATTTGCATGGAGTGTAAAAAAACGCGGCTAAATTGATCGGATCGACGGGAAACGCCCTTGATCAATACTGAGGGTATTTACTCTGTCACCCTACCATCATTTTAGATCCCGTTTAGCCAAGCACCCGAAGCTCTACAAGCGATTTGCCGAGATTTTGGGCATTGCAGCAGCCCCTCCCGGCTTACTTGGCAGGTGGTACTGAAGATCCACCAGCAACCACGAAAGCGCCTCGGTTATCAGACACCTTACGACGTTTCTGCTGATGCCCTACGTGTTGCACTGGCAACTTGAATCCGCCAGTTTTTTGGCTTCAGTAGTCGAAGATTTCGACAGGTTCAGCATCAATTCTGTGAGAGCCTCAAGTGCTAACTACTCGACTAAAAAGCAATTTGCGTAGCGTGGTAAGTCAGTCATACACGATCTACTTACCACGCTGCGTTTAACAATTAAGTATGAGTAGGCAATTGAACCTCAATTTCACCCACTAATACGGCTTGTTGTGGCCCGTCTGAACTCACCGCACCTTTAGGTAGACCTAATTCAGTGTAATGCACGGCATTAGCCACAGCGGCTTCTTCATCAGGTACTAAATAGTATGATTTTAAAGTAAAGGTCGCGTCTTCAGGCAAGACTTTATCGTTTAACCATAAACTGGCGGTCAACTGACTTGTAAAGCCTGAAGGTACGTCGGCATCCATACTGTAGGTAAAAACCGTATCCAATGGAATATCGGATTTGTTGATGAGAATAGGAGGAGTTGTCCCTTGATTAGAAGAACATAGTGCAACTGAGCAACCCTGTAGTAATTCAGTCACAACGGCAAAAGTCATTTTGTACGGAATAGGACTTTGCGCGTAGTTTGCCATGATATTCACAGAGGGGATATCCAGCACACCAGTTTCACTAGTGAGTTCGACAACACTTTTTTTGTCATCAGGATGCGTAATGCTTGAACCATTCAATACGGATTGTTCAAGACTGCCATAGTTCGATTGGAATGTCAGTTGTACGCCGGTTTGCAAACCTGCAAATGACATAGTCGGTGTAGGGAAAGTAGTCATAATATGATTCTCTATATAGTTTGAGTTGATGAAAAACATCATCCGATTTGTACGATCAGGACAACGACAACATTTGATAACATAAACATTCTCCAACCGTACAAAACGCATTATGTGCAATGAGCAAAATGATGCGTGGTTAGCTAAATAGCTAACCGCATGTTATTGACCGTACGTGCTATGTCCGCCAACCCAAATACCGCGTACTGGTCCGATGTCATCATCGCTACGACGTAGGGCTTTAACGCGTGTTTGTATTTGTTCCGCCATTTCTTTGGGATACATTTTCTCTAATGGCAGTGCGTATTTTTCATAGAGGAAGCTGGAAGGATCAACAAAGTAAGAAACCCGCATGGTGATTTTCCAGCCTGGAGGAGGTGTGGTGCCATTACTCCAATACGAATAGGTAATGTTAGTGGCGAAATAATCCGGCACTTCTGTTTGCATCCCAATGATAAAACTGGGCGATGTAGACACTTTAACCGGTGGCATGTAAATGGGCGGATCTAATGCATCACCTGCCGAAAACGAGACTTCAGCACCAATCGGGACATTCTCGCAAATGATGTCAAATTGCATCATGCCACCCAAACCACCTTGGTTATAGCTCACATCTTGGGTGAAATCAGCTGCACCTGAGCTGGTTAAACTGACATTACGCCAACCAAAATTAGGGTTTTCAGAGATAAATTGGGCAAAGTTATCAATAGTGTCGATTTCTGGAATTTCATTTGGGTTGCGCTCAGTGCCTGCAACACCAATTAAGCAATAGTGATCGCCTGAAATCGCATCTGGTATCCATTGAAAGGCATCAGGTGTGACAAACTTGCCGCCAGCAGCAATATCTTGAATCAAGATATCTTTTTGCCCACCGCTGGTTTGCAATTGATTATTACGCCACTCGATAGGATAAAGTATCAAGCTCGCTGGCGCATAATAGAGGTTGACAATGCCATCGGTTGTTGCCGTACCCAAATTTTTACCACGCACATACAAATAGTTAGGTGTATTTGCTGTGAGGGTTTTTCCCATGTCTTTGTCCCAATTGGTATTGACAAAGGTTTCTTCAGGGTTGGACACGGGTTCTACGCCGTAAGGGATAATATCGGGACTACTAGACAAGGTACCACCGGTTGGATATTGGCCAGTATCACTAAAATTGCTGCGCAGGTGCAGGTCATCCCATTGTTCACTCATGAGTGTTCTCCTTGCAGGTTGTGTTGGTCACGAAAAATCTCGAGACGCGTTGGACTAAAGATGCTGAGATCACGGGCGCCGAGCACAACAGCGCCCGCGATCTCAGCAACGAAAAGGTGATAAAAAGGGGGTAATAAACACGTTAACCTGCACTTAAGCGGTTTTCTGATTGGTATAAACCAACCATGTAGCTCAACAGGTCTTCGCGTAAGGTCAAATAGGTTTTGCGTGCAGGTAAGGTGTAATCTTCCGTTTCGGTAAGAAAAGCCACCCACCAAGGTAAAAGGGTGCCCAATATGCCAGGCGAGGCCGCCGATTCTCCTAACACTTCGACCACCGCATCACCGATTTGCACGGTGGTGGGGTCAATATCACCGATAACACCTTCCACCAGCCGCACAATGTAGGTATTTTCAGCAAGGTTGGCGGGGGTTTGCACATCGGGTTCGTTGGACATATCCGGGATGGATTGGAATTCCGGCGGTATCCGACTGACGTAATTGACACGGTGCAAGACGCGCCACACGCCGTTGTCGGACGCTTGCGCTTGGCGTAAGGCGGCGGCGTTGGGGTGAGCACTGGTTTCGAGCCAAAATGGATCAACCACCGTACTGTAGAAAGTCGTAAAGTTGTTGTCCGAAGGCATGAGGTAAAACGACTGGTAGCGGTAAGCATCAACCTTGCCGGGGGCGGAATTGGCGGTAAAACTGACATTGTTGCCGTCAACAATTGGTGCTTTGAGATACCACTCTGGATCTACCGTCGCTTCGAGGCTAAACGCGGATTTTTGGTCTTTGCTTTTCACCGAAAGGATTTCGGTGGTTTGGCTTTGCAGAATGTCCAGTTCGTTATACGCACCGACGACAATCGCCGCACCAGCATCCATATGGAAACCATCAGCAAAATTCATTGTATAAATGCCACGGTACGATTCACCTAAGGCGTCAACCAAAGTGGTTTGTTCCGTGCGAAAGCCGCCGCCCGCCGTCCAGACGTAGGTGTTGACGATATTGCGCTTGGCAATGCGTTTTTTCCAGTCGTAGCTGGGAATCGCGTCGAGTTTATCTTCGCGGTATTTTTGCAGGTCGTCGTCTTTAACCCGCTTGGGCAATTCGGCAGCAGATACATCGAATTGTTGGTAATAGGCTTCGAGTTCCGCTTCGCGCTTTTGAATCTCACGCTGCAAACTCGCCGCTTCCAACGGTTTGAAATAACTGCCCCGCTGTTGGTCGGCATCGGGATAATCCGGGTCATTTTCCAAACCGACTTTGCCGTCTAAAGTACCCATTTTGACGTAGCGCGGGTTGAGCGGGAAGTCGATGATGTTGGACATTTCAGGAATATCCAAGTTAGGCACCATGGTCATTTTAATCATGGCACCATTGCCTTGGAGTTGGCTGCTATACACATCCGCAGTCAGCGATTTCACCAAGGCGTAACCAACGTTGTCGTAAATAAAGCGCCGTCCCACGGTTGGGTTTAACAGATGTTCTGAGTCTTCCCAGTCACCACCCGAAGTAAATTGATCAATGTAGGCTTTTTCCGTGCCAATGGTATGCGACATTTCTGACACGTTTTGTTGCAGGGAATCGGACTGCTCTTCGTAACCGGTTTTCGTATCGACTACGGTTAATTGCCAACTGCTCTCCGCACCCAGCCCGACGCTGGTGCCTGTATTGGTTGAAACATAAGCACCGATTTTGCGGTTATCGATATCGCCACGTCCGGTACCGTGGCTATCAGAAAAGACCATCGTGGTTTCGCCGGTCTCGCTGAGTTTCACCGTCGCGCAATCAGCACACTTCAACCGATTACCAATTTCACCCGCCCAGTAAGGAATGGTTTGGTTTTCGCTTGGAATCGGTGGTGGTCCTTCGATATAACCCATTAAGGTCGCGTTGGTTTGTGCTTGCCCCAGATATACGGTGTCCAAATCGCCCACTTTATAACCGGTGACCAAGGTCAACTGACCTTGATTAATCAACGCATGGCTGCGTTTCATGACACTAAAAATCCTGCCATAAGCGTCGTATTGCACATCGGCGTATTCAACGTTAGCCGGGGTTTCGCTAATGGTGGCGTTAAAGCCAGTTTTAATGCCGCCCAACACATTGTAGACCTGCCCTGCTTCGTTACTGAGCGGTGCTTGCGAGAGCACCCATTGCGGTTCTCCGCCATCCGGCTTTAAGGTGCCGGTATTACCGCGTCCGGTTTTATCTTCGACAATGACACCCGAACCTTGGTCAAACTGCCAGTAACCGGCTAATTTCGTTTCCGTGCCAGTCAGGGAACGTTGCATATTATCTTGGATTTGCTCCGCCGTTTGGCGTTGTTCCCATATCCGTATTTCGTCTAATTCGCCGGTAAAATTAACCGTCTTCTCGGTATCACCGTTTAGCACCCCACCGATAGAGAACTGCTCATCACCGTAGCCGCCCAAGTCTGCTAAGGCGACTTCTTCGACATCAGTTGCGACTTCACCGTTGACCATTAGCGTCACCACCGAGTTAGTGGCAAAAAAGTGCCATAACTCATTGGTGCTGGTCGGTTCATTGTCGCTAAGGGTTTGTAAGGTAGCGTTATTGCTTGCGCCTTGGTCATAGGCCAACGTGCCTTCCATTTCGTCGAATGCCCAATAGGAAATTAAGCCTTCGCGTTTTTGTGGGCTGGTATGGCTTTGGTAGGCAGCGAAGATTTCATCACTCGACAACACCCGGTTCCACAACCGTACTTGTGACAACGCACCGGTAAAATAGTCCGCACCCGCACTGGTACGCGCTAAATTCAGGTGATTGTCGGTTTGGGTCAGCGATACAGGATCAGTATAGGCATCATGCGTAAAAGAAATATCCAATACGCTGTCGATATACAAACGTGTATCAACTTCGTATAGCGGCGTTAACTGACCATCAGAACCGCTTTGTTCGACTTGTTGAGTGGTGAAGGTGACGGCAATGTAGTAAGCCGTGTCTTTGATAAACGGGCTGGTGCTGGTGAGCGTAATCTGTCCAACTGAGGTATAAAAGTCGATATAGAGTTTTTGCTCGGTTTCTTTGAAGTAAGCACGGTAGCTGCCATCTTTGCTGAGAATGCTTTCATTGCTACCGAGTAAATTTTGTGGCTGTACCCAAAACTCGATGCTCAAGTTCTGGTCTAAATTCAGATTGGCGTTGTTACCGCAATCGGCAAAATCATTGCCACGGAACTTTAATGCGCACCCGGCTTGGTAAATCAAGGCTAAATGATTCCAATAGGGTTGCATGGTGTTCTTCGCTGCCAAATACAGGTTGTCATTCACACCCATAATCGGCGCTTGATAAATACCGTCATGGGGCCATGCGTGGCCTGAATTGGCTACCGTACTATCGTATATCGCCCCAGTTGCCGCCCAGTTTTTAATCGCGTCGCCGTCACCATCGTTGCATAACCAGCGAATGAGCAAGCCAAAAGCGTTGTTAGGTGGGGCCTGCTCATAAACTGACCGCACTTCATTGGCTGTCAAAGCGCGATTCCATAAGGCCGCACCATTGACACTGAGGTTATTCAGGGTGCCAGTGCCTGATCCCTGCGGCATACCGACGGAAAAAGCACCCAGTGAGGTAAGCGAGGCGCTAATATCATAAGTGTGATCACCAATCCAATCGCCATTGACATACAAGGCTAAGGTGACTTGGGTCGCCTCCGCATTCTGCGCCATCACCGCTGCGACATGCAGCCATTTGTATTTTAGTTCTGGGGGTAAATCGAATTGGATGACATCCGTTGAGGTGCCGTACTTGAGTTCTATTCTTTCGTACACACTGGCAGACAAGGTCATCACAGGGGTAAATACATTTAAAGTACCCAACGCAGCGACTGTGGCATTGCTCCAAGTTTGAGGCTTAATCCACATTTCAAATGACACATTCTGGTCTGCCAGACTCACACCTTGAGTCACGGAACTTTGGTCTGTGAGTCTCAAACAGGGCGAGGGTTTCAGCGCAATCAAGTACTGAAAATCGAGATCAGGAAAGTCGACGTTGCCGGTTTTATTAAAGGTTAAGACCCGTTGATAAATATCCACATCAGACAAATTTGGCGTTGGGCGGCACCATGCCTCTACCGTCATGTCGCCTGCAATGGCTAATTTCTCAATTGGATCAGCCGTCACATCAATTTCAACATGATTGCTGTTGTCAAAGGCTAAGGCCATTTGCGGTGCTTGCCGGATCCAGCCGCCGTTGATACCCGGTTGCATCAAATTTGCTGTGCCACCGGTAAAATCAGTGGTGTTACGAACAATAGGTAGCGCACCATTACTGGGTTCGGTCAAGGTGCGAACTCCAAATAGTTCAGAACCTCGAGTCAACACGCCGCTCTGAGATGATTGACCTTGTTGTAACAATTGCGCGTTGACGGGACCGTAGGCGGCAACGTTGCTTTGCTGGGCTGAACCACCATCGGCGAAAATCAGAAAAGTACTCGCCCCCGCTAACAGGCTCACCGCATCCGCTGCGGTATGGTTCATCACTGTTGCCGCGACCCCACTGACACTGATAATCAAATGGTTTGATATCAGCGCATAGTCGCCTGAGGCATGGGTTTCATAATCATAAACAGGGTCTTGACCATCTAGGATTTGCGCAAACTGACCTTGCTCACGTGTGACTTTTTGCCAAGTTGCCTGTCTTTCAGTGCCGTCAATTGTCGCTGAAATCGACACGTTGCAATAAGATAATTGTCCATCACTGTCGTCGCTGACGGTGATGGCAAATACCGACACCAACGGGTGGGTGAAGAACGTGACTTTTTCGGCGCGAGCGATAGTCGTAGCAGTAATCGCATACGATTTGACTGTTGAATAACTGGGATTATCGTAGTTATAGCTGGTCGATAGGCCGCTTAAGGTAGCCACTAACTGGTCACCGCGTATTGGCACATTAGCCCAGGTTTGCGCAAAAGTCGCGGTATTGATACTGCCGTCGCCTGAGCTAGACCACTTCAACGGGTCTAAATCAATCACCACCGTACAGTCGGTGGCTGTAACGCTATTGATTTCCACTGACTTAAGCGGGAAGGTCGCAAACAAGTGACCGATACACTGGAGAAATAAATAGTTTTCTGCCGCTCCTAATGGAATGCGGCAACTATGATATTGATGGCGATAATCAAAAAAGACTTTCTGCCCATTTTGCACTTCCGCATCGCTGGGATCGTTGGCAGCACGGCCTTGGAAAATTTCAATACATTGTGCTAGGCGACGTGGCACCCCTAACCACGTCTCCGTGGTGCCATTTTGGTCATTGATGGTAATGTCGCACAGTTCCGCATTGCTGCTGGCTGCATCCGCAATGGTAATTGTCGCCGTATTCAGGTAAGTGCCCGACTTGGTGGCAACAAACTGCACCGAACCGGTTTGGTTTTTATTCGTATCGCCGGTGACAACCGCATCCCAAGCGGCATTAAAGCTGGCGCGGGCGGCTTCAGCATTGTATTGCGCGACGGCCAAACCATCAGTCAGCACAGTATCACTCTCGTTATTTTGGAAATAGCAATGCACTAAACCATCAGTGCCATTGAGTAACCGTGGGGCAGATTTGGGCTGGGCAAACTCAAGTAAGCCAGTGAAAATGGAGAGGCCGTTCGCGTCTAATTGCATCTCTCCGGAAGTATTTAAATTAATCGGCGAGGTCGAAGGCACCAGTTTCGGGCCGTACAATAAGCCCGTATTGCCTTCTCCTGAGGTATCTTCCGTGGTGGGCGGGGTTTGGCTGTAATCGACCGCATCAAAAGACCAATGCCCTGCCTCATCATCACCGTTGTAGACCCGCACTTCATCAATACAACCGATAAAGCCGTTGACTTCAGCACTGACGCGATTGATTGACTTACTGCCTGCGGGCGTTTCGGTACTGGTACCATTATCAAGTGCGGTGGCTTGGTCGTTAATCAAGATAGTGAATTTATCTGTACTGGGGTCAAACTCAGCACGGACTTTTTGCCATGTACTGGGGGTAATCACGCTAAATGCAGTCTGGCATACCACCACTTGGCTGCCGCTCCCAAACCCCACCGCGATTTTGCTGCCCTCAACTAACTGCATAAAGGGCGCACAGTCGTTAGCACTGGTGTCAGCACCACCGATAATCAATTGTGTGGATAAATCGGGGTATTTTAAGTAAATCCACGCCTCGAGGGCGAATTTGCCAGCAATGGTGAGTTTGCCGGAGGTATTTTGTAAGCCCACATAAGCATGTTGTTCAAATTCAAGGGTGTAATTGGCGGGGTCGATAGCCGTTAATGCATTGGTTGCTTGAACAGTGGCAAGTTGACCATTGGCGGCAACAGCAAAATCAATGATAGCGGTTTTCTTGTTCGACTCTTTTTCTACCGGCACCGCTAGCATCACGCGCCCATTGCGTTGCAGCATGATATTGCCTGATGTTTCTGTTGGCAGCCGCTCTTGTTTCATATACAACACAGCGGAGGGAGCCGCAAACAGGGTTAACGCAGCACCACCGTCGGTCAGTTCAAAACTATTATCCGGCTCCATAATCCCTGAGGCATTTAATGTCTTGCTGGTTAAATCAAACAGCCCATGCTCATCCATAGGAAATGAAAACTGGTCAATTTTATTTGTGCTGTCGTTAACGGTAAAAAAATGCCAGTAAGCTGTGCCTGAAGTCGAATTGGGGGTTAGAACTGTGGTAAATCGCCCTAAAGAGAAATTGTTTATCATGCCTAACTCTATAGTTGGCTCGATAAAAGGATTGCCTTCAGGGGAATAGTAATTCTGTATATCGGTATCGCTGGCGGGAATATCAGGTTTAGCGCTTTTTTCATAGCGCACTTCCCACACCGGTTGAATTTGATAGGCGGAACCCGTGTCGTCTTCTGCGGTTTTAGTTAAACGGAAGCGATTGACGAGTAAAGTATTGCTGGTGGATTGACGAAAGAGATAGATGTATTCGTTATTGCTAAGTGCGTAAAAAGGTGCATCGGCGGTAGCAAGGTTGCTGTTGGTTACCGCATCCACATTAACGATGTTCATACCGACTGGACGGGTGCACTGAGGAAAAGTAAAGGGTTTAAAACCGCTCCAATCTAAGGCGTCCCCTTCAGAATAAACCTGTAATTCCAGTACATTATAGTACAAGGTCTGGTTATCAGTTTGATTGGCCTCCCTCGCAAAAACAACAATAATACCTTGATAGTCTACTGATACAACATCTTTATATTCCATCTTTTTCCCTGTCCATGCGTTTAATTAAGCTACTCTCGAACCTTATAAGGTTCATTATGAGAAAATAATCACTTCACATCTGGATAAAGAAGAGTGATCAGTAGCTTTTTAATTCAAATAAGAATTGAAACAACTGCAACCATTATATGGTTCATCTTTATTGAGTCGGATACTTACTCGACAGATTGATGAATAGTCCTAATACCGCTTCCCTCCACTATCATTTTTCAAATATATGAATAAACCCAGTTGCAGCAATAAATAGGGTTACATTTATTCTCTACATTTATACTTGCCACTAACGATAAGTCTTAATCAAACAAAAATCAACCTGTTTTTACAACAATATCAAGGGCACCACATCTAGATTGGAAACATGATATAAATCAAATAGTTAAAATAGATATCCCTTTCAGGCCATTGTTCTATCTTATTAATTTTCATAGATAAAGGAATTATACGAGGCGCCCCTGATAACAATATGAAAAACTATAGTGACTACTATCGCTGGTCATGGCTATCCACTTAACTCAGTTTTCCAAATATTATCTATATGAAACAAATAGTTGGGAGAACCTTAAATGGCACAAGCGTTATGGCCTCATAAGAGGAAGCTTAGCAAGATTGCTTATCTTTCAAGGTGTTACCCAGTTTGGTATAAATTAGCCAGCAATCTCTTCCGGATTAAAACGGATACCCATGAGCGCTGGTTGTGTGGTAACGGGACGAATCGGCGGAGAATTGGATTCTGATGAGGTTGATAGACGAAGCCTATACACGATGCCATTCTACGGCAGTCGCAAGATGCGCGATTATCTGCGCAGGCATGGCCTCAATGTGAACGGCTGATGCGTCTTATGAGATTGAGATCAGTGGCACCAACGCGAGGGAACGTTCTCAATTAAGCCAGATTATAGCGGCAACCAAACAGAGCATTGCCTGAATAGTCGCCAGTCATTTTGCTGGGTGATATCACCGGCATCGCCATCCATTTTTAGATCAATGCCGGATTATTCTGAAACACATTTCAGGACAGATCAGGCAAAGCGCGAAAAAGACCACACGCTTCGCCTGGATTCGGAAACCCGGTCAGACCGCTTCAACCGCCATCGCAACGCCCTGACCACCGCCAATACACAAGGTGGCTAAACCACGTTTCGCGCCGCTGTGCTTCATTTCATGTAACAAAGTCACCAGTACACGACAACCGGATGCGCCGATCGGATGGCCCAACGCAATCGCGCCGCCGTTGACATTGACTTTGCTATCTTCCCATCCCATTTCCTGATTCACGCACATCGCTTGCGCAGCAAAAGCTTCATTCGCTTCAACCCGTTCCAGATCCTCTACTGACCAGCCCGCTTTTTTCAGACATTGAGTGGATGCCGGAATCGGCCCTGTCCCCATAATGCTTGGATCAACCCCAGCTGAGGCGAAGGCCGCAATCCGCACCATCGGCGTCAAACCCAGTGCTTTGGCTTTTTCTTCGCTCATCACCAGAACCACAGCGGCACCATCGTTAATCCCGGAGGCATTACCGGCAGTGACACTGCCATCTTTTGAGAAAGCCGGGCGTAACTTCGCCAGCTTTTCCGCCGTAACGCCAGCGCGTGGGAATTCATCACGATCAAAAACAATAGGATCTTTTTTCCGCTGGGGAATCTCAACCGGGATAATTTCATCGGCAAAGCGGTTCTCATTCAACGCCGCTTCGGCTTTTTGCTGGGATGTCGCCGCAAATGCATCTTGCGCTTCCCGGGAAATATCCCACTTATCCGCAATATTCTGTGCTGTAGCGCCCATATGATAATCATTAAAGGCATCCCACAAGCCGTCTACGATCATGGAATCCTTCATTTTCCAATCGCCCATTTTCTGCCCATTGCGGGATGCGGGCAACACATGAGGTGACATGCTCATATTTTCCTGGCCACCCGCTACCACGATTTCAGCATCGCCGCATAAAATCGCCTGCATGGCCAGATGCACGGCTTTCAAACCACTGCCGCAGACTTTGTTGATCGTCAACGCGGAGGTTTCAACGGGCAGCCCAGCCGCAATGGCAGCCTGACGGGCAGGATTCTGACCAACACCAGCCGTCAACACCTGTCCAAGAATTACCTCATCCACTTGCTCAGGCTTTACCCCACTACGCTTCAGCAACCCTTGAATCGCCTTGGCTCCCAACTCATGCGCCGGTATGCCGGACAAACTACCATTGAATGCGCCAATAGCGGTGCGTGCAGCATCAACAATTACAATATTCTGGTTCACGGATTGATCCCTTTAAATGTTAGTGCAATAAAAATCGGCATTATATTTAAACAGAATATGTTGCAGCGCACAAATTTTATTGGTAACTTTAGTGGATACGCAAATCATTGTTTGGTGAATGTAATGACTGAATCTCCTTTTTGGAATGATGACTGGATGGCCGTACAACAAAAATACTGGCGCAACTGGAATGAAATGAGTCGCAAAGCGATGGGGCTGGAGCCGCCCAAATCACCTTGGGAAAACGCTATGGATCACTGGTGGCAGGCACTGGCCCCCAGCGCGCCTAACAGCAGCCGCGAATTTGTTGAAAAAATGATGCAGCAAGGCAAATTATTCTTTCAAATGGGAGACCAATTTTCCCGTAACATGACCGAGGGCAAAGACTGGCAGGACGCGCTCAACCAAACACTGGAAAAAATGCAAAACGCCTTTGCGGCGGGCGCTGAACAATCCGCTGGCGCGGCGGAAAGCGGTTTCAATCAAATGATGGCGTTCTGGCAAAACCCCATGAACAGTTGGCGAAAGCTCGCTGGTAATTTGCCGCTGAATCACGATATGGCAAATATGCCGAACCTGTTCGAGCAAATCCTCAATGCACCCGGTCTGGGCTATACCCGCGAAACGGAAGAACGCTATAAACAATTGATGCAAGCCGGTCTGCATTATCAAAAAGCATTCGCCGCTTACACCCACTTCTTCTCTGATCTGGGCACGGCATCCGCGCAACGGATGAAAGACAAAGTGACCGGGCTGAAAGAACAGGGCGGAGCGATTGATAGCGCCCGCAAGCTATATGATCTGTGGGTCGCCGCCTGCGAAGAAGTCTATGCCGAACACACCATGACGGCGGAATACGCCAAAATACATGGCGAGTTAGTCAACGCACTGATGGCTTTCAAAAAAGTCTGGAACGAACTGCTGGATTACCGCCTGGGTCTGTTGAATATGCCGACTCAACGTGAAATCCGCACTTTACAGTGTCGTCTGCAAGAATCCCGCCGGGAGCTGCGCAATCTGAGTGGCGACGTAGATCGGCTGAAAGAGCAGATCGCTGAATTAGCCAAACAGCCGACGGCAACTCCACCCGCCGCAGAAACCACCGCCGCCCCAAAGCCACGCAAAGCTTCAACAAGTCGAAGAAAAGCGGCCAGTAAGCCCACATCCGCCGACCCATCTTGATTCAACCTGAACGTATTTGAACGAGGAGCCTATGATGCAACCTTTTAATATCCGCCCCGATCAACTCGCTCAGGAAATGGGCGATTACAGCCGTAAATTAGGAAAAGGCGTACAGAACCTCATGAATGCCGGCGAAATTGACGCTGGCGTCACTCCCAGAGTGGCAATCCATCACGAAGACAAACTCACTTTGTATCGTTATGAAGCACCCAGCGACGTTGTGCAAAATCGTACACCGCTGTTAATTGTGTACGCCTTGGTCAACCGCCCTTACATGACAGACATCCAGGAAGACCGCTCAACTATCCGCAACTTGTTGGCGCACGGTCAGGATGTTTATCTGATCGACTGGGGATACCCGGATGATGCCGACCTGGCACTCACTTTGGATGACTATATCAACGGCTATATTGATCGTTGCGTGGATGTGATTTGCAAACGCCACAATCTCGACAAAATCAATGTCTTGGGTATTTGCCAAGGCGGCAGTTTCAGCTTGTGTTACACCGCCATGCACCAGGATAAAGTCAAGAATCTGGTGACTATGGTAACTCCGGTTGACTTCCAAACCCCGGACAACATGCTATCCACCTGGGTGCGCCATATCGACGTTGATCAATTAGTCGATACAATGGGCAACATTCCTGGCGAAATGCTGAACTGGACTTTCCTCTCGCTAAAACCCTTCGCCCTTACCGGACAAAAATATCTGGGCATGGTGGATGTGCTGGAAGATGAAGGCAAACTGAAAAACTTCCTGCGTATGGAGAAATGGATTTTTGACAGCCCGGATCAAGCGGGCGAAACTTTCCGCCAATTCATCAAGGATTTCTACCAGAAGAATGGTTTCGTACAGGGCGGCATCCAAATCGGCGAACGGTCAGTTGATCTGAAAAACATCACCTGCCCGGTATTGAATGTCTTTGCCGAGCAGGATCACTTGGTGCCACCAAACGCTTCCAAAGCACTGAATGGCCTGACCAACAGCCGCGATTACACAGAACTCAGTTTCTCAGGTGGGCATATTGGCATCTACGTCAGTGGCAAGGCACAAAAACAAGTCACGCCAGCGATCAGTGATTGGTTGGACAAACAGACCGATTAAATCCTGATATGATCCGGCATGGCGGGGATGGCGTCCGGCCATCCTCTCAATTTCCAGGGAATATCACGATTTTATCATTATGGAAAATAGCAACCGGAACATTATCTGGCAGCCAACCCGGGTTAGCCGCCAACAACGAGAACAACTGAATAACCACAAAGCGTGCGTCCTGTGGTTTACCGGCCTGTCCGGCTCAGGTAAATCGACGCTGGCACATGCCGTGGAAGAAGCCTTGCACCAACAAGGTTGTCGCACCTTTGTGCTGGATGGCGACAATATCCGTCATGGTTTATCCAGTGACCTGACATTTAATGAAGCTGACCGCAAAGAAAACATTCGCCGCATTGGCGAAGTGGCGAAACTGATGATGGAAGCAGGCCTGATCGTGATCACCGCCTTCATCAGTCCATTCCGGTCAGATCGAGCCGCCGTGCGTCAATTGATGCCAGCAGGCGACTTTATGGAGGTTTACTGCCAGGCCAGCCTCGAAACATGCGAAAACCGGGATGTCAAAGGACTCTATAAAAAAGCGCGAGCCGGATTGATCAAGAACTATACCGGCATTGATTCGCCTTACGAAGCGCCCGAACAACCTGAACTGACTGTAGATACCGAGGCTTTAGACCTGTCTCAATCCATGGAAGCCGTGCTGCGGCTACTGACCCCTAAAATAAAAGCTTAATGCCGCAGCGGCCAAGCTGATCTGAGGCGTTGTGCTTTGCCCATAGGCTGCGGTGCCAGGCTGGCAATGGTCAGATTATCGTCCACCAAATATTTACGGGCAACTTTACGCACTTGCTCCGGCGTCACCGCCCGTATTCGTTCAATTTCTTCGTCCAGGATACGCCAGTCCAGACCAATGCTTGCCAACACGCCAATTTGCACAGCTTGGTGGGATATAGAGTCACGCTCATAGACCTTGTTAGCGATGACTTGGTTAATCACCCGGTTCAGTTCATCGGCACCAATCAAGTCTTGTTGTAATTTGCCGATTTGTTCACGTAATGCGGTTTCAATATCCGCCGTGGTGTGTTGATCCGTTGGCGCACCGCCAAATAAAAACAGGCTGGATAAGCGCGAATAACCATCATATTGAGCGCTGATGCTGGCAGCGATTTGTTGCTTGCGTATCAGTTCGCTGCTGAGGCGCGCACTGTCACCACCATCCAATACGCTGGACAAGACATAAAGGGCGTAAGGCTCCCATGATGACTTCGCCGTATTAACAACCGGGACTTTATAGCCCATGGCGATATAGGGTTGCCGGGCAGGTGCATTGACGGTTACGCGGGTCAATCCGCGCTGCTGGGGTTCAACCGGTATTTTGGGGGGTTGGAAAGAAGAAGCTGCAATCGGCGCAAAGTATTTCTGGGCCTTTTGCATCACCTGTTCCGCCGTGATGTCGCCGACGACGACCAAAATGGCATTGTTGGGCGCATACCAGCGTTCGTACCAATCCTGTAAGTCGGCCAGCGTCATACTGTCCAGATCCTGCATCCAGCCAATCACCGGGTTACGGTAGGGCGAAGCACGCCAAGCGACCGCTTGCAGTTGTTCGTAAGTCAAGGCAGTGGGCTTGTCTTCGGTGCGTAAACGACGCTCCTCTTTAACAACCTCAATCTCCTTGGCGAATTCTTTTTGATCCAGCAACAAGTTACGCATCCGATCCGCTTCCAATTGCATGGCCCGATCCAAATGTTGGACGGATAAAGTTTCAAAATAAGCGGTGTAATCCCGGCTGGTGAAAGCATTTTCAGAGCCACCAAGTTCAGAAATCAGGCGTGAAAATTCGCCTGGCCCTATGTCTTGCGTACCTTTGAACATCATATGCTCCAAGACATGAGAGAGGCCAGTCGCGCCTGTTTCTTCGTAGCTACTGCCGATTTTGTACCAAACTTGCAATACCGCCACCGGCGCTCGATGATCCGGTTTGACGATAACCTGCATGCCATTATCCAAAGTGAATGCCTGGGTATCGGTTTCCGCCATCACCGGCATGGCGCAGACCATCAATAATATGATTAACCATTGGATTCGCATTTTCTCTTCCTCAGACGTTATAGCTCGCCTTAAAATTGATGTGTATCAGGTCGAAAAACTTTCCCTGGGACACAAGGATTGCTCCACCGCCATCACAGCCGCCTCGACCCGTGAATGCACATCCAATTTGCGCAATATCGCCTTGACATGCAATTTGACCGTACCATCCGAAATACCCAGATTGCGAGCAATGACTTTATTGCTTTGTCCATCCACCAGCAAGCATAAAATTTCCCGTTCTCGTTTCGTCAACTCCGCCAGATTCTTTTCCGGCATGGCGCTTTGGGGGATATTGTCGCCTTGTACGACGCGCGCCAGAACACCCGCCAGTTCGGGTGCAACCACCGTGCGACCCTGCATAATTTCCTGTAATGACTTAATCAAATCGTCTGGTTCCATGTCCTTCAACAAATAACCATTGGCACCGTTTTGTAACGATTGAACGACGTCATTTTCTTCCCGGCTGGTGGTCAAGATAACCACCGGCATGTGGCAATCTTGCTGACGTAGTTGTTTCAATACCTCCAAACCGGTCATTTCGGGCATGCGCATGTCCAGTAAAATGACATCCGGCGAGAGTTCACAGACTTGCGCAATACCTGCGGCGCATTCGCCAGTCGCCGCCAAGACTTGTACGCCGCGTCGCTCCAACAGTTCAGCCAGACCAATACGGAACAAGGCGTGATCATCAATCAGCAGAACTTTCATGGCATATTGGCTGCTTAATGCCGCTTATTGACTATGCTGCATTAAAAACGCCATTAACAAAGGTACAGGCCGACCCGTCGCACCTTTTGCCTTACCGGATTTCCACGCCGTACCCGCAATATCCAGATGCGCCCACCGGTACCCTTTGGTGAAACGCGATAAAAACAGACCGGCGGTGATCGTGCCCGCCGCACGATCACCCACATTAGCGACATCAGCGAAATTTGATCTTAATATTTCAGTGTAGTCATCCCATAAAGGCAATGTCCAGACGGGGTCATCTACCGCTTCGCCAGCCTGTGATATTGCCTGAACCAACGCATCGTCATTACCCATTAGCCCGCTGGCATGATGGCCCAACGCGACGATGCAAGCTCCCGTCAGGGTGGCTATATCAATGACCCATTCCGGCTTGAATCGTTCCGCATAAGTGAGCGCGTCACATAAAATCAGTCGGCCTTCCGCATCCGTATTCAACACCTCAATCGTTTGGCCCGACAGGGAAGTGACAATATCACCCGGCTTGTTGGCATCGCCATCCGGCAAATTCTCACTGCTTGGCACAATGCCGATCAGGTTTATCGGTAAGTCCAGTTCGGCACAAGCCTGGATAACGCCGAAAACGCTGGCACCACCGCACATGTCGTATTTCATTTCGTCCATTTTGGCGGCGGGCTTGAGAGAAATACCGCCAGCATCAAACGTTAGCCCTTTACCAACCAGCACAGTGGGCTTATCCGCTGATTGTCCGCCCCGGTATTGCATCACGATCAATTTAGCGGGTTGCCGACTGCCGCGTGATACAGACAGCAAGGCCCCCATACCCAAAGCCTCCATTTCCGCTTCTTCCAATATTGAAACGTCAAGATTGGCATATCGGCGGCCCAGTTCATTCGCCTGTTCGGCCAAATAGGTTGGCGTGCACAAGTTGCCAGGCAGGTTGCTTAAATCTTTGGCGTAACGCACACCATCAGCGATGGCCTTCGCTTGCCGGATAGCTTGTTCAAACGCCTTTGAGTCAGCCAAATTGGCAACATACAAACCGAGTTTCTCCAACGGATGATCCGGCGATTCAACTTCTGTTTTACACACATCAAACTGATATACGGCGTCTTCCGCTGCCATCACGGCGGCACGCGCCAAATCCATGGGTTGACCCAGATCCGGCAACAACAGAACCGCTTCTGTCGGTTTGGCGGTTTGCAAGCATTGAATGGCTCCTTTCACTGCCTTGCTGAACGTTTTTGCGCTAAAAGCTTCGCGCTTTCCCAAACCCAACAATAAAATTCTTGCCGCATTGATACCGGGCGTCTCATAAAGCAGTTGGGTTTGGCCGTTTTTCGCGGTGAAATCCCCTTTCTGCAGAATGTCGCCAAGCATGGGTAATGGACCAAATGATGCACTGGGCGCATCTTGATAAATGCCAATGATAAGACATGCGGTATCCAGCGTTTCGATAGCGCCGGTCTGGCTGAGATATTCCATCCTGTTACCCTATGAAATTTAATTGCGTCGTAGAATAGGCCAATTCAGCCTTGATTGCACTTGCCGCCACAGAGGAATTTATTTGCTCAGCATTATTGACCGCTTTTTGCTTCGGGAAACCTTCAAAGCCTTGCTGGTGATTGTTTTTATTCTGATGGTGGTACTGTTCGCCAGTCAGATGGTCAGTTTGCTGGGCAAAATCGCCGCCGGGTCAATACGCAGTGATATTCTGTTTTCCTTGATCACGCTGCAAATGATTGTGGTGCTCGCCAAATTATTGCCAGCCGCTTATTTCTTCGCGCTGCTTTGGGTGCTCGCCGGCATGTACCGGGATAACGAGATGGTGGCACTGTTCAGCACCGGGGTCAGCATACAACGCATTTACCGCTCGGCGCTGATCAGCGCACTGCCTGTCACATTGGCCACAGCGACGTTATCCATGGCTTTGGGGCCTTGGGCTGGCAGCAGCATGCAACAAATCAAAGATCAACCGCAATCACTGGATCAAATCAATATCATCGAACCTGCCAAATTCCATGCACTACAGAATGGCCGCATCGTTATTTACGCCAAATCCTTATCGGCGGACCAACAATACCTGAATGACATCTTTTTACAGGACAAACAACAGGATAAGCCCAGTATTGTCATCGCTGAAAAAGCACATCTCAGCGTTGCCTCTGATACCGGCGAAAAATTTATGGTTTTGACCCAAGGTAAGCGTTATCAAGGTCTGCCGGGCCAAGCCGATTACGCCATCAGCGAATTTGCCGAATACGGCTTGCGCATACAACCGCCGGAACCCCTGTTGATTGATTTAAGAATGAGTGCCAGACCCATTCAGGCATTATTAAATGACGACGCGCTACCCGCCCGCGCGGAAGTGCAATACCGTTTATCCCTGCCGCTGGCAGTCCTGGCGTTTGCAATGCTGGCGGTACCTTTGGCACGCTCCAAACCGCGTCAGGATATTTATGGCCGGGTGGCGATGGCGATTCTGATTTATTTTATCTTCATAAACCTGCAACGCATCGCCGAGCGCTGGATGGAAACTGGTGCCACGCCAGCCTGGGTCGGCATGTGGTGGGTTCCTCTGTTCATGCTTGGCGTTGCCGGCTGCATTATCTTGCTGGATTCAGCTTGGTGGGCTGCGCAGATGCGTCGATTCACACGGCGACCAACATGATCATCAATATTCTGGAAGGCTATATTGCGCGCGCCATTTTACGCGCAACCGGGCTGACGCTATTGGCTTTGGCGCTCATGCTGGTATTTTTCACCTTCGTTGACGAATTGGATGATGTGCGTCAGCAGCATTATCATGCCATTGATGCCTTCAAAGTGGCGTTGTTATCCGCGCCGCGCCATCTGTATGAAGTTTTTCCCGTCGCGGCATTAATTGGCGGTCTACTCGGGTTGGGCGGTCTGTCCAGCCGCAGTGAACTCGTGGCGATGCGCGCCAGCGGCTTCACCTTATGGCATTTGATCTACGCGGTACTGAAAACCGGTTTATTGATGGTGGCGCTGATGTTTCTCATTGGCGAATGGCTGGCACCTTCCAGCACTCGATATGCCCAGCAATTGCGTCTGGGCAAGCAGCAAAATCAGGTGACGCCAGTCGATCAACATGGGTTATGGGCCAAAGATGGTCATCAATTTGTGAACATTAAACGCATTCTGGCGAATGATCGCTTGCAAGACATCACGCTCTATCAACTCAATGACGCCAACGAACTGGTGGCACATAGCCATGCCGCAACAGCGACTTATCAAGGCGAATACTGGCTATTGCATAACATCCAACGTTCAATGATTAGACCGGATAACGTGACCACAGAAAGCATCCATCAGGCGCGTTGGGATTCCATGTTGAATGCTTCATTACTGAATATCGTTATCCTCAAACCTGACAAACTCCCGGTTTGGGATTTATATCGCTATATCCGCTACATGCAGGCTAATGATCAGCGCGCCATCGATTACCGCGTGGCTTTTTGGGCCAAATTGGCCACCCCGGTGCTGGCGCTGTTGATGTTGCTGTTAGCAGCACCTTTTGCATTATTCAAACCACGTAGCGGTGCGGGACAACGTATTTTTATCGGTGCCATGCTCGGTGCTTTGTTTTTCTTACTCATGCGCGCTGCTTCTTATGCTTCAGTCGTCTATCATCTCAACCCATTGCTCATGCTATTCACACCGACATTGATTTGTTTGATTCTGACACTTTGGTTATTAAACCGGGTACGTTAGACGGTAAGATAAAGGTGCCGCCAAAGATTTCTACTGCGCTTAATATTAAACCGGAAAAAGGTCGAGCCATGACGTTTGAGGAGTTAAAGCAGCATCTCACGCTGCAAAACCAGCAGTTTCAACTGACCACGCAAAGCTTGGATGGCGCATTTCAGGCATTTCTTTCGTCCTATTATTTTAAATTGGGCAAGGTGCTTGAAATCGACAACGCCACGCTGGTTCATGATGACGCCAACCAAGCCGTACTATTAACCGGCAGATCGGCATTTCTTGAGGTGCCGAATCTTGAGACGGAAGCCCGTTTCCACCTGGATAGCGATAGTCAACCGCAAGTCTGTATCCGCTATACCCTGGTAAAGAGTTGGACACAAACGGATAAATGGAAATTCTCCAATTCCTTCCCCTATCTGCCCTCAAAAGTCATCTCCAGGCTGGGGTCAAGTGAATTTGAACCCTTGCTGGATGATTTGCAGTTTACCCAGGCACATTATTATGTCAGCAGCGCGCCTTGCCAAGCGACGGCTTACGATCTAAGCCTGGAACCCGGTATTTCGTTTGCCTCCAAAATCAAACCAATCGGTTTTTTAGGTGTATTGGAAAATCTGTTGCCGGATATACAGCCGGTCATCTTATCCGGCAGCATTGTCATTCTTCCTGACGATACCACCCTACCATTACCCAGCCTGAATGTGGATGTCACCGCGCTTGAGGTTTACCCCTGGGAAATGGATAGCCCGGCGCTACCCGGTATTCATCTGAACATTGATTTCGATCTGGGATTCAAAGTCGGTAACGCCAGCCTGCATGACACCAAATTCCATATGTATGCGCCATTGAGTAAAAGCATGACGATGCAGGATGCCATGTACGCGCCAGTCAATGCGTTAACCGCCACTTTCGATATACCCAGCGCAGACATGTCAGTGAATATGATTGCGCTGATCAAACCACAGGTGAAAAGCCTGTCGTTTGAAGCGCGGCTGGACGGATTTTCCATTGGCAACCTGACCAAGCTGGCCGATGCCTGTGGCTCGCTCGATATCCCTGATAAGTTTGACCAATTTCTCAAGCCACTGGAAAAACTGGAGCTGACCAATTTCGGCTTTATGGTCTCGTGGGATGACGGACTAGAGTTTGACCAGATTGCATTTGGCATCGGCATCCCGGATGCAGACTGGCATATCTGGCAAGACGACCTGGTACTGTCTGCTATTGGCGCACAATTTATTTTGCACAGTCCATTCAAATACCGCTTTTTAGAAACCAATCTGTGGGGCATCGTCGATATTGATGGTTCGCCACTACAAATTCGCGGCACTGTCGCCAGCCATCAATTAATGTTGATGGCGCAGATCAGCGATGCAGACCTGCCACTTAAGCCGCTAATGAAAAAGATTGCGCCGGATGTGCCACCACCATCCGATCTGAACATCAGCGAACTGCAATTGATGCTGATCCCAGGCCAATCTTATCGGGTCAGCGGCTCGCTGATGCAAAAGCCCAAGGCCTGGACAGTCAATATCGGCCCGACGCCGTTGACGATATCTGATGTGTTTTTTGAGTTAAGCCATACCCAAAGCGATGGGTTTGCAGGCTATTTCAATGGCAACCTGGCGATTGGAGACAACTTTACCCTGGCAATTCACTATGCGTTGCCAGGCGACCTGGTGTTAAGGGGCGAAGTCAATGTTTTCACCCTGAAGTCATTAATCAAAAACCTGACCAACCAACCACTGAATATCCCAAAAGGCCTGGATTTTGAGATTCTGGATGCGTCCGCAGTCATCCAGAAGTCCGCTGGCAACATGATGCTACAGCTGGCTGGACGTATTGAAAGACTCGGGTTTATTGCGCTTGAAGTCAGAAAAATCCGGGGTAAATGGGGCATTGCGGTCGGCATCAGCCTGAATGCGGGCATCAAGCTATCGCATGTCAAAGGTCTGGGCGACCTGAAAGCGATTGAAAAGATCGTGGAACTTGAGGATCTGCTGATCGCTATCTCAACCTATGATGGGCCGCAATTCAGGTTCCCGGATATGGCTGCATTCAGCAACCCGGTACTGAGCGAGGCCAATGTCGAATTGCCGAAAACCGCCGGTGGTCTGGTTGCTGGTCTGAATGTATACAGCCAGTGGCGGATTGATACGCATAAAAAAGAACTCAAGCTGCTGAAAGGCCTGCTTGGTCTTGATCCGGTCATGGCCATGACCTTGCAAGTAAGCAACCCACCGACAAAATCATCCATGTTGTATACCAGCATGGAAACCAAATTTGATGGCAAATGGCCGTTCAAATATCAGGTTGGCGTGGCGCTCAACAACAAGGTACCGGAGATTTTTGTCGCAGGAAAACTACAAGTCAAACTGAACAAGCGACCCTACAAATTCGATGTGGCGATGAGCATTGTACAAAGCGGCGCTTACTTCTCCGGCAGTATGGTCGGTACAGTCAAGATCAAAAACCTGCAATTCAGTAATCTGCTTCTAGCTAGCGGCGTTAATTGGGCTGGTGTACCCAGCCTAGGCATTTCTGCTAATCTCGATATCGGTAAGGTGAGTAGTTCAATCACCTTCTTCTTCGACGCCAACAACCCGTCAAAAAGCGTATTTGCAGGTTCGCTAAGCGATTTGAACCTGAAAGACATTGCCGTCAGTGTCGCTGGTGCTAAAAAAGTGCCCGATGAGTTGGCAGCGGTACTCAAACAAATCAAACTAAAAGGCACCGGTCAATTCAAGGTTCCCACCAAGGCCAGCAAAGCGTTGGCCAACTCGCTGAATGAACTGGATTACGCCAAGATCGCAGCCGCATTCCAACACTATGGCAAAATCAACTTGCCGACCACCCACGACCAACTCAACGTGGTCGTCAAGAAAAAAGGCTCGCTCTGGAGCATCACCGATATGACCAACCAAATGCGTCATTATCAGGTGAAGAAAGTGCGCTCGAACATCCTTGTTTCGGTGAATTCGCAAATCTACTACGCCCCACAAAGCACCCAAATCGGCGCACTGACCTTTACCGAAGGTTTCTATTTGGGAGGCTCCATCAGTGTGCTTGGACTCACCTCAACTACCGTGGTGGAAATCAGCCAAAGCAAAGGTATCGCCGTTGATACAGCACTGAACAAAAACCTGGTGATCTACAAAAAATCCTTCTTTTATCTGGGCGCAGCCGATAAAAAGACTAAAGGCGCCAAATTATCACTTTCCACCTTTGCGCAACCCAAACATAAAATCAAAGCACTCCGCAAACCACATTTTTATCTGAACGGCAAACTTGTCCTGATGGGTATAACCTCCAGCGGCATAATCACGGTCACCCGGAAAGGCTTTGAGTTTGACCTGTATAGCCAACGACCTGTACCAGTCCCCGCCCCGCTAAGTGGCAAAATCCACCATACACTGGAAGGCAGCGGTTATTTCTCGTCCACTGGCCAACTTGGTACCAGCCTCCAGAACACCCTTGCATTCGATACGAAAATCAATTTCGGCGAACTGGGCAAACTCAAATTCAAAGCGAATGTCACAGGCACAGTCAGTGCATCCTTCAATGGCAAAGAAGCGAAAGCCAGTTTTAAAGGCTCCTTTACTTTCAAGAAAAAACGTCACTCAGTCAAATTGACGCTGAAAGCCGACTCAAAGGATCTGGCGAATATGGGCAAACTAGTCGCCAAAGAAGTCGAACGCATCTTTACCGATGTATTCGATTCAGCCGAAGAGTGGGCCAAATTCGCCGCCGATGGCTTTATGGAAGGCATTGACTCGATCGAAGATACGGCGAAAGTACTCGACAAAACATTCAAAAAATCGGCCAAAGAAGTCGCCAAGTCTCTCAAAAATGCCGGTCATGATGCGGAAAAAGTGGGCAAAGCACTCAAAAATGCATTTGACCTGGATAAGGATGATTTGAAATCCGCATTAAAAGGCGCGGGATATGCCAGTAAAGAAGTCGATAAATTCGTTTCATCCGCCTTCAAAAGTCTTGGTAAAAAAGCCAAAAAGGCAGGAAAAACACTCAAGAAATTGTTTAAATAAAGGAGCTTGATCATGATAATGACAGCCCAATTTGAGTCTGACCTCTCCAAAACCTTTGAAGCGATCGCCAAAACCGTTCTGGAAAAAGCGTATAAAAATACTGATTTCAAACAAAGCGCAATCTACACGCCAGGTGTGGATGTTGATAAAAACAGATACTTTGAATTCAAAACAAAGCAAACCAACAAAGAAAACGATTTTGTCATTGACAATTTGCTGGTTGAGGCTCTCATTACAGCGCTTGAGGAAAAACGCAAAGGAAACACCGGCAAGATACTCCAAGATGCGTCGCGCATTTTTCTCTTTACCACCAATGACTCACTCAATGTCACTGAAGAGATCATATTCTCCGGGATAGTGAAATATACTTTTAACGCGGCAAAAAAAATTATCGACGCTAATCAATCCATCAAAAAAGAAGAAAAGCCCTATTGCTACAGAAGCTTGGCAATGAGTTTGGGCAATGCATTTTATGAAATGCTGAAAACATATGCACTTGAGAACAAATCAAGATGGGCTTACGTGCTCATCCGGAATGATTTTCTGGAATATCTGGCGCTTGGGTTACTAAAAGATGTAAAAGAACCGATTAAAGATAAGATCTACGTTAAGAAAGCTTATTTTGACGAACCCAAAGAAGTTGCCGAATGCTTTGCAGATATTGCAGACAGCTTGCTTAAAACAGCCATCAAAGAAACGCTTCATGCAGACAATCAGAAATTCTACGAAAATATCTGCATGGGAGGGTTTAATCTATACGAGATCGATTTCTTAATCGATATTTGTGAGCATATACATGACATACTGGATGGCTGTCAAAATATGCTGGAAAACCCAATAACTGTCAGACTAAAAGAAGATGAGAAGGCGGCGATACAACGAATCCTATACCGGGAATTTAACATCGCTGATAATGATCCGAAAAAAGAGATGAAAGAAAATGAAGTCAGAGCGAGGACTACCAAAGCCATTGATGCTTACTTAAAACACCATAAGCTGATGGAGCTTTGCAAGGGTAGTATCCCACTTTATCCGAAGAAGAATGACCCTGAGAAAGGCGCGAACGCCTGGACAGACCCAGAATCACATTATGTTGCAACAAAAGATATGGCATCTTTCTCGCTGGGAAAAGAACACAAAAGTTTTTTTATCCGGAGAAACAGAATCAACCTGACTGAGCGTAACTTCATTTCCAACTATACGAATAAAGACAGGGGCGTAGGCAACCAACTCTCAGATGAACTATTCACATTCCAGCATCATGTAAGAGCACGTACCATTATTCACGAAACTCTACATATGGTGCCATTATACCAAGATTATACCTACCTGAATAAAATCACTATGCATTATGAAAGTGAAGATGATGAACAAGATAATTCAGGGAAAACGGTTTTTTATTTCTCGCAAAATGCTTACGAGAAGGAAGGCTCGGTCTACGGACATAGAGAACTCATTGCGTCAGCCAGAAAACCTCTGATTGACACTAAAAACGACTCCAACGTGGACAATAAATTTCTTGCCGCGAATAAAACGATTAATGTTGATTCTTTCGTGAAAATTATTGGCACACTTTACTTCATGTATGCAAAACGCACACCGAACCAGCGGTTTATCGGCAATATCTATGCGAGCCGGAAGAAAATCACAGACTATCTGGTTGCGAACCTTCATTATGCACTAAAGAAAAGTAAAGAAAAAAATGAAGATCCGAAGAATTCGTTCTTTCCCCAGCATGAAGAAGTCGCAAAATATCATTACGATAACCTCCCTACTTTCGTTGAAAAATTAGAGGCCGATCTGTGGTGGAAAAAATGGGAAAGTAACTTCGATAATACCTACAAGAGAAAATCTTCCGCTGACATTGGAAATGACTTGAACGAAGCAACTGAAGAGGATCAAACATACGACAATTTATTCGATATGTTTACGAATTACACCGGAGTCATCAAAAAGCTATACGGTACTTTTTTTGCAGAATATGTTCGTAGAGTCATAAACTCCTGGAACCAGAACGGTGAATTTAAAGTCGTTAGTTACCATGCCGCTGATCTAAATGAGTTATACGACCTGAGCAAACCAGATATTCAGCAACAGAACTCCGACAATGGTGGACTGGATTAGTAAAGTATCGGGCATCCCCAATTGATAGATAGAACCATATTATCGTGCATAATGGCTAGATAACATCGTCATACAAGCGGGTACAGATATTTAACAATGTTATTCATCGTTATTTCCAGACAGACTTTTCATTGATAAATAACCTATAATTGACAAAGCGGATCTTCATCGAGATAATTATCGGCCTTGAAAATTAAGATGATGTCTACTCAGGAGAATCTTTGTGGCAAACTCCGCCCAAGCCCGTAAACGCGCGACCCAAGCCGAAACCCGTCGCCAACGCAATGCCAGCCGCCGTAGCATGATGCGTACTTATGTCAAAAAAGTCCTCAATGCAATTACGACAGGCGACAAAAATACGGCGCAAGAAACTTTTAAAACTGCAGCAGCCATTCTGGATCGCATGGCGGGTAAAGGTCTTATCCATAAAAATAAGGCGGCCCGACATAAAAGCCGTTTAAACGCACAAATCAAGGCGATGTAAGATAAAGCCTGAAGATATGAATACCCAAAAACCAGTCCAAGCGGCTGGTTTTTTTGTCCGTGTAATTTGTCACTTATGTGTCAATTTTGTAAGAAATATCCTACGCTTCCATCAGAACAGGCTCAGAAAAGCCTGACCTCATAATGGCATCATATCCCTGTCGCCAACATGGATCAGATGGAATTGCTTAAATAAACAGGGATTGTTGGAAGGGAACCGGTAATGCCAACCGAGCTTGGTGACAATCTGGCCCCGCCATACGGATATGGCGGGGCTTTTTATTTTGCACGATCATCACCCCAACCGACACAATTCGCCGAGTCAAAAAATCAACCTGCAAGTTTGATAATGGCATGAACCGTCAATAACACCACGATCTTGGCTCCCCGGCCATCCGCTCTATTTTCCGCATACACACTCCCTCCGTGTTCACTGATAATACGTTTGACAATCGCCAACCCCAAACCCGTGCCTTTTGATTTGGTTGTCATATAAGGTTCAAACGCCCTGTCAAGCAACTCAGGATCAAAGCCCATACCATCATCCACAAGCTGGATCTGCGCCTTCTGGTGTGTCTGATGCCGCACCAATCGGGTACTGAGACATATCCTCCCTTGCCGCCCAGATAGCGCTTCCTGCGCATTCTTAATCAAGTTGTGTAGTACTTGGCGCATCCGCACCGGATCAAGTTCAACCTGTACGCCTGCTGCATCTGGCCGATAATCAATTCGGTTATTTGAACCTTCATACAGATCAAACACCTCACGAATAAATTTATCCAACAACACCGGCTTGGATGCCAATCTGCAAGGACGCGCATAATCCGAAAACTCATTCACCATCATTTTCAGCGCTTCGACTTGTTGGATGATGGTATGCGTCGCCCGATCCAACACATCGGCTTGTTCAGATGACATGTGACCAAGATACTTGCGTCGCACACGCTCCGCCGCCAACTGAATCGGCGTCAATGGATTTTTAATTTCATGCGCCAACCGCCGCGCCACCTCTCCCCAAGCCGCATCGCGCTGCGCACTAACCAATTCAGTCACATCATCAAATACCAACACATGGCCTACTATTCCGATATCAGGTGAAGGCAAACTAGAACGTTGACAAAGCAAAATTTGCCGACCATTAGCGCGTCGTAGAGTCACCTCTGCCTGTTCCTCAAGCAGGCCGCCGCTCTCCGTATCAAAACACTTCACGAAGGGTGATAAATACGGTGCATTTTCCATCAAAGATTTTAGCGCGCGTCCTTGGTAATCTTTGATCGGTAATTGCAAAATCTTCTCCGCCGCCGGATTTGCAGTCTGGATAATCTCCAAGCGATCCAACGCCATAACGCCGCTGGATAATGCGCCCAGCACGGTTTCAAGGTATTTGTGCTGAGCTTGCAACTCGCGCCGACTGGCATCCGCCTGGTTTCTTGCCTGCGAAATGCGGCGCATCATTTCATTGAAAGAGTCCACCAAGAAACCTAATTCGTCTTTTGCGGCGGGCAACGGCAATTGCTTGTCATAGTTACCTTGCGCAACAGCCCGGGTACCCTCCGAAATATCTCGAATAGGCTTAACCAGTTGTCTGGAAGTATAAAAAGCCGCCCAAAATGCGGCGAACAAACCCAGCATCAACACCAAAGACAAGGTGAATGCAAAACTGAACTTGATGGAATCACGTAAATAAGCCCGTTCACGATAGGCTTCATAAGCGGACTGCACTTGTGTCGTCAAACCACTTAAACTTTCAGAGACCGGATAAATGGCTTGTAAAATCAACCCCCGGCTCTTGGTATCAGGCGCGAGACAGCGTACAACCAGTTGGTTAGAAAGGGTCGGCACCAGACTGACAAAAGATTTGCGCATGGATATTTGCTGCATCATATGTTCAGTCGGAGGGGTCGGCACCAAAACTTCCGGGTTTTGATGACTCACAGCGACACCTTTACCCTGCATATCCAACAGAGATATTTCAATCGCTCCGGATGACTCCCGTAATTCACTCAAATTGAGCATTAACGCCGTCACCGACGAATCCTCTTGTGAATTCAGCAAACTTTGTGTCAACGTCAAACGCTCACGCTTGTGCAAATCCAGCGATACTTTGCTGAGCGATAGCGCATCCTCCATGGCACTATCCACTTGCACATCAAACCAGCCATCGATCCCTTTCGCCAGAAACTGCAACGAATAAAGATACACCACGCTCACGGGTGCCAATGACAAACCCACAAACAAGGCCACCAAACGTAAATTAAGGTGTGAGCCTGAAATGTGCCGACGATAATCACGTAATAACCGCCATAAACTCCACCCCACTACCAAAACCAGTAACGCCAGCCCCGTGACAGTAAATAACAAGAGCGGAATAAACCAAGTATCCAACACATCGGAGCGCTGCACAGCTTCGCTCATCATGTGCAAGGACGCCAGCAGCAGCAATACCAGCAACAGGACGGCGAACATTCCAATACGCTGCGCTTTCATGGCTTGAGCCGCCACTCCCAAGGCTCCACCGTCAATGACCATTCGGGCGATGTGTAGGCACGAACGCGCAGCGGCAAAGGTAACGCCTCAACATCCAGATAAGCTTCCAGGCGCACCAGATAGTGTTGGCCCAGGTCCAACTGATTACGCCCAATCAATTTCAAATCACGAATACGGCCAAGATAACGCAACGCCGCCGAAGAAGTGGCAAAAGCCTGCTTAGACGCTGATTCAGGGGTGATCACTTCGTATAAACCGGACAAAGCGCGATAACGCAAAATATGGCGTAAACGGTGTTCAACCGCATCCTGACGCCAGAACCAGATATCAACCTCGCGCATACGGATACGAGTCTCAAAAGTCACGGCAACACCATTCTGCAATGCCTGCATCACCGCATCCGTCAGGTCATAACTCACCAGGGCGTCTAAATAAATATTGTCATCCTCGCCTAAGGTTATCACCACTTGATTAAAGCGCAGCAGATTGGATGCTGAAGCGCCGCCAATCAACAATACCAGCGATATCAAAGCGATTGATTTAAACATCCACGCTGTCTTTTACTAACAAGGCATAATAAAAACCATCCATGCCCCATTCGCCAGGCAGAATTTGTCTGCCGACCTCACAACATTGCCCCCAATCGTCCAGTTTCAGAGCATCCGGCATACGGGCGATATGCGCATCCTGTTGGGTGTGTAAGAAATGCTGAATGCATAAGCTGTTTTCTTCAGGCAACCAGGAGCATGTCGCGTATAACAATTTGCCTCCCGGTTTAAGACAAGGCCACAATGATTGCAGTAAATCGAATTGGCGTTGCGCCAACGCGCCAATATCCCTGTCGCGCCGCAATAAACGAATATCCGGATGACGTCGCATCACGCCAGTTGCCGAGCATGGCGCATCCAGTAAAATACGATCAAATGGCTGATCAAACCACTCATCCAACGGTTTTGATACGTCCGCCACCACCATGCTGGCAGATTTCTGCAAGCGTTGTAAATTGTCCGCCACCCGATGTAAACGCGCTTCGTCAATATCGGTCGCCACCAAATCCAGACTGTCGGCCAGCTCTAAGAGATGACCGGTTTTGCCGCCTGGCGCAGCGCAGGCATCCAAAACACGCTGCCCGGATGACACATCCAATAAATGCGCGGCTAACTGTGCTCCAGCATCTTGCACCGAAACCCAACCTTCACGGAAACCCGGTATCTGCTCAACCGGCATAGGTCGCTGCAATACGACGGCATTGGGTGCCAACGCATGCGCATCCGCCGATATTTTGTGTTCATGCAATCGTGAGAGATAGCGATCAATCGATTCAACCTGACAGTTCAAACGCAAGGTCATCGGCGCTCGCTGCTGTAAAGTCTCCAAAATGCTTCGATATGCTTGCGGCCAGGCATGGCAAGCGGCTTCAATCAACCAAGCAGGTTGGGCATATTGAATCATCAAATCACTTTGTTGAACACTTTGTATGCGTTCTGGATGCCGACTGATATCGCGTTGTATGCCGCGCAAGACAGCATTGACCAGTTTACTGGCCCAGCTTTTATGCAATATTCGGGTTAAATCAACCGCCGTAGACAACACCGCATGCGCTGGCGTCCGGGTATGCATCAATTGATAAGCACCCAATATCAACAGTAAATGAACATCCTGATCTTTGTTGCGTAACGGTTTCTGTAGCCGGTCACCAACAATGGCTTGTAATTGCCCATACCAACGACAAACGCCATACGATAACTCAGCGATCAACGCACGATCCCTGGGATCAATGGCAGACGCATGAGCTTCCAACGCCTTGTCAAGCGATTGACCTTGCAAGACCTTACGGAGATTCAAAATCACGATATAACGAGGATCAGATAACAATGCTAGCCCTTTAAAACCCAAAAAACCCGGTTAACACAGTTTAACCGGGTTTCTCAATATCGAAGCCTGAGTAAAGTCAAATACTATCGATCACTTTCAGGCGATTGAAACGGCTTAACAAACAGATAAGCCATGGTGAAACGATATCAGAATGGCAACAAACCACCATGGCCATGCCCCACCATGCTCAACAACATGGGAATGGACAACAGAGTGTTGACCCGCGAAGCATACAAAGCGACCACTTTGGCTTTGGCGATCTCTTCGGGACTGGCAGGCGTAGCCGACAAACCTAAAATCTTTTTCTGATTCGGCCAGATCAAACCCCATACGTTGAACAACATAATCGTGCCCAGCCAAGCGCCAATACCGATAATGGCCATACCACCGCTTAAAGTAAACGCATCAATGATGCCTTGGTGGCCGCCACCAATTTGGGCAAGAGCGCTGATGCCAGTCAACCAAGTTAACAAAGCCGCCCAACGGAAGAACCACAAAGCACGCGGCGCGACATATTGATTGATCGCTGCTGGACCCGGCTCCTTATCCGCCACCGCATTCGCGACAGCGGGAACCTGCACGAAATTAAAGTAATACAACAAACCAATCCACATAATGCCAACAATCACATGAAGCCAGACCGTCAGCCCCAGAGTGTTGCCGCCAACACCCATTAACAGGCTGATAACAACGGCAAGGATCACCCCCAATATGGCGGTTTGCCAAGGTGATTTAAGTGGGTTCATCATTTCTCTCCTATAACATTGCACAAAATAAATACATTCCTCATCGCCGACGAAACCTGCCGCCAAACAATGAACGATAACGACCATCGCCTAATTTTTGAGGCTATTCTATTGAGTTGCCTTAAGTCAGGCAATTTGATAAATCCGCTAAGTCATTGTTGAATAATCCTGCGCAGAAACAGCGCTACCCTGATTCAATACGCAGACGACTGGCCGGAAATTTACAACAAAAACGGCTCCCTTTACCGACAACGCTATGCATATCCAGCACAGCACCATGCGCTTGCAACACATGCTTAACGATCGCTAATCCCAACCCAGTACCGCCCTGGCTGCGCGAACGGCCGACATCCACCCGATAAAAACGTTCGGTCAGGCGGGAAAGATGCTCTTTGCTGATCCCTTCACCATTATCTTCAACAATGAAATAACCGCCATTCTCATCCGTAGACCAAGTCACCCGTATAACTCCACCTTTGGGCGTATAATTCACGGCGTTAGTGGTTAAGTTGGCGAAAGCGCTGTGTAACTGCGAAAAATTACCCATCAGTTGTTTGGCGCTTTCAATGTTCAAAGTAATTTCCAATCTGTCACCAGCCAACGAACAAGCATCGGCCACAACCTGTTCAGCTATCGCCGCAACATCAACCAACTCGCGCCGTGCTTCATCCACATGCCCTTCCAGCCGCGCCAGCAACAACAAATCCTCCACGATTCGGCGCATGCGGCTAGCCTGTTGTTCCATTAAATCAAGCGGCTTCCGCCAATGATTGACACACTCTGATTCCTCAAGCCCCATATTTTCAATAAAACCACTGATGACCGTTAACGGGGTACGTAGTTCATGCGAAACATTCGCCACAAAGTCTTTGCGAATCTGGTCAATACGCAAACGTTCAGTAATATCCTGCGCAAGCAGGAGACGCTGCCCATCACCATAAGGGGTAATGCGTATGGATAATGTCCGATCTTGCGAACCAGGAGCCGGTGCTTCAAGTGGTTCGGTGAAATCACCGGCCTGCAAATACCGCACAATCGCCGGATTACGAAACAAATTCACTAACGGCTGTTTGACATCCTGAGGGTATCGTAACGCCAGAAATTGACCGGCGGCTTCATTAAACCACTGAATTTCGTCCTGTCCGCTTAAAGCAATAATCGCATCAGGTAATGCCGCCGTGGAATCATGCAATTGCTGCAATTTTTTCTGCAACTCACTTTCGCGCTGCCGATGTGCATCATTAATGCGCTTAGCCTGCGCATAAATATCCGCCCAGATACCCATATGCCTGGGGATATTATCGTCAAGCGGGTTGCTCAACCAGTGCACTAAACGCTGCAGGTTATATAAATTACGTAAAGCATAGATGAACAAACCGACAAACAGAAACAACCAAAGGTATCCAAACAACAATCCGGCGACCCAACCCAGTAACAATACAAAAGCCAGACGCCATACCTCTGATTGCCAATGATTTTGCATACCCAGTACTCCGCTAACCCAATGATGGTCTATTCAGCATTGCCGACGAGGCCCGTTTTGTCATGAACGCAAAAAGCTCACTGAGACCGTCATTATTGAGTTGACAGAATACTAGCCTGGCTGTTCAGAAAATCGATAACCGACACCGCGCACCGTTTGCACTAACTCCTGGTATCCATGCGGCTCCAATGCCTTGCGCAGACGGCGAATGTGCACATCAACAGTGCGCTCTTCAATATAGACATTACGACCCCACACCATATCCAGAATTTGTGAGCGCGAATAAACCCGTTCCTGGTGCGTCATAAAAAAGTGCAATAACTTAAATTCAGTCGGCCCTAATGGGACGAACTGATTCCCAGCCAATACGCGGTGCTGTGACAAATCAATTTCCAAACCCAAATGGGTACGAACAATCTCAGCTGCATCATTACCGCTGCGACGTAGAACAGCCTTAATCCGGGCAAGCAATTCACGAGTGGAAAAGGGTTTGGTGACATAATCATCAACGCCTGCCTCAAGCCCCTGCACTTTGAAATTTTCCTCATCTCTCGCCGTCAACAAAATAACAGGCATCGCCGCCAGTTGTTGATCGCGCTTTAACCATTTGGCGAAATCCAAACCACTCATGCCAGGCAACATCCAATCCAATAGCAATAAATGAATTTCATCACAGGTCACGATATCACGCGCTTCATCGGCATTACCCGCCAAACACACGCTATAACCCACTTTTGTTAATGTCGCATGAAGCAACTCACGTACAGCAATTTCATCTTCAACGACAAGAATTTTCGTTTCTGCCACAATGAACAACCTTTAAGAAACACAATATCACCGTCATACCAGTGCATATCTAGGGTGACTTTACCAAACAGGCGCTGTCCCGCCTCTCCGCCAATCCATCACAGCAAAAATGCCATTTCCATCTAACGACGGAAACCCATTATTTTCTCCAAAGTTCCCGAATTTCCGCCTTGAGAAGGCCATTAAAAAAACCGCGCTTTTCGGTCATTCACCGCTAAAGCTGCAGAAGGGTATTCACCAGATCCATAATATGGAATTTACGTTAAGCGCCAAGTCTATTGATTCATCATGACACCGATATGTCTAAATATTCGCACAGGCTTGGCGAATAGAAGGAAGGGGTATACCCCGCTTGTGCCGATGTCAGTTGTGAACCTTGAACCAAAGGGTTCAGGTGGGGTCGGAGCCGGGCTTTAGGCTTTCCATTTCAACATGGACATGCTCACCGCCAAGCTTAAATCAACCCCGAGGTCGTATAGGCATAGGCTCAAGGAATATCTCACTGACTGTCGAACACCACAGGGAATACATGAACTAGGCTATACGCAGACTGAATTTTAAACAAGGGCTTGCAAGACAAAAATATTTTATCCAGAAAATAGCCCCGCCACTCCACCCATATCCAGCCAGCCTCATGGTGACGATTAGCAAAATACGGCAGCTTGTAACGAAAGCGGTATTTCCATACAAAACGTCGTACTCCGAGGTCAAACAATGCACCTCATTAAAACAGTTTATTCCTGCGCCACCAGCGCCATTTCATCTTGGGGCGCCAATGCCAGGCAACGCCATTACAGGGGTATAAAACCAGCGGATTACGCATCAATGGTTTCAGTTTTTTATCCAATTGCAACAACGCTTCTACCCACCCAGCTTGATCCTCCTGCAACACAGCATGATTAGCCTGATGATCCACCATTAAACTGGCATTTCCGCGCTGAGTCACCAACTTTTGCAAACCTTTGATCAGACTCCCTCCTCCCTCTACATGGGCGAAACCCTCTCCAATCCGCGTAGGCAATGCGCCTCCACCGCTAAACCAAAGACCATTCACTGGCAATTGGCCCTGACTTTCACGTTGCCTGTTAACTGGCAAATGATGGAATAACATCTGGATTTCATTCATCCAACTGATCCATCGGGATGCGTCAGCACCCTGAGGTAAAAACCAATCGATATTGCGCCCGATCACCTCAGTAAGTGGCTGAGTTTTTAAATCGGGTGCCCCACTGACTGCCACGTACCAATGGTGTGCCGTTGAAATAAATAACTTCAGTCCATCACTGGCGAAATGTTGGTTAAAGGCCTCAATAAACTGCTCAATCTCCGTGCGGGTGAAAGATTGTTGACGACAATCCAATGCAATCAAGCGATCCTGATCCGGCTTTAAATAAACCGGATCCGCATGTAACAGGTAAGTATGCTCATTTTTCTCGCCGCTATCCGCATAACAGCAGATTGCTGCTGTCGGTATCTCTTTCTCTGGCCTATAAGACAAACCATACAGCTCAGACAATGTCGCAAGATAGCTATGAGGGGACGGCAGCGTATCGCTTTGGCTGGATAAGGCTTCAAGCCGTGGTAAGTCAAGGGATTGATGGGACTCATTAGCCCATTCAGGCTTATCGAATAAACTTGGTGCGACGATATGCAACATGATAGCAGTGGATATCTCTTAATCGTCAGTTAACAAACCACTGGGATTCGCTCAAGCAAGTGCAAAACAAGGTAAATACCAAAGAAGCGTAGTTGGCTGGACATCCACGCGCATTTTCAGTGCTGTATCGTACCATCCGAATGAAATTTCAGCCGTTGGTTAAATGCGGACAATCCACTTTGACACAACGCCCATAAATGATGAGCGCATGATCATTTATCGTGAAACCTTTGGATTGCGCAATGTCATGTTGTTGTTTTTCGATCATTTCATCATAGAATTCTTCAACCCGACCACATTGTTGGCAAACAATGTGGTCATGATGCGTACCACGGTTTAATTCAAAAATAGCTTGCCCACCCTCAAAATGATGGCGCTCAACTAAGCCAGCACTGACAAATTGTGTCAATACCCGGTAAACCGTGGCCAAACCAATTTCTTCGCCACGCCCAAGCAATATTTTATAAACGTCCTCCGCTGTCATATGCCGGGCATCCGCTGTCTCTAATATCTCAAGAATCTTGACTCTTGGCAGAGTGACTTTGAGTCCTGCTCTGCGTATTTCAGTATTTTCCACTCAGTACTCCAGATGCGATCGCCTAGGGCGTATCCGCCAATTGATAAATCATTTGTCATGGAAGAAAAGATCGTGGATTCTGCTGAATCAGAAACCAGGATTTTCAGAGACTGCTCGTGCAAAATCAGCACATTCGCTATTATAGAGGTCTGTTCTCCTGCAAGCGTCAATAAGTTCATGCAAAAAACACTCCTTTTTCTCAGCTTAGCCGCCAGCCTGATCATGCACGGGTGCAGCACCACCAATCGCCCAGCAAATGACGCTAACCAGGCAGGAAGCCATGTTCCCGATAATGGCTCATGGATCTACCAACCCATGATTCTGCAGGGGAATATCGTGACACAGGCACAAGTCAACCGACTAAAACCCGGCATGCCACGCCGCCAAGTACGCTTCATTCTGGGCACGCCGACTTTACAAGATGTATTCCATGCCAACCGTTGGGACTACCACTATACTAAGGGCTTAGGCAGCGAACCCAGTGAAATCAAACGATTGACAGTTTATTTTGAGGAGGATGCTTTGTCGTACATTGATGGCCATGTAAAAATACAACCTGAAGTCGAACGTGAACCGACAAAACGGATGACTGTGGTAAAAGTGCCAGATCTGGAAAAAGAGGAATCGTTTTTCTAAACAGCAGCAGCAAGCGGCTGCGCTTCACGCCTTGTCCTCTTTCAAGTCTCTACCCAAAGATTTCATCAACAACGCGATTACGGTGCTTCGTAGAAAATATAAGAAGTTGAATAATCACTAAACTCGAAATAGACTTTTTGCTCGCCAGGATCTGCCGCCCCATTTAGATTTTCATCCAATACGCCATAACCAAAGCGATAAGGCCTGGACTCATTCGATTGGGTGCCTACCGCTGTGGATAACTTGTCGATCTTGAGAAAACGACGAACCAATTTATCGCCAGCATACACTTCCAATGTGCCGTTCGTGCCAGTCCAGTTCTGAATACTGCGACCAATTTTATTTTGGGTTTCTTGGGTACAGGCAGTCACCATACAGACAAGAAACACGCTAAGAATCATTCGCTTTATCATCATTTTCATACCTGATTGAATATTGAAATAACCATACCCGGTTCGAGTAAAGTGAAGGCTACTACCCTGGGGCAAGATGAACTGACATGACAACGTTAACATTGCTGTTACACAAATGCCCTGAATCAACTTGTAACATCATCAGATGATGATCCCGGATGGTAAAAATGTTGTTGATAACAGGTCAGAGAAAGTATCAAGCAATGGTATACGCCGAAGAAGTCGGTCGTCATGCTCTACATAGCCAGTTTGACACCACAGCCTCCTAACCCACAGTAACCCTGCGGATTCCTCGCCAAATATTGCTGATGAAATGCCTCAGCATAATAGAACGGCGGGGCAGGCAAGATTTCTGTCGAGATCAGCCCCATTTTTTGTTGTTTTAAGGCCTGTTGGTAACAAGAGCGGGTAGCCTGAGCCAGCGTATCCTGTTCAATATCACTCACGTAAATCCCTGAACGGTATTGCGTACCAACATCATTACCCTGACGCATGATCTGAGTCGGATCGTGATTCTCCCAGAATTGTTTTAATAAAGCGGTATAAGTGATCTTTTGCGGGTCATAAACCACGAATACCACTTCATTATGCCCGGTCATGCCACTACAGACTTCATCATAAGTAGGATTGGGAGTAAAACCTGCGGCATAACCAACCGCCGTGCTGAAAACGCCTAGCAACATCCAGAAACCTTTCTCAGCACCCCAAAAACATCCCATGCCGAATAGCGCCGTTTTCATTCCCGTTGGAAAAGGCGGCTGAACAGGGTTGCCATTCACAAAGTGTCGATTTGCGATTGACATAGCAGTATCACGTCCAGGCAATGCCTCTTTAGGGCTGGGCATATCCATTCTCTTCAATCGTCCTAACATCAAGTATAAGCCACACAAGAGGACATCATTTCAGCGCATCAAGATAACGTTCAGCATCCAGAGCCGCCATACACCCGGAAGCAGCCGAAGTAATCGCTTGCCGATAAATGTGATCCATCACATCACCAGCGGCAAATACACCGGCAACAGATGTCGCAGTGGCATTACCTTGAATACCACTATTAACCTGAACATAACCATCCCGCATATCCAACTGATCAATGAAAATATCGGTATTCGGCTTGTGTCCTATCGCAATGAACAAGCCATGCAAATCAAGTTGTTTAATGTTGCCATCCTGCGTATTTTTGATGCGTATGCCGGTTACCCCACTATTGTCACCTAACACTTCATCCAACGTATGGTTCCATTCAATCGAAATATTGCCGCCATCCGCTTTATCTAACAACTGCTTCTGTAATATCTTCTCCGCGCGCAAACTATCCCGGCGATGTATCAAAGTGACATGTTCAGCAATGTTCGATAAATACAACGCCTCTTCAACGGCGGTATTACCTCCGCCAACAACCGCGACTTTCTGCCCGCGATAAAAAAAGCCATCACAAGTTGCGCAAGCGGAGACACCTTTGCCCTTAAAAGCGGTTTCAGAGTCCAGCCCCAAGTACTGGGCCGAAGCACCTGTGGCAATAATCAATGCATCACAAGTATATTGGGCACTATCGCCAGATAACCGAAAAGGACGCTGATCCAACTCAACTTTATGGATGTAATCAAAAACAATTTCGGTATCAAAGCGTTCAGCATGCTGCTGCATGCGCGTCATCAAATCAGGACCTTGCACGCCATTGTCATCACCAGGCCAATTATCAACATCCGTTGTCGTCATCAGTTGGCCACCTTGCTCCATACCCGTCACCAACACCGGATTAAGATTAGCGCGTGCAGCATATATGGCCGCCGTATAACCCGCTGGACCTGAACCTAAAATCAAAAGACGACAATGTTTTATCTCAGTCATTCTATTCTCTCAATAGTTATTCCTAGATGGGTGATTGGAGATATCCAGATACGTACAACTATCTTTACAGCAATATTAAAATCATCACACACGGATAATGGTATTTAACTAGCATGCGGTGTGAACATATTCTATCACCTACTTTAATAGAAAGATTTTCAACTTAACCATAGAAGACAATAAAAAAAGCCAGCAAACTGCTGGCTTTAGAGTATTTCTGCGCAACCTTTAATAAAATTAGTTAGTTAGTTAAAAATCTAAAAGCAATTAATTTAAATATATCAAAATTCTTAATTTCAACTATTTCCGACCACCCTTCCTTTTGTAATTCTTTACAAGTTCTATGAAACCTTTCGCTTCTTCCCGACTATTAAACACTGATTTTGCATAATTCGACAAAATGTTAGGGTGGATGTCTTTTCTTCCTGTTATGTGGCTATTTAATGGAATTCCCTTATCTTTGGCTGCTCTAATTACGATTATTCTTGAATAAATCATTTCTGCTCCCGTTAATACGAAGTACGCAGAAATACTCAGGCATCAGAATAATTGAACTAACCTAGTTAGTCAATAACACGTCATAAAACTCAGAACGAACTAATATTCTCTTTTGGGAGAATTGCAGGATAGCAAATAAAAAAGCCCCGATAAAATCGGGGCTAATATCAAAGCTTAAGACTTAGGAATCAGAATGGACAACCATTCGCATCCAACTCACAATGCTGACAGGCCCCTTGATAAGTGAATACGTCTGTCGCTGTCACGTCCTGACCATCTCCATTCACAACTACGACATCCACAGCTGAACCTGCGGTACCTGACGGTGTAATCGCGGTGATTTGCGTGGCTGAATCCACAGTCACGCCAGTCGCGGCTTGTCCATCCACCGTAACGCTGAGCGATCCGCCAGTCGCATAATTAGCACCAGTAATCGTCAGTTGAGTACCACCCGCCTCAGAGCCTGTAGCTGGACTGACTGAATCAATCAGTGGCCCTGAACCATCTGTATAAGTAAATGCATCTGCAACCAAGACAACCTGCCCATCCCCATTGGTGACTACCATATCCACAGCTGCCCCCGCAGTGCCTGATGGCGTGGTCGCAGTGATTTGCGTGGCTGAATCCACAGTCACACCAGTAGCGGCTTGTCCGTCCACCGTAACCTTGAGATAATCACCCGATTCAAAGTTCTCGCCAACAATCGCCAGTACGGTGCCACCTGCCTCAGGCCCTCTGGAAGGAGTGATACCATCAATAGTTGGTTGCGTTCCTTCTGCCTTGTAAGTAAAAGCACTCCCTGCTGTCACACCCTGACCATCCCCATTGATGACCACCACATCCACGACAGAACCCGCAGTGCCTGATGGTGTAGTCGCGGTGATGATTTGCGTGGCTGAATCCACAGTCACGCCAGTAGCGGCTTGTCCGTCTACCGTAACACTGAGATGCTTACCCGCCACAAAATTGGTGCCAGTAATCGTCAACTGAGTACCACCTGTTTCAGTACCCGCTAAAGGGCTGACTGAAGTGATTGTTGGTGCATCTCCTGTCACATAGGTGAATGCATCTTCAGCTATCGCAATCTGACCATCGCCGTTGACAACCACAACATCAACATCCCCAGCGGTACCCGGTGGCGTAGTGGCTGTAATTTGTGTAGGTGAAACCCATGTCACATTAGAAGCGAAATTATCCTCTGCGACGACAGAAGCAAGATTGCCGCCCACCAATACGCCAAGTGAATCACCCGCTACAAAGTTGGCACCACTGATCGTCAATTGGGTGCCTCCTGCTTCGGGGCCTGCGGGAGGATTCACACCAACAACTGTTACAACTGAATCTAACGCGACATAAGTGAATGCGCCTGCTGCTGTTATAACCTGACCATCCCCATTAGTGACTACCACATCCACAGCTGCTCCCGCAGTACCCGATGGCGTAGTCGCAGTAATTTGCGTAGGCGAATCTACAGTCACGCCAGTAGCGGCTTGTCCGTCCACTGTAACGTTGAGTGAATCACCCGCCACAAAATTGGCACCAATGATTATTACTTCAGTACTGCCAGTTTCAGGCCCCACTGACGGAACAATAGACCGAATCTCCAAAACAGGCGAAGTGATTGGTAGTCCAGGACTGCCATCCGGGTTACTTCCAAGACCATCCTGAACCGCGTCAGTAACACCAGAATTCTCATTACCGTTAACATTCGCATTATCGCCAAGATCATCCAATGCTTCGGTAAACCCCCCTGAACTCAGATCAGGAGAATCCTCCAGAATATCAACAACGCCACTAATATCCTCATCAGTATTGGTCATATCAAGTTGTGAAATACCCGCCAGCACGGTGCCGTACCAACCTTCAGGATTATTCTGTGCTGGCGTCGTAGACAAATCAGTAGGCTGCACTGAGGTGATATCCAAAGCGCTGAGGCCAAAATTATCTGCGACCGAATTGTTAAAATTCTCCGCATTCGCTTCTATACCCCCTGAAGCCGCCGCCGCTTTTCGCACCGCTATCTCAGTCACTGGAGTGACGATGAATGTCGTTCCGCCAGCAAAACGCTTTGCGGAACGCAAAATCAACCCGGTTGCATCCACAGTCCCGGCTGTCGCCTCATCTTTATAGCTACCGCCCGTACATTCGACATAGCCGACGCCGGAAAAAGCCACATTACCGAAATCAACGAAGCCTTCCACCGTTTCACCTGCGGCGGCCAACTGGGTATTGTTGTCTGCGCGGAACAATCGGCATTCAGAACCAGTGATTGGGCCTTTAGCGACATAGGCGTTAACCGGGCCAGTGATATCATCAGCGCATGCGTTTAGTAATAAGGGCAAGGCAGCAATTAATGATGCTTTACGCATAGTCCCCACAATTGACGTAACCTTCAACACGAAAGTTCTCCTGTTAAGCTTTGATTTTCAAGGTTGCTAGTGCCCTGCGCCACATAACTCTATCAGTTAGCTAAAGTTATTATGTGGGGCTCACATCGTGACCTTATAGGCGGAAAAGCGGCGATTTTACTCAGATTGTATAGAGCTAAAAATAAAACCGCAACTCAAATTAATGAGATGTTATTCGTATAACAAAAGGGATTCGCAGTTATCATTTTATCATGATTAATATAGTCAGAGGCCTGATCGTGACATAGGTCATGGTTTGTGCAATTTACCAGGCCAACCTGAGAAACTATAATTTGCCTCCTGCTCTCATTAAAAAGGTGAATCAACACACAGAATAATCATGAGCTGGAATAATATTATGCACCATATAGTATTACAAAAATGAGATTCCTAAATCAGCAGAATCTATCAATCTCTCCACATTCACAAAGATTAAAGCATTCACCCGATATTGATGGGCTGATATAGAAAGCTGCCTCATTGTCTCCGTTTCTTTTTATACCGCTGCACCACATACCAACGCCAATAAGCTCTCATGCTAATATAACCGGCCAAACCAAGCATGACACCCACTAACAAGCTGCCCGTGTATAACGGCAGCCAGATGCTGCTCAATTGATTCATAATCCATTCTATGCTCGGTTCAAATTCAGCGATCTCCGGGGATTCCCCTAACAGCCAAATACCAACAATATAGTTGAAGTAAAAAAAGGGCGGTATAGTCAATGGATTCGTCAGCCAGACTAAGGCGACCGATATTGGCAGGTTCGCCCGCGCCAGTATGGCTGTTATCATCGCAGCGATCATTTGAAACGGCACTGGAATCATCGCCCAGAACAACCCTGACGCAACAGCGCCGGAAACGGAGCGCCTGTTCAAATGAAACAAATTGGCATCAAAGAAGCGGGAGAATATCGCCAAATATTTATGCGTTCTTATGGTTTCTGGATCGGGAGCATAACGTTTGATCAGTTTCTTTGGCATAAATGCGTGTTATGAATCTCAGATTCAGGCTCTAAATGATGAAGAAATACGCTCAATTAAATCGGCTATGGAGGCAAAAATGCGCACAGGCTAAGTGCGCCATCATACGCGAAAAAAACCGTTGAATGCATTTAACCATGCCATCCCGCTAAGCGCATTAGCCTTACTCTCTGGCTCCTGGGCTTTCCAGCAATCATCCACCTTACCTGGTTGGTCCGAAATAAGCCTGGGCGCAGGCTGTTTAGCCGTTAGCATCCTACTCCGCTCACCCTATTGGATCATGGCGGGTATAGTCGGATGGTTATGGGCGGCGAACTACGCCATTTGGCATGCGCCACCAGCCATTAACCATTTGGACATACGCGAGAATTACCAAGCCATCGGAATCGTCAGCAGTTTGCCGGAAGCACGGAGTAACCATATCCGCTTCCAATTTCGCGTCAGTCAACTGAACTCCACCCAACAATCACGACATGGCGACTGGCTGCTACAGGTCAAATGGTATCAGCCTCAAATACCCGCAGTAAAAGTTGGCGAGCAGTGGCGACTCAGCTTACGGATTAAACCCGTACACGGCTACCGGAACCCTGGCGGATGGGATTACGATGCTTGGTTATACCACCAAGGGATTCGTTATACCGCTTATGTCAAATCGAGCGAAACCGCGCAGTTGATAGGGGCAAACCAGTGCTGTTGGCTCAACAAGCAACGCGAATACCTGCGCGAAAGGATCAACAAGCTGAATTTAAGTGAGGCCAGTAAGGGCATCATATTGGCTTTGACGGTGGGTGATAAAAGCGGATTATCGAACGAGATTAAACAACAATTCCGATTAACCGGGACCAGCCACCTCATGGCGATATCCGGTTTGCATATCGGCCTCGTCGCTGGACTGGTCGCCGGTATAGTGAGTGGATTGTGGCGGCGAACACCCTTTTTATGCGCACGTTACCCGGCAATGCTGGCAGGCGCATCAGCCGGGTTGGCGGCGGCTTGCTTATACGCCCTGTTATCCGGGTTGGGATTACCCGCGCAACGCGCCTTGATCATGTTGACGGTCGCCGCCGTCGCCTTGCTTCAGCGCAAACCATGCCGCCCCTTTGATATCCTTGCGCTAGCCGCAATCGCGGTTTGCCTTTATCAACCCAACGCCGTATTGGCAGGCGGCTTTTGGCTATCCTTCACCGCAGTCGCCGCGATTTTAATCCTGTTGGCGCAAACCCAGTCACGCCATTGGATGACTCGCGCACTACTCGTGCAACTGGGCATCAGCTTCGCCTTGTATCCCATACTCTTGCTATTTGGCATGAGCAGCCACCTATTAGCGCCACTCGTTAACCTAATCCTGGTGCCGATATTCACTGTCCTTATCGTACCCGTCAGCTTATTCAGCATCGCATGGCTTGCTGTTTTCGATTGGCCAGGGGAAATACTGACTCTGCTAGGCCATGGCCTGGACTGGTTGATCATCCTGCTCAGCTTTTTTGCAAAACTGGATAATTTTCAGATCCATACTTCGGCGAAACCCTGGTGGCTATACGCCGCATTACTTTCCGGCATCCTGATATTGCTTGCGCCAGTTAAATGGCGCTGGCGATTGATTGGCGTCTGCCTGTTCGGTTTTGGCCATATGCCAACCAAGCCATACATCGCACCTGGCGACTACCAAATCACCTTGCTTGACGTGGGCCAGGGCCTCAGCGCGGTCGTTCAAACTCACCGCCATACCCTGGTTTATGATACCGGCGCAGCTTATTCCAGCGGCTTTAATTTAGCGGATAGCGTACTAACGCCCTATTTACGTCATCAAAACATCCAACAGATTGATACGATGATTATCAGCCATGGCGACAATGATCATGCGGGAGCCGCTGCTTATCTGTTAGACAAAATACCAATGACCCGACTCCTGTCCGGCGAGCCGCATCGCTTGCCGATGGCCAGCCAACCATGCCAAGCCAATCATACCTGGACTTGGGATGGGGTGACTTTCACACTTTTGCATCCGGGACGACCTGATGGCGGAAAATCAAAACCTAAAAGCAACAATTTAAGCTGCATTCTTATCGTCAGTAATTCAGTGGGCGACACCTTGTTGCCCGGCGATATTGAAAAACGCATGGAATACCAACTCATGCCTGCCTTCATGCGACACGCGCCTTACCGCGTTGTCATGGCCCCGCACCATGGCAGCAACAGTTCATCCTCGTCAACTTTCACCAAAATCACCCAAGCCGAACATGTTTTACATCCTGTCGGCGCTTATAACCGCTATCGGTTCCCACACAAACAAGTATTAAAACGCTGGGAAACGGAAGGCGCGCAGAATTGGCGAACAGACCAATCCGGGGCGATACAATTTCATTTCGCCCGGCAGGAAGGACTACTCGGCCCTTTCCAACATCGAGTTGACCATAAAAGATACTGGCACTTTCCAATGTTGAAGCATTAGCTGTTGACATCCAATATCTTCACCTTAAAAACCACTTCCCGCCCAGACATGGGATGATTGAAATCGACAATGACCCGATCAGTGTGTACCTCGCGCACAATTCCCATTGTCTGCTCACCTGCTGGCGTGGCGAAGGCGATCACCTGATCAACTTCTGGCCCAATCGCTTTGAAATCGTCAAATCCCATCGCTTGAATCAAACCCGGGTCAGAATCACCAAATGCTTGTTCTGGCGTCAACGTCAACACCTGCTCATCACCCACCTGAAGGCCATATAACGCCATTTCCATGGTGGGCTGAAAGGTTTTATCCCCCATTTGAAAAGTCAGCGGCTGCTCATTGAAAGTCGAAACAGCCTCGGTTCCATCCATTAACGAAAGTGAAAAATGGAGCGTAACGGTTGATCCGGGCAGAATTTCAGTTTGAATAGATTTCATTGGCGCAACATCTTAACGATACGATTTATCAATGCTCCAGGAGCTGTTCTCAATTACCTGAACAAGCGAGATTGCGTACTATTTTCGTGCTGACAAGGCGCAATGAGGAAAGAATAGCGGCTCTATTATGACGAATTGTAACGCAGTCAGCGCGGAAAAGCGCCGCAAGGTCGCTGTGAACGGTGATTGAAAACAGCCCCTGGGATTGGGATAACGACACTATAAATCTTTTCGCCAAGTCACTTCCTCGCCGCCCTGCTGTCGCGCAAGCGTGCGCCCAATGACAAACAGCAAATCAGAGAGTCGATTAAGATATCCAAGAACCAATGGATTCACTGGTTCATCCAGAGCGACATAAGTCCGTTCTGCGCGTCGGCAAATGGCGCGCGCATAATGACAGTAAGCCGCCGCCGTATTACCGCCAGGCAGAATAAATTCTTTTAACGAAGGCAATGCCGCGTTTAATGCATCCAACCATTGCTCCAATTGGTCAATCCAAGCTTGGCGAGCAAATTGATGCCCCGGCATCGACAATTCGCCACCAATATCAAACAGCCGATGTTGGATGGCGCATAACATGGTTTCAATGGATGGCGGCAACTCCCCTTGCGAACGCAGAATGCCCATCATACTATTGAGTTCGTCAATTTCCCCCATCGCCTGAATACGCAGGCTATCTTTACGCACTCGCTCGCCATTCGCCAGACCCGTGTCTCCGTCATCCCCCGTTCTGGTGTAAATTTTACTGAGGCGCATCGTTAATTCAGCACATATTGTAATTCAAGACCGATAAAGCGCCCCTGAGCCGGATAACCGCTGGCTAACTCGTAACGCTCGTCGAACACATTATGCAATTTGGCTTTCAGCTTGGAGGTCTGATTCAACGGATAAACCGCCTGAATATCCCAGGTCGTGTAAGGAGCCAGACTGATGTCAGAGAACCGTGAGTCCTGCCGTTCACTAGCATAGGTTCCCTGTAGCGCTAACCAGGACTGGTCAACTTGATAACGAAGAGCGGTATTGATTTTATTTTGCGCCCGTCGCGGCAGATCAGTTTTTTGATCCAGGTTGATTGCATCCTGATAGACATAGTCAAACGACCAATTCCAACGCCCCAGTTGTTGCTGATAACTCAGCTCCATACCTTGAATACGAGCCTTTTCAACTTGTTCAATCGTGTAGGTAACCGGATCACTTTCAATCAAATCATCAATTTCCGTGTAGTAACCCGTCAAACTCGTCTTGGCCTTTGGGGAGAATTGATAACGCAAACCAATTTCACTATTTATCGCAGATTCCGGTTCAAAGGCTGGATTGCCCCCAAACCCATATAAATCATTCGCTGAGGGCGTGCGAAACGCCGTGCCCAAATTAGCGTGCAAATGGATGGCCGAATCAAGTTGATAGCCCGCTGCAGCGCTCCAGGTGACATGCTGCCCATAACGTTCATGTTCAGTCAATCGCGCGCCGCCCTGCAATCGCATAGCCTGATGACGCCAAGTATCGTGCAGATAAAATTCAACCGTTTGGTCCGTCTCATCATAACGGGTCCCGAAAGACAGCAACTCAGTACGTTGATTGGATAATGTCACCCCGGTCACCAGATTATGCCGATCCCCTAAACTGATATTGTGCTGCCAATCCAGGCTGTCACGCACCGTATCCGCATAATCATTGGATTGGTTCTCGGCCATTTTATCCAGCGTGCGGCTGACTAATAAACGGCTATCCCAAGCATCACTGAACACTTGATCGTACACGAATCGTGACACGCTGTTATGAGCATCATGATCAACCGGGTTCAAGAAAAAATCCAGATATTCAACCACCCCTTGCGTTTGGAAATGCGTCACTTCCAATGAACTGTTATCAAAATCGATGCCAAATGCACCCTGCAAAGTATGATTCTGGTATCCACGATCCATGGTTGATGCCTGACGAGAGGGATAACCATTCGTGCTTCGGCGACTGACGCCAAAAGAGGTGAACACATCGCCTTGCCGTTGACGCAATAGCGTCGAAACATGGGATGTATCATCAGAACCCAACCCCGCGCTCAGACTGGCCATTGAAGCATTATCCCGGGGCCGGGTGAATATCTGAACCACGCCACCAATCGCAGATGAACCGTATAACGTAGACGCCGCTCCCCTGGACACCTCAATACGCTGAATGTGTTCGGGCATGAGATGTTGCAAAGCCGTCGCGCCAGTCGTGCCTGACTGTAGCGGCACACCATCCAATATGATTAAGGTATGATCGCTCGCCGTGCCGCGCATGAATAATGAACTGGCCTGACCCGGCCCACCATTACGCCCAATTTGCAGACCGGGAATGCGTTGCAAAACCTCGGTCACATCTCCCGCTTGCATGGCTTGAATGTCATCATGTCGTAAGGTCGTCGTGGAATGTAACGCACGCTGACTCGGTTCAGCATAACGACTGGCGGTAACGACGATGTCGTCCAGTTGCGTCACGTCAGCATAGCTGGACCATGACGCAAAGAAAATGATGGCAGTGATCAGTATTCGGTGCATGATTAGTTCCGGAGGCGCCCACCGCCATGATCACCGTTGCGGGGGCAGCGCTGGACTTGTGCTTAATCACGCACCAGCTTCCCATTTAACCTTATTACCTCCAGGCAATAAGCGATCCAATGAGCATGAGCGGCGATACTAACGGGGGGAAATAACAGAGTCAAACAAAATAAATGACTTTTAGATGGTTGACGAAAATTTTCACGCCAAATAAACAAGGATTTTATGCGTCCTGAGAGCACGGCAGCCTACGCAATAGCAGACTCTATAAGGTTCTTCACAAATACCAGAGACGGATAAAAGACCTGTAAGAGGGCATGAAAATTTTTGCGAATCGCCTTAATCTAACGCAACAACTCTTGGGTGACGAACAAATAACCTAAAGCAGAGGAGAGAACAACAACAAGGATGCCTTGCAGCACAATACATGCGCCAGGGATGTCACTACATACGCGGCCAAAAGTACAACTTAGAAACGCTTTCATTACGATCCTCTCTATTTCCAAGGGAAGATTCCAGATCGAATCTTGCAAATCATTAATCCATAAATGATCGGGGGAAGATGCTGTCATATATCCGTCATCAAAACAATAGAGATACGGACGCCAGCCTCATTGTTTTTATTGATGTCAGCATATCCCGATATAATCAGGGATTGGCGATGTAATACGCCTGCATCCAATCTGAATTGTCAACATGGCATGGCGCCTGATGATCGCTCAACTGGAGTGCTTCGCCTCCTGAGGAACGTCAATGGCTTTGCGCACGCAGCAGGCAACGCGGCATGAAGACTAAACCTTGTTCATCAACCATTGGTATAGAAATTCAAGACTCACCAACGGGTTTTTCAACCAATGAGTCCGATCACGCCAATGCCCAAAACGCTATAATCGCGCAGCAAATGCGCAATCGACTGAATCCACCTCTTCACCCAAGTTAAATGAAACACAAGTTCTCGAAATCCAGCGTACGGCCAGAGAGTAATCTGGCTGACCCACTAAACTGATGCAATCCCCAATCTCCCGAAAAATTGGCTTCGTCAGCCTCGGGTGCCCAAAGAATCTGGTCGATTCCGAACGGATTCTGACCCAACTCCGCGCCGAAGGCTACGCCTTCTCTTCTGATTATGCGCAAGCTGACTTAATCATTATTAACACCTGTGGCTTTATCGAAGACGCCGTCAACGAGTCATTGGACGCCATTGGCGAAGCACTCGAAATCAACGGACGCGTCATTGTCACCGGCTGTCTGGGCAAACGGGCGGAAATCATCCGCGACGCTTACCCTGAAGTATTGGCGATCATCGGCCCACATGATTACGAAAGCGTGATGGCCGCCGTGCGTCAACATTTGCCAATGCCTCATAACCCATTTATCGATTTGCTACCTTCCCAAGGCATTAAACTGACCCCCAAGCATTATGCTTATCTGAAAATCGCTGAAGGCTGTAATCACCATTGCAGCTTCTGCATTATTCCAAGCCTGCGCGGTCGTTTGGACAGCCGCCCGCTGGGCGACATCATGTTCGAAGCAACCCGTCTGGTTGAATCCGGCGTACGCGAACTATTGATCGTCTCGCAAGACACCAGCGCTTATGGCGCTGATCTGAAATACCGCACAGACATCGTCAACGGCAAACCCATACAAACGCGGCTGAAAAATCTGGCTCAGGCATTAGGCCAACTGCCTGCCTGGACCCGACTCCACTATGTCTACCCGTATCCACAGGTGGACGATTTGATCCCACTCATGGCAGAAGGCTTGATACTCCCCTATCTGGACATGCCGCTACAACATGGCAGTCCCGCTATACTCAAAGCCATGAAGCGCCCCGCAGCGACGGAAAAAATATTAGACCGCATCAAACACTGGCGTACGGTTTGCCCGGAACTGACCTTGCGTTCAACCTTTATCGTCGGCTTTCCCGGCGAAACAGAAGCGGATTTCGACCAATTGTTGGAATTCATCCAGACAGCCCAATTAGACCGCGTCGGCTGTTTCGCCTATTCCCCTGTTGAAGGCGCAACAGCCAACACCCTGCCTAACCCTGTGCCAGAACCCGTCAAACAGGACCGTTTACAACGTTTTATGGAGATTCAGGCGCAAATCAGCCGCGACAAACTGGCAGCCCAAGTTGGCCGGGAGATGACTGTGCTGATTGATGCCGTGGAAAAAGAAGCAATTTACGCACGCGGACCAGGTGACGCGCCTGAAATCGATGGACAAATCGTGATTGAAGGCGAATGGGACGACATTGAAGCTGGCGATTTCATGCAAGTTCAGATAACCAGCTATGACGAACACGATTTATATGCAACCCCTATTTAACTCAGATATCGAAAGACACAATGGAAAAATTCGAAGCTTTTTTTGAAAATTTGCTATTCAAAGCACGTTGGCTGCTTGCACCCTTCTTTTTCGGTTTGATCATCGCCATTGTGGCGCTGTTATTCAAGTTTGGCAAAGAACTGGTCAACCTGATATCCGGCTTACTCTACGGCTCATCCACTGACTCCATACTTAGCATACTCACTCTGGTAGACACGGCTTTGCTCGCCAGCCTGCTGCTGATCATCATCTTCAGCGGATACGAAAACTTCGTCTCCAAATTCGCCCCGGAAGACCACGAAGACCGACCAGCCTGGATGGGTAAAGTTGGCTTTGCAGACCTGAAACTCAAATTGATCGGCGCTATCGTGGCGATCTCCAGCGTTGAATTACTCAAAGCCTTTCTGAACAGCGCCGCACTCACCAACGAAGAACTGGCCTGGAAAGTCGGCATCCATATTACCTTTGTCACCTCCGCCATCCTCTTCGCCTTAACCGATTACATATCCAGCAAAAGCAAAGGCGGACATTAAACGCCGAAAGACCAACCAGCTAAAAGCGGCCAGATAACGCCATTAAGCATGCGCTCAGGCGATAAGCCGCTCCTCACCCCGCTGACAGGCGATATTCACCGCAAACGCCACTTCAGTTTGCTCAGGGAATTGTTGGGCCACAATCCATACCTGGCTAACCTCTTCACCCAAATTGGCCAAGGCGACTAATGCCTTGCGAGTGCGCTCTTCATCAAAAAACGCAAAAGGTTCGTCCAAAAAGGTGAATTGGCGGCCTTTTATGGTGCGACCCAAAAGTTTTTGCGACAACGCCAGACGCAGAGCCAACATGATTTGCCGTTGGGTGCCGCTGGACACCTCCTCCAAATCCATAAAGTCCCGTTTATCGCTGGAGAAGACGCGTACGCTTAAATCATGGTCAATTTGCAAATGTTCATAACGCCCATCAGTAAAGAGTGGCAAAGTACGTGCAACCAGATTTTTAATATCGCGGTTGAATGCATTGGATAAATGCTGGATAGCACCATGCAATAATGCCAACGAAGTATCCAGTAATGCGATTTTCGCTTGTAACGCGTCAAATTCAGTCTGATGTTGGTCCAGCACAGACTGGAATTCCGCCTGCTGATCCAATAAGCAACGCTCGTCGTCCAAATCCTGTTGCAGATATTCAGCTTCAGCCTTCAGTAAGGCCAAAATATAGCTTAGCCAAACAACCTCCGGCTCTGTATAAGCCATCACCTGCTGCTCAGTCGCTTCACCGATGGCGACTGGATGTTTCAGAGCATGGAAATCTTGCTCATCCGGGCGCGGTGGCGTCTCATTCCGCATCGAATCCTCTGATGAGGCGACGCTATCATGCTTGTCCCCGGCATCATATTCCGCAATCTCAACATCCATATGACGCGCATTCACCAAATGATCCATCAAATTCGCGGATTCCTGGTTGAGATGACGGATGCGATGACTGGCCCAGCGGATCCGCCAGAAAAACAACATCAATAAAACCAGACCAGCCCCGGCAGCATAAAAGAAGGCATCGTCCGGCACCTCACGCCATATTGGGATTTGCCCGTTCAAATAAGCTTCAAGTGATTCAGTGAAGGGAAACTGTTTTCCCTGAGTCAGCAATAACCCAAACGCGCCTGAAACCAGCGCAATCAGCGCCGACATAAAACCCATAAAACGAGCGATTAACCGGCTGGTGCGTAATTTACCAATCTGGCGTTTGTTCTGGGCATAGGTATAAGCGCCTTTTTGTATCTGCCCAATCAGATCCGTTAATTGTTGTTGCTGATGATGATTCTCCGATTGCTCCTGCTCAAGCAAGGCGAAATGACCCGGCCTGACGCCAAGATCTTCAATATCCTTTTGTACGGCAGCCAATTCGCCTTGGCACTGCGCCAGTTGCGCTTGATGCCCGGCTTGCGCTTGATGGACATCATCCACCACCTGTTCCAACGGCTCAATACCGGCCATGATTTTGACGGCTTGGCTGTGCGGATGTGGCGTGGTGATTTCACGTTGCGCCAAATAAAAAGACTCAGCGAACTGCTCATAATCGTAACCCAGAATCTTGATCAGCATGGCGTTGACATCCACCAAGCCGCGGACTATCGGCTCCTCGTCATCTGCTTTGATCAATTTGGCGCTTTGATTACCCTCCCGATCCAAAAAACGAGAGACTTGATAAGTGACCTCTTCAAGCTTAAATGTCAACTCCACCTCACAATGATTCTCTCCCCAATGTAAAACTTTTTGAATGTTTTGCGTGGTGATGGAAAAAGTGCGGCCAAACAAAGCAAAACAAATGGCTTCACCAATACTGCTTTTACCGGACTCATTTTGCCCGCTGATCGCAATCAAGCCAGTTTCCGGGACCGTGAGATCCAAGTATGAATATTTCAATAAGTTATAAGCTTTAATGCGGGTGATGATCATCGGACAATCTTTAGCTGGATTGGGAAAGAACTTTCGATTCGCGCCATCGGTGAAGGTCCAGACTTTCCATGTTACAGCGCGAGGGTTTGATAAGAGATCAAGGATCCTGGTGAGGCGGCAATTGCTTCAACTTATCAACCACCCACTGCATGGCCGCCTGATAATGCGGCTGATCAAAATGTTTATCGCTATTCCGACGACGTTCAAACTCAGCTTCACAGTAAGCGGTAAATTCGTTTAAATAGCTCTTATCACCTTCAGATACCGTATGCTTTTGCATAGACATGCTTTACCCCACGATGCTGGAACCAACCCAAGTATAAGGTATAAATGATTCATGCTATATGGAAAACGCGCGATGCTATTGAACCGATGCCAATACACATGGCATTTCACTGCGATGTTACTAGCAGTCTTATCCTATGGTTGCGCCACACAAGAGAATTATGTAATCGGAGAAAGTAGCCAGAAACTACCAGTCGGCTTCGCCTATGCCTATACGCCACCACGTTTAGTCCCAGAAAATGTACGTTGGAGCGGAGGCCAATCGACCCAACATGTCGCATGGGACAGCACCAAAAATTTTGGCCCAGTACCCAATTACTTACAACAAAGAGGCGATCAGATTTGTCAATCAGTCGGTGCCAGCAAAGCGATCGGCTACCACCCACTCGCAGAGGACTTACAAGGTAAGCCAATCAAAGGCGGTGGTTTCTATTGTGGATAAAATAGATCGGCTGCACCAAACATAACCCAATGCATTGAATGATGATGCAAATACCGCCGAACCGATGGCAAATCAAACCAATCCGGCGGAAACTCATTACGGAGACGACTTGCCGCCTCAGAATCCAGCGCAACGATACAACCGGCCTTTTCGTTAAATATACGACTACAAGGTTATCGCAGCAGCGCCAATAAGTTTGGGCTGTTTCGCATACTCAGGCAACTGAGTATTAAAGCTTCTGATATTCCCAGGCAACAAGAGACTATAATAAGCTTTCGCCTCAATACGCGATATACCCTCTTTAGGCAATAAATATTCGATATCTCTCACCTCATGTGGCTTCAGACGAGAATCACCCAACACCTTGGTTGCCTTTGGAGGCGGCGCATTTTTGTTTTGATCGTCGCCTAACCTATACCAAAGTACAGATTGCTTATCCTCCTTGAGAGGATGGCCTTTAGCATTCCGCCAAACAACCTCCCCGGCATCATTGAATGCCATCACTTTAATGTAGATGTTTCTAAAAGGTGCGCCAGTCGGCAAATTGTGCGGTAATTTATTTCGCAGAGTCAGGGTTAGCCTGTTCGCGGTTTTTACCTCTTCATTCTTCATCGTCATCAACAGCCCTCTACTGACCATTTTCGCGGTGTGGCCGCCCATGAAGCTATGATCAACCACGCCATTGGTCACGGGCATATGACATAACTGACAATCCGTACTGCCGGGAGCGGAAGCTATTTCATCCCCCGTTTGACAAAGTGGCACTTTGTTCAAATTATTCCGCCGCTCATGGCATCCCATACAAACCGCATTAGTTTTTAGAACCGTGGAATTTCCAACCATTTTAAACAGTACCTTCTGGCCAGCACTCTCAATCTCGGGATGAAAATTGCTATCAGAAGACGCCTGTATCACATTGTCAGAAAACGCGTAAGCGTCAACCCCAAGTCTCAAACCACCTTTTTCATTCTTTACCCCTTTAAAGGCAGTCATACTGTGACAAGTGGTGCAACCAACGCCATCCTGGTAAGCAGGCAATGCATCCATTTTCGTTTTGCCATCTCTCGCCGCAGCAGGCACATGACACTTAAGGCAAACCGGATATTTACCCTGCTTCCTCAGACCTTCTTTAAGTGGATCACCCATAACCTTCTGATAAAAAGCGCCATGAATCGGGTCACTCAATGCCGTGCTATTAGCATGCATGGAATGTTTCCATTGATCATAGATTTGTTGATGGCATCCTGAACAATCTTTTGCCGCCACATGCCTCAGCTTTTTTTCCTCAGCCTGAACAGGTGAAGCCAGTAGGAACATCATTGCCCATACCACAAAATGCGTTAACACGCTCATCTCAACTCTCCTCAAGAGACAGCCTTTCAAGCTGTTTATCATTCTCTCATCCAACCGTGCAATGAAAGGGCAATTCCTGAGCCACCCCTTTGACTTAGACAGATAGATATTTTTACACAACGTTAATTTTAACGGCATTCCCTAACCACTCATAAAGTAAGCGGACTGGCTACTGAGATCCACCGAATCCAGTTTGAGGGATATTGCTGCATCCAACGCCATACCGCTGCGCAAGCGGATTTTGGTTTCCAACGCCAGTTCAGGAATGATCACGGCGGCCTTACGTTCTTCCAGTGCAACAATAATGGCTTCGCCGCGCCAGCGAGGATTCTGTTGCAGATAAACCAGCTTCCAGTGCATGTTGGATTGGCGTTCAGCCCGACGGATACGGCCAGTCTGCATATCCAGTGAAGCGATCCGTTCAGCCATGGCGTCCTGTAGCAATGGCGTTTCGCCAGTTAAGTGCACGCGCAGTTGCTGATGCACCAGCAAATCCGCATAACGCCTTAATGGGCTGGTGGCACGCGCATAGCAAGGCAGGCCCAGGCCGAAATGTGGTGCCGCGAGCAATCCGGTGTTGCTTGGCTTGAACAGGCGACGGTAAGCATACATGCCCGATAAGGTCTGAGGGTGTTGGATCTGTTCAGGCTCCGGCTGAGTGGCATGAGGAATCGCCAACTCATGTTCCGCTGCATACAAGGCCACCGCCTCGCCAGCCATTAACATGGCGTTAGTGACCATATCCCGACTCAGATTTTTCGGTAACGGGCGTATTTTGACTCGCTGTTCATATACCTTGACCGAGACTTCCGGCAAATCAATCTGCGCCGCATTGCGCGCCAGACGCCGCGCGCGATAACTGTCGGTGATGCGGGCGATGGCGGCGAAGTGCGGCTCCTCCATACTGTCGTTGACTTTTTTGTAAGTAGTGCGCTGCACTTGCACTGTGGTGAGCGCAATCTGAATATCTTTGACTTGCTCACCATCAAAACGGCAGCCAATGGATAAAGCAGGCGATTGTTTGACCAAACCCATACCCAGTTGACGGGTCACTGAGTCCGGCAGCATCGGATAGACCCGCTCAGGCAAATAAAGATTACTGCCACGCGCGCGCGCCGCACCATCAAGCGCCGAGTCTGGCGTAATGAGCGCCGACACATCCGCGATATGCACCCAGAGATAATCGCCATCCAGACTGATGGCGTCATCCGGATCCTGATTGCCTTCATCATCAATTGCCCAGGCTGGCAGATGCGTCAGGTCAAGTCGCTCATCAACTGGCATGGGCGGCGTCGGTAGCTCAACCGGCTGCATATCGACCCCGGCGCGGCGCGGCCATGGATTGTCAAAGACTGTCCAGTAACCACACCGGAGTAAGAACTGATGCGCGGCTTCCGGCGTCGCATCCACATTGAATGCGTTCAGAATGCGGCTATGTGCCGCGGTATCCAGCGCGACCCGCTCGACTTCCGCCAACCGTTTGCGATCATCTTTATCCAACGAACCATCGCGCACATGTTGCAGAAATATCTCCCAGGCCTCGGCTTCACGCACTTTGCGCGCCCGTTCCTCGCGTTCTGCGGCGACTTGCTCGGGTGAATTGACTTGAATCTGCTCTATCCCGCCCGTGAAATAAAGGCCGTCATGCAACACACACCAGGCCATCCAGGCCGTTTCCGGCGAATAGTCGCCATAAGCAATTTCCGCCAGTTCAGCCAGATACGTTTGTTCGCCCTGAAGCAATTCCCAGGCTTCCTGCGGATCATCCGGTGTTTCACTGAGTTGATCCAGGGATTGCAGTGGGCCGACATGGAGCAGCAGCACATCTTTGTCGCGCACCTTTTTTTCTTTCCCGTTCGGTAATTGAATGGTGATTTTTTCACCAGTCTGAGTAACTAAGGCAGGATGATTTTTGTACAACACCAGACTGGCGGTGCGGATAGCAGATGACACGCAAGATACCTCAATAATCAGCACAGACGAAAAACATGAATTTTATCAATCTGTTCAGTAATAACCCGACTTCGTTATGATAAACATAACGTTCTGACAGGTGATCATCCGCATTGAACAATCACCCCATCAGACTCATTCCAATTGTTTGTTAGCTCGTATCTTACAGGAATAACCCACATGCAAAGTTGGCAGGATTTTCTCGCGACCCAAACCTTAAACCCGGTGCTGGATACGGATTGCGCTTTGTGCGACTTGTCACATCTTGGCCTGATCCACGTCACTGGCGAAGATAAGTCCGATTTCATACAAGGGCAATTGACCAATGACATCACCCAAGTGAACGATGACATCAGCCAACTGAGCAGCTACTGTGATCCGAAAGGCCGCATGCTGGCCAGTTTCCGCATTTTTCAGCATCAAGAGGCGCTTTTTATGCTGATGCCACGCGAACAGGTTGAACCCATCTTACGACGTTTGAAAATGTTCGTATTACGCGCCAAAGTCACGCTGGAAGATGTCACCGAGCAACTTGCGATAATTGAACTGGCTGGCGACTGCGCAGCATCCTGCGTTTCTCATCCGCCTGATGCCGTCAATGCCGTCACCCATCAGGCAGCATTGACGGTCATACGCGCGCCGGGCGACCGGTCACGTTTGCAAATTCTGGGGGATGTTGAATCGGTTCAAGCCATCTGGCGGCAAGCGGCACAACAAGGGGCCGTTCCGATCAGTTCGCAAGGCTGGCGTTTGCTGGATATCCGGGCCGGCCTGCCCCAGATTTATTCAGCCACCACAGGTGCTTTCGTGCCGCAAATGGCGAATATGCAATTGGTTGACGGAATCAACTTCAAGAAAGGCTGCTACACCGGCCAGGAAGTGGTGGCGCGTATGCAGTATCTGGGCAAACTCAAGCGGCGTATGTATCGGTTGCATATCAACGCTGACCCAATGCCTAAAATCGGCGAGGATCTTTACCCTAAAACGGCTGAATCCACCCAAAGCACGGGGAAAATCGTGGATATTGCGCCAACCGCCAAGGGCGGCTACGAAGCATTGGCAATTGGCAGAATTGATGATATGGAGGCGGACAACATCAGGCTGGGCACGGCTGAACAAGCCACAATCCAGCGCTTATCCTTGCCTTATGTTTATGCATAAAATGACGCTTACGGAAAAGCGCCATTCATCCATCATTCCCACTCAATTGTGGCTGGTGGTTTACTGGATATATCATAGGCGACGCGCGATACACCGCTGACTTCATTAATGATGCGGCGCGAAACTTTTTCTAAAAACTCAAAGGGCAGATGCGCAAAGCTGGCGGTCATAAAGTCAATCGTCTTCACCGCGCGCAAATTGATGACATAATCATATCGGCGCGCATCGCCCACCACACCAACCGATTTCACTGGTAAAAATACCGCGAATGCCTGGCTGACTTGGTCGTATAAATCCGCTTGGCGCAGTTCTTCCAGATAGATGTCGTCAGCTTGACGCAATATATCGGCATATTCTGCTTTCACTTCCCCGAGAATACGCACACCAAAACCAGGCCCCGGAAATGGATGACGGTAAATCATGGTACTGGGCAATCCCAATTCCACACCAATTTTACGCACTTCGTCTTTAAATAATTCCCGCAATGGCTCCACGAGCTTAAGTTGCATATGATCCGGCAAACCACCCACATTATGATGGGATTTAATCACCTGCGCTTTGCCGGATGCAGCACCAGCGGATTCGATCACATCAGGATAAATCGTGCCTTGCGCCAGAAAGTCCACACCGGTCAGTTGTTGCGCTTGCTCCTCAAAGATCTCAATAAAAAGATTGCCAATGATTTTACGTTTGCGTTCAGGATCCGTTTCGCCAGTCAAAGCGGCATAGAAGCGATCAGCGGCATCCACCCTGATCACCTTCACCCCCATATGTTGGGCGAAGGTTGACATGACTTGATCACCTTCATGCAGGCGCAACAGGCCATTATCCACGAAAATACAGGTCAGACGATCACCAATCGCACGATGCAACAAAGCCGCCACCACGGATGAGTCCACCCCGCCGGACAAGCCAAGCACGACTTTGCCGTCCCCGACCTGGCTTTGCATGCTGGTAATACTATCGGCAATGATATTACTGGGATTCCAAGTCGCTTCACAACCACACAGGTCCATCGCAAAACGGCGCAGAATGCGCTCGCCTTGAGTGGTATGGGTGACTTCAGGATGGAACTGGATGCCGTAAAAACGCCTTTCTTCATCCGCCATGCCAGCCAATGGCGCATTGTCCGTGCTGCAAATCGCTTTGAATCCAGGCGGCAATTTCTCCACCCGGTCGCCATGGCTCATCCACACATCCAGCAAACCCCAACCTTGTTCATTGGTGGCGTCTTCAATATCACACAGCAATGCAGAGTGACCACGAACGCGCACTTGAGCGTAACCATACTCATGTCGGTCCGAAGTCGCCACTTCGCCGCCCAGTTGCGCCGCCATGGTCTGCATACCGTAGCAAATCCCCAGTACCGGCACGCCCAGGCGAAAGATTTGTTGCGGCGCACGCGGGGTGGAATCCGTGGTCACCGTTTCCGGACTGCCTGACAAAATAACGCCATGAGGTTTGGCGCGTTCCAGTTGAGCAAGACAATTGTCATAAGGCCATATTTCACAATAGACCCCAATCTCACGTATGCGACGCGCGATCAATTGAGTGTATTGCGAACCGAAATCAATAATCAGGATACGTTGGGCATGAATATCGGACATGAATTTTGTTTCTTAAATCAAATTTAGATCGTCAGCAGGGAGCGAAAATTAATCGCGGCGATAATTCGGCGCTTCTTTCGTGATTTGCACATCATGCACATGGGATTCACGCATGCCGGCATTGGTTACCCGGATAAATTGCGGTCTGGTGCGCATGTCATGGATAGTAGCGCAGCCGGTATAACCCATACTGGAGCGTATGCCGCCAGTTAATTGGGTAATGACATTGACCAATGGACCTTTATAAGGCACCCGGCCTTCAATACCTTCCGGGACCAGTTTGTCTTTATCTTTGGTACTTTCCTGAAAATAACGGTCACTGGAGCTTTGTTTACCCGACATAGCACCCAGCGATCCCATGCCGCGATACGATTTATAGGAACGGCCCTGATAGATTTCAACTTCGCCAGGGGATTCGTCCGTACCAGCCAATAAGCCGCCAATCATGGCCGAATGGGCACCCGCAACAATCACTTTGGCAATATCACCGGAATAACGCAAACCGCCATCGGCAATGATCGGCACGCCGGTATCTTCTAATGCCTGACGGATGTTATCCACTGCGGTGATTTGCGGCACGCCGACACCCGCGACAATGCGCGTTGTACAAATAGAACCTGGGCCAATCCCCACTTTAACGGCGTCCGCACCCGCCTTGACCAAATCAAGCGCGGCATCGGCTGTCGCTATATTGCCGCCAATCACTTGCACGCCGGGATAATGGCGCTTCACCCAGGCAACCCGGTCAAGGACGCCTTTTGAATGCCCATGCGCCGTATCAACGACCAGCACATCCACGCCAGCATCCACCAAAGCCGCCACCCGTTCATCTGTTTCTTCGCCCACGCCAACAGCGGCACCGCAACACAGGCGTTGCCGGGAGTCCCGGCAAGCGGTCGGGTAGTCCGTCGCTTTCTGAATATCTTTGACAGTGATCAGACCGCACAACGCAAAATTGTCGTTGACGACCAAGACTTTTTCGATGCGATGCTCATGTAATTTAGCGGCGACCTCTTCCCGTCCAGCACCTTCTTTAACCGTCACCAAACGGTCTTTCGGCGTCATAATGGAGCTGACTTTGTCATCCAAATGCGTCTCAAAACGCAGATCGCGCGACGTGACAATACCCACCAATTCATCGCCATCCACCACCGGTACGCCGGATATGCCGTGATCCCGCGTGATTTCCAATACCTCACCAATACTCAAATGCGGCGAAACCGTCACCGGATCATGAATGACACCGCTTTCATAACGCTTGACCTTACGCACTTCCGTTGCTTGATCTTCAATACTCAGGTTTTTATGCACAATGCCAATACCGCCGTGTAACGCCATGGTGATGGCCAGGCGGGATTCCGTCACCGTATCCATGGCCGCGGATATGAGTGGAATATTCAGGGTGATATCGCGAGTTAGCTTGGTAGCCAGATCAGCCGATTTAGGCAAAATATCGGAATGTGCCGGAACCAGTAATACATCATCAAAAGTCAGGGCTTCCTGAGCTTGAGCAAGGCGCATAATTTGAATGGATCAACGATTAAAAATAGCGCCTCATTATAGGTTTGATCCTGTCAAGGGTAAACAAGCTTGCTGATTAATCAGGCTGTAATCGCGCAAAACACCATCACCTGGATCAAGTCATTTAGTTTTGGTCAATGAAGTAATGATTCGCTCAGTAGCCTGAAACCAATCAAGAAACGTTTAGGATAAGGATAAATACACAGAAATAGGCCTCGTATGAGTCAGATTCATCGAAAACCACAAAATGCATGACGATTCTCATTACGCCAGATATGAATAGGGATGTTACTGAGGAGGGATTATGGTCGTATGTATAGCCACCAACTGAAAAAGAAATTGCACCGGATTGTATTTAGCGGCAAAAAGAACCGATGTCATTGACTATTTGCAGAATCCCGACCATCTGTTTACAGAATAATAACCAATACCGATGGATTCTTTAAAATGGCCTGCTCAACCGGAAGTGCAAAGACTACAAAAATCACACTAACATGACCTAACCGAAATTCCGAAATTGCAACATTGCGGAAAATGTAATATATTTCGCGCAGTCTTGAAGTCACATTAATGTAATGGATAAAAGGTTAGTAAATTATGACAAAGCCAATTGAAACCATGTCATCTGAAGAATTGTTCGAACTGGCGGAATTCCGTCGGATTGAAGAAGAGAAAGATGCTCGACAAACGTTAAAGTCGGAACTGGAGGAGCTACGCAAAGAGCGCCGCGAACTCATTAATCAGCATAAAAAAACGCTGTCTCAGGTTGAAGACAGAATAGAGAAAATACGTGCCAGCCTTTCTTCAACACCAGGCGCCTCAAATCGGCTGTCCCGAAGCTCCGGCACCAATATCAGCGCTGTGGTACTGAGCACCCTGGAGACCCATAAAAAAATGAGCACGAAAGAGCTGCAGGCGGAACTCAATAGCAATGGCGTCGTCGCGGCTAATTTAAGCCAGACTTTGGCCTATCTGAAGCGCCAGGGCAAAATCATCTCTCCTGAGAGAGCTGTGTATGCGATTGTCTAAAGGCAACCTATAGTTTAGAAAACGGATTGGCGGCGGAGTCTACAAAATCTGGGAGTATCAAGTAGCGCACAAGGGACATCTTGGAAATCCAACCATTATCTCAAACGCTATGAAGATATAAGGAAATGTGGCTTCAAACTGTGCTCGGAAGACTCCTCCGCCGATTCAATGCACCCTCCAAACACCTGCCTAAATAAAATATACGCTTATTTAGTAGCTATTCTCAATCGCATTTGAAACAGCATTTCAGCACATCAGAAAAGAATCATCGCTCTACCCATCCGATACAACCCACTTTACCGATGGGTGCTGAAAGAGTAATTCAGATGATAAATATTCCCACCACCCTTCAACACGACCTGAGCCTGCCACTGCATTTGTCTTTGGGTGCAAAGAGGCAAAATCGTTTCGCCCCGCCATGTCAGCGGTCTTTCTTGCTGAAGAAGAACCCGATTCAAGCCCATCGCCATGTTAATCCCAGTAATGTCCAAATGAGAGGGTTGCAGAACTGAGTCATCCACCGCAAGATGGATGTTGATTGGCTGCATCAGTGGAATAGGCCTCGGCGTCATGCTCATACGCAGCTTTCCACCATCAGGCAGAAGTGTTATACAGCTTTGCCGGGAAAGATCGCAGGATGTTTCAATGATCTGATGTTCTGGAAATAATCGTCGCCATTCACGGGCGGCAAAGAAAGCCAGGACGGATAGGCATAAAAGCCCTCCGATAATGACATATCTTCCCACCGCCTGATTCAGGTTCCATTGAAAAAATCTCACCGTGACAAGCGCAAAATCATTTTGCGTTCTCTAACAACGCTTCTGGTGCTGAATAAGGTTCGGAAAATGAACAATCCTTTTGCGGACACACTTTCTCACTGCCACGTTTTTTCGTGGTCTTAATCGTTAATATTGGCCAACCACAACGATGACAAGGTTCAGCAATTGGCTCATCCCAGATGGCATAATCACATTTCGGGTACGTTGAGCAGGAGTAAAACACTTTGCCGCGACGGGATTTCCGTTGCATCAAAGTGCCTTTATGACATGCCGGGCATTTGACGCCAGTATCTTTCGGTTTCTCCAATGGTTCAATATAACGACATTTGGGGTAACCGGAACAACCAATGAATTTACCGTAACGACCTTGTTTGAAAATCAGTTCAGAACCACACTGAGGACAATCCCGACCGACTTTCTCCGGTTCAGCGCTTTCACCACCATCCTCATGTAAATTGCGCGTGTAATCACATTCCGGGTAATTCGTGCAACCGATAAATCGCCCGTTACGCCCTAAACGGATGGAAAGTTGGTTGCCGCATTTCGGACATTTCTCATCGATCTTTTCTTGCGTGACATCTGAGCGCCGAACATTCTTTTCCGTATCATCAACACGACTTTTAAAAGGTTGCCAGAATTTCTCCAATAAGGGCACCCACTCTTGTTCCCCTCGTGACACAGCATCCAATTCATCTTCCAATTTAGCCGTGAAATCATAATCAACATACTGAGTGAAATAGTTGATCAGGAATTTATTCACAATGCGGCCCACATCCGTCGGATGAAAACGCTTTTTCGCTAATTCAACATACTCACGATCCTGCAAGGTGGAAATAATAGAAGCGTAAGTCGATGGACGACCAATACCATATTCCTCCAGCGCTTTAACCAAAGTCGCTTCTGAGTAACGCGGCGGCGGCTCAGTAAAATGTTGCTCGGGGCGGATCGCGAGCAGCGGAACCTGTTCCCCCTTGCGCAAAGGTGGCAGCATTTTTTCGTCATTATCACCTGGTTTGGCATCATCAACGCCTTCCTGATAAACCTGGATAAAACCCGGATTCGTGATGACTGAGCCATTAGCGCGAAAGATATGGCCTTCTCCCGCCGCCAGATCGACAGCAACCGTATCAATCGTGGCATGGATCATCTGGCAAGCCAAAGTGCGCTTCCAGATCAGACGATACAGCTTAAGCTGATCCGCGTTCAGATAAGATTGTAATGCTTCCGGCATCTGTAAAATGGAAGTGGGCCGGATCGCCTCATGCGCTTCCTGAGCGTTTTTCGCTTTGGTGCGATAATGGCGAGGCTTGTCCGGGCAATTTTCCTTGCCGTACTTCTTTTCAATATAGCCACGCAATTCCTCAACCGCTTCATTGGCCAGATGAACGGAATCGGTGCGCATATAAGTAATCAACCCCACTGCACCCGAACCGATATCAACCCCTTCGTACAATTGCTGGGCGATTCGCATGGTGCGTTGCGCGGTGAAACCCAGTTTGCGCGATGCTTCCTGTTGCAGGGTTGAGGTGGTGAATGGCGCGGCAGGATGACGTTTACGTTGCTTTTTTTCAACCTTGATCACATCCATCTTGCCTTGCGCGGCTTGCTGGATGTCGGATTCGATTTTCGCGGCGCGCTCTGCGTTCTCAATGGAGAATTGACTGAGTTTATCGCCAGCAAAATGCGTCAATCGAGCGCTGAATTTTTGCTCGCCTTTCTCCGAGTCCGCTTCAACCGTCCAATATTCACGCGTTTTAAACGCTTCAATCTCCGCTTCGCGTTCGACAATCAAACGTAACGCAGGGCTTTGCACCCGACCTGCGGAAAGTCCCCGACGCACTTTTTTCCATAATAAGGGGGACAAATTGAACCCAACCAGATAATCCAATGCACGTCGCGCTTGCTGGGCATTGACCAAATCCATGGATAGTTCGCGTGGATGGGCGACGGCATCCTGCACAGCTCTTTTGGTGATTTCGTTGAAGACGACCCGGTGTACGACCTTATCTTTCAGTCTTTTACGATTTCGGAGTAACTCATATAAATGCCACGAGATCGCCTCGCCTTCACGATCCGGGTCAGTCGCCAGATAAAGGGCATCTGCCTTTTTTAGCTTTTCTGTGATGGCCTTGACGTGTTTGTCGTTACGTTCAATGGCCTGATATTTCATGGCGAAATCATGCTCTGGATCAACCGCACCTTCTTTAGGCACCAGATCACGCACATGCCCATAGGAAGCCAGCACATCAAACTCTTTGCCAAGATATTTCTTAATCGTTTTCGCTTTGGCGGGCGACTCAACAATGATCAAGTTCATCCGTACAAATAATTCCGCGCGTTAATGAATGTAAGTAGGTTCACCATAATAGACAAGATCTTCCATCAATGAAAAAGCCAACTCCTGGCCAGGTTGATTCAACAAGACCAGTAATACCACCCATTGCACATCATCGACGTTTAACTCGGGTGTTTCAATTGCCATGCAGCGCTCAATCACCAACTCCCGACTAAGCGGAGCCAAAATACCGGCTTGCTCCAATTTCAACAATAAACTTTGTATCGATAAATCAATTTTGCGCTGTTCTTGCTCGCTATAAAAACGGATTGAATGCTCACTCGGCGCCATATATTCATATTCCGCCAGATTTTTCTGTTGCCAAGCCAATTCGTCCAACCAATCGAAAGCCTTATGCACTTCGCTCTGGGCAAACCCGGCTTCAAGCAGTTCTTCTTCAAGGATAACCTGATCTGCGGGCACAGACTCTTCTCTATCCATGTAGTTTTCATAGATATAAATCAAAACATCAATCAGGTTCTCGGTCATGACAATGAATTTCCTATTAGCGCACGGATGAAACACCCACTCAGGGCGGATGATACATGACCTTGCCATCCCAACAACAGCAATCACCGTATTCTGAAACCCGCTCAGGCTTTAAATAGCGCGGGACATAACTGCGCCTCAAACATTGATCAAACCTGCAAATTGATTGAGCGCAAGCCTGAACGCACTCGTTCACCCATGCGTCATCATTTAATCCATTAATGCTAACTTGATGGTATATTTCAATCTTAAATCACCATAAAAATACGTAACTTGGTCGAAAACCCATATTTTGGCGGCCCGCTATCACAACAACCGCCTGACGGATGGCAATCAAAACAGAATTTACGCGTTTAATTTGTGCGTAAAGTCATCGTTATGCCGCAATCCCCCGAAATGACGAAGATTTGATTTAGACTGCCGAACCACCAATTCCTCAAAAAAACTGTTGGGACAGTGGCGAAGAAACACTGCCTTTATGCATGATGCATCCCGTAGTTAAGTGGCACATCAATTGCTTTAAAACTGTTTTGTTTGATCACATCATGCCCGCGCAGGCGGAAATCCATCACATTGACGCCAAAGAGGTTGATTTTGATGGAACCCGCCCGCCACCCTCGCGTAAGCGTGGAACGGGAATGACAACAAAACTCAACCTCTTGAAGACACTGACTCTAAAGCAACATTAACCATGAATCCCGCCCGAACCACCCTTCAAAAACACGCCTTCTTCAATAATCCACATTATCGCGCCATCATTTATCAATTGCTGTTGTTGCTCGGACTCGGCGTGTTCTTTTACAACATCATCACCAATACGCTGGCCAATATGGAGGCCAGAGGCATCAAAAGCGGTTTTGATTTTCTGTTCAGCACGGCAGGGTTCGATATCTTGATGTCTTTGATCCCTTATGACGCCACCCACACTTATGGAAAAACCTTTTTTGTTGGCTTGCTAAACACGATTTTGGTGGGCGTCATTGGTATTGCCCTTTCAACTCTGGTTGGCTTTTTGATGGGCGTCGCCCACTTTTCGCAAAACTGGTTAGTCCGCAAGCTGGCCGTCGTTTATGTTGAGACTTTTCGCAATATCCCATTGCTCTTGCAGATTTTTTTCTGGTATTTCGCTGTTTTATCGGCCTTGCCGAGCGCCCGGCAAAGTTTATCGCTTGGCGAATCTATTTTCCTCAATGTACGCGGCTTATATCTGCCCAAGCTGATCAATGAACCAGGTTCCCTTTGGGTCTATGCCGCATTGGGTTTGGCGATTATCGCCATTTTCATCTTGCGCCGTTGGGCCACGAGTCGACAGCAGAAAACGGGCGAACAATGGCCCGTTTTTCGTATCAGCTTATTCATTTTATTTGGCTTGCCACTACTCGCCTCATTACTCGCTGGCATCCCCTTTTCCTGGGAATCTCCGGTATTGAAAGGCTTTAACTTTCGCGGCGGTATCACAGTAATACCTGAATTAATCGCGCTTGCGCTGGCATTGACGGTTTACACGGGCGCATTCATTGCGGAGGCGGTTCGAGCGGGCATCCAATCCGTATCACATGGGCAAACTGAAGCGGCACGCAGTTTAGGCATGCCAGAAAACCGGATTATGTCCCTGATCGTTGTCCCACAAGCGATGCGCGTTATCGTGCCTTTATTGAATAGCGAGTATCAAAGCCTGGTGAAAAATTCCACTTTGGCGACTGCAATAGGCTACCCGGACTTGTTCACCGTTTTTGTTGGCACATCACTTAACCAAACCGGTCAGGCCATTGAAATCATCTTCATGACGATGGCCGTTTACTTCACTTTCAATATGTTCATTTCATTCTGTATGAACCTATTGAACCGGAAAGTCGCCATCGTCACCCGATAACCGACATCAAAGATTAAACATGCAGACATTCACCCCATCACCTCACCAGCCCGCTCCAATAAAAACCACAGGCATTGCGGCATGGATCAAAAGCAATCTGTTTTCTTCCATACCGAGTACGCTACTCACTTTCATGATTATTTATGTTCTGGCAAATATTCTGCCGGGTTTGATCGACTGGCTGTTTATCTCCGCAAACTGGATTGGCGAAACACAGGATGATTGCACGAAAGAAGGTGCCTGTTGGGTGTTTGTCAACGCCTGGTCACAACAGTCCATTTATGGCAGCTACCCAACGGATGAGCTTTGGCGCGTCAACTTATGCCTGGCATTGCTCACAGCGATCATCGTATCCTCCTATCTGCTGGACAAAAGTCTGCGCGCTAAAATCAGCGTGCCTTTATTTTTGCTCTTTCCTTTCATTTGCATCCTGTTACTGGATGGCTCCTACATCGGCCTGGAAAAAATCAGCACGGATTTCTGGGGCGGCTTCTCGCTGAATGTATTACTGGCCGCCGCCAGTATTATTATTGCCTTTCCACTGGGGTTTATTTGGGCGTTAGGTCGGCAATCCCATATGCCGTTCGCACGCAGCGTCAGTATCGTATTGATTGAATTTTTTCGTGGCGTCCCCGTCCTCGCCTTGTTTTTTATGGGATCCGTGATGCTTCCGTTATTCTTTCCCGAAGGCACGAACGTGGACAAGTTATTGCGGGTATGGATTGTGTTGATCCTGTTCATGTCCGGCTATATGGCGGAAGTGTATCGCGGTGGTCTACAAGCGATACCACATGGACAATATGAAGCAGCAGATTCATTGGGCCTTGGCTATTGGCAGAAAACCTTGCTGATCATTTTCCCCCAAGTGGTCAAAATATCCATGCCGAATATTCTGGCAACTTTTGTCATGCTGTTTAAAAACACCACATTTCTGCTCATCATCGGTATTTTTGAAATGCTGAGCACCACCCAGACCGCGTTGAGCAACTCATATTGGCTGGGAGGATATGCGGCGGAAGGTTACATTTTTGTCGCTATCGTCTTCTGGACTTGTTGTTTTGGCATGTCAATGCTGGCCGCATCCATTGAACGTCAATTAGATACGGTAAAGAGATAAAACCTATGCATCATTCAGCTTCAAACCCGATGGACAAAAACCAAGAAATCATCACGATTTGTGATTTAAATAAATGGTATGGCGACTTCCATGTACTCAAGAATATCAATTTAACCGTACGCAAAGGCGAACGCATCGTTATCTGCGGGCCATCCGGTTCAGGTAAATCGACCTTGATTCGCTGCATCAATCGCCTGGAGGAATTTCAAAAAGGCTCTCTCGTGGTTGATGGCGTGGAAATGATTGAAGATGTCAAAAACATTGAAACCATCCGACGTGAAGTAGGCATGGTCTTCCAGCATTTCAACCTGTTCCCCCACCTCACCATCTTGGAGAACTTATGTTTAGGGCCGATCTGGGTACATAAAAAACCCAAAGCCGAAGCTGAAGCGACCGCCATGCAATACCTGGAACGGGTTCAAATTCCGGATCAAGCCAACAAATACCCGGGACAGCTTTCCGGCGGCCAACAGCAACGCGTGGCGATCGCGCGATCCTTATGCATGCACCCTAAAATCATGCTGTTTGATGAACCCACCTCAGCGCTTGACCCGGAAATGATCAAGGAAGTGCTGGATGTCATGATCGAACTGGCTGAAGAAGGCATGACCATGTTATGCGTCACTCATGAGATGGGCTTCGCCAAAAAAGTGGCTGACCGGGTGATTTTCATGGATGTCGGCGAAATTGTCGAACAAAATGCGCCGAATCAGTTTTTCACCAACCCGCAAGTTGACCGGACGCAGAAATTTCTTCAACAAATTCTGAATCATTAGCCCAAACTCAACATCACCCAAACCACCAGCTCCAAATAACTTGCTGACCCAATACCTCGCATGCGCGAGCACCGGAACCTAATATGGAGATCCCCTGGCGAACCATCATCAAGCAGATCCCATCGCAAAATCACGCCGACTTTACTTCAATGTCGCCTGAATCAATCAGCGGCGGATGCATCAATCAGGCTTTTAAACTTACCGGCGGCCAACAAACCTGGTTTGTCAAAATCAATACCGCAGCTTCACTGGACATGTTTGAAAGCGAAGCCGCCGGGCTGAAAATGCTGGCAGGAACCCAAACCTTACGCACCCCGCAAATCCTTGGCACAGGTATCGCGGATACCTGCAGCTACATTGCAATGGAATATATCCAACCCGGAAAACGGACACCACATAGCCAAATATTGGCGGGTAAACAACTGGCCGCCATGCATCAGTGCCAACAAAAGCCATTTGGCTGGCCCCGAAATAACAATATTGGCTCCACGCGACAACCTAATACGTGGCGTAGCGACTGGGTTGAATTCTGGCGTAAAGAACGTCTTGGCTTCCAATTGCAACTCGCTGCACGAAAAGGCTATGGGGGACGCTTGCAAAAAACGGGGGAACAACTGCTCAGCCGGTTCGCCGCGTTAATTGATCACGCGCCTTGCGCCTCCTTACTGCACGGCGATTTATGGGGAGGCAACATTTTATTTGACCGACAAGGCGATCCGGTGATTTTCGATCCGGCGACGTATTATGGTGATCGCGAAGCCGATATCGCCATGACCGAATTATTCGGTGGATTTAACGCCGACTTTTATGCAGCTTATCAAAATGTCTGGCCTCTAGATTCAGGCTACGCCATCCGCAAAACCTTATACAATCTGTACCACATCTTGAATCATATGAACCTGTTTGGCGGCAGCTATTATACGCAAGCCCAGAACATGCTTGACCGTCTATTGGCGGAGTGCTGAAATAAGCCAGCATCATTATTACTGATTCGAAGATGAACAAGCTTTCTCAACAAGAAGACGTTTACGATGCCTTGGTTGAAAATTCTGACGAAGACTGGCTGCTTGGATTAATTGCATTTGCAGTAATTGAAGAGCAAAAGATTGAATGGATCAAACACCAATTTGAAAATACCGGAGCCAAGCCAACTGATGAAGAAATTACAAAATGGTATGAACAGCAAACGAAAGGTACGCTGATACGCGCAAAAGATATTGCTGAGAATCAGTTGGAAGATCATCTCAATGAAGTAATGTACGCAGTTTTAGAAGATTATAAGCAGGAAGTCGCCGAAGGTGCCATTATCAATGAAATACAAAATCTGAAAGAATTCCAAGAGGCGACAAAAAATATAGTCATCAAGGAAATGAAGAACTCAAAAGCATTCTGGCCCCAATTTGGTATAAATGTGGTCGGAGGTGTTGTAAGCGCACTTCTTTTCGCCGCTTTATTGGCGGTAATAGCATTCTTTGTCATTACGGATAGCTCGCCTGCGCAAATTGGCACCGAATTGCGCAAACAAATGGAACCCAATCAACATGTTGAAGAATAAAATCATGCCCTATAGAAGAGCCGCCTTAGCCGCATCCGAGATTCTTAGAAATAACCCCAACAACAGCAAAGCGGCAAGAACCGCAAATGGCTCAGCTTTATCGCGTCGGCAAATCAGCACGAAAAAAGTAAAAACGAGCAATGCAGTTGCCAAAGCATTAAGCAATATCCGTTTCAACAAAGCCGCACAAATTTCTGCCGAATCTACACTAATACGGAAATCCCGGCTGAAAAAAACAAACCATAATCATTAAACTAAGGCAACCATCACAGAAATTTCAAAATTTCCTGTTCAATATCCCGTTTATCAATCACCGCCGTATGCGCTAATGGCTTATCAAACAAGGCGGTGATCACGGGCGGAACATCAATATTCGCCTTCTCTGCAACCAGCGGCAACGCCTTCTCATCCGGCAAATCAGCCACATCATCCAAAGCATTCGCAATGGTTGGTGAAAACTTGGTCCATTCTGCGGTGGAATAAATAATGCTCGGCAAAGCCTTATCACGACAGTTCGCATGCGCTTTGAAACAAGTGGCGGTATGCGGATCCAACAAATAACCGCCAGCGAAATTTTGTCGAATATATTGGTTGACTTCAACATCATCGGCATAATCGGCTGAAAAAATCATTTGCAACTGAGCGAGCTCTGCTTGCGTCAATTGATAATGGCGTTCAACCTCCAAAGCCTCCATCAATTGTCGGGTTCGGCTGGCACCATACAAATCAAACAAAATACGCTCAATGTTAGATGATTTAAGAATATCCATGGCCGGCGAACTGGTGCCAACCACCCGGCGCTCGCGTAAATCATAATGACCCGTGCGAATAAAGTCTGTCAGCACATGGTTCTGGTTGGATGAAATCAGAATTTTCTCCACCGGCAGGCCCTGCTTCATCGCATAGTAGCCGCCCAATGCATTACCGAAATTACCGCTCGGCACATTCAAATAAACTTTATCCCCAAGCGCGATGCGGTTACGCCGCACCAATATCAGATAGCTATAAATATGGTAGATCTGCTGAAAAATGATGCGGCCAAAATTAACCGAGTTGGCGGCTGATAAATGGGTGTTTTTCTGTGCCAAAGCCGCCTGAAAACTGTCCGATGAAAGCAACGTTTTCAGAGCTGTTTGAGCATCATCAAAATCACCATGAATACCAATCACTTTCAAATTCGACGCCTGCTCAGTCACCATTTGCAAACGTTGCACATCCGATGTGCCACCGTCTGGATATAAACAAACCACTTTGATATTCGGCTGATTTTTAAACGTTTCCAAAGTCGCAGGGCCGGTATCACCACTGGTCGCCGCCAGAATCAAATAATGCTCGCCCTGTTGTTGCGCCAGATGCGACAACACCACGCCAAACGGCTGTAATGCCATGTCTTTAAAGGCGCGGGTCGGACCATGATAAAGCTCGCTGACAAACAAATCCTCACTAACCTCAGCGAGCGGGGCTGGTTCTTGTGCATCATCAAAATGATCATAACGTTGCAACGCCGTGGCAATAACGTCCGCATCAATATCAACTTCCCAACAAGCCAGCACAGCCTGCGCCAAAACTTGATAACTGCTATTGACATGCCGCGCGAAAAACTTATCACTCAAGACAGGGAACTGCGCTGGCGCATACAGCCCGCCAAACGAAGACATTGGTCGCAAAATCGCCTGAGAGAATGTGACGTGAGGCTCGCGCTGATGATCATTACCACGGGTTTCAATAAATTGCATGCTGGAAACGGGGTTAGTGCAAAAACGCCACATTATAAGCTTTTCGTTTGCGCCACTGGCAAACTATCCCGCACAATGGCCTGCTCTCATTTCAGCTACAGGTGCATAGCATGTTATTAGCCATGGGCGCGGTCATCGCAGGATTTCTCATACTGATCTGGGGCGCGGATCGTTTTGTGATGGGAGCCGCCGCATTAGCCCGTAATTCAGGCGTATCGCCTTTGCTGATTGGCCTGACGATCGTGGGCTTCGGCACTTCCGCACCGGAAATCATGGTGTCAGGCATGGCCGCATTTCAGGGTAACCCAAGCCTCGCCGTCGGCAATGCAGTAGGATCCAACATCGCCAATATTGGTTTGATTCTGGGATTCACCGCCCTACTCTCGCCGCTACTGGTCAGATCCAGTATTCTACGACGTGAATACCCCTTACTGTTGGGCATCAGCACCGTGGTGTATTTTCTGTTGCTGGACGGCGAACTGTCATTAACAGACAGCGTCTTCATGTTGCTCGGATTGCTCGGCAGCCTGATCTGGTTAGTGCGTATCGGTATCCGGCGCGCGAGTGACCAAGATCCGCTTGCAGCGGAAAGCGATGCCGAAATCCCAACAGATATGAGCACACTATCAGCTCTCTTATGGTTTATCATCGGCTTGGCGCTATTGCTGCTCAGTTCGCGTTTATTAGTCTGGGGTGCCGTGCAAATCGCCACCACATTGGGCGTCAGCGATCTGGTCATCGGCCTGACCATCGTGGCAATCGGCACCAGCCTGCCTGAGCTGGCGGCAAGCGTGATGAGCGCATTAAAGAACGAACATGATCTGGCCGTCGGTAATATTATCGGCTCCAACATCTACAACCTGCTTGCCGTGTTGCCCATGCCCGGCCTGATCGCATCCACCGCCATCGGCGATGACGTGTTAACACGTGATTTTCCCCTCCTGCTTATCCTGACCATCGCTCTGCTGATCCTGGGATTCGGGCGTCAACGCGATGGCCGGATAAGCCGATTATCCGGCAGTCTGTTATTAATCAGTTTCGTCTTTTACCAAGGATGGTTGGTGTTTCAAGCCCAACCCACCCTCAATGGGTGAAACCATGCCAATTGAATCCTCTCAGATCCATGCCTGGGCGCATCAGGTCATTGATATCGAACAAGCCGCCATCCATGCGTTACATGACCGGATCAATGCCGATTTCACAGAAGCCTGCCACAAGATTCTGGATTGCCAGGGACGCGTGATTGTCACTGGCATGGGCAAGTCCGGCCATATCGGCGGCAAAATCGCCGCCACGCTGGCCAGTACTGGCACGCCAGCTTTTTTTGTCCATCCAGGCGAAGCCAGCCACGGCGACTTGGGCATGATCACCTCAGGCGATCTGGTGATCGCCCTATCCAATTCCGGCGAAACCCACGAAATACTGACAATCCTGCCACTGATCAAACGCATAGGCGCATCCCTGATCAGCATGACAGGTCAACCCACCTCAACACTGGCCAAGACCTCCGATGTGCATCTACATGTCGGCGTCGAACAGGAAGCCTGTCCACTTGACTTAGCACCTACCGCCAGCACGACCGCCGCATTGGTCATGGGAGATGCTCTGGCCATCACCCTGTTGCAGGCGCGGGGATTCACCCCTGAAGACTTCGCCCTGTCCCATCCTGGCGGTAATCTTGGGCGACGCCTGCTATTGCGCGTCAGCGACTTGATGCACGCCAACGAGCGTTTGCCCATCGTTTATGAACACAACAAGGTGCGCGACGCATTGATTGAAATCACCGCAAAAGGGCTGGGCATGACGGCAGTGCTGAATCGGCAGAACCAATTAACCGGCATCTTCACCGATGGCGACCTGCGCCGTTGCCTGGATGACCAGCAAGACTTACATCAAGCTTTAGTCGCCGATGTCATGACTCAAGGTGGTGTCTGCATCCAAGCAAATCAACTGGCAGCAGAAGCCTTAAAACTCATGCAGGATAAAAAAATCAACGCCTTATTAGTGCTTAACCCGCAAGATGAATTGGCCGGAGCACTGAATATGCATGATTTACTGCAAGCAGGCGTTGTTTGATGACATCTATTCTCAAACTGAATTCTGAAAAAAACCTGAGCCAACATGGATAAAACACAAGCCCCAACAACTCCAGCCCATAAGGGTGACACCGTGCGTAACCCTTTCCCAACGGAACGGACATGCAAACCGCTTGCGACTTTCCGAGAAGCCAAACCCCATAGCTTTATTTTTCAACGGCCTGACACTATCCCGGCAGATTGGTGCGAAACAATCATCCAACGGTTTGAAGCCAACCCTCAACAGCAAAACAAAGGGCGTATTGGCCAAACTCAGGGGCTGGACGCTGAAATCAAACGCAGTATGGATTTAGTCATCAGCCATCAGGAAAACTGGCAAGATGTTGATCAGGTTTTCTTCCGTTGCATGGGAGCTGCATTGCATGAAATGCGCCAAAGTTATCCCTTCTTCAACGGTCCGTTTAAAGATATGGGGTACCAGATCCAACGTTATCAACCCGGCGAGTTCTACCATTGGCATATTGACGGCGGCAGCCATGATTTCGCCAACCGGCAGCTTGTCGCCATCTGGTATCTGAATGACGTGCCGCCGGAAGCTGGCGGTGAAACGCAATTTTTATATCAGGACGTGAGTATCCAACCTGAACAGGGAAAAATGATTCTGTTTCCGCCATTCTGGACGCACGAACATCGATCAGCTGAACTTCATCAGGGCGTTAAATATATTGCGACGACCTGGGTTGTCTTTCAGTGAGAAAGACTTTCTCATAGTTTAGTAACCAAGGTGCCAAACTGCTCATTGGTGAAAAAGCACCAATCCATCTATCTACAAAATCGTCTGCAACAGACCCGCGAAAGAGACCACGAACAATCCGCCACCGAGAATACGTTTGGTCGCCACGCTGTCCTGATGAACCATCCGGTCATGCAGGCGCAAACCGATAAAATGCCCAATCATCGCGGGCAACAAAAGCACCAACGCCCACCCCAATTGCAAGTCAACATCAGCCACCACAAAAGCCGACATTTTGATGCTGACCAGAATGAACCATAAGGCGAATAAGGTGTCACGATAACGATTAAGCGGAACTTCCTTGATGGCGACCGCCGCAATCAATGGCGCGCCAACCAGTGAAGCACCACTGACATAGCCGCCGATAATCAACAGAACGCGATCGACCCAAGGAGAATTGTATTTTATCTCGCGCTGAATCAGCCAACTCATTCCGTACAATGCGCTGATCGTAAAGACGAAAACAACCATCCAGGTATTGGGCAAGCTTAACAAGCCAATAACGCCAGCCAACTTGGGAATGAGCATCCAGCTCATTGAGTTTTTGACGAAACGCCAGTCAATATTCCGTAAACGCCCACCTGAGGTGATGGCGGTGAAGAACAACAAATGGCAGGCGATAACAGGGAGAAAAAGCAATGGTTGGTCTTCAACCAGAAGCAGAAGCGGCAAGCCTAATGCGGCACCGCCAAAACCAATACCGCTGCGCACGAAACCAGACCATACGAAGATCAGGAAAACAGCGATCCATTGCGCTGTGGAAAAATCCACCCAATTGAAACCGTGAGCCGGGCCTAGCCGAGACGTTGCTTTACGATGGCACTGACCGCAGCCATATCAGCACGGCCTTGCAATTGAGGCTTGATTTTGCCCATTACTTTGCCCATATCCTGCATTGAGGTTGCCCCGACATCCGCTATCGCCTGGACGACGATCTGGCTGATCTGCTCCTCGCTGAGCGCTGCCGGCAGATACCCCTGAATGACATCAATTTCAGCTTGCTCAGCTGAAGCAAGATCATCCCGCCCAGCATCTGCATATTGTTTGATGGAATCGCGGCGCTGTTTGACCATTTTACCCAACACCAACAGGATCTGGCTGTCATCCAACTCAATACGCTCATCCACTTCGCGTTGCTTGATCGCCGCCATGATCAGGCGAATCACCGCCAAACGGGGTTTATCGCCACCCTTCATCGCGGTTTTCATATCTTCTTTAAGACGGGTTTTCAGCACAATGGCGATCTCTCAGAATACGGCGGGTCAATATGGACGTTCAAAACGGCGGGATTCGCGCATGACCTTTTTTTGCCAACGTTTTACGGCGGCGGCAGCTTTACGTTTGCGCTCCCAAGTGGGCTTCTCAAAAAATTCGCGGCGGCGCACTTCGGCAAGTATACTCGCCTTCTCGCAAGAGCGCTTAAAACGCCGCAGCGCGACTTCAAAGGGTTCATTTTCCTTTACACGGACATTAGGCATGTAAAATCTCTAGGCGTAATAAAAATTATGAGTCTGAATAAACCGACCTCATCATAAGGGAGGCGAAATTCTACTCCTAACTGAACTTTTTGCAAAGGAATTAACCATTGCGCGTACTTGGTGTTGAAACTTCCTGTGATGAAACCGGCATCGCAATTTATGACGACCAGGGCTTGCTGGCGCATGAAGTCTACAGTCAGACAAAAATACACGCCGACTATGGCGGCGTCGTGCCGGAACTGGCATCGCGTGATCACGTTCGCAAACTGGCTCCAATGGCGCGCCAATTGCTCCAGCAACACCACATCAGCCAATCAGACATTGACGGCCTGGCTTATACAGCGGGGCCAGGGTTGGCAGGTGCCTTACTGGTTGGTGCCGCTTTCACCCGATCACTCGCCTGGGCCTGGCGCAAGCCAGCGATCGGCATCCATCATATGGAGGGTCACTTACTGGCCCCCATGCTGGAGGCTGAATCACCGGATTTTCCCTTTATCGCACTTCTGGTATCCGGCGGCCACACCCAACTGATCCAAGTCAAAGCCATTGGACAGTATGAATTGCTGGGTGAATCGGTTGATGATGCCGCAGGCGAGGCATTTGATAAAACCGCAAAGTTACTCGGCCTTGGCTACCCGGGCGGCCCTGAACTGGCTCGCCTGGCACAATCAGGCGACCCAAATCGCTTCCAGTTTCCCCGCCCAATGACTGATCGCCCCGGATTGGATTTCAGCTTCTCGGGCCTGAAAACATTCGCCTTAACAACTTGGCGCACCGAACAATCCCCTACCGCAAACCTGCAACAACTCAAGGCAGACATCGCCCGCGCCTTCGAAGATGCCGTGATTGACACCCTGTTGATTAAATGCCGCCGCGCTTTGCAACAAACACATTGTCAACGTCTCGTGATGGCGGGCGGGGTCAGCGCCAACCAACGATTGCGCGTCTCCATCACCGATATGCTGGATAGCATGCAGGGCCAGGCTTATTATCCGAGAACCGATTTATGCACCGATAATGGTGCCATGATCGCTTACGCTGGCTGGCATCACCTGAAAACAGGAAAACAAGAAAGCCTAGCTTTTAATATCCAACCAAGATGGCCGCTCGCCTAGCAACCCAACCTTCCCTCTCATCGGTACAGGTCAGTCACGTTGATGAACGGCGGCCCCAACCGTTAGCAAAGTACTAAACTTTAACGCCTCGGTAACACAAATACCGCCACAAACCGCCATAGGCTTTATGCGTCTGACATTCGACGGGTTCCGTCAAATCTTGCAATAACGGCAGCAGATGGCCCTCCATACGCACATGGTTCACTCCCATCCATTTGGCAAAAAAACTCTGATTCGTGTCATGAAAATCCACGACGACCAAACTACCGCCTGGGCGGAGTTGGCTGATTGCCGTTTTCATCGCTGCTTCATAGCCTGGGTTAAACATGCTCAGCGCATAGGAAAACAACACGACATCCATCTCAGTCTGCATGTCAGCGACTTGGGTTTCGTCATAACACCCCTGAATCAACTGCATATTGGTTTGCTGACCCAACTTTTTGTTCGCCCGGTCAATCATGTCAACAGATGAGTCAATGCCCCAAAAACAGGTTGTCGGCAGAAGCTTTTGCAGGGCCTGCAAATTACGCCCTGTACCGCACCCGGCTTCCAGAACGTGCGCTGGCCGCAATGCCGCAATGGTTTTCACTGACCACTCACGGCCAAACAAAAAGCTCCAGCGAGTGGCATCATAGACTTTGGCATGCAAACGATAATAAGCGTCAGTCGGCGACGCACCAGAGGGGGAATCAGGCAATGACGGCATAGTGGGTTGATCCATAGGTGCCAATACGACAACGTTGATGAGCGGCTGCGGACAATTCCGGCCTCCATTGCAGCCGACCTTCCGTCCAGGGTTTACAGAAATCCACATTCAATGCAGCGCTGCGCATCAGCACCTGAGCATTGGGGCTGGCCTGCTTGAAAACCCATTCCCATTCCTCGCCCAATAAGTCAGGATGACGCCAGGCAAGCCAGTCCTGATGGTCTAACAAGTTGTAGTGGGTGTAATGTTGTTCCGGGTATTTGCTTAAAAAGCCTGAAATGGTGTCGGTATGACTCTGGATGCGCCCGACCCGATCGCGCAACACATCAAAATTCTCCGGCTTAAGATAAGACGGACAACAATCCGGCGTGTAATGGCCAGTGAAATAAACGCGCCAGAAATAATTATCGTGAATCGGGATTTCCGTGAAAACCCGACGTAAGGCAGCGCGGATAAAACCAGACAGACCTCCCTGAAAATCCCGGCGAATCAAGCTGACTTGCGGCGTGGGAACCCCCAGCATCGCCATGATGACCGGTGTACGCACCAGCAAACGGGCGATAGACGACCACATATCCTTTTCGACCGCATCAAAAATCTCCCGCTGCTGCTCAATGGTCTCAGCGTCAAAAATCGTTAATGCTTTCGCCTTGGCCTTGGGTTTGAAAGTGAACATTGAGTTCTTCAACGCCCACGCGGCAATACCAGCCGAACCATGATAGTAAAAGGTCTTCGCCCCCTTGCCCGGATCGAAGAAGCGGATATGCTTATCCCAATAATTCTGCGACCATTCACACAGTTCGTCGCGCACCTTGGCATAGATTTCCCGGTAGTGGGGAGAAGCTCCCTGGCCAAACAAGGCCCACAGATCTTCGTATGTCCCTTTTTTGAATATCGATTTTTTCAACTCCAGCAGCGCATTCTGACGTGGGTTGACATCCACTGAATAAATAGCCGCAGGATCATCCAACAGGTAGTCCAAGACATTACAGCCTGCGGAAGTGATGCACACGATATGGCTTGTTCCGTTATAGCCCATCAACTCACGATCTAGCCTGGGATCCTCCCAGCAGGCGTTGTACACCAGATTACCGCCGTGGATTGAAGAAAAAAAACGTTGCTTTAAGATCTCCAACTTCAAATAACCTATAAAAAAAATAACCGGCTTATTTTATGTCATTTCGCCGTCTTTAGGGGTGGCGTTTATGCGATTCACCCGAAGACTAACCACAGCTCAAACCGCCGCTTCAATCGCCTCACTGATGGTGGCCGCCGCAACAACCTGCAAGCCGTCAACCGGTGTCTTAGGCGCATTGGCATGTGGAATAATCGCCCGTTTGAAACCATGTTTGGCCGCTTCACGCAAACGCTCCTGACCATTGGGTACCGGTCGAAGCTCACCCGCCAAACCCACCTCGCCAAAAATCGCCAACTCTCCTTGCGGTGCGCGATCCCGATAACTGGATAACACCGCTAATAACACGGCCAGATCAGCCGCCGGTTCAGTGATACGCACGCCACCCACCACATTCAAAAAAACATCCTGGTCAAACATGGCAATACCGCCATGTCGATGCAACACTGCCAACAGCATGGACAGACGATTCTGCTCCAAACCCAATGCAACACGTCTTGGATTACCCAAGGAGCTTTGGTCCACCAACGCCTGCACTTCGACCAATAATGGCCGGGTGCCCTCACGGGTCACCAACACGGCGCTGCCCGGTGCTTGATGCTGATGCCAGGATAAAAACAAGGCCGACGGATTGCTCACTTCGCGCAAGCCCTTATCCGTCATGGCGAACACGCCTAATTCATTCACCGCACCGAAACGGTTTTTGATCGCCCGAATCAAACGCAGTTGACTGCCGCTGTCACCCTCGAAATACAAAACCGTATCCACCATATGCTCAAGCACACGCGGCCCGGCCAAAGCACCCTCTTTGGTGACATGTCCCACCAGGAAAACGCTAGTGCCTGTCTGTTTGGCGAACCGCACCAAACGGGCGGCAGATTCACGGACCTGCGCCACCGAACCGGGCGCGGATTGCAACATCTCCGTATAAAAAGTCTGAATGGAATCCAATACCAACATCTTAGGTTGATGCTGCTGAGCCAGTTCGATGATGCGTTCGACACAAGTCTCAGTCAGAAGATGCAATTTTTCACGCGGCAGATTCAGACGTTGCGCCCGCAAACTGATTTGTTCAGCCGATTCTTCACCACTGACGTATAACGCCGACATCCGTTCAGACAACGACGCCAGAGCCTGAGTCAATAAAGTGGATTTGCCAATGCCAGGGTCGCCGCCCAACAACACCACGGAACCCGGTGCCAAACCGCCACCCAATACCCGATCCAGTTCCGCCATGCCGCTGGATGTGCGCTGGGTGACTTCCGTCGCCACCTGATCCAAAGTGCGAATCCCAGCGGATTGAACACTTCCAGCATAACCTTTAAACGATGCAGCTTGATGCTTCGTTGGCTCTACCGCTTCCACCAGCGCATTCCAGGCACCACAATCATGGCATTGACCCGCCCATTTGGGGAAACGTGCGCCGCACTCACGACATTGATAGAAGGATTTTCTAGCCATGGTAATGCCGTTCAACCCGCGCCGTCACTTGGCACATCAAGGTATAAGGAATCGTGTTCGCCCAAACCGCCACCTCACCAATCGGCAAACCTTCGCCCCACAAAGTCACTGTATCGCCAACTTCGGCGGGCACATCGCTCAAATCAATCGTCAACATATCCATGGAAACACGCCCGACAATTGGCGCACGCCGTCCCTTCAGTAACACTTGCGCACCAAACTGGATATGACGCGGATAACCATCCCCATAACCAATCCCCACAACCCCTAATACACCATCCTTCGGCGCTCGCCAGACGCCACCATAACCCACCGGATCACCCCGCCGAACCGGCCTTACCACAATCAATCTCGCCTGCAAAGTCATCACCGGCTGCAAATCATAATCCGCCGCGCAATGGCCCAACATCGGCGACGCTCCATACAACATCAAGCCAGGCCGGATCCAATCCACATGACTCTGAGACCAAGCCAGCACGCCCGCTGAGTTAGCAATCGAACGCTCAAAGGCGTAGTGATCACAAATCTCTTGCATTTGATACAATTGACGATCCGTAGCGGGATCATCCACATCATCCGCATTCGCCAGATGCGTGATTAATCGAATCTCATCAACCCAGGCACAAGATGCCAATTGAGTAATGCAAGCATGGCTTTGCGCGGCAGGAATCCCTAAACGATGCATCCCGGTATCCAATTTCAACCAGCAACTCAAGGGAACTGGCGATTCATTTTCCAACAGCAAGGCTAATTGGCGCGCTTGATGCACGACGATCTGCAAATGCGCTTGCGCGGCACACCTCAACTCATTACGATCATTCACGCCTTCCAACAACAAAACCGGGATCGTTACACCGGCCTTCCGCAGCTGCACGCCCTCACTCAATCGGGCCACCGCAAATGCATCGGCATCAGCCTGCAGGGCTTTGGCAACCTCTAATAGACCGTGTCCGTAAGCCTGGGACTTGATCACCGCTATGCACTTGGCACTAGGCGCATAGCGGCGCGCCACCCCAAAATTATGCCGCAAAGCGACCAGATTAACCTTGGCGACAGGATTCCAATGCATCAATCTCCTCCCAATGATTAAGCTCACCGGCAAAATAAAGCATAGTGAGGAACGAACGCAGCTTTATTTTATCCGACTGCAGTGCCTCGTTAACTGCTGAGCGCTGTATCGTAATTGGATCTTTGTTCAGCAATACCAAGTTCCAATTGACCAGTATGAGAAGCCTGTTGGTCTTCTACCCACCGTTGATATTGTTCTATTTCACCAAGCTCTCTTGCTATTTCCTTTATTGATAGCCTTCTCAACAGCCGAGTAGTAATCGGTCGTTTCTCATCCCAAAAAACCATTGACTCAAGAAATTCAAGTGCAGGAGTCGAGGTAACTAAATGATAAACGAATTCTGCTTCTTCTTTTGTGTCGAATGATAAAAAATTTACAGTATCATCGAATAAAACCGTCTTTCCATCTAATGGACCTACAATGTTAAACTTCAATTTTTTATATAGTCCTGATATTGCAATCTTCCAATCCTTGAATGAATAATTACCCACACCGAAAATAGAAAAATCAGGCTTGTTCCTGTATATAGAACTTCTCCTCTTATCTAAATGTTCTCTGTTATTTACTAAATATTCCCATGTTTTCGGAGCGAAATCCTTAATTCTGCAGGTTTCTTCACCAACAGATTTCTGGGTTGTCAAGGCAACTCTCCTATATGTTTTTACTCTCCCATTTCCCACATCAGAACCTTTTAATAGGGGGTAAATATATTTATCTTCACATTCCACTATTTCTCCAAAGCCATTTTTATAGCCATCGTCTAATGGCTCTAGCTCCATAACTCTAGAACAATCATGCTTTATACCAGAACGCCAGATATATCGGAGGTCTTGCCCTCTTAATTTCCTCCATTTCTCGTAGTTATTAACATCACTGACAATATACCCGTCCCTCTCACCAATGACATATGAAGGTGCGACTGAGTCTAATGATTCATAAACTTCGCAATCAGTATTCCCAGTATCCGCAGTTAATACAAACAGGCACGCCTCCACAGCAGCATCAAAATATAGCTTCGCATCGATTGAATAGACATGTCCGAAGAAACGATGCTTTGTGCTCTGCCTAACTTGCCTCATGACCTTACGTGCAACAGAATACTTACATAGAAATGCTATCGTTCCTGCACGATTTGATAGCCATTCAACATGCTTTAGCAGCATCCACTCAGAAATATCGAAATTGCCTGATCCTGTAATAGCTTCTATACCTTTCCGTTTTTGAAAGTTGGATTTTTCGGGAAGATTTTTGCTATTGATAAGCCCCAACTCGCTACTTGTAACCCAAGGAGGATTTCCAATGATAAGGATGTTTCCTTGCAGTCCAGAGAGAGTTTTATTCCAGTCGGTATTGAAAAAATCGGCTTCGTTTACCGTTACATGATTTCCCGTAGAAACATCCTTTAGGGCTAAATTAGCCTCCTTAACATATTCAGGATTAATCTCGAAGCCCAAAACAATTGCGTTCTCAAAGCCCTCACATGATGCGCGAACAAAAGTTCCCCTCCCACAAGTTGGCTCAATAATAACATCGGGGTTGATTCCATGATCCCGTTTCAGAACTTCAACAATTTTTCTGGCAAGATCAATTGGCGTCTGAAAATCACCAAACTGCCATTTATCAATAGATTTTCTTACCACTTAACGAACCCTTGAAATTCCTGGAACCTCACCAGCTTTCTGTATAACCCTGCCATACTGAAGTCTCCACTGAAGAGCGTTCGATATAGTCAAATATCCTTGATTAGGTGGTGTTTCTATAATTCTATCGGCGAGTTGTTCTGCGCCAATTTCATCTACTGGCAAATTCCTTTCGTTGATAAAGGCGATAACATCATCCTTATTTCCCTCTCGTTCCAGAATATCCAGCAGCCCCTTTGTGGTTTGAAAATCAGCCGTACGTTCTTTTTCAACAAAGATAGTGTGCTGCATATTTAGCTGACCAGTTTTGTTTTTCTCATCATCTATCTTCTCATAAACAAAAACCAGCAAATGATAACCAAACCCAAATATTTTCTGGGAGGCTGAGTTAAAAGGGCAGGAAGATTGCGGTTGCTTAAAGCTGGTTACTTTTATATCAACTCCGAGACCAGGAAAATCTATACCAGATGCGGAATTACCTTGTTCATACTCATATATGCCTGCAAGGTATGCGGTAAATTTGTGCTCAAGATATGTTCCAACAGCTTTTCCGTCAGTTACACCATAAAGAGATGGCTCGCCGTAAGAGGTCTCCATCTCCGCAAATTTGGATGCCTCTCCTTGCAAAGTTTCAATTGTCAATGTTGGTTTCATATGTCTTTCTATGTTGTTTTTTTGCAGCTAACGAGGCTGTAGAACAACCATCGTACTAGGGAACATTCTCAATTAGATGAGCAGTGGTGCGCAGCCTGGGAAATATTCGGATTTATTTTGGACATCGGCGTGATATCGCACGATTTTACGGGATGATCAATGGGAACGCATCAAAGATTTACCCTCAGGGAAAGCCACGGACTGTGGTGTTACGGCGGCTGGATTCTTCATGCACTGGTGTTTTTGTAGACAATGCCTACATTGGAGCAGCCAGCCTTCAAACCCCATTATTTTACTGAAGGGAACTTGACCTGAAAAAGCCATTTTTACGATTGATACCCTGATGTCGGTGTATGTGCAACCAAACCGCCTTGTGCTGACCCACGAGACACAGCGAAAAAACCCAAAGCCCCAGCAGTTGACTGGGGCGTTTTTTATCGAAAAAAAATCACTATACGCCAATAGCCGCTTGTGCTATATCCTTCAATATCCCTTTCACCGCACTCCAAATACCTGCCGAATCAGCCGTGTACGCCGCTTTTGCACAATATCACTCAGACGCGCCGGTTGATGCTGAACCAACCAAACCCAATCAGCATGTCGCCGCTGAAAACCGACGCGCAAAAACACCGGCATACCATGCTCCGGAATCTGTCGAACATTTCCTTGCGCAGGTTGAACAGCCACTATACCGGTATGCTTACCGCTTTCTGAAATGCGAGCAGGATGCCTTGGAAGCTGTGCAAGAGACGCTGCTTAAATGGGTTGAGAAAAAATATTCACATAAACCGGTCGATGCATGGCGACCTCTGGTTTACCGCATTCTGCAAAACCATCTGTATGATATAAAACGCCGTCAACGTATTACTGGCGGCATCATCCATATTTTCAATAAAATCACCTTTACGGAAAACACACGGGATCTTGTTGAATCCGCGCCAGCCAGTCCACATCAGGAACCAGAGCGGCAAAAAGACCAGGACGCATTCATCACCGCATTAATGAACGCGCTTGAAACCTTACCCAAACGCCAACGTCAGGCTTTTGAATACCGGGTCGGCGAAGGCCTGAGCACGCGGGAAACCGCCATCGCCATGGGGTGTGGGGAAGGATCCGTGATGACTCATCTCTCACGGGCCAATCAGGCGCTGCGCAAAGCGTTACGGACCTTTCATGACATCCATTGATCGAACCACGCTTTAAGTACTGACGAACAGACCTGATATATCCGCCAGGATTTTGCAAAGATCCACCCTTCATCAAAGTCATCAACACCCTCAGCACAGAATGACTTTGGCGCTCAATTTGAAACAGGTGACTCGCGATGAAAATTCTCTTACTGATTTTACGCAGACTCTGGGCTTTACCCAATACGCTGATTGGCTTGATCTACGGCATCCTGGGGCTAGTTCTGGGTGCCAAAGTGCATTGGGCAGGGGATGTCGGCATATTGCGCTTCACCGACGTGCCCAAAAGTATTTTAGGAACGGCCATGTCATTAGGGCATGTACAGCTTTTCAGCGCAGGCTACTTCAAAACCTTTGGCGGCGACTACACGCCGAACCGGTTTGGCGTGTCTGTGGTTGCTGAAGAGACTTTACATACGCAACAAGCTGAAGTGCTCGGACCATTTTATTTGCTGTTCTACGGCTTGGGACTGATCATTTCACTCATCACCACACGCACCACACACCACAACAATTTCATGGAGAAAGCACCGGAACGTGGAGCCGGGCTATGGCCATGGGAAGCAAAAGATTCTCAAAAAACGGCAAACTCTTAAATTCACCTTATGTCAACTGAACCCGATTACGAAGACTTACCGCCTCTGGAAGACCTGGCTGGCTTCGCCGAATCCGCTGTCGATGGGCTGCCTGTCCCGCCCCACTCCATCCAGGCAGAACAAGCGGTGCTCGGCGGCTTGATGCTCAATAATGAAGCCTGGGATCAAATCGCCGATATGATCTCTGTTGAAGACTTCTATCGACGCGAGCATAAATCCATCTTTGAAGGCATTCACGCGCTGGCTGATCAGAATCGCCCTTGCGATCTGGTCACACTGGCCGAAGAATTGGAGCAGCGTGGACAACTCGCGGATATCGGCGGCATCGCTTATCTGGGGGCACTGGTTGACGACACACCGGTCGCCTCGAATGTACCGGCTTATGTCACGATCGTGCGCGAAAGGTCGGTGATACGCCAACTGATCCAGATTGGCAACCGGATTGCGGAAAGCGGCTATCGGCCCGCTGGTCGCAAAGTGCATGAATTACTGGACGAAGCCGAAGTACAGGTTTTCCGTATCGCTGAACAACTGACCAAGGGACGGGCCGAATTCCATCCGGTCACCAAGTTGCTCACAAAAGCGGTTGACCGTATCGAAGAACTGTTCAGCAGTGACAAGGATCTAACCGGCGTGGCGACAGGTTTCCATGACTTCGACCAAAAAACGTCTGGCTTGCAAAATGCCGACCTCATCATCGTTGCAGGACGCCCATCCATGGGGAAATGCATCATGGCAGGCAGTCGGGTGCTAGATCCCGCAACCGGGCGGCTGGAAATAATCGATGATCTGGTTGTCCGGCGACATGGAAACATCGCCACATTGACCACAGATTACCGCTTCCAATCCGCTCACCCCACGCAGTTTGTTGACGATGGCGTCAAACCGGTATTTCGCGTTCGCACAACTTCGGGACGTGAAATCAATGCCACGCTGACACACCCTTTCCTGACCATCCACGGCTGGAAACCGTTAGCAGAATTGCAGGTTGGCGACCGAATTGGTGCGCCACGCAAACTGCCTTTTTTCGGCACTGGCGACCTGTCTGAACAAAAAACCAAACTGGCGGCTTATTTTCTGACCGATGGTTGCTTAACCCACGCCTGTCCTCAGTTCACCAATATCAATCCACGCATCCGACAAGACTTTATTGCGGCGTTAGACGATTTTCCCGGCGTTCAAGCCTGTCTGCAAAACAGCCGGGGCACACGTACACCCAGCTTACATGTCGCTATGAACCGGAGTTTTTTGCGTCAGGCAAGACAGACATTCTCCAACCGTTTACGTCAACGCCTGAATGAACTCTCTTTAAGCTTACCGACATTAGCCGCCCATCTGGGCGTAGCAGTCGCCACTGTGCATTACTGGACTATCGGCAAAGCGGCACCAGCGGGCAATACTCTGGGTTTGCTGTGTCGTGAATTACACATGGAACCCACTGCTTTAATGCCGTATGGCGTCGCCGCCACCCAACGCTCAACACCCAACCCGGTTACTGAGTGGCTGAATGAAATCGGTCTGATGGGCAAAACCGCACATGAAAAGCGCGTCCCGGCCTGTATTTTTGAATTACCCGCAGAACGCATGGCCATATTCATCAATCGCGCCTTCGCCTGTGACGGCAGCGTGTATGTGCAAAACGGTGATCAGGTGGGCATTTCGTACAGCACAGTTAATTATGGTCTGGCGAAAGACATGCGCCATTTGTTGCTGCGTTTCGGCATTCTGGCCAAACTGCGTCACCGGCGAATCAAATACCAGAATACATACCGGCCGGCCTATGAATTACGCATCACCCACCAGCAACATGTGCGTGACTTTTTGCAACGGATAGGTATTTACGGCAAAGAAGAAGCGGTGATGGAAGCGCTATCAGTGAATCGGACAAAAACGGCCAAGATCGTTTTGGATACCTTGCCCAAAGAAATCTGGGCACTCATCGCCGAACGTAAAGGAGACTTGACCTGGGCGGAACTGGCGCGCCGTATGGGCCGAAAGCCGGGTCACAACTTTCACGTCGGCAAACGTGGCGTCGGGCGTGCTTTGCTGACGGAAATTGCGCATGCCTTGGGGGATGCGGAACTCGCCAATTTAGCCACCAGTGATCTGTATTGGGACCCAATCGAATCGATACATTATTTAGGCGAAAAACAGGTCTATGACTTGAGCGTGCCGGATACCCATAATTTCGTCGCGGAAGACGTGTTGGTGCATAACACCAGCTTCGCCATGAACATCGCCGAGAATGTGGCGATTGGCGAGAAGCTCCCAGTCGCCATTTTCTCCATGGAAATGCCCGGCGAACAATTGACCTTGCGCATGATCTCATCGCTGGGGCGCATCAACCAGCAGTCTGTGCGCTCAGGTAAATTACAGGATGACGACTGGCCCCGCATCACATCGGCGGTCAATCTGCTCAGCCAAACCAAAATTTTTATTGATGACACGCCCGCCTTAAACCCAACCGAGTTACGCGCCCGTTGCCGTCGTTTAATGCGAGAACAAGGACAATTGGGGCTGGTCGTGATCGACTATCTGCAATTAATGCAAATGCAGGATTCCAACGAAAACCGCGCCACGGAAATATCCGCGATCTCACGCTCGCTGAAGGCGCTGGCCAAAGAACTCAATGTACCGGTCATCGCGTTATCGCAGCTCAACCGCTCGTTAGAGCAAAGACCCAATAAACGCCCGGTCATGTCAGATTTGCGCGAATCCGGCGCAATTGAACAAGATGCCGATCTGATTGTCTTTATCTATCGTGATGAGGTTTACCATGAAGACACCATTGACAAAGGCAAAGCGGAAATCGTCATCGGCAAACAACGTAACGGTCCGATCGGCACCGTCCACTTATCCTTCCAGGGGCAATATGTCCGATTTGACAATTTAGCTCAGGAAGCCTACGAAGCGTATATAACCTGACCATAAAAAAACCGGTTGACGACCAGTAACCCACACCCACGAACCCAACACTCTCATGCACGACCTGATCAGCGGTTTTCTCCTCCCCTTCCGAGGCATCAAATTACTCAACCAACCTGGCGTCAGGCGTTATGTGGCGCTGCCCTTGACGCTGAACATCCTCATATTAAGTCTCATCTTGTGGATTTCGGCACGGTATTTTGGAACGTTCATCGACGCATTCCTGCCGGAAAATAGCTGGTGGGATTTCGCCCGTCCCGTTTTATGGGCTGTATTCTCGCTGGCTTATCTGCTGACGCTGTTTTATGGGTTCACCCTATGCGCCAATCTGGCCGCCGCTCCATTCAACGCCATGCTGTCAGCAAAAATCGAAGAACACCTGACAGGCCAACCTTCTCCAATCAGCCACACACCACTGCTGATGCTCATCCGCGACACCCTATCCAGCGAACTGAATAAACTGGGCTATTTCATCTCGCGTTCAATCCCATTATGGCTGTTATTGATCGTTGCCATTTTCATCCCAGGCCTCAACTTGCTGGTGAGTTTGTTATGGATAACCTTTGGGTTTTGGTTTCTGGCGCTGGAATATACCGACTATCCGATGGGCAACCATGAAATCAAACCGAAAACACAACGTCAAATCAACGCCCAACGCCGGGCGAAAAGCCTGGCTTTCGGCGCTGGCGTCAGCCTGCTGTTATTCATCCCTTTTATCGGCTTTATCGCCATGCCAGCCGCCGTGGCGGGAGCGACACGCTACTGGGTCGATGATCTGAAAAATAACCGCACTCATTCAATCCAATAGGACTTCACAAGGTGCTAAGCCAAGCCAGATCAACACCATGCAATGGGGCATCGCCTTTTTGCAGACTCGGTTGCTGATTGGCGTCGCCTAAACCATCCATCACAATATTCGCCGCCCTGAAATCCTGCTGCGCCGTATACGCATTCGTCGTCACGATAATCTGTGTAACACCAGCCTCAGCCGCTGATTTCACGCCATTCTCCGAATCTTCAAAAGCAATTGCCTCTTGTCCGGTCAGCTCCATTTTATCCAGCACCCATTGATAAATATCCGGTGCCGGTTTTTTACGTTCAACCACATCACCCGCCCCAATCACTTCAAACCAATCAATAGCGCTTTCGCCTAAAGTGCTGCCAATCAAGGTGGTAACGTTAATTAAGGTCGTGGTTGTCGCGATGGCCAATCGCACATGATCGGCATGGGCTGCGCGTAACAAACTCTCAACACCAGGACGCAAAGCAATACCGCCTTTGGAAACCAGCGCTTTGTAATGCCTGGTTTTGGCTTGATGTAAATTTGCGATGAACTCATCAACCGGCGTCGATAGTTCAAAAACTGGATCATACTGATCCATATAGTGTTGAATCCTTTCCTTGCCGCCGGTAATAGCTAACAAATCACCATATAAATCAACGCTCCACGCCCAATCCAGCCCGGCTTCGGCGAACGCCCGGTTAAAGGCGACTCTATGGCCATCTTTCTCGGTGTCAGCTAAAGTGCCATCAACATCAAAAATCAGTGCTTTCATGCTCTTTCCCTGGATGATCCTTTTATAAGGATGAGGTAAATAACTGGAAACCCAATTGAGTCAAATTTAGGTCATCGATGGGTTATGCCAACCACCGATGACTGAAGGGGAGAATTTCATCTCTTCCCTTTGGCAATCCCATCAATTCTGCACCCGCCGCAAAGGGGTAAATTCAGCCCACCATGATAGAGCCACAACATATTCTCTGAAACCCCAAATACAAATTCATTCGGACGTGAAACAACACTGCCCCTCACCGCTTGGTGCAAAAATAAAAATTGTGTTTCATTTTTCACGCATAACAGCGCGAAAATCATTCACATTCGTTCGAGTTGGCCCGGAAACCACCAAATCATTCAGATATCTAAAGTAAACGGCGGCATTATGCGTATTCAGATAGTCATCCGCCTGCAAGCCCAGTTGGCGCGCACGGCTCAGCGTAGTGGGATCAATATAAGCTCCGGCATTATCTGCCGACCCATCAATGCCATCCGTATCACATGCAATCGCATGGATACCCTCCCGTCCATCAAGATACTTCACCAAGGCCAACGCATATTCAGTATTAGGCCCACCTTGACCCTTACTTGGATGAGTAACCGTCAATTCGCCACCAGATAACAGTATGACGCCCGGCTCGGTTTTCATAGCAAGTTCAGCATGTCGGCGCGCCACTTCGCGCGCCTCTCCTTCCAGATCATCGCCCAGAATCTCGACGCGATAACCCGCGTTTCTTGCAACCTCGGCGGCTTGCTCCAACATCATGCCGGGTGAGGCGATGATCCGGGTAGCACAGCGGGCGAATAATACATGATCCGGCTTGGGAGATTCCGCAGCAGATGAAGTCAAATACTGGACAACCGAATTGGGTACCGGCATCCGATACTGTCGAATAATCGCCAACGCTTGCTGTCGCGTGGTCGAATCAGGCGTCGTCGGCCCCGACGCGATGGTCGCCGGATCATCGCCCGGCACATCGGAGATCAATAATGTGACGACCTGAGCTGGAGCGGCAGCCAAAGCAAGCCGCCCGCCTTTCACCAAAGATAAATGCTTACGCACGCAATTCATCGCATGGATTGGCGCACCCGAGTCCAATAAAGCTTGGTTAACCGCAATCTTATCCGCCAAACTGAGCGGTTCCGGCGGACAGGTCAATAGTGCAGATCCCCCCCCGGAAATCAAGGCAACCACCAAGTCATCCTCAGTCAAACCGGATACGGCTTGCAGAATCCGGCGCGTGGCAAGCACGCCAGACTCATCCGGCGTCGGATGGGCCGCTTCCAGTACTTCAATTCGCTCACAATCCGTCGCATACCCATAACGAGTCACCACGACGCCCGACAAAGGACCTGGCCAGGCGGCTTCAAAAGCACGCGCCATTGCGGCGCTGGCCTTGCCAGCCCCCACCACCACAGTTCGGCCTTTCGGTGGTTCAGGCAAATGCTGCGGCAGACAAACGGCTGATTGAGCAGAAGCGACGGCGGCATCAAACAGTTGGCGCAGTAAAATTTTTGGTGTTTTCAAACACATCCGTCAATCCCCCTTTATGCAAATCAAAACAGCAGAGTCTTCGCACCAACAAATGTGGCCGAAGGGCGGCTGCGAAAAATAAACATCGCAATTAAAACATCGCTTCAAACACCGAAATAAGAGCAATTTATAGCTAACATAAGCAAATCTGTTTGGCATACACCCATGGCAACATTATGTTGAGCACTCAATCATCTGGCTAGGCGGCTATCGCTTGACAAAGTACCAGGCAAGGAACAAGAAAACCAAGCATTGCAAAATATCCGGTTTTTCCTTGTGAAACCTGCTGATCTACCATCCCTGCTCCATCAAGATGACCAATCTGATTCATAAATTCTGAAATCAGATACCCTCTGGCCGACATAAACCCTTCACCCTAAATCTGTGTATATCCACTTCTATAAAAGGAAAATATGATGCGACGATCCATCATCCATTTCAGCTTACTATCCCTACTGCTTGTGCTCACCAGCGCCTGTGAAAAAACCCCTGTTCCAAGCGAGGATCCGGATCAAACCGTGCTGATGCCTTACCGCGAGGCCGTTCAATCATTGGGCGCTGGACTCAAAGGTGAACTGCAAAAAGCAATGAAAGCCGGTGGCCCATTGGCGGCGATAGAAGTCTGTCAACAAAAAGCGCTGCCAATCACCCAGGATGTATCCAATGCGCAAGCAGACGGTTGGATTGTGCGCCGCACCAGCGCTAAGTTGCGTAACCCAGCCAATACACCACTCACCGAACAAGAAGCCGCGCACATTAACAGTGCCGACTTCACCGCGGACAGTGAAATTCTTGAAGTCGTGCAAAAAGATGGCAAGCCTCACCACCTGTATATGAAAGCGATCAATGTCAACAACCCGGTTTGCCTAAATTGCCATGGCGCTGATATCAAACCGGAGCTTGCCGCGAAAATTAATCAGCTTTACCCAATGGATAAAGCCACAGGCTATCAATTAGGTGATGTACGCGGCGCTTTCGTGGTCTATGCGCCGATTGAAGAATAAGATAAAAACCACTCAGAATCGTGTCGTCAGGAAAGCGGTTGCCACCACCTGACGACACAGCTGCGAATCCTCATTGAAATGGCGACTCAAATGCTTGTGCCCGACTGGGAAAACGACGTAGTTGGTTTTACAAATTGAATCCGCCAGACATTTTACCTTCTATGGCACTTGGTGCCAAAATTACCAGGCAACCATTACGAACGATAACGTTCACCTGGGTACCCACTTTAAACCCAGCCTCCTCAAGCCACCGCCCCTTGAGTGGTAAGGAAGCTACTGGTTTATTTGAAAAGTGCCGTACAACCTTCAATTCGCGGGACTCTTTGCTCATTACCTCAGCCATTGCTCTGGATACGGAGCAATTTTGGCATTTGACCTTGGGAAAATCAAGCTCCGATAACGGAGCAAAAGTGATGAACCTGATTGGCCCAAGAGTACGACAACTAAGAGAAAAGCAACAGCTTACTCAAGAAGAACTTGCGACGAAGTGCAACTTGTTTGAGTGGGATATTAGCCGGGGAACTTTGGTAAAAATTGAGTCTCAAGTACGGAGGGTGACAGATGAAGAAACCGCTTTACTTGCTAAAGCCCTCAAGGTTGAAATTAATGCGCTTTACAAATAGCTAAAAACACCTAACGCTTGGCTCACCGGGAAAATGGGAGCGCAGCGAGTATTTTTTCCGGTGGAGCCACTTGTTAGTTTTTGTATTCGGATGTATTCTACATGCTAAATAGTAAAACAGGATGCTAGCCATGTCAAAGACCGTAACATTAAGACTGGATGATGATACCTATTCAAAGTTCAGGGCTTTTGCAGCAAGTGATAATCGCAGCCTTTCAAATTTTATTGAAACATCCGCTTTACGGTATATTTCAGAAAGTGAATATGTTGATGAGTTTGAAATGGCAGAAATTGAAAGCAACAAAGAATTACAAGCTAGCCTCAAACGTGCTTTTAAAGATGCTAAAAATAAAAAAGGGACATTACTGAGTAATGTATAAATTATTTGAGACCGATGAGTTTTTAAAGAGCATAGAAAAACTACAAAAACGCGATAAAGCTTTAGTCCAAACTAAATTGAGGGAATACGTGTACCCCCAAATAAAATCTGAACCTCATTTTGGGATTAATATTAAAAAATTAAGAGGGTGCTCCCCAAGCACATGGCGATATCGGATAGGTAGCTATAGGATATTTTATACCATTGACGAAAATGACCAGTTAATACTTTTGCTGGTAGTTGAAAGCAGAGACAAGGCCTACAAAAACTAACAGCCTGTTTTGAGGGACTTCATCCCGCAAAACAAGATTACAAGGTTTCCTGCTAATTCTGCGGGATTTTTTTCAAATTTTTCATTTAACTATTTGTTTTTCATAAAAAATCTCTCTTTTTCTGCAAGTTGATGCCCAATTAACCATGCGCGAGTCCTTTCTAACTGTTCTCTTTTTGTTCCACATTAGTCTCTTCTTAATAGGCAATACCACGTCATCTAGTGCCCAATCCGATACCGGACAACCCGTTCCCTTGGGGAAGTAACACCGCAATAAGCTATTGATCTGTTCATTCGTGCCACGTTGCCAAGATGAATAAGGGTCAACAGTCGGTTCTTACGACCCGTATGCGTCGCCAAACTCTCGCGCCCAGGCAAAGGCGAAACGTAGATGACGATGACGCCGGTGTGGATGGCGTGTGTGGCGTCTACGCCAAAGGTGTTTAGCCAAGTACCATCGTCTTTGGCGTTGTTGTAAATCCATTGATAAAGCGCTTCAGGACGCAGGTGCATGCGCGGGTCATCAGGGCAATGCTCAAGCAGCTTGGCGCTGATAATACCGGATGACCAATTCTGCTTGAGCCAAAGCGCAATGACATAAATGATGATTTCATCATCGTTTACCTCATAAACCAAACGCTATCCAGCAGAACACAATTTGATTTTGTAGACATTTTTGAAACCTTTTAGCTGGTTGGCTGGCTGGATTATGCGGCGTTGCCGCTTTTTCTTTTAGTTTTCGCTTAAATTGTTGCTGGATCGGCGGCGCTATCTTTTTCCATTCCTGCAAGGCGTGAGATACAAGTGCCTAAAAGTCCAGATATGGCGAAATGACCATATTTTTACTATCCTTAGCCCATGAGTGAATCGAATTTTGAATGGGATAAAGGCAAAAACCTCGAAAACCAGAGGAAACACGGTGTCTCTTTCTATGAGGCTCAGCATGCGTTTCTTGATCCAAGCCGCCTCATAGCTGAGGATGTCATCCATAGCCAGAAAGAAAAAAGGTTTTTCTGCATTGGCCGAGATGAGACTGGTGAGGGAATACTCACTGTCCGGTTCACCTACCGAGAAAATCGAATCCGCATTATTGGTGCGGGCTACTGGCGAAAGGGTAAAAAGGTCTATGAGCAAGCAAATTCACTACACTGATGAATCACTAGAAATGCGACTGGTGTCGGATTTTCTTCCATCGCCGAAAGAATTGGCACTGAAAAACCAGCAAACAAAGGTTACTATTTCTTTAAGTTCGGAAAGTATTGCATACTTCAAACAAACGGCGAAAAAGCATCATATGCAATACCAGAAAATGATCCGCCAGTTGCTAGATGAATATGTTGCCCAACAAAAAAGCGCTAACAAATAGCTCACCGGAAAAAATACTCGCTGCGCTCGCATTTTCCCAGTGGGCCAGGCGTTAGATACAAGGCAGGAATTGAACTCTATACCCCCTCAAGGCTCGCCTGGTATAGCCTCTTCTTTTTCAGCCATTCGTTCTTTTACTATCCGGGCCAACTCAATATCTTCAAGCTGGCCCATTAACCATTCATAGGTCTCTGCCAGAACCAGATAAGCTGCTGGAACATTGTGATTCAGAATAGCAATGGGAGCGCCTTCCGCTTCATTCAGCCTGGCCGTCGGGTTTTTCTTTAATTCCGAGAGACTCGCGGAACACATGGATAACACTTTTTGCCTGTAAAACGCCAATTCGACTTTATTTAGGTCGCGGGTCTTTTTTAGTGCCTATTTCCGATCCTATCAATTGGTTTTCGTTTATCCCACCCATTGCCGCGCATTGCGAAACAAGCGCATCCAGGAGCCGTCTTCGTTCCATGCATCGGGATGCCAGGAAATTTTAGCCTTATTTTTAAGGCGGAGCCTAAGATTTATACAAACAACAAGTTTGAGTCATTACCACCACGTCACCTTGATTTTTTCCAGACCAAATAAACCGCCGGAATCACGAACAGCGACAACAAGGGCGCGGTGATCATGCCGCCGACCAGCGCAAACGGCAGGGTCGCCATCACGATGAGGGCCTCGGTCATGTTGCGGAAGGTCAGGTACAGCAGGATAAAGATGATGCCGAGCGTGAAGGGTATGACCTGCGTCAGGCGTTTTTCCGCACGCAGCATGTATTCGTACTGGCCGGACCAGGTGATCGAATAACCGGCGGGCAGTTTGACCTGTTCGCGCACCGCCTGTTGCGCCTGTTGGATGTAAGTGCCCAGATCGACGCCCTTGATATCAACAAACACCCAGCCGTTCAGCCGCGCATTCTCGCTTTTCAGCATCGGCGCGCCATCAGTGACTTCGATCCTGGCGACCTGCCGCAGCGGAATCTGTGCGCCGGTCGGCGTGACCAGCGGCAGGTTTTGCAGGCCTTCGATAGTGTCCCGGAACGCAGATGGAAAGCGCACATTGACCGGATAGCGCTCCAGCCCTTCGACCGTTTCGGTTACATTCACCCCGCCCACTGCCGCGCGGATCAGGTCATTGATATCCGCGATGTTCAGTCCATAGCGCGCCGCCGCGACCCGATCCGGCGTGATGTCCAGATAGCGCCCACCGGCCACGCGTTCGGAGTAGGCTGAACTGGTGCCTTCAACCTGTTGCACCACGCCTTCAATGTCCTTGCCGATCTGCTCAATGGTCGCCAGGTCACTGCCTGCTATCTTGATGCCGACCGGGGTTTTGATGCCGGTCGCCAGCATGTCGATGCGCGTTTTGATCGGCTGCACCCAGGCGTTGGTCACGCCGGGGAATTTCACCCTGTTATCCAGTTCTTCGATGATATCGTCCAGCGTCACTCCCGTGCGCCATTCGGCGCGGGGTTTGAGTGTGATCGAGGTCTCGATCATGGTCAGCGGCGCGGGATCGGTCGCGGTCTCGGCCCGCCCGATCTTGCCGAAGGTGCGCGCCACCTCGGGCACGCTGGCAATCAGCGCGTCGGTCTGTTGCAGCAGTTCCTGCGCCTTGCCGATCGACAGCCCCGGCAGTGTGGTCGGCATGTACATCAGATCGCCTTCGTCCAATTGCGGCATGAATTCAAAGCCGATGCCGCTGGCCAATTGCGCGATGCGTGGGCTATCCCGATGGTCGTGCCGCCATTGCTTGACGAAATCCGCACGCCATTGATCCGCGCCTTCCACCCCCGCCCATTGCAGCGGCGCATAGATCACGCCCACGCCGGACAGCGGAATCGCCGCCGACAGCAGGACAAAAAACGCCAGGATCAGCGTGACATGGGGCAGGCGCATCACACCATTCAGCAGCGGCCGGTACAGCCAGATCAGCACCCGGCTGAGCGGATTGCTTTGCTCGGAAGGAATACGCCCGCGAATGAAATAGCCCATCATCACCGGCACCAGGGTGATCGACAGCGCGGCGGCCGCCGCCATGGCGAAGGTTTTGGTCAGCGCCAAGGGTGAAAACAGCCGTCCCTCCTGCGCCTCCAGGGTGAATACCGGCAAAAAGCTCAGCGTGATGATCAGCAGCGAGAAAAACAGCGCCGGGCCAACCTCGATGGAGGCGGTGGTGACCAGCCGCCAGCGCTCGGCGTTATCCGGCGGGCGCTCGTGCTGGTGATTGAATTTTTCCAGATGTTTGTGCGCATTTTCGATCATCACGATCGCTGCATCGACCATGGCGCCAATCGCAATCGCAATGCCGCCCAGCGACATAATGTTCGCATTGATGCCCTGCCAGCGCATGATGATGAAGGCGATCAGGATACCGAGCGGCAAGGTGATGACCGCGACGAACGACGAGCGCAGATGAAACAGGAACAGCACGCACACCAGCGCGACCACGATCAGTTCTTCGATCAGCTTGTGTTGCAGATTGTCCACCGCACGCAGGATCAGACTGGAGCGGTCATAGGTGGTGACGATCTCGACGCCTTCGGGCAGGCCCTGCTTCAGTTCATCAAGCTTGTGCTTGACCCGTTCGATCACCTTGAGCGCATTTTCGCCCGAACGCATCACGATAATGCCGCCGGTCACCTCGCCCTCGCCATCCAGTTCGGCGATGCCGCGACGCATCTGCGGCCCAAGCTGCACCCAGCCCAGATCACGCAGCAGAATCGGCGTGCCGTTCGCGCTGACGCCGACCGGGATGGTCTCGATCTGGCCGGTATTGGACAGATAACCGCGCGTGCGAATCATATATTCGGCCTCGGCCATTTCGATCACCGAGCCGCCGACCTCCTGATTGGCGCGGCGAATCGCCTGTACGACCTTATTGAGCGGAATCTGGTAGGCGCGCAATCGATCCGGGTCCACCACCACCTGATACTGGCGCACCATGCCGCCGACCGTGGCCACCTCGGCGACGCCTTCGACCGTCTGCAATTCAAATTTCAGAAACCAGTCCTGCAGGCTGCGTAATTGCGCCAGGTCGTGCTGGCCGGTGCTGTCTTTGAGCGCGTATTGAAACACCCAGCCGACGCCGGTCGCATCCGGGCCGAGGCGTGGTTGCGCCTGATCCGGCAGTTGCGAGGCGGCCTGATTCAGGTATTCGAGCACGCGCGAACGCGCCCAATATAAATCGGTACCGTCGGCAAAAATCACATACACATACGAATCGCCGAAAAACGAATAACCGCGCACCACCTTGGCGCCCGGCACCGCCAGCATGGTGGTGGTAATCGGGTAGGTTACCTGTTCTTCGATCACGCGCGGCGATTGGCCCGGATAGCTGGTTTTGATGATCACCTGTACATCAGACAGGTCAGGAATGGCGTCGAGCGGGGTTTGCTGCACCGATTGCCAGCCCCAGACGAACAGCATCAGACTGGCGAGCAGGATCAGAAAGCGGTTCTTGATTGAACCTTCAATGATGGCTGTGAGCATGAATGGCGCATCGCATAATGGGTTAATTCAGCCAGCCTTTTTGTTCCAACACATCCACCGCCAGGCTGATCTGGCGGGGAGTGAATTGCAGCTTGCGCTTATTCCAGGCATGGACTTGATGGATAACATCCTCCACTGGGCGGGCCTGTTCATGTTGCATTACCCAGTGGACACTGGCTAACAGTTCCAGTCCGAAGGGTGATTCAAACCCATTGATCAGCTGCGCCACTTGCCCGAAGCGCACTTTGGTTTCGGCATGTTCCTGCAGGAAAGCCTCAGCGTCCGCCATGGCTCCCGGCACAAGCTGGAGTCGCTTATGCGGCACGTCTCCGCCATCCGCGTAACCGGATATCAAATGTCCTTCAATGTCGTTCAGCACATGACGCAGATTTTCGGCATAGGGCCCATAGGGCGCCTTTTGATATTTCAGCCGCAGCGGTTCTCCTGCTTCCTGCATGAAATACATCAACTTATGGACTTCCAATAGCGTCACAAACGGATCAAGTAATCCGGCAAGGTAGCGGTGTATCAATTCGACCAGAACCGCGCGGCCCGGGGTCATTTTTGGCACTGCCCGGTTGTGCACCATCTTTTCGGCGGCGGGAGCGCCTTGCGGTTCGAAAACGATAATCCGCACATCATCCATATCGGCAAAAACCTGTTCAACGCGTTGCTTTACCTCCGTCCATGCCAATCCACCCAGCCCGCTACCCAGTGGAGGTATCGCAATGGAATGAATACCGCGTTTGCGTATCTGTGTAACCAGATCCACAAGCCCCGATTCAATGTCTGTGATGCGACTCTTGCCACGCCAATGGCGTTTGGTGGGAAAATTAATGATATACCTGGGATTGGTTAACCCTTCCGTATCGTGGATAAACATGCGTCCCGGCTGTACCTCATCACGCTTACAGGCAACCGCATAGGCCTTGAAATTTTCCGGGAAGGCCCTCTTGAATTGGAGGGCAATGCCACGCCCCATTACGCCAACGCAATTCACCGTATTGGTGATGGCTTCGGCATCTTCAGTGAGGATATTACCTGTCTTGTATTCAATCATTGCACTATCTCCTTGCCGTAATACCAGTCGGCCTTTATGGCTAATGGCGGTTTATGCGCGCTTGCAACCAACGCACGGGCCGCCAATTGGTAGGTTGTATTTGTTGAGACGCCAATACATTCGACCAATGCCCAAGGGAAACGGGTCTCAACAAGAAATTCAGCCTGTTTGCCGTTTTTGCAGGATGCCCAGTTTTTGGCTTGAACCGCCTCCCAGTCAATTTCACCCAACTGCGATAAATGGCAACGATCCTCAAAGAAACGGGAACCTGCATTCGAAAGTGTGAAGGCCCAGCGCCGATGATTCGCCTCCGCCCAGGCTACCGCTGCATGCAGGTCAAATTCCAGATGTACGATTGAATCCTGGCCTCCACGATAGGGAAGTTCAGGGTGATTGGCCTGATGAATCATATAAAGCATGATTGAGCGCGGGCAGAAATAAAAAGGCACGCATTGACCAACATACAATCCCGGATGGCTGTTCAGTGTGAGTTCGTTGAGCCGTCTTTCCTTGATGGTACTCATCCCGATCGTGGTTCCCGCTCCACGATATTTGGCCATTTCGGCATCACACCACAAACCATTGCTCGCAATGATTGAAGGCAGGCGATCCACATGGACAATGTGATAGATCTTTGGCTGGGTGGGAACGTTCATTGATCTCTCTGTTCCATGCAGTATAAGGTGATTGCCAAAAATACAATAACGACAGGTAGCATCAATCAGCCTCCCCGAAACGCAGGAAGCTGGCCTGCAGGCTGCTTTCCGAATCAATCAAAAACTGGCCGGAGACCACGATCCGGTCACCCGCTGCCAGGCCGCTGCGGATTTCGATCCGGTCGCCGCTGTGCAGGCCGACTTTGACCGACACCGGCTGGAATTCGCCATCGCCGAGCGCCTTGATCACCACGCTGCGTTCGCCGGTACGGATTAGGGCCTCGCGCGGGATGCTGACCTCAGCATCATGCGGGCCGCCATAAATCACCGCCCTGGCCAGCATGTTCGGCTTGAGCGCGCCGTCCTGATTGGCGAAACGCAGACGCACCTTGAGCGCACGGGTTTGCGGGTCAAGCTCGGGGTAGATGTAATCGACCCGGCCTTCCCAGACCCGATCCGGGTACGCATCGACCTGGATTTCGGCCGCCTTGCCGGGTTCGACCCAACTCATCTGGTGCTCGAACACCTCCACGATCACCCACACCGAAGACAGGTCGGCGATGGTGAACTGGCGCAGGTTGGGCGTCACGAACATGCCTTCGCGGATATTCAGTCGGGTGACCACACCGCTGATTGGCGTATGCATCGGGATACGCCGCTGCACCTGGCCGGTACTTTGCAGGCGATCAATCAGGCTGCGCGGGATATCCAGCAGTTGCAGGCGTTTGGTCGCGGCCTGTTTGAGCGATCGCCCGGAGCCGGCGAACAGCTTGGAATCGCCGCGTTTGCGTGCGACCAGATATTCCTCCTGCGCCGCGACCGCCTCGGGTGAATACAGCGCCAGCAATGGCTGGCCGCGCTCGACCTTGTCGCCTTCGGCGCGCACATGGAGCTTTTCCACCCAACCTTCCACGCGCGAATGCACATGGTGCATACGGTCTTCGTCATAGCCGATATAGCCGATGGTCCGGATGTATTTCCATAATCGCTTGGCCTCGGCAATTTGGGTGCGTACGCCCATGCTCTGGCGCGTTTGTGGCGAGATGGTCACAATTGGCGCTGCGCGGTTGGCGTTCGGATCGATTTCCTGCTCAACCAGGTCCATGCCGCAGATCGGACAGGTGCCCGGCTCATCCCTCACGATTTGTGGGTGCATCGGGCAGACATAAGTCGGGTCCAGGTGTTTTTTGGCGTGTTGCAGCGCGGTTTCCGGTGCTTGCTCCGGTTCTTGTTCGGGTTCTGGTGACGAGCAGGCCAGCAGCAACAGGCCCAGAACAATCATCATCAAGGCTTTCATTCGACATCTCCCGCGTTCAGGTACAGGAGTTCGATCACCTGACGCGCCAGTTCGGCACGTAAGGAAACCAATTTCTCGCGGCCCTGTATATCGCTTTCACGTAGTTTGAGCAGACTGTTCAGCGAGGCGTTGCCGGTCTCATACTCGCCGCCAACCACCTGGGTCATCTGGCCGATTTCGGGCAGGATGGCTTCCTCCCATTGCTGTAAACGAGTCAACAGATTGCGCGCATTACTGAGATAGGTCAGCCGTTGCGCCTGGAGTGCGCGGATGCGCTCATCGCGCGCGCTCAGGCTGGCCTTGTGCAAATGTTGCTGACGCGCCAGTTCGGCATCCTGCGCTTCGGTGGAAAACAATGGCAGATCAATATTGACGCCGACGCTGAGCACATCACTGCGTCCGTCGCGCAAACCGTAACGCGCATTCAGATCATATTCCGGTGCATAGGCCTGACGCGCCAAGTTCACCTGGTGGCGCTGGCTGCGGCTTTGCAGAGTCAGACGCTGGATTTCGGGATGCTGGCGCACATCACCGGACGGAATGCGTTGCAAATGCTCAGGCAATCTTGCTGGCCAGGCACGCGAAGCAGCATCGCCAATCCATTCGCGCAACCTGTGCCGGTGTTGTTGTAACTTACTGTCCTGTTCCGTGATGCGATCAGTCAGCACCGCCTGTTTCAGACGCAAGGCCAGTACATCTTCCTGGCCGCCTGCGCCGACCTCATACTGTGCGGTAACTATCGGCATTAACTCGGCATACACTTCGTGCAAACCGTGCAATAAAGTGCGGCGTTGTTGCGCCTCGAACACGTTTACCCATTCACGGCGTACGCTTTTACGTAATTGATCGCGGCGGATTTGAATGTCCAGCAATCTGCTGTCGCCCTGCCTTTCTTCACGCAAGCGCTGGATATTCAAGGTATCGCCGCGCGGAAAACGTTGCGAGATGCCGATTACGCCCTGGGTTAACGGCTCGGCATCGAAATCGAAAGGCTGCTCCACGAGCAGGTTCAGCGCGGTCAGACTGATTTTGGGGTTTGGCAACTGCGATACACTGATCGCACGCTGCGCCTGCGCATTGTGCAACAGGTTGCGGCGCTGGAGTTCAATATCGTCGGCCAAGGCCAGCTTCTCCGCCTCGGCCAGATGCAATACGGACGAATTCGCGGTAGCGGATTGGACAATCAACAAACTGGCGCAGATGCACCACAGAATGGAAAAAATGAAAGAATGCATGAAGAAACCTGCCTGATAGCTTGTCTGGTTCCCACGCAGAGCGTGGACGGAGTTATCCTGATAAGAATGAAATTGCCGGGATCAGGCAGATCGGGGTGGGCGCAACAGGCCCGAGGGCAGGTCTTTTAAAATACCGGGGCGGTAAAAAATAACGAAACGCGCCGCTGGCATCGGGCGCAGATCAACAGGGGCATCGTTGAATGCCCACTGATTCAATAGTTGGCAGGTGCCATCGCAATCCTTATCTGTCTCCTGATCCGGCGCCGATTCTTGATCATGACAATGCACTACAGACGCATCGGTTTCTGTCATCATTGCGCAACACGACAGCACTACCGAAATTCCCTGTACGGAAAAGCAGATTAACAGCAATAAGATAATCAGGCGTTGCAACATATGGGGCAATTAGCTTGCGATAAGAGATTATAGTGGAGTAATCATGGAGTACTGATTTTAACAGCGCATTCATACGCCCGGGAACCTCTGATTCAATTCGAAATATACCAATACTGCGCTTTTTTCTCCAAATCAATTGCATTCAATGGCCCGATATGGTGATCAAACAATTCACCCTGTGGATTGAGCGGGTAAACCTTGTAAGCTGATTGTGTCTCCACTCTGGGTATGCGGCCACAAAGCGAGGAAAACCTTCATTTAGGCTTTTCACCCCACCCACTGCCGCGCATTGCGGAACAAGCGCATCCAGGGGCCGTCTTCGTTCCATGCATCGGGATGCCAGGCATTCTGCACGGTGCGGATCACCCGTTCCGGGTGTGGCATCATGATGGTCACACGGCCATCCGCGTTGCACAGCCCGGTGATGCCTTGTGGCGATCCATTCGGGTTGGCCGGGTAAGCGTCGGCGATGGCACCTTGGTTTTCGATATACCTCAGGGCGACGGCTGATTGCACCGCATTCAACGCCTGGGCATCGGCGAATTCGGTTCGGCCTTCGCCATGCGCCACCGCGATCGGCATTCGGCTGCCCGCCATGCCGTCGAGCAGGATGGAAGACGTGTCTTGCACTTCGACCAGGGCAAAGCGCGCTTCGAATTGTTCAGATTGGTTACGCACGAAGTGCGGCCAGTGTTGCGCGCCCGGAATCAGTGATTTCAGATTGGATAGCATCTGGCAGCCGTTGCACACGCCCAGGGTAAAGGTGTCTTCACGCTCGAAGTAGGCCGCGAATTGTTCGCGTGCGCGCGGGTTGAACAGGATTGATTTGGCCCAGCCTTCGCCCGCGCCCAGCACGTCGCCATAGCTGAATCCGCCGCACGCGGCCAGGCCCTGGAAGCCGCTCAGTTCGGTTCGTCCGCTCAGTATGTCGGACATATGCACATCGACTGCCTCAAAACCGGCCTTGTGGAAGGCGGCGGCCATTTCGATCTGACCGTTGACGCCCTGCTCGCGCAGGATCGCCACGCGCGGTCGGCGGGTCTCGAAATAGGGCGCGGCGATATCGTCATCCGGGTCGAAAGTCAGGCTGGCGGACAGGCCCGGATCATCCTGCGCGATGCGGTCATATTCTTGCTGCGCACATTCGGGGTTATCACGGATGGATTGCATCGCCAGCGTGGTTTCGGACCAGGCTTGTTGTAGCTCGGTACGTGATGCGTTGTAGATAGCACGCGCACCATGCCGGATGACGATCTGCTGATCATCACGCAGGTTGCCGATAATCTGCGATTCCTCGCCCAGCCCGGCTTGTTCAAGCGCGTTCAGCACATCGTCGGTGTCGGTATGGCGCACCTGGATCACCGCGCCCAGTTCTTCGTTGAACAGCACGGCCAAATCGTCTTGCGCGAGTCCGGCCAAGTCGATATCCAATCCGGTGCGCCCGGCGAAGGCCATTTCGCACAGGGTGACGAACAGGCCGCCATCCGAGCGGTCATGGTAGGCCAGCAGCAGTTCATCCTGGTTGAGTTGTTGGATGGCGTCGAAGCATGCTTTCAGTTTTTGCGCACTGAGCAGATCCGCGCCCTGAGCGCCGATTTGTTCATATACCTGGGCCAGTGCGCTTACACCCAGCCGGTTTCGGCCCGCGCCCAGGTCGATCAAAATCAAGTCCGTATCGCCCGGGTCGGTGCGTAATTGCGGGGTGAGTGTGCGGCGCACATCAGTGACCGGTGCAAAGGCCGAGATGATCAGGGACAAGGGCGCGGTCATGGCGCGCGTTTCGCCGTCTTGTTGCCAGACGGTGTGCATCGACATGGAGTCCTTGCCAACCGGGATGGCTATCCCTAATGCCGGGCACAGTTCCATGCCAACCGTGCGTACCGTATCAAACAACGCGGCATCCTCACCTGGCTGGCCTGCCGCCGCCATCCAGTTGGCCGACAGTTTGATGTCGCTGATCCGCTCAATGTTCGCTGCCGCGATATTGGTGATTGCTTCGCCAATCGCCATACGCCCGGCGGCGGGCGCATCCAGCAGGGCCAGCGGGGTGCGTTCGCCCATACTCATCGCCTCGCCGGTATAACCCTGATGATCGCTGACAGTGACCGCAACATCGGCGACCGGCACCTGCCAGGGGCCGACCATCTGATCGCGCGCCACCATGCCGGTGATGGAACGGTCGCCGATGCTGATCAGGAAGGTCTTGTTTGCCACCGTCGGCAGGCGTAGTACGCGCGTGGCGGCGTCTGAAATATTGATGCCCGACCGATCAAAGTCCTCTTGCGGCGCTGCCTGATGGTTGACATCGCGCGTCATTTTGGGCGGCTTGCCGAGCAACATGGGCAACGGCATATCAATCGGCTGATTGTCGAAGTGTTCATCTTGCAGGCTCAGATGGTCTTGTTCGGTCGCGTGGCCGACCACTGCATACGGGCAACGTTCGCGCTGGCAGATCGCCTCGAAGTCGTCCAGGCGCGTCGCATCCACCGCCAACACGTAGCGTTCCTGCGCCTCGTTGCACCAGATTTGCATCGGCGACATGCCAGTATCGTCATTCGGCACCTTGCGTAATGCAAATTGCCCGCCCCGACCTCCATCATTCACCAGTTCAGGCAGCGCATTCGACAAGCCGCCTGCGCCCACATCATGAATAAACAAGATCGGGTTGTCGTCGCCTTGTTGCCAGCAGCGGTCGATCACTTCCTGGCAACGGCGTTGCATTTCCGGGTTGGCGCGCTGCACCGAGGCGAAGTCCAGGTCTGCACTTGAAGCGCCCGAGGCCATGGATGAGGCCGCACCACCGCCCAGGCCGATCAGCATCGCCGGGCCGCCCAGCACGATCAGCGGCGTATCGGTGGGGAATTCACCCTTTTGCACATGTTCGGCACGGATGTTGCCCAGGCCGCCCGCGAGCATGATCGGTTTGTGATAGCCGCGCAGCCGCCCTGCGACCGATTGTTCGTAGGTGCGAAAAAAACCCAGCAGGTTGGGCCGACCAAATTCATTGTTGAATGCCGCCGCGCCAATCGGCCCTTCGAGCATGATATCAAGCGCCGAGACGATGCGTTCCGGCTTGCCATGATCCTGTTCCCAGGGTTGTGGGTAATCGGGCAAGCGCAGATCGGACACCGCGAAGCCGCACAGCCCGGCCTTTGGCTTGGAGCCGGTGCCGGTCGCGCCTTCATCACGGATTTCGCCACCCGAGCCGGTCGCCGCGCCCGGATCGGGTGAGATCGCGGTCGGGTGGTTGTGCGTCTCGACCTTCATCAGGATGTGGATGTCTTCCCGGTGTTCGCCGTACACGCCGTTTTCGGGCGAGGGGAAAAAGCGCACACCCGCATGTCCGCTCATCACCGCCGCATTATCCCTGTAGGCCGAGAGCACGTTTTCGGGTGATTGTGCGGTGGTGTTGCGGATCATGCCGAACAGCGATTGGTCTTGCGCCTGGCCGTCAATGATCCAGTCCGCATTGAATATCTTGTGCCGACAGTGCTCCGAATTGGCCTGGGCGAACATCATCAATTCAACATCGGTCGGGTTGCGCCCGAGCGCGTTGAAATTGTCCACCAGATAATCGATTTCATCATCCGACAGGGCCAGGCCCAGATCAATATTGGCCTGCACCAAGGCATCACGTCCGCCACGCAGCACATCCACGCGGGTCATGGGTGCGGGTTCGGCCTGTTGGAACAGGGCCTCGGCCTGGTTGAGATCATTCCAGACCACTTCGGTCATGCGATCGTGCAATAAATCAGCCACGGCCTGCCATTCGGCCTGACCCAGGTCAACACCATCCAGATAATACGCAATGCCACGCTCCATGCGTTGAATGCCGATCAGGCCGCAATTGTGTGCAATGTCGGTCGCCTTGGATGACCAGGGTGAGCGGGTGCCGGGGCGCGGCGTAACCAGAATCAAACGGCCTTGCGGTTCGTGCGCAGGCAAAGCCGGGCCATAACGCAGCAGTTGGCTCAGCACGTCATGCTGCGCTGCATCCAGTTCATCGTGCAACGCCACGAAATGCTGGTATTCGGCGTACAGGGACAGCTTCAGCCCAGTAGATTGCGTGATACGTTGGGTGAGTTTTTGCAGACGGAAGTCGGATAAGGCAGGCGCGCCACGGTGAATCAGCATGTGAGTCCCAGAGCAGGTGAAATAAGGTGGATAATACACCTCAGCCATCACTATTGGATTGCTGGAAATTAATGAGAATCTTTCTCCGCCGGAACCGACTCTATCAAAATGGGAAACCCCAAACCGACGTGCCAAATCAGCACGTCATTTGGCGTTTTCAGGAGAATCAAAAGATGTTCGTTAATTCTCCTTACGTTGATAACCTTTTTCTTGTAGTTCAACTAAATACTTTTGCCACAGATCATCATAATTTTTACCCAGGTTGTATAAAGTCTCCCAGGAAAAAATACCGGTATTGTGCTCATCATCAAAATGCAGCGCGACAGCATAATTGCCGACCGGTTCAATACGGTCAATATTGACATTTTCCTTACCAATCGGCACTTTACGTTGTCCCGGACCATGTCCCATGACTTCGGCAGAGGGTGAATAGACCCGCAAATATTCCGCCGGTAATTGATAGTTTTCGCCGCCTTCAAAAGAGATTTCGAGGACACGGGATAAACGATGCAGGTTCAATTCCGTTGGATTTGGCGTATTTAACATCTTGATTGCCTCAATGCGTTGGTTAGAGGATGTAACGGGTCAAATCCTCATCCTCAGATAAAGATTCCAGGTGTTGGTTAACGTAAGCAGCGTCAATGGTGACAGTTTGACCTTCGGCATTAGGCGCAGTGAACGAGATTTCCTCCAATAGACGCTCCATCACGGTATGCAAACGGCGCGCGCCGATATTTTCAGTGGTTTCATTAACGCGCCAGGCAATTTCAGCGATACGCTGGATGCCATCATCGCTGAATGCCAATTTAACGCCTTCCGTACCCACCAAAGCTTCATATTGCTCGGTTAATGAAGCATCCGGTTCAGTCAGAATACGGATAAAATCATCGCTGCCCAAGGCATTCAATTCAACCCGGATTGGCAAGCGGCCTTGCAGTTCTGGAATCAGATCAGACGGTTTGCTTAAGTGAAAAGCCCCCGACGCAATGAATAGAATGTGGTCGGTTCTGACCATGCCATGTTTGGTGGAAACCGTACAACCTTCCACCAACGGCAACAGATCGCGCTGTACGCCTTCACGCGATACATCAGCACCATGCGCATCACTGCGGCTGGCAACTTTGTCAATTTCATCAATAAACACGATGCCATGTTGTTCAACCCGCTCCAACGCACGCAGTTTGAGGTCTTCCTCGTTGATGCGCTTGCCCGCTTCTTCATCACGCAGCAGTTTAATCGCATCTTTAATGCGTAATTTACGCTTTTTGGTGCGCTCGTTATTCAGATTCTGGAACAAGCCTTGCAATTGGCTGGTCATTTCCTCCATGCCAGGCGGTGCCATAATTTCCACGCCGATGTTGACACCACTGGTTTCAATCTCAATTTCCTTATCGTCCAGTTCGCCACAACGCAATTTTTCACGGAATTTTTCCCGGGTTTTACCGGAAGGTTTGTCACCGGGATTCGCATCTTCTTCCCAGTCCTTGGTGCGGGGCGGTGGCAGCAGAATATCCAAAACGCGTTCTTCAGCCGCATGGCTGGCCGCATCATGCACTTTCTCCCTTTCCACCTCACGAATCATCTTGACGGCACTATCCGTCAAATCACGGATAATGGAATCCACCTCACGTCCAACATAACCAACTTCGGTGAACTTGGTGGCTTCCACTTTAATGAATGGTGCCGCTGACAGTTTCGCCAACCGGCGCGCAATTTCCGTTTTACCCACACCGGTCGGACCAATCATCAGAATATTTTTTGGCGTGATTTCATTACGCAGATCACTGTCGAGTTGACCGCGCCGCCAGCGGTTACGTAATGCAATGGCGACAGCGCGCTTGGCTTCTTGCTGACCAATGATGTGTTTGTCCAATTCATGGACGATATTTTCCGGAGTCATATTAGACATAATGAGTCGCTCTGTAACGTTTCGACAGGACTTGCCAATGGATTGAAACGTTGTTTCCTGAAATCAGGGTTCACGGCATGGCTTGCAAATACGCCGTCAAAACCCCGTCTTTATTTTGATGAGAAATAGAGAAATATTGGATGGCGCATCAAGCCAGCTCTTCAATCACCAGATTATGGTTGGTATAGACGCAAATATCCGCCGCGATATGCAGTCCTTTTTCAACGATTTCACGCGCGCTTAATTCGGTATTGTCCAACATGGCGCGCGCGGCGGCCTGCGCATAGGCACCGCCTGATCCAATCGCCATCAAGCTTTCTTCCGGCTCAACAACATCGCCATTACCAGTCAGAATCAATGAGGTTTTTTTATCGGCGACCAGAAGCAAGGCTTCAAGACGACGCAGCATCCGATCAGTGCGCCAATCTTTAGCCAATTCAACGGCGGAGCGCGTCAGGTGACCGGCATGTTTCTCCAGTTTACCCTCAAAGCGCTCAAACAAAGTGAAGGCATCAGCCGTCGCGCCGGCGAAACCAGCCAATACATGCCCTTTATATAAATGGCGCACTTTGCGCGCATTGCCTTTCATGACCGTATTGCCCATGGAAACCTGTCCATCACCGCCGATTACCACTTTACCAGCGCGCCTTACGGACAGTATTGTGGTTGCATGTATATCCTGCACTCTTGGATACCGTTGTCGTTAAAAGCCTGATATTGTAGCGTGGAACTGATAATTCAAGTGCTCTTCAATATCACTTTAAATGATCAGGCAATAGCTGTTCAGTTTGATTGAGAGCGGCCCCTAACTTAATGCCATGAAATCCAATATCCAGTTGCATCCGAATGGTCGGTTACGTCACTTGTTGACCATAGAAGGCCTGAGCCGTGACATCCTGATTCAAATTCTGGATGTCGCCAAACAATATGCCGTACTACCCGGTGAACCGGTCAAGCGCAGCCGTTTGTTGCAGGGACGCACCATCACCAATTTATTTTTCGAGAACAGTACGCGCACCCGTAATACGTTTGAATTGGCAGCCAGGCGTTTATCCGCCGATGTGCTCAATTTTGATGAAAGCACTTCGGCCACCGCCAAAGGCGAAACCCTATTAGATACTTTGCATAATATTGAAGCGATGCACAGTGATATGTTTGTGGTGCGGCATAATGAATCCGGCGCAGCGCATTTCATCGCGGAACATGTCGCGGAACATGTCAGTGTCATCAATGCCGGGGATGGACGCCATGCGCATCCCACTCAGGCCTTATTGGATATGTTCACTATCCGCCAATATAAAAAGGACTTTACGCCACTCAAAGTCGCTATTGTCGGCGACATTTTGTATTCGCGCGTGGCGCGTTCACAAATCCTGGCATTGAACACGCTGGGCGTGACCGAAGTGCGCATTATTGGCCCCCGCACCCTTATTCCAACAGAAGCTCAAGTGCTGGGCGTCCATGTCTATACGGATTTACGCGAAGGCTTGCAGGATATTGACGTGGTGATTATGTTGCGCCTGCAAAAAGAGCGCATGATGAAAGATGTGTTATTTCCCAGTGAAAGCGAATATTTCCGCCAATACGGATTAACGGCTGAAACTCTGGAATGGGCCAAACCGGATGTTTTGATCATGCACCCAGGGCCAATGAATCGCGGTGTGGAAATGACTTCTGAAGTGGCTGATGGGCCACATTCCGTGATTCTGGAGCAAGTCAGCTACGGCCTTGCCGTGCGCATGGCTATCATGTCAATGTGTTTGGGAGAAATGCCTTGAACTTAAGTATCCTGAATGGTCGCGTGATTGATCCGGCACACGCCATTGATGCGATGCTGGATATCTATATTGATGGCGAAAATATCATCGGCATTGGTGCAGAACCGCCAGGTTTCAAAGCAAAACATACCATTGACGCCTGCGGCAAAATTGTGTGTCCTGGTTTGGTGGATATCGCCGCCAATTTGCGGGAACCCGGCTACAGTGCTAAAGGAACGCTTGAAACCGAAACGGCAGCGGCAGCCAAAGGGGGAATCACCACCCTGGTTTGCACCCCTTGCACGCATCCGGTGATTGATACGCCAGCCGTCATTGAGCTGATTCAACGCAAAGCCCGCAAGTTGGCACAAGCCCGTGTTCTGACCACCGCCGCCTTGACGCGCAATTTAGACGGTGAACGTTTATCCGATATGGTGGCGTTAAGGCAGGCCGGGGCGGTTGCTTTTACCAATGCGCATCATCCACTGGCAAACACCTTGGTTGAACGCCGCACCTTGGAATATGCAGCAACTTTCGATTATCTCGTGCTTTTACATCCGGAAGACCGGCATTTACGCGCCGATGGATGCATACATGAAGGCGCGATCGCCACCCGACTGGGCCTCCCTGGTATTCCTGAAGCGGCGGAAAGCGTCGCGGTAGCCCGCGATCTGGCGTTAGCAGAACATACTGGCGCACGCATCCATTTCCGGAGCCTGTCAACAGCCCGCTCAATCCGCATGCTACACGAAGCTCACGCCAATCAATTGCCGGTCAGCGCCGATGTAGCGGCACATCAGCTCCACCTGACAGAGCAAGACATTGAGGGTTTTGATACCCACTGCCATGTCTGGCCGCCGCTGCGCACTTTATATGACCGGAATATGCTGCGCCAAGCCGTCCGGGATGGCTTGGTCAAGGTGATTTGTTCAGACCACCAACCCCATGATGCTGACGCGAAGAATGCCCCCCTGCCCTCCGCCGCGCCAGGGATCTCCGGTTTGGAGACATTGCTGGCCTTAGTGCTACGGCTCGTGGATGAAAAGGTGCTTGATCTACAGGAGGCGATTGCCCGGGTGACCTGCAACCCGGCAGATCTATTAGACTTGCCCTACGGACGCCTAAAAGTCGGTCAGGCAGCCGATATCTGCATCTTTGACCCCAATGCTTATTGGAAGCTGGATACCCAAAACATGCTCAGCAAAGGTAAAAACACACCTTTCGCCAAACCAGTCTGGGAGTTTCGCGGACAAGTCACCCACACCTTATTCAATGGCGAGATTGTCTATAAGCAATCATCCTGATGAGAGATTCCACCAACTTTGCCGCCGCCGCAAGCGGCGGGGCATCAAAACCTCATCAACTCATTGATCCCGTTATCAAGCCGTAATTTATGACTTGATCAAATTCCGCTTCTCAGCCTCAATAATCGCCTGAGTCCGGTTGGAAACGCCAAGAAAATTAAATATTTGGGTGAAATGATTTTTTATCGTGCCTTCTGAAAGAAAAATCGTTTGGCTGATTTCCCGGTTTGACATGCCCTGAGACAAATACTGCAGAATTTGCAACTGGCGCTTATTCAGCTTCTTTTTACGGCTGGCAATTTCCGCGACGTTATCACCATAGGCTTGATGCGCATCATCACGATTTAGCACGGACTTGATATTTTGGATAATGCTCGTACTGGAAGTATCTTTGGGCAAAAAACATTTAACCCCCAGCGACGCCGCATACTGAATCATCTCAGGATCGTTAACGCTCGAAATCACGACAATCGCCGCCTGTTCGGCCGCCGCGCAGATTTTCTGCAATAGCTCCATGCCAGACATATCCGGCATATCAACATCCAAACAAATCAAATCGTAGGCGTTTTCCGCCTGAATACTATGCAACGCCGTCTGAGCATCTGCCGCCTGAGCGACCTCCGCCTGCGGGTCAATTTTCTGTATCAAGGCCTTCAGACCGGCACTCACCAACGCATGGTTATCGATAACCAAGGCATGGATGTTCGACGCGGTCGTGACTTTAAGTGGTTTCATTATTGCTATGCCAAATCAATCACTCACTAGAGACAACTCAAGCTGAATCTATCATGGAGAATAATCATGGTCAACGATGGGTGTAATCAAGATTACAATTTATAGCGGCTGAGTGACGGCAATATAACAGATACCAACCACACTCACCCCCCGGTTGCTATTGGAAGACAAACCAATGTAAGAACGCCTCCCAGCATATCAATCCTGATGATTTAAATCGACCTGTAAGCGTTTAAAATCCTGCAAATTCATGCTTTGCGCCTGCCGACAGATTCATGGGTTGAATCGGCATCTCGCTCCCTCTTCATACGACTTTCACGCAATTCACGTATCGTAAAAAGATTTACGCCACAGTCAAGCGTAACTACGCACTTTATGCAGCGAATAGCGAAAGTATTCAGATCGTTTTTTCGATTCATCTACCAAAGTTAAGGCATACTTACCAGATTACCCGCTTCATCAATTTCAGACACCAGGAGTCATCATGGATTTTGTCATTATCGGCATTTTGATATTTGCGGTCATCATGATCGCCATGGGCGTGAGAAGCGTGCCGCAAGGCAACGAATACACCGTTGAACGCTTTGGCCGCTATACCAGAACATTAAGACCCGGTTTGAATCTGATCATCCCGGTTATTGATCAAATCGGACAAAAGCAGAATATGATGGAACAGGTGCTGGATGTCGATTCACAAGAAGTCATCACCCGTGATAACGCTATGGTCAAGGTGGATGGCGTCGTCTTCTTTCAAGTACTAGACGCCGCCAAAGCATCCTATGAAGTGAATGATCTGTACCGGGCGATCTTGAACCTGGTGATGACCAATATTCGTACCGTCATGGGTTCCATGGATTTGGATGAACTCCTGTCACAACGCGACCACATTAACGCCAGGTTATTGAATGTCGTGGATGACGCCACCACGCCCTGGGGCATCAAAGTGACCCGGATTGAAATCAAAGATATTGCACCGCCACGGGATCTGGTTGACGCCATGGCGCGTCAGATGAAAGCGGAACGGGATAAACGCGCCGCCGTTCTGGAGGCAGAAGGTCTGCGCCAGGCGGAAATCCTCAAAGCCGAAGGTGAAAAACAATCCACCATTTTGGAAGCGGAAGGCCAGAAAGAAGCCGCATTCCGCGAAGCTGAAGCGCGTGAACGTCTGGCTCAGGCAGAAGCCAAGGCAACCCAAATGGTCTCGCAAGCGATCGCTGAAGGCGATGTCAACGCCATTAATTATTTTGTCGCGCAAAAATACACCGAAGCCTTGCAGCAAATCGCCTCCGCTGAAAATCAAAAAGTCATCATGATGCCGCTGGAAGCCTCCAGTCTGATCGGCTCCCTGGCCGGTATTGGCGAATTGGCGAAGGAAAGTTTCAGTAAGAGCAAAGCCTGATGGAATTACTGCAAAAACTGCTCTATTGGCATTGGCTGGTATTAGCTATCACGCTCATGACCTTGGAAATCTTTTCTCCTGGCATTTTCATGCTCTGGTTGGGACTGGCTGCTGGCATCACCGGACTGTTCGTCTGGCTGATGCCGGAAATGAACTGGCAAATACAGTTTTTAGTCTTTGTGGTTTTCAGCCTGATCAGCATTCTAGCGGTGCGCCAATGGATGAAAAAACGCTCCGTGAATACCGACCAGCCTTACCTGAACCGTCGCGGTGAACAATATATTGGCCGGATATTTACGCTAGAGGAAGCGATGATCAACGGTCAAGGCAAGATCCGCGTGGATGACACCACCTGGAAAATCCGCGGTGATGACGACTGCCCAAACGGTGCCAAAGTCAAGGTGACAGGCGTGGATGGTGTTATTCTGCTGGTGCAAAACGCTTAACCCAACCAACAGATGCGAACACAAGCGGTTTTGTGCCCACCGCTTGTGGCGGCAAGTCAAAATTTAAACCCTCAACAAACATCCACTATTCACTCATATTGGCTCATTGAACCGCTTCAAGCTGCATATAAACTTGATGAATATTGCGTTTGTGCCAACGATCAAAAAATTGCAGATGTTTAAATTGCGGGGCATCACTGAGTTGTTCAATCGTTTCGCCCAACTCCCGCCAATCCGCCAAAGCTTCTTTGACATTGCGGCGCAACCAAGCAAGGTAATGACCTGTGTCGCGCGTTGATTTGGCGAAATCACCCGCATACCCATGCCCGGGAATCACATACGTTGGCTTCAGTTTGGCGATTTCGACAAAGGACTCTCGCCATTGAGCAAAAGGCGTTGTGGCATGAATCCCCAGCATACGGTCATGAAAAACAAAATCGCCCGTAAAAACCGTCTTTAATGCAGGCATCCACAATACAGCATCCCCTTCAAAATGGCCGCCGCCCGGCCATAACAAGGTAAAAGCCACGCCACCAATGGTGAAATCATCATGATCTCGATCAATCACTCGATTGGCATAGATTGGAGATACGGTTTTTGCCGCTTCGCCAATTTGCGCGACAAGCCGACTAAGCTGGGCCTCGACATGTTTTTTCTGGCTATCGACCGTTTTTTGTAATGCCGTGATAGGAACCCCTTTGGCGGCGAAATAGCTGTTGCCCAACCAATGATGATCTTGAGCGCCGATGTTAATGACATGCTGAATCGGCTGGTCAGTCACGCTGGCAACAGCTTTCTCAATCAACGCAGCGCCTGCGGGCGTCGCGCCGGAACTGACCAACACAACACCCTCGGCAGTGACAACGAAACCCAAGGTGTTATTCAACGCCTGATTTTCCGCCGTGCGGGGACCAATATGGCCAACAATAGCGTAAGTGTCATCAACGACTTGCTCAACGATAAGCTCAAACGCCTGCACACTGAATGTGGCGAAAACAAATAAAATGCCGACGAAAAAATGGTTCATCATTACAGACTCTGAGAAAAGCTGGTGAATCAGTAACTGTGCAGATTACCCTTGTCAGACTCGAATTCAAGAAGAATGCGCCGTTGCAAGTATGCGGCGATATCTGATGTGCTAACCATGGTATTTCCTGTAGACGAAGTGGTGATACTCAACGCTATGCTGGTTGGCAGCAATCGTATCAGTAATTTTGTTGAATCTATGGCTACCAAGCAACTTACAATGCTTTTACTGAATAGTTACGTTTTGCACTTACAATTTGAATTCACCCAAATCATATATGATCTGTGTTATTCTTTAGCGAAATACATCAAGGGTTGACTTGTACTTCGATAGGCCCTTTGATTTCTTTTCCTCCATCTAAATATACTACGTATTTACCCTCCCCCCAATTTTCATTATCGGTCGGAATATCAATTATCACGCCTTCTTTCTCTGTTGAAAGGTCAATCTCAAAAGGAACAATAATTGGGTCCTCGTCAACTTTCAATGCAATAACATTTATTCTCCATATAGAAATATTGCTTTTTCCTGTTTCAATATTGATCTTTATTGAAAGTTCTTTGGAATCATTTTTAGAGAAAGTGAATTTAGGGAAAAAGATATTTTTCTGCTTGGGGCATTCTTTATCTTTAGAGTACGTAAAGCTAGCGGAATTCGATTTTAAGTCAAAATACAGTCCAGTTATTGCGTAGTTTCCGTTAGAGAGAGAGACTGAAAATTGTTCGTTTAAATCGATTTTGCTTATATCCGGGTACCAGATACCAGAATTCAGAGCATCAGGTTTGTCTCCTGATTCTGATCTAGGTTTTATTTGTCTTCGGCGTGGACTGTAAAACGGTGTATTATACCAGGCCTCACCTGACTCCAAATTCCTTAGTATTAGGAAAATATTAGGTATAGGATCCACCTTCCAAGCGCGAATACCACTGTATAGAAGACCCATCAAAAGCATTGGTTGATTTTCAGTTATATATTCAGGACAAGCTAACCACGCACCGTTAGAAGTAGGTATACCATCCTCAGTTTCTACAACATCCATCATTTCCAATTCTAAATCAGATATGTCTCTGTCTGTCATGGATTTATATCGTTCTTCGTTTTGAGATAAAAACGAAATTACCGGGTTGCTAGTAGAGTCCATATTGTTACCCCTTATAGTATTTGACTGAGCACCAACACAGTCGAATGAAAATAAAATTAGTATCGTTAGAAGAGTATCTTTTGTTTTTCGGAAAATCATACAAGCACACCTTATACGGTAGACATCTCTTCCACTAATACATGGGGATGGCATATCGGACAATACTTATGCAGAGCTTTAGCCTGTGGGCCATTTTCATACATTAAACAGCTTTTATCTTTATAATCACAGTGAGAACCTTGTTTATCATACTGTTTTGGATGAGCAGGTATTCCCGCAGGATTAACTTTAGCGACCTGATTAAAACTATGACCAATTTCATGGTTTATGGTATCTACGAAATCGACAGGGTCGTTAGGGGTATATACATTGACAATGCCATTTTTTAACGACACACCTAAGTAACTGGCGGCACCTTTCACTCTTAATCCAGGGATCTTTATCCGAGTTCTTCTAGCCATAACCAATCTCGGAGGTTTATTGATTCTTAATTTTCGAGGCGAATTTCTACTTGGTTCAAGTTCCAGATCAGAATCTACCAAATTTATTTTCCTATGGTTTACCCAAGCGCTTGTTTTTGGATCCCAATCTTCCGCAATTATTTCACCACTGATTAGCAGCTTTCCTCCTTGTAAGGGAGGGTTAATGAACTTCTTACGTTGATGATCCAGGTCTATTGGAAAAGCTGTTTCAGACCAAGCAGTGATGGCGAAAGTAGCATCGCCATCAGGGATCCATAGGCCATCTGCATTGACCATGGCGATAGTAACCGGTCTTTCTGTTGTATTGACTGGTGCCGGGAAGAATCTATTTCTATGGGCCATTACAGGGCATATTACAAGACCATCTGACATGTCATTAGGATAATTGTTTTTGTATACCCTGGTTACTGAGTCCCAATAATAGTTAATCATATGCTTGGGATAAATAGCCGTTGGCCTTAGTGCTTTCGCCTCATCAAGAGAAATGGTCTTATCCGGTGCTTTCTCCATAATGACTTTTACGTCTTTATAGCAATCTGGCGCATTACCAACATCTTGTGGGTTGACACCACCAATTTTTATTTGCTGATACCAAAACTTGCGCCAAACATTAACTTCATTTTTTGCCATCACTGGTTTGGGCTTGCCCAAAGTTTTGTGACCATCTATATATTTCGCCAGATGAGGGTCTTGTTCAATATAAGCTGCCAAATAGAATTTATCACCACCAAATCGGGAGAGCTTGACTTCTTTAACGGCTTCCCCGCTAACGTCAGTTTTGGTCGAGTCATGCAGTAAATCTTTTCTGTCTGCTTTATCCAGATGTTTTACATCGGCAGTAATATCTTTCCATATCCACTGATGAACGGTTGGGTCGTTCGGTAGGTCTACGCCCCAGTTGGTTGCCGTGCGGTTGTTTCTATCTTCCACCAGCATAAAATGTATATTGATATCTTTTAACGCTTTGCTGAGCTTGGCTTTAATTCTAATCTTGCGTCCAGCGGCACCTTTTTGCATATTAATAAAAAAGCGTTTGTTGGCAGCATCCCACGCATTGGGGCCGCCGGCAGGTTGAGTGTAATCCAGTTCTACGGTGTCAATCTTTACAATGGTATAACGGCCCCAGTCTCCATTGCGCTTGGGTGTTTTGGCCATGCCGCCGTCGGCTCTGTCCACGCCCATATCCAAGACGGCTTCAAGTGGCTTTTCGCTCTCAATGGCGCCTTCTACCCAGTAGGTTTTATCTGCGTTGAGGTCACTTTTTTTCAGTTTTAGGGGAAGTTTGATTTCCTTGCCTTTAAACTCGGTATCAAAGAGTTTTAACTTATCGTTTTTCTCACCGTTATTGAGAGTGAATTGATAACTGTCGCAGCCGCTTGGGAATTGGTCTGCGGTGAGGGCTTTAATCACTATTTTTGAACGGCCAAAGTTGGCATTTTCTTGCACATGGAGTAAACGTCCTTTCTTGACCTTATCCTCATCAGACAAAGCTATCTGCTCCGGCAATACCTGTGCCGCCAAGTCGGCATGGTAATTACTGATGAGTTCTTGATCCGGATCAACTTGTATGCTTTTAATTTTGTCAATGTCTTGTTCATATATTTCCATTTTTAATTCAATAACACCCACTTCCATTTCTGCAGAAGATTGAATAACAAACTTACCATTTGAAGATTTAACAGGACTCAGTTTGAGCTTGAATTTCCCGACTTTTGTACCTTTTAACCATACTTCTAGTTTTTTACCGCCGGTAACATCGTCTCTGGAAATCGGGTTACTGATATTGAATTGTGTCGTCATTTTCTCATCTAGAAAGACATCTATTGCTCCCGGGTCGCTAACCTCAATTTTTGCTCCTTGATCGAATACCGGGTTACCAGGGTGTTGTTCAAGCCATAACTCAACTCGAGTGCCATCTGTAACTATTTTTTCTTCTGTAGGTTCTTGGTTTCCAGAAAGTCCTTTATCTAATAACACCACTTTGTATTCGGCATCTATTTTCGCGGTGATTTTTATTTCCCTCACCTCTAATTCATGTTCCATACCTGAACATACCAGTGCTTGCTCAGTATATTTATCGCTACCCGGAAACCCATAGTGAACGGTGTAAAAATCTCGAGACGGCATATCCTCATATTCAAGCATGCCATCTGCTGGGCTTTCCCCTTGGTCAAAAACATCTTTGTCATGGAGCTGGTACTTTTTAGTGATGCTATAGGGAACATCTTTCAAGTATTCTCGCTTACCATCTTTATCAAAACAATAAAAGCGGATAGTCAGCCAATTCTTAACAGTTTTCTTGATGGGAGTAGTATTGGCGGTAGTAGTAGATGGTTTGTAGAAATCCGTGGCAATGTTCGGATTCGCCATACCTGTAGGAATCTGATAGGTTCTTCTCTTTTCAACTTCAAACTTTATCCCCTGTTGACGAAAACGTGCTTCGAGAGCACCTATGAGAAGACTGACTTTCGACCAATCCTTTAGGTCATAGTTGATACGCCAACAATTACCATTACGAGAAGTAAACAATTGCTTTGAAGGGTTATCCGTTCTGTAGAAAAGTTGACCTCTGGCAAGTTGATTCCGCAAAGATTTAGCAGAGGGTCTGTTCGACATTCCACAGGTAAACACACGATAGAAAAAACCAACCTTGGGCGCCATATTTTGCAAATTGACATCACTGATCGCACTAGTGTTCACATCAAGACGCCATAAATCGTTAACCGTCAGTTTATCCAAAGGGATTAACTTTTTAGTCATGGCAGTCTCTTCCAACTCGGCATTCGTCCATGATAATACGCACAAACAAACCCACGATTTGCTCGTATTGATCTGGATACTGTTTCAGATCCGTCAACAAAGCCCGTAACCTGAGAAGGCGATCAAGACTTGGTATTTGACGCGCAATATTATCCGGGTGAAAGTCAGCCATACAGTGAAAACGTATATCCAGCGCCAATTCTTGCAGCTCCTCACCTGCGGGCGTGTTGGATAAATGATGAGGAACTGTGGTTTTCAGGCGTGGCGCCATTTCGTACATCACACGATTGAAATTGCCTTTATCAATATTGACAGACGTGCGTTTATGGAATGGGATATCACTGTCTTCACCCTGATAATTACCCATGACCAAAATTTTGAAAGGCAGCTCGGTCTCATCACCACTCTCACGCTTCAGGGTAAGCTTGATGCGCTCGGAGATATCAAACAAATCATTGTCTTGAGTCATAACAGATGATATCCATAGTTCGTAATTACGGTGATTTCTCACCTTGATTGAATACGCCATACTTAGTACGAGTACACAACCCAGAAAACCCATGATCGCTACAATGAATTGAACAAGAATGACTGTCAAGTTCCGGGTTGTCATAAACCGTAACTTTACACACACATGAAACATGTGATGGCAGGCGTCCAACATAATTGCCCATCAACAGCATATTGGATGATAAACCCAGCACCGACTGGTTTTTCTTAATCAATGTCTTGATGTTGTTCATGCTTACTGTAAATCATCTCAACCATATCCACCAACTGAATAGTTACCATGAAATGGCTTGATGAGTACGTTTTTAGATCAACAACACATGTCGGAATCGCTATGGACATCACAATCAGAAAATACATCGGAAAAGATTATGCGCGATGCGAAGATTTGGTTAATCGTGCCTGGCGTTTTGATGCGGTTTTCCAGCCCCAGAAACTGGCTGCAATAGCCAAGAAAATCTATACGCAAGGTTCTGTGATAGAGAGCACTTATCGAACCGTGGCGGAAACACAAGGGGAAGTGGTTGGATTCATCTTTGGCATGAATGAGTTCGCCTATCAACCACGATTACATTTAGGGCTGAAACTCCGGATCTTGTGGGATTTACTCACCCTCAGATCTTCCACGCCGGACAAAAAAACCTTACTCAAGGCGATGGCGGAACACGAAAAAAACCGATCAAATATCATCAGCAAGCACCGAAGTGAAATCGTGCTATTTGTTGTTAGCGAGGCTTATCAGGGCAAAGGCATCGGAAAAGCCCTTTGGTCAATGTCATTAACTTAAGGGATAAGTCATTGCGTACGCTTATAGTTTGGTCGGAA
>JAPQLC010000004.1 GCA_030826945.1 Candidatus Thiobius zoothamnicola
ACTGGTAAAATACCTTACACTATTCAAGCACTTAGTGCTTAAGTTAATGACATTGGCCCTTTGGTTGGGGTTTCTTGATAACTGCATCAACTCGGGCATATCCAGCATTGTCGTGGAAACCAACCGTCAGGGGGCCAGCGGATTTTATGAACGCATCGGTTTTCAGCATCTCGCTGACTTTGATTCGCCATTACATAACCTTGTCACGCCAACAGGCCAGGCCTGCGTATATCAATATGCGTGTCAACAAAAACCCGACAACCAGACCACATCATTATGACACCAGGCTTGCATTTGCCCGGCGAATTAGGCGATAAAGCAGCGCGTTGATGAAGGAAAACACTGAAATGAAAGAATACCCAACCATTGCGAAATTCGTCGGCAATACGCCGCTCGTCAGACTGCAACGCTTGCCGGAAGACAACAGCAACACCTTCTTAGTCAAACTGGAAGGCAACAACCCGGCCGGTTCCGTCAAAGACCGACCAGCCTTGTCAATGATTGAGAACGCCGAGCAACGGGGCGAAATCAGGCCGGGCGATACGTTGATTGAGGCGACCAGCGGCAACACCGGCATCGCTTTGGCCATGGCGGCCGCCATCAAAGGTTATCGCATGATACTGATCATGCCGGATAACCTCAGCGTAGAGCGCCGCGCCGCGATGCATGCGTATGGCGCGGAACTGATTCTGGTCACGGAAGCCGAAAGCATGGAAGGCGCACGCGATCTTGCGCTGGCGATGTCATCCAGAGGCGAAGGCAAAGTACTGAATCAGTTCGCCAACCCCGACAACCCACAAGCGCATTATGTCTCGACAGGGCCGGAAATCTGGGACGAGACTCAGGGCGGAATCACTCATTTCGTCAGTTCGATGGGCACGACCGGCACCATTATGGGTACCGGACGCTACCTGAAAGAAAAAAATCCAGCTATCCAGATCATTGGCGTGCAGCCGGAAGAAGGCGCATCCATTCCCGGCATCCGACGTTGGCCGCCGGAATATTTGCCAGACATTTACGATGGCCGTCTGGTGGATCGGGAAATTGATGTCAGCCAACCATTAGCGGAAGAAACCACGCGGAAACTGGCCGCGCAGGAAGGCATCTTCTGCGGCATTTCTTCCGGCGGCGCTGTGGCAGCCGCCCTGCAATTGGCAACAGAATTGGAAAACGCCGTGATCGTATCAATCATTTGTGATCGCGGTGACCGCTATTTATCAACCGGCGTGTTTAACCCGCCAACGGATGCTTGATGGCACGAAGAAGAACCCGGCAACGGTTCCCGGAAGGCGAGCATCAAGCTGAGATTCATGCGCTCAGCCATGATGGACGCGGCGTTGCCCGTATTGGAGAAAAGACCACTTTCATCCATGGCGCATTGCCGAACGAAACCGTACTGTTCCGCTATACGGCAAGCCAACGCCATCACGACGAAGGCCAACTCACCCAGGTGCTGAATGCCTCGTCAGAGCGAGTGGAGCCTGCCTGTCCGCATTACGCGATCTGCGGCGGATGTGCTTTGCAGCATATGGAATCCCATGCGCAAATCCTCGCCAAACAAACCATCTTAATGGACAACCTCACCCGGATCGGCCAGGTTGAACCCCAGCAGATATTGCCGCCACTGACCAATCCGACACCTTGGGGCTATCGGCGCAAAGCGCGTCTCGGAGTGAAATATGTCGCCCCGAAGGGCAAGGTATTGGTCGGTTTCCGCGAACGCGGCAATCATTTTATCGCTGACCTGACCACTTGCCCCGTTTTGCACCCCAAGGTGGGAGAAAAATTAACCACCATTGCCGCCTGCATTGATCAACTGAGCCTACGCGACAAAATACCGCAAATCGAAGTCGCAATGGATGACGAGCAATGCGTATTGGTATTACGGGTATTGGCCCCACCCACCGAACACGACCAACAACAACTCCTGGCGCTGGCCGAAGCGTGCGGCTACATTCTGTATCTGCAACCGGCAGGACCTGACAGCACATACCCTTTGGGTGCTGGCATTGATTTGCAATACCAATTACCCAATCACCATATCACCTTGGGTTTTATGCCGAATGATTTCACTCAGGTGAACACAGAGATCAACCGGCAAATGGTTGACCGCGCACTAACCCTGTTGGACTTGAATACCCAGGATAAAGTGCTGGATTTATTTTGCGGCATAGGCAACTTCACTCTGCCCTTGGCGCAATACGCCGGTTATGTCGCTGGCGTGGAAGGTGATTCTGGTCTGATTGAACGCGCCCGCGAAAACGCCAAACGCAACCAACGGGACAATATCGATTTTTATACGGCGAATCTGTATGAAACCCTGGAACCCGCCAACTGGCTACGGCAATCTTTTAACAAGGCATTAATTGATCCGCCGCGCAGCGGTGCCCAACAAATCCTGCATCTGTTGCCGCAACTGGGCGTGGAAAGGCTGGTCTATATTTCGTGTTACCCAGGTACTTTGGCGCGGGATGCCGGTGAATTGGTGCATCAACAAGGTTATCGGTTAGTCAGCGCAGGCGTGATGGACATGTTCCCACACACGGCTCACGTCGAATCCATCGCCTTGTTTGAGCGTGTCGGAAAAACCCTATCGTGAATAAAACGCGCAATATGCCATTCCAACGACGGCTGACATGAATCGAGAAAAACGCCAAGCCATATTCACCCGCTTACGCGACGCCAATCCAAACCCGACCACCGAATTGCAATATCAGTCGGCCTTTGAATTGCTCATCGCCGTTATCCTGTCCGCACAAGCCACAGATGTCGGCGTCAACAAAGCCACCCGCCGGTTATTTCCTGTCGCTAACACCCCGGAAGCCATCCTTGAACTGGGCGAAGATGGCCTGAAGACCTATATCAAAACCATCGGCTTGTTTAACAGCAAAGCCAAAAACATCCTGCAAACCTGTCAAATACTGGTGACGGCTCACCACAGCCAAGTACCAGAAAACCGGGAAGCACTGGAAGCCCTGCCCGGCGTCGGACGCAAAACAGCCAATGTGGTTTTAAACACCGCGTTCGGTCAACCCACAATGGCGGTCGATACCCACATATTCCGCGTTTCCAACCGCACTGGCATTGCGCCAGGCAAAACCGTGCGCGAGGTGGAAGATCGCCTGTTACGGCTGGTACCCCAATCATTCATGCTCAATGCGCACCATTGGCTGATTTTACATGGCCGTTATACTTGTACGGCACGTAAGCCGCGTTGCGGCGCTTGCCTGATTGAGGATTTGTGTGAATATAAAGCGAAAGTGGTGGATTAAATGCTGAATATGTTTGGCGATGACCGGACCGGAATCCGCCGGGTTTTCCAAATCAGTTGGCGGAAACATCAGGATAATCAAACATTAAACGGTATTGAAGCAATCATTGCGCAAGTGATTCACCAACACCCGGAATATCACGGATTATTGGGTGGCGACCCGCTGGATAAGGATTTCCCGGTGGAAGCTGGTGAATCCAATCCGTTTCTGCATATGGGCATGCACATCACGCTCGCTGAACAACTGGCTGCAGACCGACCACGCGGCATCCGAAAATTACACCAAAAAATCAGCCGGAAGACCGGCGATATCCATCAAGCTGAACACGACATGATGGAATGTCTGGGCGCTGTTTTATGGGAAGCGCAGATGAATAAGCGCATGCCTGATGAACAAGTCTATCTGCAATGCCTTAAGAAGATCGCAGTTGATAAATGAAGTATATTCTCATATTTATACTCATCTACCCAGGGCTTGCCACCGCCTGCGGCCAGCCTATCCGTGCTGATGCCATTATGGAATACACCGGTAGTACCGGGGAAAAAGAATATGTGATGCGTCTGAGAGATAGAAAAGAGAGGTGGGCCTATATATTATCCAAAATTGAAAGCGGCGATAAAACATGGTTGAAGGTTGCCGAAATATTAAAAAGAAACGCCGACGCCGCCATGACCAAAGAATTGACATATACCGTCTCATTTGCATTAAAGAACTCGCCTGAGCAAGTATTAGGTATATTAGGTGGGCAATATTCAGTAAAAGAAATCTGCGGCTCTCCATTTGTTGAAGAGAATATCCATTTCGAGCAAGGATTTCTTAAAACCATAAAGGACAAAGTTGAGAACGCAGACTATCAAGGCCAACAGAAAGCGATCTGCCTGGATAACATTAATCACCAAATCGCTGAGACCCATAGATAATCAATTCCGTTGCTGCCTTGTCCCCTGATATTGCCAGCTATAGACCCAACCACCGCCATAGACAAGCCACGAAAAAGTCGAAAACACAAAATCCATGTCAAGACTTTAAGATATATTACCTTGATTCACGTCATCTTCTGGGCGACCAAATCTCTTAGCCGTAACGGTTAGAACATAAAGAGCGCCGCTCAACAAAACAATCGAGCCAGAAATAACAGCAAGCAATAACAAGTGGAAATGATCCGATACATGCTGCACGTCGATGACTAGATGCCTGGAAAGCGCGGTAATCGCGATAAATATCAGGAATTGAACCGGTAATCTATGTGTCTTGAAATAAATACCAATCATTGCGCCCAGTTCAAGATAGATGAAAAGCAAAAGAATATCTTTTAGCTCAGCATACCCTTTCTCCATCATATGGAAATACTCAAAAACGGCTGACCACACAACGGTTGCGCCAATGATGAACAGCGCAAGATAATGAAAGATGTCCACCAGGACATTACCAACTCTCTGAATCTTTTCTCTTTTAGTCGCCATCACTCACCCCTGAATCCGCCAACAGAAACAATGTTCTCTATTCTGGTGCGTATCAACCTTTGCGTAGAAAGCCCTTTTATCAGCTCCCGTTCTGTTCAATATGCAGTCCGCAAGAACCCCACACCGGCACCTCTAACCCATTCTCAAAGAAAGGCGCACGGTATAGCCAACCAAGCAAACCTTGCAAACACAACGCAAGGAATCATCCCGCCAGGGTAGCAAAATCACCCCCTGGCAGCGAATGGAAAAGTCCATGCCTTTACCGCAAAGCCAGCAAGCATCACCTTAAATACCAGACTCCGCATCCAAGGCGAGATACACCATACCCTCTTCAACCTTGGTTGAATAAGTTGCCACGCAGCCTTCATCCGGCCCCTGCGCTTCACCTGTGGTCAAGTCAATTTTCCAGTTGTGCAATGGGCAGGTCACGCTGTTTTCATGCACGATGCCTTGCGAAAGTGGCCCCTGCCGGTGCGGGCATTGGTCTTTGACGGCGAATATCTGATCATTTTTGGTGCGAAACAAGGCGATGTCTTGCGTATCAGTTTTCACCACTCTTGCGCCCAGTTGCGGGATTTCATGCAAGGCGGCGATGGGTATCCAGTTGTTCATTGATGCATCCAAATAAATGATTAAGCGGCGATTTCAATCTTCTCAAACTCATGCTTTTCAGCTCCCTCCGCGCGCTCCTTCCACGGATCAATCTGAGCAAATTGCTGGGAGTATAAAAAGCGTTCATGCAAAGCTTCGCGCTGTGTTTGATCGAACAGGGCATCTTTGACATATTGCAGGCCAACCCGCTCCACCCAGGGTGCGGTACGTTCCAGATAGCGTGCTTCTTCACGGTATTTCTGGATGAATGCGGCTGAGTATTCAAGCACTTGCTGTTCAGTTTCGACTTTGCACAACAGGTCGGTCACGCGCACTTTGATGCCGCCGTTACCGCCGACATGCAGTTCGTAGCCGGAATCCACGCAGACCACGCCAAAATCCTTGATGGTCGCTTCGGCGCAATTGCGCGGACACCCGGAAACCGCCATCTTGAACTTGTGCGGCATCCAGGAACCCCAGGTCATTTGTTCCAGTTGGACCCCCAACCCGGTTGAGTCCTGCGTGCCGAAACGGCACCAGTTTTTGCCAGCACAGGTTTTCACTGTACGCAGCGCCTTGCCGTAAGCATGGCCGGACACCAAACCGGCTGTCGATAAGTCTTTCCACATCGCGGGCAGGTCGGCTTTTTTGACACCAAACAAATCAATACGCTGGCCGCCAGTCACTTTCATTTCGGGCACATCATATTTTTCACACGCATCCGCGATAGCACGTAAATCGGCTGGGCTGCACAAGCCGCCGAACATCCGGGGCACCACCGAGTAAGTGCCGTCTTTTTGGATATTGCCGTGTGCGCGTTCGTTGATGAAGCGGGATTGCGCATCGTCCTGGTATTCGCCAGGCCAATTCGCCAGCAGATAATAATTTAACGCAGGACGGCAGGTGGCGCAGCCATCCGGTGTTTTCCATTCACAAAACTGGCGCACCACATCCATATCCTTGAGCTGATGCTGCTTAATCGCCTGGATGATTTCATCGTGGCTGTATTCGGTGCAGCCACACAAAGGCTTTTTGCTTGGCGCTGCAGTATAGCCTTGACCAACGGTGCTGGCCAGAATGGATTCGACCAGGCCGGTGCAGGAGCCACATGAGCTGGAGGCTTTGGTATGCGCACGGACTTCCTCCAGGGTGAACAAGCCTTTTTTGACGATGGCATCGACAATCTCACCCTTGCAAACGCCATTACAACCACAGATTTCAGCCTCATTGCCAAGCGCTGCGACGCGGGTCTCATCACCATGCCCGGCATCGCCCAGATCATGCTGGCCGAATAAAATGGTATGCCGGAAATCGGTAATGCTGGAGCCTTCGCGCATGAGCTGGAAATACCAGGCACCATCAAGGGTGTCACCATACAAAACAGCGCCTTTGATTTTATCGTCACGCAACACCAGTTTTTTGTAAACGCCCGCACCAGGGTCTTGCAGAACCAGGGTTTCGTCACCTTCAGCCTCGTTAAAATCACCGACTGAAAACAAATCAATGCCAGTCACTTTCAGTTTGGTTGAAGTGACTGAACCTTCATAACGTGCAATGCCCAAATTGGCCAGGTGATTCGCCGCAACCTTGGCCTGATCAAACAAGGGCGCGACCAGTCCGTAACAGGTCTGGCGATGCTGTACGCACTCACCCACGGCATAAACACGCGGATCGAACGTTTGCAAGGTGTCATTGACCACGATACCACGTTCACAATGAATACCCGCTGCTTGAGCCAGTTGGATATTGGGCCGAATGCCGACCGCCATCACCACCAGATCGGCGGCAAGTTCAGCGCCATCGGCGAAACGCACGCCCGTCACCCGCTCATCGCCGAGAATTTCGGCGGTTTGCGCTTCCATCATAAAATGCAAACCACGTTCTTCCAGAGAGGTTTTCAGTAGTGCCGAAGCGGGCTTATCCAACTGGCGCTCCATCAAGCTATCCAGTAAATGCACGACGGTGACATCCATGCCGTTTTTCAACAAACCGTTCGCCGCCTCCAGGCCGAGCAAGCCGCCGCCGATCACGACCGCTTTGGCATGAGTTTGTGCCGCAGACAGCATTGCCTCAACATCCGCAATATCGCGGAAACCGATCACGCCTTGTTTGTCATGTCCGGGAATCGGAATGATGAATGGATTGGAGCCGGTCGCCAGTAACAGGCGATCATAGTGCGCGCTTGCACCGGATTGAGTCACCACTTCACGTCGGGTGCGATCAATGCGTACCACCGGATCGCCGGTAATCAGCTGAATATGGTTTTCAGCGTACCAATCGCGATCATTCAGAATGATGTCGTTCAGGGTTTTTTCACCCGCCAACACGGGCGAAAGCATAATGCGGTTGTAATTAGGGTGCGGCTCAGCGCCGAAAACGGTGATCTGATAGCGCTCCGGCTCCAGTTTGAGCAGCTCTTCCAGAGTGCGGATACCAGCCATGCCATTGCCGATTAAAATGAGTTTTTCTTGCACGAATATCTCCCGATGCCTTCATTCGGGAATCCTTTGCAAAGCTTATGCCAATACCGCCAAAGTGTGCATCGCAATCATATATTCCTCATCTGTTGAGATAACCCAGACCTGCGGCGAAGCATCGGCAGCGGATATCCTGCAATCTCCAAGCTCACTGGCCCTGTGCTGATTGGCGACGGGGTCCAGGCTCACTCCCAACCAAGCGGCTTGTTCGCAAATCCGCCGCCGGATCTCTGCATCATTCTCCCCGACCCCAGCAGTGAAAACCAGCGCATCCAAACCACCCAATGACGCCGCCAACGATCCTAATGCCTGATTGACGCGATACACGAAACAGTCAATCGACTCCGCCGCGCGTGAGTCATCACTGGCATGCAACGCACGCAAGTCATTACTCACGCCTGACAGCCCCAGAAGTCCTGAACGTTGATAGAGCAATTCTTCAAGCTCCGCTAATCCCATGCCCTCTTCCCGCATCAGGAACAATAAAACGCCAGGATCAATAGTCCCGCAACGCGTACCCATCGGCAGGCCATCCAAGGCTGAAAAGCTCATGGTGGTATCAACACTCTTACCCGCTTTAACCGCCGCCATGCTGCAACCACTACCCAGATGGGCGATGACCAGACGTTCTTCCGCGATGTCCGGGGCAAGTTCACGTAAACGCCGCACGATAAATTCGTAGGACAAGCCATGAAAACCATAACGCCGCACCCCTCTGTCAAACAGTTGATAGGGTATGGCGAAACACTCAGCGACCTTTTCACGTCCCTGATGAAAACTGGTATCAAAACAAGCGACTTGAGGCAAATCAGGCGATCCATCGGTAACAGCCTGTATCGCCGCAAGATGATGAGGCTGATGCAAAGGTGCCAGGGGAATCAGATTTTCCAACGCCGCCATCACCCGAGCATCAATCAGCACCGGATCGACATAACCGGCACCACCATGAGTCACCCGATGTCCCACGGCCAAGATCGCCTCGCCAGCCGCATAAGATAACAACCAACGCCAGATCTGAGCGAAGGCTTCAGTATGCCCGTGTCCAGGCAAGGCTGGCTCATCAAAACTCTCACAAAGTTTAACGCCAGTCGCCGACTGAGCGATGAAATGCGGCGCGGATGCTATCGCCTCGACCTGACCTCTCGCCTGCAACCGAGGTTGGCCCTGCTCAACGACATACACCGCAAACTTTATACTGGAGGAACCCGCATTCAGCGCCAATAATAATTGACTCATCCGGTCACTTCCCGAATGCCCCGACGAATGGCGTCCGCATGCAACGCCGCAATAGCGGCGGACGCTTTTCTGGCGCACACACTGTCGGCGCGCGAAGTGAGCGCAATAGGCGCTTTGGCCCCCAAAACCACTCCGGCGGCTTCCGCATTCGCTAAAAAGATCAACTGCTTGGCGAGAATATTCCCTGACTCAAGATCCGGCGTAATCAGAATATCTGCGACACCAGCGACATCTGAATGGATCTTTTTAATGCGCGCCGCTTCAAGATTAATCGCATTATCCATTGCCAACGGGCCATCCAGGCGGGCACCTGTGATCTGACCTCGATCCGCCATTTTGCACAGCGCCGCCGCATCCAACGTCGATTGAATTTTCGGTCTGATGGTTTCAACCGCCGATAAAATAGCGACTTTTGGCGATTCCACCTTGAGTGTCTGCGCCAGATCAATCGCGTTCTGACAAATATCCCGCTTCACCTCCAAATCAGGTGCGATATTGACCGCCGCATCGCTGATCAACAACAATTTCGGATAAGTCGGCACATCCATCACAAACACATGGCTAATACGTCTTTCGGTACGCATGCCATGCATTTTATGCACCACCGCCGCTAACACCTCGTCCGTGTGCAAACTCCCTTTCATCAAGATATCGGCTGCACCCTCGCGCACCAGTCTGACCGAGCGCTCCGCCGCTGCATGACTATGCTCGACATTGACGATCTCAACCCCCGCTAATGGGATGCCCTCCGCATCCGCAATGGCTCGAATCTTGCGTTCAGGTCCCACCAAAATCGGACGGATCAAATGCTCAGCGGCGGCATCCATCGCACCTTGCAACGAAATCGGATCACAAGGATGCACAACAGCTGTGGGAGTCGGTTCAAGTGATTCCGCCGCCTCAAACAAAGCACCAAAACTATCATGATGCTGGCTCGAAATATTGGGTCTGTCAGGTCGCTTAATCTGAATCCGTTCGGCAGGGGTCTTGACCTCGGCAACCCCAGTCATCACCGTTTCACCATGCTGATTACTGACCATGCATTCAAATCGCACGATGTTTTCGCCGGACTTGTCTCTCACCTTAATCCGCGCGGTCAAGGTGTCACCTAAATGCACTTGCCGATGAAACTGCGAATCCTGACCTTGATAAAGAGCACCAGGGCCAGGAAGCACCTGGGTTATCAGATTGGAGATCAAACCTGTCGCCCAAAGGCTATGGCCCACAACGCCTTTCGCGCCGCTGCGCAAAGCGCAGGCTTGATCAATCGGGATGGCATTAAGATCGCCGGATATCCGGCCAAATAAAGCAATATCGTCTCGCGTCAACGTACGCTGCAACTCTGCAGTCTGGCCAATTTGAATTTCATCGAACATGATGGAAGTCATCAAATCCGCGCTCATTGATCATCTCCTGAACAACAAAGAAAACCCTGCATTAGGATGCCGACATGATGGAATCACAATAAATGCTGCATCGCAATAGAAAATGTGCATAGCATACGCGGCATGAATGAAAGGTATTAGCAGGTTGTTGAAATTCTACTCATGCGGCACGATACAGCGTTAAAAATAGTCTCAAAATGCTCATTTACGTCCAGTAAACTGCGCTTTTTCGACTATTTTTGCCTTGTCTCGCACTCACCTGAGCGAATTTCAACAGCCTGTTAAGGCCATTCCCAATGACCTGAACAAGCGAGATTGGACACGACCTTTCGGACAAATAAGGTGCAATGAGAAGGGGGAATAGTGATGCTAGGCAACGCCGCAAGATCGCTCTGATACAGCGATTGGGAGCAACCTCTAACGCTTTTATCGATGATTAGCCCTGCTTGTGATATCTGGATAGTGTCGCCAAGAAAGTGAGAGCAGACAGATCTAAAGACAAAAGGCCGAAAAGCGCGACCTTATAATGAAGTATCTCTTTTGCCAGGACAGCAACCTATCCTATAGCTTGCAAATTATCCCGTATATCCTTAAAACTCGCCAAAATCGCCTTCGGCTTCCGGGTAATGATCGCCGTGGAAAAAGCCACCATATTGGCCATCAGATCAACAAATCTGGCGGTATCCTGAATTTCCTGAATGTCCCCTTTGGCATTCTCCAGAACGCTTTCAAGCTCAGCCTGGGTCACTTCAAGCGCACCCACTGACAACTCAATCGCGTCCATGACCAATTCATCCGACTTCTGATTAATGGCATTAATGTCGCCCTGGATTTTCGATATGTCCTGATCGCTAATCCGGTCCTTTTTCATCAGCTCAAGCAGTCTTGAACGAGCAGCACTTGCGCACTGACTTAAATGATTAGCACAAGCGATGATCTGTTTTGCGTTCTCAAGCGCCATCATGAACTCCTAAAAAAAGCATTACGAGAATCTCCAAACAATAATCCAACCATGTCATTATGAAACACCTTACTGGCTTTCAATACACCTTTTTAAGCGCCAAAAGGCAGCAAAGCTACGACCCGCTGAACCAATGCTATCTAACGCAACTCACTTAAAGCTTTACCAGTTTCTTTAACCGCGCGGGTAAAGCCTTTCAACTCATCCGCCAACTCGCTGAATGTGAGCGTGCTGACATTCTCTTTAAGCATGGCATGGCCTTGTTTAATCCCCGCCACGCCAGCCTGGGCTGTTCTGATTTGCTCATCCAGTCGGTCATATTCCACCTGCTTTTCTGCCGCGAGGTGTTTACCCAGCATGCTGCTCAGCACGCTCTTGGAACGGATCGCCTCAATTTCCAGATTTCCGGCCACGCAGTCACGCTCGTTTCTGGCGCTAATGGCGTAAGCATCCAATATATTTTCCATGCCGCCCAGTAATTGTTGAATCAACGGATCAGCCGATTCCACCATTTTTGCGATCGCCCGTTGTTGCAACCCATAAGTCACCGCATTCGCCAATAGTTGAAACAATTTCGTATAAGCGTCAACCTGTTCCGCATGCAAACCAAATTCAGGATGTTGACGGATCTCCGAACCCAGCCCCCCGACGGATTGGCTCAGATCAAACGATTCCGCACCAGCGAGTTCCGCCAAAGTCATCATATAAGCGGTAATGCTTCCATTCAGTTGGATCAAATCCGGGTAGGCAGCTTGCCGACGCTCATGCAACGCGCGCGCTTTTGTCGCGCTGCATAACCGGATTGAGTCATCACTGAGAAAAGGCTGCTCCCGCTCATAACGATGCAGGAAATGATCCGTCAATGTTTTGAAACCCGTGAACCGGGCGGACTCCGTTGCGTAATCACGCACCGCCTGCAGGTTGGCGCAGCCTGATAAAGCGACAAGAATAAAAGTTGACGCCAGAATTCTCGCAAACATGGCAAACAATCTCCCCTTTATAGCGTAAAAAACATGCTCAACAACACCGGATAAGGATTCGTGTGCTACCATGTCCAAGCCACCTTGTAAGAACCAAATCCCGTGACTCAGTGCAAATCTTTTGCCGAGATGCCATATCTGTGTATACAAACTGCCCAGATCTCGCGAAACTACAAGAAAAGAAAGCGTAACTGAATATTGGCCAGCCACATGGTTTTATTGCCCATTGACCACGGAAAAATTAAGATCACTCTCAATACCATAACAATCCAGGAGGAATTTTTCCTTGGTATAATCTCTGGAAAAATACGAAAACGATTTCAGAAAATAATAATCATCAGAATCCATAAATTGCTTTCCAAGCTTGGCCGATAATTCCATAGAACCGTCGAAATCAATCTCTGAACTCAAATTTAGATGGGTGACTCCTTGCATTGGAGAGTGGCTAACGCTGGCACCTAATCCACACAGATACTCAATGTAAGAAGATACCCGCTCCGGCCATCCAAAAACAATAACTGGGCCGACAGAGACACCTCGAACTTTGTCGCTATGATCACTCAACCAGTCAGAGGTTCTCTGAATAGATGCTTGAGTTTCCCCCGGAAACAAAAGAAGGTTTACTTTAATTTGAATACCAGCAGAGTGAGCAGCGGTTACTAGCTCAGACGCCTTCTTTAAATACCGACCCGGATCATTGCATTTTCTCATTCGCCCAAGCTGGTGGGGATCAGCACTTTCAAGACCAAGATCCAAGATGCGAAGTCCTGACGAATACAATGCCGGCAAATGTCGTGGCAGAATGCTATCAACGCGAGCTTCTGTACGCCATTTGAATGAGGTATCGTGCGCCTTCTGTTGCTCTAAAAGTGAAGCCGTCCATCTACCGTTTGGTGCGAACATTGATGCCTCCAAATAAAAATTCATTGGCGTCAATCCATCAACCAGAATTGACTTCGCTGCCTCGGTTACGATGTCTTCTGCGGGCTTTAACTTCGTTAGCGGTTCATCCTTTTCCTGGCAGAAATTACACCCCATACCACACCCTCTGGACACCTCCAGGCTAGGCTGATACAACTCTCTCTCATCCAGCAGATCATAGTTGAGTTGTGAATAGGTATATATTCGGGGCGGAACTTTCAAATTACCCGAAGCACCTAAAATAAGCTCTTCCACTAATGCTTCGGATATCCCGGGCACTACGATATCAGCTAGTGGTATTAGTGCTCGAAGATTCTCCGGATTCCGGTCAACAACCCAACGACCACCGAGAATGGCTTTCACATCAGGAAAACTCATCTTGAGAAGCGTAATGAACTCGTTTGTCCAATTAACAGCGTAAAAGCTCGGCACAGAGATAAGAACTGAATAATTGGAGTCTTCCAAGCCAAGCTGCACACACCTCTTGAATGTACTCTCTGCTGAGTTGAAATTTCCCTGAATTTGAATCGCATCGACTCCGGCTCTATGGAGTACAGAAGCAAGCGAAAGCAAACCATAGTTCAAATATAGGTTCTGCCGATGAATCGGGTGATCCGTCTTCTTCGTTTCATTCTGACCGGCACTAATGCAAAAAACCCTGTTCGCCATGATCATATCCCTAACCTACAACAACTTATTGTAATTTACCCTGACACTTAGGTAGTGTCGTCAAGAGGCTGCGCTTCGCCATTTTGCCCCTGAAATTGAACTCAAAATGCTCATTTACGTCCAGTAAACTGCGCTTTTTCGACTATTTTTGCCTTGTCCCGCAACTCACCTGAGCGAATTTCAACAGCCTGTTAATCACGTGAAAACAGGCGGAATTTCAATTCAAATTCAGCGCTAATGAATAAAACACTCTCATCATGAGAACAAGTACAGGCAGTTTGCGCCTAATACTCTGCCAGCCCAATTGCGTTGACAGAGTACTAAAAAAGGGCGAAGAAGCGCATTTTAAAGTCGATTTAAGCCGTAAAAGGCTGCAAAGCACAGCCTCTTGACGACACTGTCTACAAGGTTTTCAAAAACTCGACCAAAGCTTCACGCTCATCATCAGAAAGTTCAGGCCCAATAACACCCGGCCCATCACCATGCTCGAATGAATGTCCGCTATTGAAGTTACCAGCAATGGTGGTATCGACCTCAGTCAGCCCCTTGCCACAGCCACCTGTCAAACCCACCTTGACCGGATCAAATTCACGGTCGCCCAGGCAGAATTTGGCAGCACGCTCAGCAGCAGGAACCAACATCTCATGCAGACTGAGAACACTACCATTATGCAGGTACGGCGCAGTCGCCCAAATGCCGTTGAGCGGACGCGCTCTGTAAGCCTCAATAGCACGCACACAGTTGGGACGATTGCCATTGATTCGCTCGCGTTCATCCGCAGGGATTCCCCGAATGTCATAGCGGTTATTGATGGCTTTTTGCGTCACATAAGCCAACGCCCAGGCGAATGGGGCCTTGTCCGTTTTAGTGCCAACCTTGCCCCCACAGATCCAGCCATCCTTAACTTCCGGCTCTGGTACTTCCAGGCTCTCTGGCAAACTCACCATGCGGGTGGCTAAAACCTCAGCTTGGCCAGGATCTGTCTTAATCTCATCCACCGGTATCACCTCAAGCTTGAGATATTGACCTTTGGCACCAGGGAGATTGATTTCCCGCCAATACTGCTCACTCCAGAATTCACCGGAAGTCACTGGCGGCAAGTGACAGCTCTTACAATGCTTGTTATAGAGCAACTCACCCTTTCTGGCTTTGACGTTATTGATCTTACCCAGAATGTTCTGTGGCCACTTGGGTGCCGTCAAACCACGGAATCGATTAATACCGTTTTCAAGTGGATCAGGGCCGGCGAGCAGGTCTTCCATTTGCGACAACTCTTTGATCAAAACAGTGGAATCAAACAAACGGCCATCATCACTGCTCACCAAATTGAACTTGGCCGCAACGCCAAGCGACTCACCCGCATTACGCACCATAGGTCGCATGATGGAAGAATCATATTGCACCCAGTCAAACCAGGAAGTGCTCCAAATATGCGGATAGTTCACCGGCACTTTGTTCAAGGCGATATTTTCAGCCGGGTCGAAGCTTTCGCTTCTGGCGGCGAACAAGTCATGAAAAAACACCTGATTGCCGATGCGGTTCAGCGCATCCAGCCGTGAGAAACCTTCAGCGGCAATCTGGCCATGCTCCGCCATCAACTTGTCAACAGCAGCGGATTCGACTTCGCCAACCTCTCTCACACTATCAAGTAACAAGTCAAAGCGATCTTTGAGCACCTGGCGTTCCGCATCAGAGTGATTTTCACCCAATACACGGTCAGCAAAACGTGAGAAACGCCAAGGGATCAACTTTGTGTAAGCCAAGGAAACCTGCAACGCCTTGCGGAAAGTACCCAGGTTAATGGTGGCGGGGCCACCATCAATGCGAATATTCATGCCCTGATAAGTAAACTGACCCGTGTGGCAGGCGGCGCAGGTAAAACCCAATTGCGGCGGTAAATTCCCGCCGGTCACCGGATCTTTCTGCCCCCTGGTCAAGGCAAATCCAACGGGGAGACCATCCGGGTTACCCAAATAATAGTCGTATCCGTAATCGACCGTATAAGAGCCTGAGCGACTTTCCGTAAAACCGGCGGCCTCCTTGTTCTCGGCTTGAGCGTAATTGGCGCCAGCCGGGCTGGGGATAAAACCAAACTGCGCCATGTAGTTTGATGCCTTAAACAAAGGAATCTCAGAAAAGGCGAATAACTGAGGCTGTTCAAGCGCAATGAACCACTCATAAGGCACCGGAACAGTCGAAGTGCCCTGAGGCGTATGGTGATACCAATAGCGCGCGTCATTGCTCCAGTTTTGGTTCAACCACATCGCGCTTTCCGGCGCTTCATATTCCGGCAATTCCGGGGGAGTCAGCGCATCAAGCAGGCCACTGAAATGCAGATAACCGTAGCCACCGACAGCAACTAACGCCAGAACGATCAAGATTTTTTTCATGGGTTCACACCATTTCGTCGTTTACCAAAGCGAATCGGGTTTTCTCGTCGTGAGTGAAACCCGGCGGGGTGTACTGCTCCGTTTGAGGTCAATCGCTTTTGAGTAAAGTGAAGCTTTCCGGGAAAGGCCCCTGCTTGAAATCCAGTTGGCCAGCCGGCCCTTCAGCACGTTTCGTATAGCCAGCCAAAAAGATCTGCTTGACGGTCTCCGGCACTTGCTGCTGGCTGACTTGGTCACCCAGGCAACGGTGCGGACCATAGCCCAGATGCATGTACCACCAATCTGGTCGATCAGGGCGGAATTCACCAGCATCCGGCTCAATGCTCTCATCCATCATGGCGGAAGCATGCGACAACCAGGCGAAGGTCCCAGCCTTGACTTCTGTGGCATGATCACTGCCAGCACCAACGATATAGTCAGCACTCATCAAGCGTCCCACGAAAGGCGCCTGAGGGTAAAAGCGCAGCGCTTCCCAAACATAACCATCGAACTTCTGATCATCACCGTCTTGCGCCGCCTGAATGGCGCTGGCCAGATGATCGGGCTGATCAAGCAACACGGATATGGCTTGGCTGATCGCAGCCGACGTGGTTTCAACACCACCAACTAAAAGACCCATGGTGTTGCTCATCACGCGAGTCATGTCAAAACCAATCTCTTTGGGCGGAATCATCGCCAACAGCCGGGTGACGACGGAGTCCTTGGCAGTCGCGTTGCCGATGGCGTCCAGTTGTTCCAGCAGATAAGATTCCAGGTAGGCTTTCATCTCAGCGCCCGCCTGGACATTGGCCTGATGAATGTCCGGGTCATTGAGCTGGTTGTAGAACATATCTTCCTGAGTCGCGCGCGACCACCTCAGCATGGCATCTAAGTCCGGTCCTGGAAAACCGAAATAAGCGCCGGTCAACTGAATGGGAACCTTACGGCTCACCTGCGCTACGATATCAAGCCTGCCATCAGCGCCAACACCTTCGGTAATCGCTTTACAGGCCAGTTCAGCGACCTTGACACGCACCTGCCCCATGTCACTTTGCTGAATCAAAGCTTTCATAATGCCCTTGTCGCGCTGGTTGAAAACCGTGTTATCACGCGCCAGCATAAAAGGCCCAACCGACGGATCCATCTTCGGTTGATAAGGCTGAACCGTGAAAACTGAATGGTGATTCAACGCATCCTGCACATCACGACGTTTGGTGATCAGCACGAAGTTCACTGGAGTGGCCGGAATTTGCAGAACCGGTCGTTGAACGCGTAATTCGGCCAAAACAGGTATCGGGTCTTGACGCAATGCACCTATCGTCAACAACAACTTCTTATCGTCAGGGACAGCATCAAAAGTGGCTAAAAATCCCATGATTCACTCCTAAATTTAAGATTGGAGGTTTAGTCTTGCCAAAAACTGGTGCGACTCGGCAAGACACATTGTTAACTCTGCGAAATTTCCATCATCTTGAAAAAACTCAAGGCTAAGGGGTAACATCTTGACCGACGCCAATTCAAACAAAAACCACCATCAGTCACGAAATCAGAACATCAAAGCGTCAGACTCTCAGCCAAAATCCAGTTCAAATCACAATCATTTGCCTTTCAGAGGGATGATCGACGCAATGATCATGCCCGAAAGCGGTTTTACGATTCACTCTCTTTATTACCAATCTTCACAATTTTCCTGGTAGCCCCTATCCCACCGCTGAATAGCTTATTTTTTCGGGCGCACCGGGTGTGTTTTCACAAAGCGCTTGGCTATGTCAGAGGCCTTGGCTGAGCATACCGGGTGCCCCCAACCGCCCACACTGACGCCATCTGTCATATCGTTGACCATATTGTCATCTTTACTTGGGCTGACACCTGCAGGGATGTAATCCAAGCCCAGTGCATGGCGCATTTTCCACGCAATATTATGATCTGCGCATGAGCTATCACCGCTGACTCCAATTGCGCCCAGAAGCTGTCCATCGGCATTATATAAAGCCAGGCCGCCGCCAAAGACATTGATGCCGCCAATTTTTCCGCCAACCATCGGGTCATTTTTCGTGCCAACCTTGTTCGACGAACCACCATACGCAACGCTGGTATCAACCGGGTTACTATGCTGCAAACCATACAAACTTCCGCCAGGCTGAACTGCCGCATAAAGATTGGCTGTCGATAAAGATAAACCGGGTAAGCTGAACGCATTCGCGGTATTGGCTTTCTGCGCCGAAATCACACGGCTTCCAGGCCATTGATCACCCCGGCCTTTACCCGAAAAAGCAACAGCTTTTACAACACCATCCCGATCAACCAGAGTTGACCACATATTTAAACCAAATCCTCCATTCTGTTCTTTTACAACGGCTTTTAATACTTTCTGGAGTTCAGCCTGGGTTGGCAATCCGGCGGCATAAGCCGTTGACACAACAGATAATGCCAGCGCAATCATGGAATTCAGCATTAATTTCATGCCCATAAATATGCTCTTTTTGGTTGGTATTAAAATGATTAATCAGCAAGCAGAAACTATCACTAATGGACTATTTCGAGCAATAAACGATGCAATAGCATCCCGTGAACCCGCCAAAACACATTCGCCCACTATCTGCTGATTTTCCATTTCTCCAAATGGAACACAACGATGAGGGATGCAAATACTTTATGCAGCACGTTGCGCCTGTGTTTCACCATCATAACCCCATGAATCAGCGGGAATATTATTAATAACGCCAAGCTCAGCGAAACCCAACGCGGAGCGGCGTTTGCGCGACAATGGCGAAGCCATGCACAAAAAGCCGCGTAGAGTTGGGTTCCGCTGGAGCACCGTGTTAGGCATTTCTAGCTAGTGAGGCGGCTATTTTTGGGAGCATGGGCCACTATCAAATACCTTCCCGTTAACGGCTGTTAGACCCAACGCACCATTTTTCTTAATGGTTACATCAAGCTTTCCACCCCCTTCGTAATAGAAACCCCAAGAATTGCCTTGATAGGTGACTATTACGCCCCAAGTTGGGGCTGTGCACCCACTGGGCTTTGAACTGGCTATATCAGTGAATGACACGGTACCTTGCCCAGGTACAGAGATTGAAAAGTTACCGTATACAAAACCCGCCGAACTTCCCGTAGCAACCGGGACATTGTAGGTAATCGGTGTACCGTAATCGTTCTTAAGATTGCCAATCGAATAAAGTGCTTGTGCATTAGAGGAAAGCCCAAGCGCGCAGACTAGGGTAGTCATCACTCCAAGCAACCTGTTATTGGCGATGATATTTCTCATGATATTTCTCCTAAAATTGTTTGATGAAAATTGAAATCAGTGAATTCCAATGTGGTTACGGTCATTTTGCTAAAACATCACCTCCAGTTTTTGCAACCTAACAACATAACAAGCCTCCTGCACGACACCGACGATTTCTTTCAACAGGCTCACGGTTTTTGAAATCATGTCAGCTTTCTCTTCAGGCGTGTTGGTACCTTCTGTGATTTTGATATCGACATAGGCACCTACAGGACAATGCTTATTCAACATCACAGCATTGACCGCCCAATCATGCGGTTCCGATGCTTGAATATGAACCACTGTCACTTCCGGACGCTTATTCATAACGGCATTCATGAGTAAGGTGGTCTGCTCATAAAGCCTTTTTCGCTGGCTGGCTTCAAGGTTAGCACCGAGACGTATGTTGATATAAGGCATTGGATAACTCCCCTTTCAATGGATAATAGGCAAGAATTGACAACAAATAAAATTGTATATGCAACTATAGGCTCAAAAAAAATCAGGTCGCTTCAAGCATTTTCTGAAACTGCCGAAGCGTGTGAACCGTATTCAAAAGATCATTCGGGCCAATCAACTCACCCATGAGCTTGGATAATTTTTCGCCAGTTTGATCCAACGCCTCATGAATGGCGATGGCCTTTTGAGTTGGATAGACATGCACTTCCCTGCCATCTTGAGCCGCCATTTTTCGTACCAGGAAATGACGTTTCTCCAAATTATCCAGAAAACGGGTAACGGTTGAGCGGGAAAGCGAAAGCGTCGTCGCCAGTTCACGCGGCATCAAGCCTGGCTTGGCGAGAATGACTCGGAGCATAAAAGCATGAGGCGGCGACAGATCAAATGGCTTATAAGCCTCTGTCCAAATACGCGTCACCGTACGAGCCAAAGCATTACTATTGAAATACAGACACTCTTCAAACATAGGCTAAGCGTACATCACAATTGTTGTATATACAACAGAAACGAACTCCCGCTATTGCATCCCACCGGGTTCCCACATGGATTGTCAACAATATTGATCTTTTTGATGAATAAATATTCAAAAAACCCATACAATCCTCTATATTGTCGACAAATTAAATGACTTCTTAAGGTTTACCCCATGACCATTCAATCTGCCGGCCTGAAATTTCGCCAAGCAATCCAGCAAGAACGCCCTTTGCAGTGCGTCGGAGCCATCAATGCTTATCACGCCCGTCTGGCGCAAGCATCCGGGTTTCAAGCGCTCTACATTTCAGGCGGCGGTGTCGCGGCAGGTTCATGCGGCATACCCGATCTGGGCATCACCACCATGGAAGATGTGTTAATTGACTTACAGCGAATCACGGATATCGTTGATTTACCCGTGCTGGTGGATGTGGATACCGGCTGGGGAGGCGCTTTCAATATCGCCCGCATGGTGCGCGCCATGACCAAAGCCGGCGCGGCGGCTATTCATATTGAAGACCAAGTGCAACAAAAACGCTGCGGCCATCGACCCAATAAAACCATCGTGCCACAAGATGAAATGGTGGATCGCATTAAAGCCGCCGTTGACGCCAAGCTGGACCCGGATTTTATCATCATGGCACGCACTGACGCCTTGGCGGTGGAAGGCATGCAATCCGCCATTGATCGCGCTTGCGCCTGTGTTGAGGCTGGCGCTGACATGATTTTTCCTGAAGCGATGACCCAATTGGCGCAATACCGCGAGTTCGTCAATGCTGTCCGGGTCCCTGTTCTGGCGAACATCACCGAATTCGGCTCAACGCCTTTATTCACGGTTGATGAATTGGCTTCCGTCGGCGTCAGCATCGCACTGTACCCCTTGAGCGCATTTCGCGCCGCCAATGCCGCCGCCTTAACGGTTTACCAAACATTGCGCGACACAGGTTCTCAGCAATCCGTGTTGAACACCATGCAAACCCGCGCCGAATTATATGACTACCTGGGCTACCACAAGTTTGAACAAAAACTGGATGCCCTGTTCAGTGAGGAGGATCCATCATGACCAACCCCATTCTGCCAAAAGCAAAAAAATCCGTCGCGCTTTCCGGCACTGCCGCCGGAAATACCGCCATCTGCACAGTTGGACGCACGGGTAATGACTTGCATTATCGCGGCTATAACATTCTGGATTTTGCGGAAATCTGTGAGTTCGAAGAAATCGCTTACCTGCTCATTCATGGCGAACTACCGAATCAAGCGGAACTGAATGCCTATAAAGCCAAATTGAAAACGTTGCGTGGCCTGCCGAACGCCGTCAAACAAGCCTTGGAGGCTTTACCCGCCTCAACACACCCAATGGATGTGATGCGGACTGGCTGCTCCGTGCTCGGTTGCTGCATACCGGAAAAAGACACCCATCCGGAAGCGGACGCGCGGGATTTGATTGACCGCATGATGGCCAGCTTCGGCTCCATGTTGATCTATTGGCATCATTATGCCGTGAACGGTAAACGCATTGATGTGGAAACCGATGATGATTCCATTGGCGGCCATTTTCTTCATCTGCTGCACGGCGAACCACCCCGGGAAAGTTGGGTGCGCGCCATGCATACCTCATTGATTCTGTACGCCGAACACGAATTCAATGCCTCAACCTTCACAGGCCGTGTGATCGCCGGCACCAATTCGGATCTTTATTCAGCGATCACGGGGGCCATTGGCGCACTGCGCGGCCCTAAACATGGCGGTGCCAACGAGGCAGCCTTCCGCACACAAAGCCGTTATCGCAATGCGGATGCCGCAGAAGCTGACATTCGTGACCGCATTGCGCGCAAGGAAATCGTCATCGGCTTCGGCCATCCCGTCTATACCATTGGCGATCCGCGCAATGAGATTATCAAAGGCACCGCCAAGCAGCTTTCGGAAGAAAATGGCGACATGACTTTATTTCAGGTCGCCGAGCGCCTGGAAACGGTGATGTGGGACATTAAAAAAATGTTCCCCAATCTGGATTGGTTCTCTGCCGTGTCCTATCACCAAATGCGTGTACCGACCGATATGTTCACACCGCTGTTCGTCATATCCCGCGTATCCGGCTGGGGAGCGCATGTCATTGAACAACGCCAGGATGGAAAAATCATTCGCCCGTCCGCCAATTACACAGGCCCGGAAAATCGCGCATTCACCCCGATCCAGAACCGCTGAATCATCAAACACAGGAAATTTCGTATGTCAAAAGCTGCTGTATTGGACGCTTCACGCCCGGATTTCGATCAGGTTATCCAGGATATTGTTGATTATGTGCTGGATTACGATGTCACCCAGTCTGACGAAGCCATGCAAACCGCGCGCTATTGCTGGATGGATACCATCGGCTGTGGTTTATACGCCTTAAATTATCCCGCCTGCACCAAAATGCTTGGCCCAATTGTTCCAGGCGCTGAGATGGCGCTCGGTGCTCGTGTGCCCGGCACAGCTTATCAATTGGATCCCGTGCGTGCCGCCTGGAACATTGGCGCCATGGTGCGCTGGTTGGATTACAACGATACCTGGCTGGCGGCGGAATGGGGACACCCATCCGATAATCTGGGCGCGATTTTAGGTCTGGCGGACTACCTTTCACGTCAGCGCATAGCGCGCGGCGAAACGCCGCTAACCATGCGTGATGTGATCATCGCCATGATCAAGGCGCACGAAATACAAGGCGTCATCGCCCTGGAAAACAGCTTTAATCGCGTTGGTCTGGATCATGTGATGCTGGTACGCATCGCATCCACTGCAATTTCCGCGCAAATGCTCGGCTGTAATCGCGCGGAAACCCTAAATGCCGTATCGCACGCCTGGCTGGATGGTTCGTCATTGCGCACCTATCGCCATGCGCCCAACACGGGTTCACGTAAATCCTGGGCGGCGGGTGACGCATCAGCCCGAGGACTGTTTCTGGCCATGATGGCCGAGCGCGGCGAAATGGGTTATCCGTCGGCCATCACCGCAAAAGGCTGGGGATTTCAGGATGTTTCATTCAAAGGCGACAACCTGTCATTTAAGCAGGGTTACGGCACTTATGTGATGGAAAATATCCTGTTTAAAATCGCTTTTCCGGCTGAATTCCATGCGCAAACCGCCGTGGAAGCCGCGCTTGCTTTGCATGAGCAAGTCTGTGACCGCCTGGATGATATTGAAAAAGTCATCATTCAAACTCAGGAATCCGGTGACCGCATCATCAATAAAACCGGCCCATTGAATAACCCGGCAGATCGTGACCATTGCATCCAATATATGGTCGCCATCCCCCTGATTTTTGGCCGTTTGACGGCGGAAGATTACGAAGACGGAGTCGCGCAGGATCCTCGCGTGGATGCGTTACGCCATAAAATGGAATGCGTTGAAGACACGCGCTTCACGCGTGAATATCTGGAAGCCGACAAACGCGCCATCGGCAATGCGGTGCAAGTCTGCTTTAAAGACGGAACCACCACTGACAACATCGTCGTGGATTATCCGATTGGTCACCGCCGCCGCCGCGACGAAGGCATTCCGAAACTGGTTGAAAAATTCGAGCGTTATGTACGTGGCAAGCTACCAGAGAAAAAAGCCGAGCGCTTGTTAACCCTCTGCGCGGAACAAAGCCGCTTTGAAAATGCTGGCGTGGATGAAGTGATGCAACTGATGGCCCTGTAGCAGAAGCTGGAATCCCTCAGGCGGACATCACCCCGCCTGAGCAGCCTTTCAATCTTTCTTTCTCATGTTCTCTCCGAGCTGGTTAGGGGCCTTTTACAGGCCCCATTTTTTTGCTCACGTTATGACTGAATCGACAAAATACTCATCAATGTATCGTGATCGTTTCAGGCCCCATCAAGGTATTTGGCAGGAAAGTTGACAGCCAGGGGATATAAGTGACCATCACCAGGAAAACCAACAAAATACTTAACCAAGGCATGGCCGCACGCACGACAGACAACACAGACATTTTCGCCACCCCTGACGTCACAAACAGGTTCAAACCGACAGGCGGCGTGATCATGCCAATCTCCATGTTGACCACCATAATGATGCCCAAATGAATCGGATCAATGCCCAACTCAATAGCGATCGGAAAAACCAAAGGTGCCACGATCACAATCAGGCCCGACGGCTCCATGAACTGACCACCGATCAACAAAATCAGATTCACAATGATCAAGAAGACCAGCGCGCCAAAACCCGCCGCCAGCATCGCTGAAGCGATCTGTTGCGGAATCTGCTCTTCCGTCAGCACATGCTTCAATATCAAGGCGTTGGCGATGATAAACAACAACATGATGGTCAGCTTGCCGCCTTCCAATAAAGTCTTCCGGTGGTCTGGATGGAAAATCGCCGGAATCAGGTAAACAAAAAACTGCCACCAACTACGCACGAGTCCGGTTAACCAAACCTCGCCTTCACGACGGCTGGGACTATCTTTCAATGGCCCCATGTCACGGTATATGAAATTCGCAATCAAGAACGCATAAACGGAAGCAACCGAGGCGGCTTCTGTTGGGGTGAAGACACCGCCATAAATACCACCGAGGATAATGACGATAAGAAACAGGCCCCACCCGGCATCAATCGCCGAATCACGTATTTCAGAAAAACCTGCCCAAGGCTGGGCTGGCAGGTTTTTGATCCGCGCAACCACATAGATGCCAATCATCAGCATCACGCCCGCCAAAATGCCCGGAATCACCCCGGCCAGGAACATACGTCCAACCGACACATCGGTCGCCGCTGCATAAACCACCATTACGATAGAAGGCGGAATCAAAATGCCCAAGGTGCCTGCATTACAAATGACCCCAGCAGCGAATTCCTTGGTGTAGCCCACCTTCACCATACCGCTGATCACCAGGGTGCCAATCGCCACCACAGTGGCAGGAGAAGATCCCGACAAAGCGGCAAACAACATACAGGCGAACACGCCAGCGATGGCCAGACCACCACGCACATGACCAACCATAGCGATCGCAAACCGGATAATCCGCTTCGCCACACCACCTGTTGACATATAAGAGGAGGCCAGAATAAAGAAAGGGATAGCCAATAAAGTATAGTGGCCTTCAAATGCCTCGAATAAGGTTTGAGCGACAGAAGCCAGGGAACTATCTGAGTGATACAGCAAAAAGCCGATGCTGGATAAACCCAGCGCAACAGCAATCGGCACACCAATCAACAATAAAAGGATGACCGCAACAAATAAGAATAATATTTCCATTGGATGTCCTATTGATTCTCAGTAGCCGATTCAACTTCGTGGCTGGCGATCAACAACCGTTGTTCGCCATGCCAGATACGCCATGCCGCTTGTAAATAACGAAACAATAATAAAGCCATCCCTACCGGCAAAATAAAGTAAGGGATAAAACGCGGTATTTTTTCATAGAAGGGTTCGCCATCTTCGATATAGCCCAACCAACCTTGCAACCAAACAGGAAAAGGGATGTCCTCAACTTCGAGAAAGGCCAGCTTGAAAGCGAACTTGGACCAATAATCCCAACCGCCGTACAACAATAAAGCTGAGAAAATCAAACACGCCGTCACAGCGGCCAATCCACAAATTCTCTGTAATTGCGGCGGAAAACGGTTAAGTAACGCATCAACCCCAAGATGTGCGGAGATCTTCACCGCATAACTCACGCCAAATAAAACCAACCAAGCGAATAAATAGGTTGTTGCCTCCAAAGCCCACAATAAATTGGACTCAAACACATAACGCGCCACCACGTTGGCAAAGGTGATCACTGTCATCATGCCCAGTAAACTGGCGATAGCAATCTCTTCAAACTCGTTAAAAAGATAACTGAGTCTTCCTCTCATAGACATTAGCCTGACCTTTCATCGAAATTGCACAATGCACAACCGCTCATAACCCGACAAATTCATGTCAGGTTAATCAAACATTTTTGCGGAACCCGGAATTTACAGATGTCGAGAGAAATTAACGGCAGCGCTTAACAAACTGTTAAACACCATAGATGCCGACAATAAAAAAACCGCCCTGATTGAAAGCGGAATGATGAATCCACTTTCAAATCCAGGGCAGGATAATTTCTCTCTTAGTTAAGAACCTGTTTTGATGAATCAAAAATGCGCGATCAGCCTCGATTAGCTCGCTGGGCGGCCCTGATCAAATCAGTACCCACATCCTTTTCAAATTGATCCCAAACAGGTTTAAGTGCATCAACCCAAGCCTCTCTCTGACTGGGTGTTAAAGTACGAACTTCTTTGCCTGAATCAATCACCCGCTGACGGTTGGCGGCATTAATCGCCGTGGATATGTTGTTACGCGCGAAGGTGACTTCATCAATAATCCCTTTCAACTGACGCCGTACAGAACGCGGCAAGCTATCCCAAAATTCAACCGAAGTGACCAGCATATAATCCAATACGCCATGATTGGTTTCTGTTACGCCATCCTGCACTTCAAAAAACTTTTTGGTATAGATATTGGACCAAGTGTTTTCCTGACCATCCACAACTCCAGTCTGTAAGGAGCCATACACTTCAGAAAACGCCATTTTCTGTGGATTGGCATTCAATTGCTCAAATTGCGCCTTCAACACATCCGAACTCTGAATACGGAATTTCAGCCCGGCAGCATCTTCCGGCTTAAGCAACGGCCTGTTCGCCGACATCTGCTTCATACCGTTATGCCAGAACGCCAAACCCTGCAAACCTTTTCTCCGCATAGCGTTTTTCAACTTCTGACCAGCCTCCGAATTCTGGAAGCGATCAACCGCGTCAATGTCCGTGAACATGAAAGGTAAATCGAAAATACGGAACTTTTTAGTATATTTCTCAAATTTGGATAATGAAGGCGCAGCCATCTGCACATCGCCTAACAACATCGCCTCCAAAACCTTCTTATCGTTATATAACTGCTTGTTAGGATAGACCAGCATACAGACCTTGCCATCCATCTCTTGATTGACGCGCTTCTCCAACAAAGCCGCCGCTTCACCTTTAGGATGCCCCTGAGCAGCAGTAACATGGCTGAACTTAATGACGATTTCACCTTTTTCACAGGCCCCTGCGGCCCAAAGATGACTGGATACAGCCAAAGCAACAGTGGCCACCGTTGCGACTAAGATTTTCATTTAACCATCCCCTCCAGAGTTATTTCAGTTGTTATAAAAAATCTTAAGGGTTGGATTAGAACGAATTAAGTCCCCCTAATCAAGGTACTATCGTCATAAATAATTCATTAAAAAGCCACATATTTGAGCCGATAAGCCCTTTACAGCAATGACATCAAGCAGAGTTTTCATTTAAATGGATAAGACGACGGCCCAAAGTAGAACGCGACGATCAAGAAAAGCACGGATCGAAACGCATGAATCGCCGTGTATTTTGATTTTTTAACCCAAACACCCCGACTACCGCATCACGGCGCAACTGGCAGTGTAATGGTCAAATAAAAGCAGACACGCTTCCATGACTTTTTGCTTCATTGCTTGTTGCTCGTAGTCCATTGGCGAAAGATCGCCTAAAGTTGGATGGCTACGCTTTGCATTGTAGAAGCTGATGTACTCCCAAACAGCTTGTTTTGTTGCCTCATGGCTTGGGAACCTAAAACGGCTAAGCCACGCTGATTTCAACGCACTGAAGACCCGCTCAGTCGATGAGTATCCCAACAATTGCCTTTACACCCCATACTCACAGCCATGCCATCGTCAGCGAGTCGTGCCTGATAATCTTCAATGACATATTGGCTCCCCCTATGCGAATAGTGGGGTACATTCGCGAGTTGTTTGCAGTTCCACCAAGCCATATCCGGTGCGCCCCCAAACACAAGACGGTCAGTTACCTGTTGAGTGTATTTTCGGCAACTGGACAGGCATGACAGCTTTGTAGGATTGTTTTAAAGCGTTTTGGATAACGCACCGGTAAGGCAGATTTTTTTCATTAAACACCGAACCCGGCAACGCCCTACGACAAAACCTTCCGCTTGTAATATCTTCACTCAGTACCTGGAACCCGACAACTCACGGTGCTCATAAAACAACGCGACCAAATGCTGCTCTAAGGCTTGTCCCGCTTCGGTGTGTTGGCCACACATACGGATCGAAAGGGTCGATGATTGGCCTCGGAGCGAACAGGTGATCGTAGCGCCCAAAGCTTCCGGAAAGCGACTGAACAAGCGTTAGCCTGGGTGCCAAAAGGCTTGGCATGGAAACCTATTTTGCTGACCCTTACTCACCTTAGCAACGGGATACGAATGAACAAACTAATGGCTTGTTAAGGCGCTACTTCCCCAAGGGAACTAATTTTAGTAAGGTATCGGATCAGGCGTTGGATGAAGTGGTATTGAAGATTAACCAGCGGCCTCGTAAATGCCTCGGTTATCGAACACCTTATGATGTCTTTGCTGATGCCCTACGGGTTGCACTGGCAACTTGAATCCGCCGATCATGTGTCAAACCTGAAATCCACTGAACATTGGCTTCGCTGTGTGATCATTGAATCCGCATAAAGAACTTTGATCAAGGCCATGGTACATCACACACCAACCTCAACGCCGCTCATCAGCACGACATTATTCACCCGAACGCACACATCGCGAGACATTTTGAATGGTAATAACTGAATTTAATGACTATTTCCAATACATAACAGGGGCATGCTCTGTAATAGCACTGATCCTCATGATCGCTAAAGACATATTCGCCGAGCACTTCAGAGTCAAGCTGATTGTGCTCATAACCTCACTTTCTTTGCTCATCGGTTCGTTCGTTGCTCCTGTCGGAAACATTGAAATCACTTTCACTAAAGTTCTGAATCCAGCCGCATTGATGGTCTTGCTCTTGATGGCCGTTACGTCTGTGATGAGCGTGATAGCACATGTATGGATGTACTTTATCGAAGACGATAAGAAGAGATCACGTATCAATATCTATGCCAGCAACTCAGCAGTGGCTTTCGTTGGATTCTTGTTGATCTACAACGTCTTCTTCGGAAACACCCCAGATCCTGCCGAGTACACCGACAAGGAAATTGTTTCGCTGGTAAAATATAACCTAAACATCAAAGACTATCGCAGGGCAAAGACTCACTTAATAGAGCTTCAGAAAAGAAATAAACCTGGGTCAGAATATCAAAAAGAAATAGAAGCTAAACTGAAGATGGTAGATGCTGAAATTGCGCGTGAGGTTTCGCTGACCTTAGGCCGAAAGGACTAAAAGCGTGTGCATAACATAATGTTTAAGCCGTGGTACTCACTGCGCTCGTGCTGCACGCCGCTTATCAAGGCACCTGAGTCAGGCATCCGTTCATCCTAAGAAGCCGTTAGGCCGTAAAGAACCCTGCGTTCACTACTGAATATAAAGCGCTACCTCTGGCAAAGCATTTCATAACTTTCTTTTGCGCGCCAGCAACAGATACACGGCACCAGAGCCGCCATCCCAACGTGGTGCCGTGACGAATGCCAGGACTTCCTGTTTTTGCAACAACCAATGGTGAACTTTTCGCTTTAACACTGGCTGCCGACTCGCTGAACCTCGTCCTTTGCCATGAATAATACGCACGCAGCGCATGCCGCGATCCAGGCTTTGGGCGAAAAAACGGGCGAACGCCCGCCTGGCTTCAGCAACCCGCATGCCATGCAAGTCCAATGAACCTTCCGGCGAAATATGGCCACGCTGCAAATCGTGAAAGACACGATGTTGGATACCGGGACGGCGGAATTCGAGGAAATCCGGCGTTTCAATCGTCAAATCCGCCAGTTCTTCACCTTGTTCAACCGCTTGCCGGTGTGTCAGCGGATTAGGCTTCAGTTTTTTACGATAAGGCTCCGCACACTCGTCCGTATGCGTCTGCACACCGGACATCGCTTCACGGAACAGGGTTCGCTCATCCATCATAACAACCGTAGGCGCTAAATCCGCTTGGTGGGTTCATGCGTGCGACGCCCTTTATCAATCGCTTCTTGCAACACCGGCTCCAATTGCTGGCGGCTAATGCCACCGGTATGGCGCAGGATCACAGAACCGCCGGGCGCAACCACCACCGTGAAAGGCAAGCCTTCAAACCGGTTGCCCAGTTTGCGCGATAAAGCAACCGCGTCCATATCACCCATCAACACAGGGTAGTTAATTTGGTATTCCTCGACAAATGCCTTGACAGGCTCTAAGTCATCAATCGCAATACTCACAAACTTCACGTTATCATGCCGGTATTGTGCTTGCAGATCGACGAACAACGGCGTTTCTTCACGACAGGGTGGACACCAGGTCGCCCAAAAATTCAACACCAGAATCTTGGCGCGCCATTCGCCGCTCTGTCTTTCCTTGCCCTGAAGGTCTGGATAACTGAAATCCGGCAGGATGGAAACTTCCGCCATATCCATGGACTGATTGGCGATGAAAATGGCGGGTTCTTCAATTTCCGTCGATTTCAAGGCAAAGCCCAGCAAACCGCCAAGCACCACGCCGACAAAAGCTACGCCAGCCAAAAACAATGGGTTCATAACTGCCCCACCTGAGCGGCGCGGGCCGCCAATTGATCCACAGTCACATTACCGATCAAACGGTGCGAACGCAGTTCCTCACCTTGTCGATTCCAGAAATACAGTGCGGGCGGCGCAGGCATCTGCAAAGCATCCGCCAATGCCCGGTCCGCCGCATCCTGACGAGTGATATCCGCTTGCAACAACACATAATCCGCTAATGCGGCATGCACCTGCGGGTGAGGAAAAACCACTTGCTCCATCGTCTTGCAATAGGTACACCAGTCGGCGTAAAAATCCAACATCACCGGTTTGCCCTCCGCTTTCGCTGCAACCACTTCACGTTGCAAATCGTCCATGGTTTTAATCCGTTTAAATCTTGTTTCAGTCGCCTGATGAGTCGTGGAAGCACCGCCAAACACGCCTTTCAGCGGTTGCAGCGTATCCTTGCCACCGGCCGCGACGCCAATCAAAAATAATGCCCCATAGATCAATAGAACCAGCCCCAAACCTTGCCAGAAGGTGCGCCAACCATTTTTTTCTACCGGTAAGGGTCTAAGCGCGCCCAGATACATCGCCACAACAATCAATAAAGCACCCCACATCAGCATAATGGCCGATGTCGGGATGTAAGTCGGACTGAGGCGTTCCAGAAAGGTAATCGCCAAGCCCAACATAATGACACCACCTGTGGCTTTAACCGTATCCATCCAAACACCCGCTTTCGGCAGCAAGACCCCACCGCCTGCACCCATCAACAATAATGGCAATCCCATGCCCGTACCAAACAGCCATAAATACAGGAAGCCATTCAAGATGCTTTCTGATTGGGCGGCAAAAGCCAATACGGCCAGTAATATCGGTCCACCGCAAGGGCCGACAATCAGTGCAGACAGCACGCCCATCATCAAAACGCCGACGATAGAACCGCCCTCACGCGCATTGGACCATTGATTTAAACGCGACTGAATCGCGCTTGGCATTTGAATCTGATAGAAACCGAACATGGACAACGCCAGACCGACGAACAGCAAGGCGGATGGAATCAAAACCCAAGGCGTTTGCAAACTGCCTTGAATTCCCAGTTCCTTGCCGACCAGCGCCATGGCCGCACCCAGCACCCCAAAGGTCAAAGCAATGCCTTGGGTATAAGCCAGAGAGAGATTAAATGCGCGTAATGGCGTGCAATTGCCCCCCTGCCCCATGATCAATGAGGACAGAATGGGAATCATCGGATACATGCAAGCGGTGAACGCAACCAGCACCCCCAGCCCCAGACTCAGCAGGACGGCGAACCCAGGAGCTGCGGTCTGCAAGTCCTGCAGGATGGCGTCTTCCTGATTGAGCAGGGCATCTGCAGGCGTTTCGGTTACAGCAGTAATCACAGCTGATTGCGCAGTATCAGCCAGCGCCACAGCGCCTTCGCCCGCCGGTAAAGCCAATATGAAACTATCCTGTTGCGGCGGATAACATATCCCGCGATCCGCGCATCCTTGATAGGCGACTTTCACCTCTACTTCCGTCGCAGCCTGATGGGTACGCCGCAAAGGAATCTTTAATGCAATGGCATCATGGTAAACCAGCACGTCACCGATACTGCCATCCGGTTTGACTGAATCCTTTTTAATATCCGGTTCAGGCAAATCATATTGGCCCAATGCGACGCCATCGCCGATTAATTCGACTTGAATCTTATCCTGATAGAGATAAGTCCCTTCGGCGATTCGCCAGTTCACATTCAGATAATCGCCATGCAAACTTTCCGCCGCCGTTTGAAAAGCCTGCTCAGGGGACAAAATATCATCCTCCATGTCAGCCAGGCCCAATGCGTCATCCAGTCCGCCCAATCCAAACAACGCATCCGATGGCAAGTTGGGAAGCATCCCGCCAGCCGTTGCTTCAGCCGACGGCAAAACGATTTTAATCGTCTGTGTCTGCGGTGGATAACAGATTCCCCGATCCGCACACCCTTGCGAACGGACTTTCAACACGAGTTCATCCAGGTCATCCGGCAAAACTTCTAACGGTGCTTCCATGCTGACTTGATGGCGGTACACCCAGACTTCGCCAAAGATGGGGTCAGTCTGACTCAACGCTTCCGGCAACACCGGTTCGCCCAGTCGCGCCTCTTCGCCATCAATTTGGAGACGGAATTTACTTTGGTACAGGTAATAACCTTCGGCGATCCGCCAATCCACGCGAACATGATCTCTGCCCACGGCCTCTGCAGACGCCACGAAAGCTTCATCTGGATGGAGAAAGTCCTCTTCAGCCCAGGCCAGACTGCTCAGACAGATCAACGCCAACAAGTAATGGATAATTGATTTAGACATATTCCGACTCTGCTCAAATAGTTCGGCAGCCCTGTTCGTTTCACTCAAGCTGCGGCTATGCGCATTCAGACATGGTATTGGACGCTCAGTTCATGAACCGCCGTAATCATGGCGGCGGCATGTTCAGGCGGTATTTCAGGATGAATGCCATGTCCCAAATTGAACACATGACCAGAACCCGCACCATAAGATTCGAGCACTTTGCCAACCGCGTTCCGAATCACCTCTGGCGAAGCATATAATACGCAAGGGTCCAAATTACCCTGCAAGGCCACCTTTTGTCCGACCCGCTCACGGGCCTCGCCAATATCCGTCGTCCAATCCACACCTAAGGCATCACAGCCGCTTCCCGCCATGACTTCCAACCATTGGCCGCCCCCTTTGGTGAACAAAACCACCGGAATCCGATGTCCTGCAAACTCCCGGGTCAAGCCATCAACAATGCGCTGCATATACGCCAACGAAAAGCGTTGATAGTTGTCAGGAGCCAGAACCCCTCCCCAGGTGTCAAATAACATCACTGCCTGAGCACCGGCCGCAATTTGCGCATTCAAATAAGCAATCACCGCATCGGCTAATTTAGCCAACAAATCATGCAAAACATCCGGCTCATCAAATAACAAGCCTTTCACTCGCGCAAATTGTTTGCTGCCCTCTCCTTCAACCATATAAGTGGCTAATGTCCAGGGACTGCCGGAGAAACCAATCAAAGGTACGCGATGGCATAATTCGCGGCGAATCAAACGCACCGCGTCCATGACATAACGCAAATCCTCTTCCGGGTCAGGCACCCCAAGCGCGGCGACATCAGACTGACATCGGATCGGGCGATGAAATTTCGGCCCTTCCCCATCACCAAAATACAGCCCCAGGCCCATCGCATCTGGAATGGTTAAAATATCCGAAAACAAAATCGCCGCATCCAACGGGAAACGCGCCAAAGGTTGCAAAGTCACTTCACAAGCCAGTTCGGGGGTGCGACATAAGTCCATAAAGCTCCCCGCTTTGGCACGGGTCGCGCGATATTCCGGCAGATAGCGTCCAGCTTGACGCATCATCCATACTGGCGTTTTATCAACAGGCTGGCGCAACAAAGCCCTTAACAAGCGATCATTTTGTAATTCAGACATAAATTCATCAGAGCGGATTAGCTAAACGACAACTTTAAACCAATTTAACCCATAGCTCACCCTCACAAATCTTCGTCGGCAATGGCGTCAAACGTTGACCAACGCAAGGCCCCTGCAGGCAAAAACCATCACTCATACGAAACAATGCGCCATGCATAGCACATTGGATATAATGGCCGCTGGCGTCAAGAAACTGATCAGGCACCCATTCCAATGGCGCACCAGTATGTGGGCAGACATTTTGATACGCCAATATCCCCTCATGACGATATACCACGAAAAAAGCGGCCTGCATGGTTTGATCCGCAACACAAAAACCCCGTGTTTGCGTTCCATCAACCTGCGGTATCGAACCGGTATTGAACCAATTCCTCATATAAATGCAATCTACAGAAAGTAATATTAGACGGATTTAAGTCTCGTATTTTACTGAAAAATAATTTAATTTAGGACCCTTCAAATTAAAGTGAGAATAGATAAGGGACACGCGGTGCTTAGAAACTTGAAAACGTTGATTGCTAGCCTGATTGGCGTAGGGATTACCATAATTGGATATCAATATATGGTGACTGGCCAGGAGCACAGAGAAAATTATCAAACATCACAGGATCGCTCCAATTATTTGGAGAAAAAACTCCAGAAAAAGCTGAATACGCCCAAACCTTATGATAAACCGAAAGAGGCAATGCAGTATTACGTGGATCAGCGTAAACCAATAGGTGCAACCAACATCCCTGTTCAACTTTACCAAACAGCACGTCAACAAATGAACGACATGCCCAGACTGAATTCCAGTCAAAATCTGCTCTTACCTAGCATTAACGAAAGCAGTCTGCCGAGCGCATTAGCTAATGAAAAAACAAGCGCTAATTTCTCAAACTGGAACTCCTTAGGACCTGGTAATGTCGGTGGACGCACACGTACTTTGGCAATTAACCCAAGTTCACCGGATACGATGTACACTGCTGGAGTTGCCGGAGGTATTTGGAAAACCACAAATGGCGGATCCAGTTGGTCTCCCCTGAATGATTTGATGAATAACATGGCGGTAACCACTATCATTATTGATCCAAATAATCACGACACATTATATGCTGGCACAGGGGAGGGGTTTTTCAATATCGATGCAGTGCGTGGCGACGGCATATTCAAAAGCACGGATGCCGGCTTAACTTGGACACATTTAGATACAACATCAAATAACCCAGATTTTCACTACGTAAATAAACTGGCCATCAACTCGCATAATCCTAACCAAGTTTATACGGCTACTCGCGCTGGCGTTTTTCGTTCAATAGATGGCGGAGCTTCTTGGGTGAAAACACTTGCCAGTAATAATATTCACGATGTAGGGTGCCTGGACTTACAGATCCGCACAGACAACCCCAATGTTCTAATAACATCATGTGGCAGCTTTTATCAAAGTACAGTTTATCGTTCAACTGACGGCGGAAATAGCTGGTCCAGCGTACTAACTGAACCTAGCATGGGCCGCGTATCTCTGACAATTGCCCCATCCGACCAGGATGTCATGTATGCATTGTCAGCAACAAATTATTCTACTCCTGGAAATTACCGTTTCGGCTTACATGCGGTATTCAAATCCACTGATAGTGGCGCTACATGGGTAGCTACAGTACGTAATTCAGATAGCAATAAACTAAACACCGTATTATTAACTAATGTTCTATACGCTTACTTTAATAACTGCAATGGTAGTTCCGACATATATATTAACCAAGGTTGGTACGATAATATTATCGCAGTTGACCCAATAGATCCAAATATTGTTTGGGCTGGCGGCATTGATTTATTTCGCTCTGATGATGGCGGCACCAATTGGGGAATTGCTTCTTATTGGTGGACAAATAACAGTTCCGCATCCTATGCACATGCCGACCAACACGGTATTTATTTTCACCCAGATTATGATGGCTCAACCAACAAAACAGCTTTTTTCAGCCACGATGGTGGACTCTCACGTACTTTAGATGCACGTGCCAGTACGCAAACTAATCCTTGTAACGCCCCAGCCTCAAGTGGATTTGAATATACCAGTTTAAACAACAATTACGCGGTGACCCAATTTTACCATGGACTAGCCTATCCAGATGGAACAACCTTTTTTGGCGGTACTCAAGATAACGGCACTATTCGCGGTACAACAAGCGGCGGCATGATCTGGAGTGAAATACTTGGCGGCGATGGAGGTTACGTTGCCGTTGACCCTGACAATACCAACAATTTGTTCGCCGAATCTCAGTATCGCAACCTCGTAAAATCTGTTAATGGGGGTTCTAACTTCAATCAAGCAGTATCAGGCATTTCTGAATCAACCAATAATTTTTCTTTTATCACACCCTATATATTAGATCCCAATAATCCACAAATTTTGTGGATAGGCGGGAAAACTCTCTGGAAAACAATCGATCAAGCGAACAACTGGTTTCAAGCAAGTACGACGGATATGTTGTCTCGCTCAGCAAGTGCTTGGGCTGTCGCAATTGGTGACTCCAATTATGTTGCAGTAGGGGATGAAAATGGTGAGATTCACTATACCACTAATGCCAACTCAACCAATTCCAGCACCGACTGGCCATCAAGCCAGCCAGCTAATGGAGTCATCTCATCGCTAACCTACGCCCCCAACGATAAAAAAGTTTTATACGCCACTTACTCCACTTTTGGCCAAGATCACATTTGGAAAAGTACGAATAGTGGAGCAAGCTGGACAGCTATTGACAACCGTGGTTCAGCTAATGGCATACCAGATATACCTGTACATACCTTAGCAATTGATCCTAGTGATTCAACACGTTTGTTTGCAGGCACTGATCTTGGCATATTTGTTAGCAACGACGGTGGTAGTAACTGGGCTGTGGAAAATACTGGCTTTACCAATACTGTCGTCGAAAATTTACAGATCATCCAATCAGACAGCATTAGCACACTATTTGCATTTACACATGGAAGAGGGGCCTGGAGCACGACATTAGCAACCTCAACGGACACCACGCCGGACGCATTCAGTTTCACTGACCAAACCGATGTGGAGCGATCCACACCCATCACCTCCAATGCGATTACCGTCTCCGGGATCAACAGCGCCGCCGCTATTTCGGTCAACAATGGCGAATACCGCATCAATAACGGCAGCTTCACCAGCACGACCGGCACGGTAGCGAATGGCAATACCGTGCAAGTCCGTCACACGTCTTCAGACAGTTTCAGTACAACAACGGATACGGTGTTAACCATCGGTGGCGTTAGCGATACCTTCACCTCCACCACGCTAGCAATCGATACCACACCAGACGCATTCAGTTTCACTGACCAAACCGATGTAGGGCGATCCACACCCATCACCTCCAATGCGATTACCATCTCCGGGATCAACAGCGCCACCGCCATTTCGGTCAACAATGGCGAATACCGCATCAATAACGGCGGCTTCACCAGCACGACCGGCACGGTAGCGAATGGCGATACCGTGCAAGTCCGTCACACGTCTTCAGGCAGTTTCAGTACGACAACGGATACGGTGTTAACCATCGGTGGGGTTAGCGATACCTTCACCTCCACCACGCTAGCAATCGATACCACACCAGACGCATTCAGTTTCACTGACCAAACCGATGTAGGGCGATCCACACCCATCACCTCCAATGCGATTACCGTCTCCGGGATCAACAGTGCCGCCGCCATTTCGGTCAGCAATGGCGAATACCGCATCAATAACGGCGGCTTCACCAACACGACCGGCACGGTAGCGAATAGCGATACCGTGCAAGTCCGTCACACATCTTCAGGCAGTTTCAGTACGACAACGGATACGGTGTTAACCATCGGTGGCGTTAGCGATACCTTCACCTCCACCACATTGCCGGATACGACCCCGGATGCATTCAGTTTCACTGACCAAACCGATGTGGAGCGATCCACACCCATCACCTCCAATGCGATTACCGTCTCCGGGATCAACAGCGCCACCGCCATTTCGGTCAACAATGGCGAATACCGCATCAATAACGGCAATTTCACCAGCACGACCGGCACAGTCGCCAATGGTGATACCGTGCAAGTCCGTCACACGTCATCTGATAGTTATGGCACTGTCGGCACATCGACAGACACAATCTTAACGATCGGCGGAGTCAGTGACACTTTCACCTCCACCACGCTTCCGGATACTGATGGCGATGGTTCGCCGGATAACCAAGATACCAATCCAAATGATGCCGGGGTTGCTGGCGTTGGGAGTTCGGATGAAGAAAAAATCACCATAGAGGCCCCAGGCATGACGCTCAGCGATGTGAAAACAGAAACGGAGGATTCAGTGAGTACCACAAATAAACCGGATGACTACCAAGTCGTTGGCGAGATCCTCAGCTACAAAATCAATGGCATTAGTCATGGCGCGACCGTCGAAATTACTTTGACTTACCCCAATGCGCTCGGCTCTAACAGCAAAATCTATAAAATTGATGCAAATGGCTTTACTGAGTTCCCCAATGCTGTCATTGCAGGCAACACAGCCACTTTGACATTAGTGGATGGCGGCTCAGGCGATGCGGATGGCGTCGCTAATGGCGTTATTGAAGATCCAGTCGCCGTTATGGAACCGTCCAATTCCAACAACGACAGCAGCAGCAATGGCGAAAGTGGTGGTGGCGGTTCAATCGATCTGTTGCTGTTAATCATGCTGTTAGCTTCCGTATTGACGCATTACCGTTGGGCCAGGCTTTCACAGATGAAAACTGCATCAAATTAGATCATCTGCAGAAGGTGTCATCATTCAACGGATCGCTTTGATAGTCGGCTTATCCGGCGTGATGCTTACCCTTGCAATCGCCGGTTTTGATCAAGACTCCATCCTGGCCTACCAACGCCCATCCATTATGGCAGGCCAGTTCTGGCGTTTGTTGACGGCGCATTTCATACACTTGAATCTCATACACGCTCTGTTGAATCTGGCGGTTCTGCCTTTCATCCTGTATCTGGCCACGCAAAATAACATGGCCATACAGTCTTTATTCGCCGCCATCATTTTATGCCCTTTCGGCATCAGCCTCGGCTTATGGCATTTCTCGCCGGATATCACTTGGTATGTGGGCTTCTCCGGCGTCATCCATGGCTTATTATTAGTCACTCTACTCTTTGGATTGCCACAGCACTTTCTTTTGAGTACGGTGATACTGGTATTTTTAGCTTTGAAAATTTACTTGGAGCAGCATTTCCATTTAACCCATGCAACCCATTACCTGGATCACCCAGTGATTTATGATGCCCATTTATATGGCGCAATAACGGGCTTGATCATTTATGGTTTCGTCTCCCTGTACCAGAAATTGAGATCACTACCCAACTCATCTCAATAGCGACTGATCAGGCTGGCGTCAGATTAGCGTACGCCACAACCAGCCATTTCACGCCAACCGATTCAAAATTCACCTGAAGCCGCGCGCTGCTTCCTTGTCCTTCCGCATTCAACACCACGCCTTCACCAAACTTGGGATGGCTGACATGCTGACCCAGTTGAAAGCCCGTCTCCGCACTGGCATGCGCCGCCTGATGGCTGGCTGGCGCATAAGGACGCGATACATGAGGCCGGGCGCGGATTTCTTCCAGAACCTCAGCCGGTATCTCACGCAGAAAACGCGAGGGCAATGGATAAGTCTCGCTGCCACGAATACGGCGACTTTCCGCATAGGACAGATACAAACGCTGCATCGCCCGAGTCATGCCGACATAACACAAACGGCGTTCCTCTTCGAGTTTCTCCGGGTCGTCGGCAGACATGCTATGCGGAAACAAGCCCTCTTCCACGCCGCCGATAAAGACCGTATCGAACTCCAACCCTTTCGCGCTGTGTAGCGTCATCAATTGTACGCAGTCTTCATACTCTTCCGCTTGGTGTTCGCCCGCCTCCAGTGCCGTATGCGCTAAAAAAGCATCCAGTTCGCTTCCTTCCTCTTCGGCTGACTCATAGCTGAACTGACGACTGGCATTGACTAATTCATCCAGGTTTTCCAGTCGATCAGCCCCTTTGCCATCGCGCGATTTTTCAACATGCTGGCGTAATTTAGCCGCATCAATCACCTGGCTGATTTGCTCAGCCAATGCCATATCAGCCACCTGCCCGGCGGTTTCTTCAATCAACTGGAGAAAACCCCGTAGCGCGCTGCTGGCGCGCGGCGTCATTTTACCGCCACGCAATAAATCCTGAGTGGCTTGCCACAAGGAGCAACCAAAATCACGCGCATGGGCACGAATGGATTCAACCGTTTTGGGACCAATACCACGCGGCGGCTGATTAACCACGCGTTCAAATGAAGGATCGTCATGCCGTTTACCGACCAAACGCAGATAAGCCAATGCATCCTTGATTTCAGCGCGCTCGAAGAAGCGTAGTCCGCCATACACTTTGTAAGGGATGCCAAATTGAATCAGCGATTCTTCAAACAAACGGGACTGCGCGGTGGTGCGATACAGAATCGCCATATCCGTCCGCTTGGCACCACTTTCAACTGCTTCCTGAATCCGATTGACCACGAAGCGGGCTTCGTCAATTTCATTAAAAGCGCCATACAATCGAATCGGTTCGCCAGCCCCGTCATCCGTCCATAAATGCTTGCCCAGACGGGTTGGGTTGTTGGCGATCACCGCATTCGCGGCATTGAGTATGTTGCTGGTCGAACGATAATTTTGTTCGAGCCGAATCATTTTCGCGTTCGGATAATGGGTTTGGAATTCCTGAATATTCTCCACCCGGGCGCCACGCCAACCATAGATGGATTGATCATCATCACCCACCACAAACAAACGCTCCTGCTGACCCGCCAGAGAACGCAGCCAGGCATATTGAATATTATTGGTATCCTGGAATTCGTCCACCAACACAGCATTGAACCTGGCCTGATAGTGTTGCAATACCTCGGGTTGATCACGCCATAACTCATGCGCGCGCAGCAATAATTCGGCAAAATCAATCACACCAGAGCGCTCGCAAGCGGCCTCATATTCACGATAGATTGCAATCATCTGACGCTGATACGGGTTATTGCCATGATCCAGATGACCCGATCGCAAACCTTCGTCTTTATTGTGATTGATAAACCATTGCGCCTGGCGTGGCGGCCACTTGGCATCATCCAAGTTCATTTCACGGATGATCCGCTTGACCAACCGGTGCTGGTCATCACTATCCAGAATCTGAAAACCCTGCGGCAACTTCGCCTCCTGCCAATGGGCGCGTAGCAGGCGATGCGCCAGACCATGGAAAGTGCCGACCCACATGCCACCAATCGGCTGGCCGAGCAATTCTTCAATCCGCTGCCTCATCTCGCGCGCCGCTTTGTTGGTGAAAGTCACCGCCAAAATGCCCCAGGGTGAGAGTCCTTCAACCTGGATCAGCCAGGCGATGCGATGCACCAGCACGCGCGTCTTGCCTGAACCTGCCCCGGCCAACACCAACGTACTGCCAATCGGCGCTGTGACTGCTTCGCGCTGGGCGTCGTTCAGTCCGTCAATCAGATACGTCACGTCCATCATTCAGCCGCTCTCAATGCTTGCATGACAGATTCGGTTTCCGGTCTGACGCCACGCCATAAATCAAAAGACTCGGCGGCCTGCTCAACCAACATACCCAACCCATCCAACGCTTTACCCGCTTGATGCTGCCGACCCCAACGCACGAACGCGGTCGGTTCGCTGGCGTACATCATGTCGTAAGTCCAGCCACCTTGCGCCAGACAACTTGCCGGTATGGGCGGAACTTCGCCTTGCAAACCCGCCGCCGTGCCATTAATGATCAAATCAAACGACTGACCCTTTAATTCATCGAACCCGCCAGCAGATACCCGCTCATCGTTCGTCAGTTTGGCCAGGTCCTGCGCTTTGCCAAGAGTACGATTGGCAATCATGATATTGGCCGGATGAGTTTGTAACAGCAGTAATAACACGCCGCGTGACGCACCACCCGCTCCAAGCAGCAGAATACGCTTGGCGGTAAAATCAAATTGATGCCGTTCGGCCAGATCGCGCACCAAGCCGACGCCGTCTGTATTATCGCCGTGCAACCCGCCATGGCTGGCGATCAAGGTATTCACTGCACCAGCCGCCTGCGCCCGCTCGCTAAGTTGATCGGCCAAAGCAAACGCCTGTTCCTTGAAGGGTACGGTCACATTCAGTCCCTTGCCCCCGGCAGCGATGAACGCGCGCACCGTTTCAGCAAATTGGTTCAGATCAGCCAGGATACGACCATAGACCATATCCTGACCGGTTTGACGGGCAAATGCGCTATGAATAGCCGGTGATTTGGAATGTTCAATCGGATTGCCAATAACAGCGTATTGATTGGGCATATTGGATAAACGTGATCACCCCAAAGGGCATAATTTATATCGCCCAGAGCGCAGCTCTGGAATGAACAACCGCCTCTCGCCTGCGCAAACAGGCTCAAGCTGGCCGCCACCTTAAATCCAGTTCACGCGCCGCATGCACATCATCCAATCGACGCACAGGCAAAGTATGCGGTGCCGAAGTGACTTTTTCCGGTTCGTTTTCCGCTTCCTGCTGAATGGCGATCATGGCATCCACAAAACCATCCAAATCTTCCTTGGTCTCCGTTTCGGTCGGCTCAATCAAAAAGCACTCGGGCACCAACAAAGGGAAGTAGGTGGTCGGTGCATGGTAGCCGTAATCCAGCAAACGCTTGGCGAAATCCATGGCGTTGACGCGCAATTCCTTGGCTTGCTGCTTTAAAGTGACGATAAATTCATGGGTGGCCCGACGATCAGGATGAGCCAGCGCAAAACCGGCCTGGCGCATTCTGGCCGCCATGTAGTTGGCGTTCAATGTGGCGTATTCCGCCACGCGAATCATGCCTTCCCGCCCCAACAAACGCGCATAAATATAAGCGCGCAACAAAATACCTGCATTGCCCGCGAAAGCATGCAACTTGCCAATGGTCTGCGGACACGCTTTTTCAGTCAGCCAGTAATAATCGCCACCATCCTCTTTCGCCACCATGGGTACCGGTAAAAAAGGTTGCAGACATTTGGATACGCCTACCGGTCCAGCACCAGGACCACCGCCGCCATGCGGGGTGGAGAAGGTCTTGTGCAAATTGATATGAATCGCGTCAAATCCCATATCGCCAGGCCGGGCCTTACCCAAAATCGCATTCAGGTTAGCGCCGTCGTAATACAACAAACCACCCGCCTCATGCACAAGCCGGGCAATCTCCTGAACACTGTGCTCAAATACCCCAACAGTGGAAGGGTTAGTCAGCATAATGCCTGCGGTTTGTGGGCCGAGCACCTTTTTTAAGGCTTCGATATCGACATCCCCATCCGCTTTCGTCGGTATCTCACGGACTTTATAACCGCACATCACCGCCGTAGCCGGGTTGGTGCCATGCGCGGCGTCCGGCACGATAATCTCGGTGCGCGCATGATCTTTACGCGCATCATGGTAGGCGCGAATCATCGCCGTGCCAGTGAATTCACCCTGAGCGCCCGCCGATGGCGCCAGAGAGATATCATGCATACCGGTCACCGCTTTCAACATTTCCTGCAATTCATACAGGCACCCCATGAATCCCTGACTATGCGATTCGGGTGCATGGGGATGGCGCGCCAACAACCCAGGCAACATCGCCAGACTGTTGCAGGCACGCGGATTGTATTTCATGGTGCAGGAACCCAATGGATAAAAATGGGTGTCAATCGAGAAATTCTTTTGCGACAGGCGGGTGTAATGGCGCACCGCCTGCATTTCAGACACTTCGGGTAAGGCCGGTAAGGCTTTACGCCGGAACTCAGCAGGTATCGCATCCAATACGGGAGAGACATCAGGCGCTTGCGCCTTGGCGCGACGCCCCGGCTGGGATTGTTCATGAATCAACATGGGAATTTCTCGCTTCCAGAATCAAATTGGGATCGTCAACGGACAGTGAATCCCGCCGACAACCCAGGGCGGAATCAGTTCAATGCATCAATCGCGGCATCATAACCAGGCTCATCAACGATTTCGGGAACCATTTCGGTATGCACGACTTGGTTATCCGCATCCAGCACAACGACGGCGCGCGCCGTAATCCCGGCCAGCGGGCCATCCTGGATCAATACGCCATAATCTTCGGCAAACTGCTTTGAGCGCATCATCGACAAGGTTTTGACATCCGCAAGGCTTTCTGACTGGCAGAAACGTCCCTGAGCGAAGGGCAAATCCGCTGAAACAATCAACACCACGACATCATCACGACCCGCCAAACGCTCGTTAAAGATTTTGGTTGACGCCGCGCAGGTCGGCGTGTCCAGGCTGGGAACGATATTCAGTAATTTCTTTTTACCCGCATAGTCCTGCAAGCTGCGATCATTCAGGTCAGCGTCAGTCAACACAAAATCAGGGGCCTTGCCGCCAATCGCCGGTAAATCGCCGTTAGTGTGAATCAGATCACCTTGTAAAGTCACTTGGGCCATTCAATCTCTCCGTTTTATCGTGAATTCAAAAAATTTCGTCAGGTCACGCCGCTATGCGGCTCCTCCAATTGGCGTTCAATTGGACACTCCACCTTTACTTAAGCCTGAATGATGCGCTCCAGTTCGGCGGCATATGCATTCATATCCTCATCGGCGCGTTGCTCAGTCGCGCAAACCAGAATAGCGTCTCCTAACTCCGGGTAATCGGCGTTCAGATCATAACCACCGAGCACATCGTGCGACGCCAACGCACGCAACACATCGTCAGCAGATAACGGTAAACGCAAAACTTTTTCATGGAACACCGGAGCATTAAACACGGCATCAACGCCATTGATTTGCGTCAACCGGTCGGTCAGATGATGCGTGTTAGCGTGGCATGCCGCCGCCGTTCTCGCCAGCCCATCACCACCCAACAAAGCCATATGAATCGTCGCGGCCGTCACCAAAAGCCCTTGGTTAGTGCAGATATTGGAAGTCGCCTTGGAGCGACGGATATGTTGTTCGCGGGCTTGCAAAGTCAGGGTGTAGCCCGGCTTGCCATCCATATCAACCGTTTTTCCGACAATACGTCCAGGCATTTGCCGCACCAGCGCCTGAGTTGCGCACATAAAACCGAAATAGGGACCACCGGATGAAAGCGGGGCACCAAGCGGCTGCCCTTCACCCACCACGATATCAGCCCCTTGCTCACCCCATTCGCCAAGCGGCTTGAGAACTGACATCGCCAGTGGATTAACCACCCCGATCGCCAGCATATTGTTCGCCTGTGCCCAATCAGTCAGCGCATCAACTGGCTCCAGCACGCCAAAGAAATTGGGCTGCGGAATGATCAAAGCAGCGAAATCCTGACCCGCATATTGCTCCAACACGGCCTGATCCGTCTGCCCGGTGGTCATGTCAAACGGCACTTCAACCAACTCAATCTGTTGATTTTTGACGATGGTATTCGCCACTTTACGGTAAGCCGGATGTAAAGCGCGTGGCATCAGAATACGCTTGGATTTGGACTTACGGTTGCCACGCACCGCCATCAATACCGCTTCAGCGACCGCCGAAGCGCCATCATAGAGCGAGGCATTGGACACATCCATCGCCATTAACGCCGTCATCATCGACTGAAACTCATACAACAACTGCAAGGTGCCCTGACTGGCCTCCGCCTGGTAAGGCGTATAAGCGCTGTAAAACTCACCGCGCGTGGCAATCTGCCAAACCGCCGCCGGAATGTGATGGTCATAGGCACCCGCGCCGATAAAGCAAAGCGGCTGACCATCTTTACGGGCCGCCTGATGCATGACCCGGCTGATTTCCATTTCAGACAAGCCCTGCGGAATAGCGGACAAATCCTGTACGCGCAGATTCGACGGAATCTCATCAAACAGATCATCAATTGAGGAAACCCCAATGGTTTCCAACATGTGTTTTACATCTTGTTCTGTATGCGGAATAAAAGGCATGTTTTTTAACCTAAATAGCGAGATTGCGCCTTCGTTCTCATGACGACACGCTCTCACAAGATCATTCGGTCATCGAATTTAAATGCATCAATCGTCGTTCGCACAGCATTCGGCATAATGCTCAGCATCCAACAAAGTCTCCATCTCACTGGCATCAGCGATTTTTAACTTGAAGATCCAACCTTCTGCGTACGGATTCTCGTTAATTTGTTCTGGCCCTTCTTCCAAGGCCTCATTCACCTCAGTCACTTCGCCGCCAAGCGGCGCATACACATCTGAGGCCGCTTTAACAGACTCAACCACAGCGCATTCATCACCAGCACTCAGGCTCGCGCCCACTTCCGGTAACTCGACAAACACCAGGTCGCCCAGCAATTCCTGGGCGTGATCCGTGATGCCGACCGTGACGACACCATCACCTTCATCACGTACCCATTCATGATTTTTCGTGTATTTCAGTTCATTCGGCATGTTGCTCATGGAGCGATTCCTCATTGGTTAAGTGATGGTTCCGCATGAACCATCCTGGATATGGATATGGCGTCAGCCAAAAATGGATCAATCAATGCAGCCCTCGCCGTTACGCGCAAACGGCGGCTTGACCTGTATCACAGGCCATCGCTTGCCACGGATATCCACCGTCAAATGTTCGCCCGCATCCGCAGCGACGCGAGCCATGGCGATGGAGCGCTGTAGCGTCGGCGAGAAACCACCTGAAGTGATTTCGCCAATTTCGCGTTCGCCATCAAACAATATCTGATGGTCACGCAAAACACCTTTGCCAGCCAGAACCAAACCGATGAAACGCGGAATCCCCCCCGCGTCCCGTTGCCTTTGCAAGGCCTCACGGCCAATGAATGGACGATCGTCTTTCATCGCCACCGTCCAACCCAAACCGGAAGCTAATGGCGTAACGCGCTCATCCATATCATGCCCATAGAGATTCATGCCGGCTTCCAGACGCAAAGTATCTCTCGCCGCCAAGCCACAAGGCTGTACGCCCAATTCAGCTAACTGACGCCAGACCGATTCGGTCTGATTCTCCGGCATGATGATTTCCAGACCATCTTCGCCGGTATAGCCAGTGCGGCCTACAAACCAATCGCCATCCGTCGCAGCATGAAAAGGCTTGAGTTCAGCAACCTGATGGCGCAGATCGTCTGACATCAATGGCATGGCCGTATCCCGCGCCTGAGGCCCTTGCACCGCAATCATGCCAAGATCGAAACGCGGACTGACTTCCACAGCGTAATCCGGTGCTTTTGCCTGCAACCAGGCAATATCCTTCTCCATCGTCCCGGCATTAACCACCAGACGAAACCCATTTTCCCCCATGAAGTAAGCAATCAGGTCATCAATGACGCCGCCATCCGGCTTTAACATGCAGGAATAAAGCGCCTTTCCCGGGACCTGTAATTTGGCAACATCATTAGCCAGTAGATAAGACAGGAAATCACGCACACGCTCACCGCGCAAGTCCACAACAGTCATGTGACACACATCAAACATGCCGACATGTCGGCGTACGGCATGGTGTTCATCAATCTGCGAACCATAATGCAAAGGCATATCCCAATCGCCGAATGGCGTCATACGCGCCCCCATCGCACGGTGGGCTGCATGCAGAATCGTTTTTTTCAGGCTACTCATTTTTCGAGTCCTCTTGGCAATAAAAAAGGGGCGGACAAGCAACGACAATGATGATGTCTGCTTGTCCGCCCCTCTGTCCAGAAACCTGAGAGTTTACCCCGTCGGTGGACGACCTGTCGTCGCTCTCCAGAGCCAATCCCGGGCGCTAAAAAATGACGCGCCACCAACCTTGCGATCCTTTTGCCTGAGCGATTCCGGGCGGAATTTGCGCCTTCGGCGTTATCTATCGATAATCTCTCTCACAAGGCTTACGATTGATGGCGCAACTATAACCGTCTGCTGAATAATTGCAAACCGGATTTCGACGCCGGAATACAGGCAAAAGTCAGGTAATCAACATGACGAATTTCAGCACCAAACAGCTACCCACCACCCATGATGACGTTGCGCCGGATGGATCGAACGTGCGCAGACTGCTGGCGACCAAGCAAGGTGGCATGGCACATTTTGAACTGCCTCCGGGACAAACATCCATCGCCATGACCCATCGCACCGTGGAGGAGATCTGGTTTTTTCTTTCCGGCCACGGCGAAATGTGGCGCAAGAATTCACAGCAGGAAACCATCGTCCAGGTTAAACCCAATACTTGCTTAACCCTCCCCCTTGGCACCCATTTTCAGTTTCGCGCATTAAGCTAGGCACCACTAACGGCACTCGGCGTGACCATGCCGCCTTGGCCGGGTGACGCAGAAGCCGTAGAAGTTCAAGGGATATGGCGACCCACCATCTCCTAACAGCAGATGGTTGACCAATAAACCTCTCCCACCAAACATTGGCAAAAAATTCACGCTATTGTCTAATAAGACGATGTTCACTCTTACGAGATCACCTCTCTTATCCCATGAACAATTCCAACTACAGCCTGCATGCTGATGCACTGATTGAAGCAGGCCGGACGATACACGCCCAAGGTTGGGCACCAGCCACCAGCGGCAATTTTTCAAGCCGGATCAATGATCAGGAAATGGCGATAACCGTTTCTGGCTGGCACAAAGGGGAACTCACCCGGGATGGCGTTATGCGCGCCAATCTTGCTGGCGAAGCACTGGAGCCTGACAAACGCCCATCGGCAGAAACCCGGCTACATTGTCAACTCTATCAGCGATTTCCGGAAATCGGCGCTGTTTTGCATACACACTCCATGCAGGCAACCCTGATCTCGCGTATCCAAAAAGACGAACTCATTCTCGAAGATTACGAATTACTCAAAGCATTCGCGGGAATTGACACCCATCAACACACCATGACCCTGCCAATTTTTGCCAACGACCAAAATATTACGCGTCTTGCGACCCAGGTTGACGATTATATGGCGACACACCCGCCAATTAACGGCTATTTAATCGCCGGACATGGACTTTATACTTGGGGCAGCAGTATTAAAGAGACACTCCGACACCTGGAAGCATTCGAATTTTTGTTTGCCTGCGAATTAGCATTTTATCCATTAAGGAAAGCACGATGAGCCATTTAACGTTATTCAATGCCACAGACGCCACCGATTTCAACATCATCGCTGATCAAAGCGAGATCGTGAATCAACTGGCAGATATTGATGTCACCCTGGAACAATGGCAAGCCAACGCCGCATTATCCGATGATGCCTCACAGGATGATGTGCTGGCGGCCTATGCTGATGAAATTGAACGACTGAACCAACAATACGGCTTTAGCAGCGTGGATGTCGTTGCATTGGGTCCCGATCACCCGCAAAAAGCTGAAATGCGCGCTAAATTCCTGAGTGAACACACGCATGCTGACTTTGAAATTCGTTTCTTTGTGGACGGCGACGGCATGTTCTATATCCACAAAAACGACCGCGTCTATGCCATATTGTGCGAAAAAGGCGACCTCATTTCCGTTCCGGCGAACACCACCCACTGGTTCGACATGGGTTCTCAGCCAAGTTTCAAATGTATCCGCTTCTTCACCACTGACGAAGGCTGGCTCGGCGACTTCACTGGCAGCGACATCGCTGAAAAATTCCCCACTTACGACCAACTGACTGCGTCATAAATGATCAAAGCCATCGTAACTGATATCGAAGGCACCACCTCCTCACTCTCCTTCGTCAAGGATGTGCTGTTTCCTTATGCACACAAACATCTTACCGGATATGTCACGCAACATGCCGGACAAGAACCAGTGAGGAGCCTGTTGGAACAGGCGGCGCAGGAAATGGGAGGCGCTCAGTCAGACCAGGCGATCATCGCGCAAATGATCCGCTGGATTGACGAAGATAAAAAAATCACGCCATTAAAAACCTTACAGGGCATGATCTGGGAGCATGGCTACCGGCATGGCGACTATGCCGGACACCTGTACGATGACGCCTATATCAACCTGCAAAAATGGCGGCAAACCGGCATCAGGCTCTATGTGTACTCATCAGGGTCAGTGCATGCGCAAAAGCTGCTATTCCGTTATTCCGTCAAAGGTGATCTGACAACCCTGTTCAGCGGTTATTTCGATACTAACATCGGGCATAAACGCGAAGCGGAAGCTTACCGACGAATCACTCGGGAAATAGGACTTCCTGCTGAACAAATCCTCTTTTTGTCCGACATACGGGAAGAACTGGATGCAGCCCAAACAGCCGGGATGCAAACCTGCTGGCTGGTCAGAGACGCCCAGGTCAGCGCACTGGCGGCCCACCAACAGGTGAGAAGCTTTGACGACATTGATCTGATCAGCAAGTAAAACACACGCCGATATCGTGTCGTCATGAAAGCAGGCACAGCCCCCTCTTGACGACACTCTAAATCTCAGCGCTTGATTCAGAACGATTGACTTGCCTCTTTATTGGCAAGATAAAGATGATGATCAGACCATAACCGTTCATTACGCTGCAAAACCTTTTCCACAACCTTCTGTTTCAAACGGCGCGTTTGACCCGGATGGCTGGCCACGCCGATAAAGCGTTTTCCATGACCTCGCAGCCCATTCACACCCCACTCAGTCAAAAGCCATTCGTGACGCATATCAAGTTGAGTCAGATGCTTGATCAAAGCCTCAACATCATATCGATAAGTCGTGAACTGCGTCGCAAAAGACGTTTTCCCTGCATCAAGGTATCTCCAATGAAGAGTATCCGTGTCTCCCTGTACGGTTTTTTTCCACTGATAACCATTCAACACATCAGAATCTGGCACCCAATCGGCGACGAGGGAATTTTCTGCATCAATCCAATCCGTAGAAACCGACGCATACAGAAAAGGCGCTTGATCAATAACGATGAAGCCATCGGGATGTAGGTGCTTTTTCGCATTTCTTAGGGCCTGAAGCCTTTTTTCACCGGTATCCAAATGCTTTAAAACCGATAATGCGAAAACGATCAGATCGTATTTTTTATCAATCTCGTAAGCACACATATCAGCATGAATAAATTCAATTTGAACCTGTTCATCATGACATTCAGCATAATACCGCCTTCCCTGAGACAGCATGGAGTCACTTAAATCAAGGCCAGTGATTGCTTTGGCCTCTGGCATGAACATCGGGAACAATCGCCCCATGCCACAGCCTGGCTCCAAAATGCTCTTGGGTTTTAAAATCTCAGTCAAATCCCGATAAAAAGAAAAATCCATTTTGAATGAATTCATGATTTCATCATAAAAGTACGCGGATCTGTCGTATTCTGATTTGCTCAAGCTCATATCGTTTAAGTCCATTTATTGGGTTCCATACAGGCAAAGCATAAGCCACCTGCTTCCATATGGCTAAAATAAACGAGAACTGGCCTAATTCATATCAATGATTTGACAAAGAAATCGGATAAAGCATGAGAGTGGTTGTAAATAATTGTTCTCTATCCCACCTCCACTAGCAGGTTCTTTCAACAGATTACAGCTTCCGGCTGTCATACCCCCAATGCAGCAATGCCTGTCTTTGCTTGCGCCGACACAACAGATCACCCTGGCTGCAATGCGCCCTGACTTGAGCGATATGGCGTTTCATCGCGCTCCATCGCTTAATTTGCCGATCATCATCCGGGCATCTCCGGCCCATATAGTATCTGCAGTACCATTGAAACCAGCCACGGGGATCCTCCCAATAGATCCAACCTTTCTCTCGCCAATAAGATAAAGGTTGGGAGGCATTGGTTTTAAAGAAATTCAACTCTGGATCGTGTCTTTCATGGCATAAACGGGCACTATCAAACCAGGACTGTGGAAATTCCCGGCAACAATCGGTCAGGTATTTACCGCCAAACACCCCCATTTCCAACATTTCCGCCGGGATTAAATCAGGAGAGAATAACGGAGAGAAATTCCCCCCCACAGGCTCAACCAAACGATATTGATAGCCGCTTTGCATCAAATCATTCACGACGACGATCTTAGTCATGGATGTGGGAACGCCAGAACAGCAAAATAGCGAGGGGATACCCGCAAGCACTAACCCCCTCGCACACAGATCAAGGCTTAGGCGCGCCTTCTTTCAGCACACCGGGCAGACTGGCGTAGTAAGCCGCCAAATCTTTGAGGTCATCATCACTCAACGCCATCACCATGCCTTGCATGATGATGTTCTGGCGTTCACCGGACTTATAGCCGCGCAGACTATGCAGCAGATAATCCGCATATTGGCCGCCAATATGCGGGTAAATCGCCGCTGGGCTGATGCCATCAAAACCGTGACAACTGGCACAGACAGCGGATTTTTCCTTTCCATCTTCAATATTCCCACCAGCGGAAACCGACGAGACGGAGAGAACCAGCATGAAAAGGCTGGCGAGCAAAATATTTGACAGTTTTTTCATGTTGCGTCCCTCATCCACCCTGAGCTTGCCAGAATGCGGCAATATCGGCCATATCCGCATCAGTCATGTCGAAAGCTTGCGCAGACATCGTACCATGTTGGCGTTGGCCATCCCGATAAGCTTTCAGCGCGGCGACCAGATAATCCGCCTGTTGACCCGACAGCTTAGGCACATGGTAGGTCGGATACACATTGTTATAACTGGGTATGCCATGACACCCCAGACAAGCTTCTGATTTCACCCGACCTGCTTCAGGGTTCCCCGCCGCCATGGCCAGCGTTGCGCTGAACAGCGCGACACTCATGGCACCTGCCATTTTCACAATCATCATCTCCTCCTTCCTCATTATTTGTGGAATTTCCTGGAACTTCTTATCAACGTTCAAAGCTCCGCATACAAATCAAACTCAACGGCGACGCCATCTATTGAGATCCTTGCGACCTGTAAATTTTTATTTTTCAGAGTGCAACCCAATCGTATTACCTTCCGTATCCACAGCGATCACGCAGAAACCATACTCGCCAATCGAAAATTTTGATTGCGCAATCTGACCTCCCGCATTTTCCACTCTCGATGCTTCAATAGCACAGTCTTCGCAGGAGAAATAAACGATCACGCTATTTCCACCCGCAGGACAACCATCCCTTCTGACCAGCGCGCCGGAAGCGCCATATTGGGAAAAATCACAAGAAAAAGACCACATATCAACGGTTGAATCCGTCGGGTCATCCATCTTTTCCAAATTGACTTCAAATACTGATTCGTAGAATTTTCTGGCCCTTTCGATATCGTTTACGAATATTTCAAAAAAACCGACCGGATTCTTCACAATGCATTCCCCCAATGATCTGCGCTGACAAAGAAAAAAACCAAGTGATCACTTATACAACGGCACGGCGGATATTACGGCTTCCGCCTGAATGAGTAAATCTTATGCCTCGCAAAAACAGCGCGCGATTCTATAATTTTTAATCCCGCGTTGACCAGCCTCACCAAACATTCTCAGGCGCTTTTAAGTAACACTTATCGCTGACAATAACCACAATACGCACTGGCGCGTTGATTGATCTTAAGACTTTTCAATTTGCGACCACACTGATGACAGGTTTCACCAGCCCGTCCATATACCCGTAAGTCCAGACGAAAATAACCCGGCCGACCATCTTCCCGCTGAAAATCCCGCAACGTCGTGCCTCCTTTGGCGATCGCTTGAGTCAGAATCCGCTTCACTGCCTCCAACAGGCGCGCCAAACGCTGTTTAGAGATACGATTGCATGGTCGGTTAGGGTGAATGCCAGCCATGAACAAAGCTTCCGTCGCATAAATATTACCCACCCCAACCACGACCTTTCCATCCATCAGCAAACTTTTAATCGCAACTTTACGGTGCCTCGCCTGCCGCCACAGGTAATCGATATCAAACGCCTCACTCAATGGCTCCGGGCCAAGGGATTTCAGGAGTGGATGCGCCAAAGGCTGTGCGCTCCACAGTACAGCCCCGAACCGACGCGGGTCGCGCATACGCAAACAATATTGCTCAAATCGGATATCGATATGATCATGTGGCCCTGGCGACGCCTCAATCGGCGCAATGCGCAAGCTGCCCGACATCCCCAAATGGATGATCAAAGTGCCCTGATGACTAGATGGCAGCAATAAATATTTCGCCCGGCGTTGCACATCCAATATTGTCGAGCCGACCAGCAAATGATTTAAATCCGGCACTGGCCAGCGCAGTCGATCACACCGGACCGAAACGCCGCTGACCACCTTATCCTTTATCCACGGGCGAACACCAAGCCGGGTGGTTTCGACTTCAGGTAACTCAGGCATAAAAAATCACGCCGCCAGACAAACCACTACGCTTTCATGGAGCGATTCGTTAAAATCCCCAGCAATTTTCATTTATACATGCCATTACTTGTTGGAGCTATCAATGATTCAAGGCAGCCTCGTTGCTCTCGTCACCCCTATGCTATCAGATGGTCGCGTGGATGACGTAGCGCTTAAACGCCTGATCGACTGGCATGTGGAGCAAGGCACGGATGCGATCATCTCAGTCGGCACCACAGGAGAGTCCGCCACTCTGGATGAAAACGAGCATTGCACGACCATCGCTCGCACGGTTGAACTGGCCGCAGGCCGTATACCCATCATCGCCGGTACTGGCGCCAACTCAACCAAAGAAGCGATTACCTTAACCCGCTGCGCCCGGCAAGCTGGTGCGGACGCCTGCCTGCTCGTCACCCCCTATTACAATAAGCCAACCCAGCAAGGGTTATACCAGCACTTTATGGCGGTCGCCGAAGCGGTGGACATTGATCAAATCCTATACAATGTACCGGGTCGCACAGCCGTTGACATGCTACCTGATACGATCATCCAACTGTCTGTCGCGCCCAATATCATCGGGGTAAAAGAAGCGACCGGCGATATTCAGCGGATCATTGAACTGCGTCAACGGGTTGATGAAAAATTCGCCATTTACAGTGGTGATGATGCCACGGCGCGCCAAGCTATTTTGCAAGGTGCCAACGGCGATATTTCCGTCACCGCCAATGTCGCGCCGACGGCGATGCATGCCATGTGCCAAGCCGCTTTATCTGGCGATGCCGCCAAGGCGGCGGAACTGGATGCCCCCCTGAGCGGTCTACATCAAGCATTATTCGCCGAATCCAACCCTATTCCGGTGAAATACGCTTTATACGCCATGGGATTGATTGATCAGGGAATCCGTTTGCCACTGACTTGGTTATCGGCGGATGCACAGCCTGACGTATTACAGGCATTACATCAGGCCGACATTAACGTCGCGGCGTCTTGAGAAATATATCAGCACGACATTGAGCAAAAATGAAATTCCGACTCCAACCAATATTCTGGATTATCACCGCCTTGGGGCTTAGCGCCTGCAGCAGCACAGGCATTGATGAATTAATTCCCGACAGCTCAGTCGATTACAAACGCGAAAAACAAGCGCAGCGTAACTTGGTCGTACCGCCTGATCTGGCATCCGCGCGCATCAATGATCGCATGCGGGTACCAGACTTGCTGGATGTTTCGCCCAGCTATTCCGGCCTGTCGATGGATCAGGAAAGTCGGAATACGCAACCATTCAGCCCACTGAAAAGCCATGTATTGCCAGAGAACTCCCAAGTTGAAGTCGGACGGGATGGCGATATGCGCTGGTTGATCGTGGATGCCCCCGCCGAGGCAGTATGGGATCGCGTTATCGATTTCTGGCAGGATCAAGGCACATTACTGGAAGAACAAAACCCGCAACTGGGGTTTATGCGCACCGCCTGGCTGGAAAACCGCGCCAACATCTCGCGTGACTTCATCACTGACAGTTTACGCCGGGTTTTTGACGGACTTTATGAAACCGGCTTGCGTGATCAATACCAGGTACGTTTTGAACGTCTGGATAACCGCAAAACCGAACTTTATCTGACGCACTATGGCATGCAGGAAAAGTTGGTCGAAACCGCTTCCAGCACAGGCGAAAACACTATCTGGACATTACGCGACCGCGACCCGCAATTAGAGGCGGTGATGTTGCGCCGACTGATGGTATTTCTGGGCACGACTGATGAACGCGCGCGCGCACAATTAGCCGCAGACAGCAAGCGCAAACAATCTTTAGTACAGATGGTGAAAGGCGACGAAGGTGCCAAATTGCTGATCCCTGAAGGCTTCGCCCGGTCATGGCGCTTGATCGGCCTGGCATTGGACCGGGCCGGATTCGTCATTGAAGATCGCAACCGATCCGCCGGTCTTTATTACATCCAATATAACGACCCGGCCACCCGAGCAACAAGCAGCGGTTTCTGGTCCATGTTCAAGTTCTGGGGCGAAGATGAGGCACCCAAAGACAATCGCTACCAAATTCTGGTGCGTAACGCAGGCAATCTGGTTGAAACATCCGTATTAAACAGCCAGGGTAAGCCTGACCGTACAGACACCAGCGTACGCATCATTGATCTGTTGCGCGAACAACTGCAGTAAAACGCGACGCCATGGCACTACGCTTCGCATCTTTAGGCAGCGGCAGCCGGGGCAACGCCACATTAGTCCAATCTGAGCGGACATTATTGCTGATTGACTGCGGCTTCAGTTTACGTGAGATTGAGCAACGTCTGCGTCAGGCCAAGGTTTCCCCGTCGCAAATCAACGCCATTTTCGTCACGCACGAACATGGCGATCACAGACGCGGCATCGGACCACTGGCCAGGCGTTATGGCCTGACAGTGTTTATGACGCACGGCACAGGCCGTGCGGCTGACTTCGGCAAACTGCCTGACCGCCGCCTATTCGGCAGTCATGATGCGTCTTTCCAGGTCGGAGATATTGAGATCACCCCAGTTGCCGTGCCGCATGACGCGCGCGAACCCTGTCAGTTCGTGTTCCGCCACATGACGCAGGCATTGGGTTTATTAACGGATCTCGGCAGCATCACCCCCTACCTGATTGACTGTTACGCTGAACTGGACGCCTTATTGCTGGAGTGCAATCATGACGTTCAAATGCTCGCGCGCGGCCCCTACCCCCCTTCCTTACAAGCACGGGTCGGCGGCGATTACGGCCATCTGAATAATGCGCAAGCAGCACAATTTCTCAGTCAGATCAACTACCAACGGCTGCAATATTTAGTGGCTGGTCATCTGAGTGAAAAAAATAATACGCCAGAACTCGCCAAACAAGTGCTAAGTGATGTTGACGCCTGCATTCCCTCTCGCCTAACCCTGTTGCAACAAACCGAAGTCAGTCAATGGTATGCCTTGAGTTGAGGGTATCGCAGTAAAAATGCGCGAAAATTTAGCGGCAGATACCGCCATCCTTCAACTCGGTTGAGGAAATGGTTTCGCAAAGGTAAAAGCGTCACGGCTCGGCCCTCGTTCTTGCAGCATCGCCAGCCGCTCTTTTCCCTCACGGAGACTTGGAAGATGACCTGCCGGAATCCACCACAAGACCTGATGAACAGGCTTCATTTTATTGAACCAAGCATCGCGATCCCGAATCAACTCAACATGAGCTGACTGATAAACATATCTTTTCAACGATTCCACATCATCCCAAACACTCATGTTCACCAGGAGCATTGGATCTTCAAATGCCCGGATAGCGGTAGCATCCCCTGCTTCGGTCTGCAACCGCCAGACAAAACCTGGAGCCTTATCCGCTAAGGCATGTATTTCATCAATACGCGCAACAAAACCCCGCATGGTTTGCGATTCCATGGCATCTTTGGCTTGGGCGATATTGATCTGAGCCAAGTGGAATGCTGACATGCTTTGTTCCTTTACTGACTTATTGGCAAGCAACTGATGATGGCTCATCGAATACCATCAAGCGTCCGTAGATTCGCCATATTCCGCATAATACCGGTCAAAAGGCAAGGGCAGACCTTTCCCGGGTTTTCCTTGCGCTGACACGCCGCCAGGGATTCTTTCGCCGCCAACGTACCCGATAAGTTCAAAATCCGCATAGGCATAGTCAAAAATGGATTGAGGTTGACGGGTAAAGGACAGTTTAGGGAATTCGCGCACCTCAGCACCCAACTGTTTCTCCACTTGATCGAAATGATTATCGTAGACATGCACATCCTGGCCGATCCAGATAAATTCCTTGGCTTTGCAACCCAGTTGATGGGCCACCATATGTAAGAGCAACGCATATTGGGCGATATTGAAAGGCACGCCGAGGAATGCATCGCAACTGCGCTGAGTCAAGGAGCAACTGAGTTCATTCCGGCTTTTTTCATAATAGAACTGCAACCGGTCATGGCAAATCTTGATGGATTGAAGCGGAATATGATCGGGTCGCCAGGCTTCCACGACATGCGATCTGGCCTCTGGCCGGTTTTTCAACCCATCCATCAGCACAGCGATCTGATCAACTTCCTGTCGCCACTTGCCCTCCGGACAACGACCAACATCCTGAAGATCCTGTTTGACCACACTGCAAGCGCGGCGCGTGCGATGTGAGCACGGCATACACACCTTAATCCGGTTAACATCAGGATCCACCGGCCAATGTCGCCATTGATACCCATACATCGGCCCGACATAATTCTTCTCATTCCCCCACACATCCCAGAAATGCACATTATTGTCGTGTAAGAAATCCAGACGTTGCGAGCCGGATAAAAACCACAGCATCTCGTAAGCAATACCCTTGAACCAGGTTTGCTTGGAAGTGATCAGCGGCAACCGCCGATCACTCAGGTCATATCTCAACATATGACAGAATATCTGCCTCCTGCCGTAATCATCTCCGTCATCCTTTTCATAAACTCCGTTATCCAGAATATGACGGAGCATCGCCAGATATCCACTCTCATCTTTATCCATATCATCGGGTCTCTTATGTTATTAATGGCTACGGATTGGGCGAATCTGCGAGCAAAGCCTCATCAATACCCCCAGCACCCCAAAAGCAGGAAGCATATACAGAGATTGCCCATTTAGCGCAAATTATCCGCGCCGTATCGTTTCACCATCACTTCCTGCTGGGTCTGGATAATACGGAAGGCGTCTTTCAAATAGCCCCGCTCCAGGCTCGGCAACGTTTTCGGATCAAGGAAATTATCCGGCGTTTCATCTCGCGCAATTTGGGCAGCCTGATGACGGATGCGCAAACCGGCGATGAAAGTCCAGGCATCTTTCAGGTTATCCGCCATTTCAGTCGAAACCAGCTTTTTCTCCACCGCCTGCTCCAGACGTTGCAAAGTGTTCACGGCTTCAATACCGCCAGCCAGTGCCAACACCCTGGCAATATCCGTCAGCGGCACAATACCGGTATGCTTGAGATCCAAAGTATCATCATGCTGACCATCGTGGATCAACACAAATTGGCGGAAAAAGCCCAGGGGTGGACGATGCTGCATGGCGTTTGACATCAAATAAGCCAGAAAAAACTGATTACCCCGGGTCAATTCCAGCATTTGTGCCTGCAGTTGCTGGAAAAGGCCCATGTCGCCATGCACAGGACGCAAATCAAAGAAAATACTGGCCAGCATCAACGCCATAGGATCAGGCGAACTCACCCAATGAGCATAGTAAGCCAACCAATTCGCAAGCGGCTGGCGCCATTTCGCATTGGTCGCCATGGCGTCCCCGGGACAATAAATAAAACCGCATGCATTCAATCCATCGCTGACGAACTTGGACAGTTCGGCGAAATAAGCATCATCTGTCGGCTGCATGACATCGCTGATGAGCAGCGCATTGTCCTGATCCGAATGCGAGCTTTGCTCCAAACGACCTTGAGAGCCACCAGCCATCCAGACATAAGGCACCGGCGGTGGCCCCAGTTCAGCTTCGGCCAATTGCAACAAACGTATCGTGATAGCATCCGTCATACGCGACAAGGTTTCGCCCAATTGCGCCGCGTTGGCCCCGTTGTTCACCCATTGGCGATGTAATAAGGGAATACGAGTGCTGTATTTAACCAGCGTGGCGGTATCTGGTGCTTTTGCAATACTGCCAGCCAATAGCGCAGCGTTACCCCCCTGATTGAGCATAATATCGGTCGTGGTGAACATACCCAGTATTTCATCACCCCGACAAACCGGCAGATGATGAATATTGCGCCTGACCATGTACAATAAGGCGGCATTAACCGAGGTCTCAGGCGATATCGTATGCGGATCCGTCGTCATGATGGCGCTAACCGGATCAGTGACTGACCGACCAACAGCCAGACAACGCTTACGAAAATCCCGATCCGTCAGAATACCCGCCAATTTACCCTGATCAGAGATCAATAAAGAACTGACGTTCTGTTCCGTCATATATTTGGCGGCTGCCTGAATGGACTGATCCGTTTCAATACAAACCGGCGGATGCCGGATCAAATCTGAAACGGGTTGTTGGTTGGCCAATTCCAACGGATTTTCTTCATGCAGATTCGCTACGGCATTTTGCAACCGTTTATGCAAAGAATGGGTGAAAAATTCGCCGAACTTCGGATAAGTCCGCCCAAGATCATCCATCAAATGACAATCAGCCATATAGAGCAGACTATCTTCAATCGCTTTGCCCGACCTGGCCTGTTGATTAAACGATTTGCAATCTGCCACATAGAGCGCGCCCTCAGCCAGTTTCTCGTACAGACTTTCGCTGTTCTGATCCGCCAATTCCAAGGCTCCGCTACGCACGATGTAACACTTATTCGCATGTGGTGGGAAATCCGTTCCCCGGCGTAAATAAATGATCTCCAATTGTTCCGGCAGACGCTTCAATGCTTCTTCAGGTAACACATTGAAAGGCGGATGCTGGGCAAGAAATTGTTGAATCTCAATCAGTTCGATTTCCATACGGGCTGCTGGCTGCTATTAATAAAGCGGGAGTATAGGATGAATAATCAACGGCTGCCTCAGATCACGATTAATCCTTTTAATTCGTCTCTCCACCTATAATTAGCCGGACGAATTCATAATATAAATTTCTTAGTCAGACCAAAACATGTAAAATGCTTGCGCTTCAGGTGGAATCCGCTCTATCTCGGCCATCAGCGGATTTACCCGAAACCGATTCCCCCTAAAAGCCCCTGTAGCTCAGTTGGATAGAGCAGCCGCCTCCTAAGCGGCAGGTCGGACGTTCAAATCGTCTCAGGGGCACCATACTTCTCCACACAATCACGAGCATATTCCATGCTTCCACCAAAGCCTAAAAACGCTTTAAAAAGCAAAAACTGGAATCGTATAGGAAGAAACCGTGGGGAAAATGTATGCGGTTACCCAAAAGCCTTCCTTAATCGGAAGAACAGGGAAAATCTCCAAAAGGAGAGGCCAAAAGCTATTTGAGGCTTTACAGGATAGTATGGCGGAGAGTGAGGGATTCGAACCCTCGATGGAGCTATTAACCCCATACTCCCTTAGCAGGGGAGCGCCTTCAGCCACTCGGCCAACTCTCCATATTCAGTGCACTAGTGTGGCATAGCCGAGCGTGAACTATACAAGCTTAAAACAATTTATCCAATGGCTTATTCAAGGGATGATGAAGGCGATTCGTGGCTAACAGATCAGATCCATGCCGTGAACAAACAGCAGAATCAATTCTGATTAACAATCAATGAGACAATAATCCTTATTCACCACTTGCTGACGCTTGCTGCTGTTGACGCTGCTCATTCTTGATGCGTTCGTAAATTTCTTCCCGATGTACTGCGACATCTCTCGGCGCATTGACGCCAATACGAACTTGATTACCCTTAACGCCTAAAACAGTAACGGTGACATCGTCACCAATCATTAGGGTCTCTCCAACCCGCCGTGTCAGTATCAACATGAGCAACTCCCGCGTCCCAGAAAAAAAACAAGGAACCGATTTTTCAATCAATTCCTTGTAACGAAAATGCCAACTAAGCTTGATATTGTGCTTGGCGGGCATTATAGGTATCGCTCACCTGAGCCTAATAGGGTAAAAGGTCATGTTTATCAGGTATCCAGTTCAAAAGCCTCATGCAATGTTCTTACGCCGAGTTCCAAATACTTCTCATCCACCACCACGGATATCTTGATCTCAGACGTAGAAATCATCTGAATATTGATCCCCTCTTTCGATAAAGCCGCGAACATCCGGCTGGCAATACCGGCATGGGAACGCATGCCAACGCCCACCAAAGAGATTTTGACGATTTTCTCATCCCCCAGCACTTCCTGTGCCTGCAATGCTTCAGCAACATTTTGCAGAATCTGTTTCGCTTTCACATATTCAGTACGATGGATCGTAAAGGTGAAATTCGCCGTATTATCATGCGCGATGTTTTGCACAATCATATCCACTTCAATATTGGCATCACTGATCGGGCCAAGTATCTTATAAGCCACGCCTGGTTGATCTGGCACACCGCGCACGGTTAACTTGGCTTCATCACGATTAAATGCAATGCCTGCTATCTTAGCTGCTTCCACACCCTTACCCTCAAATGTAATCAAAGTGCCGTCACCTTCTTCCGCAAAGCTGGATAACACACGTAACGGCACATTAAATTTACCAGCAAACTCAACAGCACGAATTTGCAACACCTTAGAACCCAGGCTGGCCATTTCCAGCATTTCTTCAAAGGTGATTTGATCCAGCTTACGCGCCTTGGATTCAATACGAGGATCTGTCGTGTAAACGCCATCCACGTCAGTGAATATTTGACATTCATCCGCTTTAAGCGCAGCGGCCATCGCCACCGCCGTCGTATCCGATCCGCCGCGTCCCAGCGTGGTGATATCGCCATATTCATCAACACCCTGAAAACCCGCCACGACCACAATACGCCCTGCTTCAATATCCGCACGCACCCTGGCCTGATCGATATTCATGATACGCGCTTTGCTATGCGCGCTATCAGTCAGAATATCCACTTGCGGTCCGGTATAGGAGCGCGCTTCGCAACCCAGTTCATGCAACGCCATGCATAACAGCGCAATCGTGACCTGCTCGCCCGTCGAGACCAACACATCCATCTCCCGCGCGCTGGGACTGCCGCTGATCGACTTCGCCATGCCGATCAGACGATTGGTCTCTCCCGACATGGCTGAAACCACGACAACAATCTCATTACCCGCATCACGGTATTTTTTCACACGACGCGCCACATGTTGGATACGTTCGACCGAACCCACCGATGTGCCGCCATACTTCTGCACAACCAGCGCCATAAACCAAACCGCCCGTAAATCAAATGGCGGATTTGATCAACTCAGGAACCAAATAGCAAGCACCTGCCGAATTTAAAGCGGAGTACACTTTGGTAAGCTGCTAAAATTCCACGTGAACACCAACCTAATTTCAGTGAACGACTGATTCACCCACCATCTGGGTGTAGATGAAATAAACTACCCCCCGCAAGCAATGAGCCATTGACTCTGAAGAACTCAAAAGGACAAAAAATGACGGAAAAACCTGCGTCACATCAGCAGCAGCCAATTACAGCGTTGATCATGGGAGCCAACGGATTCATTGGCCATCGCCTTATTGAACATCTTTTACGCCATGACGACACCCAAGTCATCGCCATCGATCTATTCGATGACCGGTTAACGTCGTTCATGAATCACCCACGTTTTGATTTTCACCGACTTGATATCGCCGAAAATTTTGCACGTCTCTCCAAGATAGCGGCTACCGTCGATGTGCTATTGCCTCTGGCAGCTATCGCCTGTCCATCACAATACGTGGCTGACCCATTAAAGGTGTTTGAACTGAATTTCGAGCAAAACCTGGCCTACATTCGGCTTTGCGCTAACACGGGAACACGGCTGATTTTTCCTTCCACCTCCGAAGTTTATGGCATGTCAACGACCGTGCCACTTGATCCTGACACGACACCTTTGACCATGGGACCAACACATAAGAGCCGCTGGATCTACGCCACCAGTAAAGCGCTTCTGGAGCGAGTCATCTTCGGGTATGGCGAAAAAGACAAACTGGATTTCACGATTTTCCGGCCCTTCAATTTCATCGGCGGTGGACAAGATCAATTACAACCCGGCTCCAAACCAAGAGTTGTACCACAATTCCTATTGAACCTCGCACTTAACCAACCGCTGCGATTAGTCAACGGTGGTGCGCAAAAACGCTGCCTGACCGCAATAGAGGACGGTGTTGAGGCAATCGCCGCCATCATCATGGATCGAACAGGTCGCAGCCGGGGCCTGGTGCTGAATATCGGCAATCCAGCGAATGAATGCAGTATCCGCGAGTTGGCTGAACGGTTATTGGCTCGCGCCGCTCAGCACCCTGTTTATCAAGAGGCGGCCCTCGCGGCACATATCGTCGAAACTGATGGAGCCACGCATTTCGGGACAGGCTATCAGGATGTGGAGCGCCGGGTTCCAGACATTTCACACATACGCAAAGCACTGGGTTGGCAACCGCAACAAAACATTGACCAACTACTGGATGCCGCACTTGAGGGATATACCGATGAATTCCTCGCTTTGCGCAACCAAGCAACTCATCAGAGGGACGCATGACTCAACCACGTAAAGCATTTCTGGACTGGTGGGAGACAGCGCGTGAGCGACTCTCCATGCATGCCGAACCCGTGCCACTGCATGCCGCGCAACCTTGGAAAGTACTGTCAGACGCAGACGGCCCGATACGGGTGACTCGAGGCGATGAACGCTTTCACGAAGGCATCGCCATCACCTCCCACGAACCACGCGGCAAAGTGGCGCGCTTCATGCTGCGAACCACCATACGTGATGATGATCATGCTTTGATCTTTTTACTCGCGCAGGGTTCACAATTTCTCGTGCAAGCCAAGGCGGAGCCTGGCAATCGCAGCCCTGGCCGAGTTGCGCTTACCTGCACCTTGCAATCCTCATTCTCGGCGCTGACAATCTCCACCCCACCTTTTTGGGATTTCGTCAAAAACCTCGTTACCGCCGGAGTCGGCATCTCGGTGCCGCAAGATCCAGCGATGTTCTACGAGAAAGTCAACCGGGTAGGCTTTTATGAACTATCCGAAAATGACTTACCTGCAAATGCCTCGTTGCCCCCAGAATTCTTTCGCGCCACTTTGTCCGAGATCGCCTATATGAGTCAACAAAGTTTAGTCAGCGAACATCTGCTGCAAACACTAGCCATGCGGGATTTGACTTGAAAACGCACGACCAAAGCCAGCAAAGTAGTAGGAATCCTGCGGGGAATCGCCTAAAGTAAGTACTCATTTAATCGCCCCTCCGCCGCCATGAGCATGCAATGGCCTGACTTGCTGAACCGCAAACGCCTGGGTTCCCAGACTCACCCCACAGCTTCGACCGCGCGCACCGATTTCCAGCGGGATTTTGACCGCATCGTGTTCTCATCCGCCTTTCGGCGCATGCAGGATAAAACCCAGGTATTTCCACTCTCTAAAATTGATTATGTGCGTACCCGCTTAACTCATAGCCTGGAGGCATCCAGCATTGGCCGTTCACTTGGCACGTTGGTCGGCGAACAAGTCATCAAACGCCATCAGCTACCGGAGATGGAGGCGGCTGATTTCGGCAATATCTGCGCCGCCGCCTGTCTGGCACATGATATTGGCAACCCGCCTTTCGGCCATTCCGGCGAGGACGCGATCCGCCATTGGGCGACGACTGCTGATTATGGTCGATCTCGCGTGGCAGCTTTGCGCGAAAGCGAACGCGAGGATTTTCTCGCCTTTGAAGGCAATGCACAGGGTTTCCGCATCCTGACCCGGTTACAAAACCCGGATAATCCAGGCGGCTTGCAACTGACTTACGCCACATTAGCCGCCTTCACCAAATACCCACGCGAATCTTACCTCGGCGGCAACCGAATGGGCGGGGTCAGCGCCAAAAAGCATGGCTTCAATGTCGCTGATCAATCCACCTTCACCGATATTGCCAAAGCCGTCGGCTTGATCTCGCGTTCTGATCAATATGCGGTCTGGCGACGACACCCACTGGCCTTTCTCGTGGAGGCGGCGGACGACATCGCCTACCGGGTGATTGATATTGAAGACGGCTACCGGTTGGGTCATTTCACCTACGATGAGGTCATCGACGCTTTCCTCGCCATATTACCCGCGCGGGATAAACACCAAAAACGCATGGACGGCATTCGCGACCCTAAAGATCGGGTTGAATTTCTACGCGCCAAAGTCATTAATGAAATTATCCAACAAAGTCTGACCTGCTTCATGGATCACGAAAGCGCCATCCTGGCTGGCCAGTTTGATACCCCCTTATTGGATGAACTCCCCTGCAACCAACAAGCAGATCAATTAATCAACCTGGCGGCTGAACACATCTACTGCGCTCCCGCTGTCGTGAGTATCCAGGCAGCCGGTTTTCAAGTCGTGAATGACCTGCTCGAACGCTTTATTCAAGTGATTGACGACGTGGCAGGACAGAACCAAAAACAAGCCTCGGCGCGTAGTCGCATGTTGATCCAATTAATCCCCGAACAATTCATTGGCATTAACCGGACACCCAGCTCAGATCCTTATACGCGCCTGCTGTTGCTGACGGATTTTATTTCCGGCATGACGGATTCATACGCGGTTGCGCTCTATAAGAAAGTCACTGGTATTTCATTGCCTGACAGCTAAAATCCACTGCATCATCCACAATCGCCAAATTTTATGCTGACCTTTATTACCCTGCTCGTGGCTCTGTTGATTGAGCGTCTCTTATGGCATGGCGAAATTTACCGGAAATTGGAGAGATTCGAGCACTATCATGCCAAAATCACCGCTTCCCGCTGGCTTGGCTGGCTACTATTGTCCAGACCTTGGGGCATCGTCATCCTGATCACCCCCTTGCTATTGTTCATGCTTTTCCTGCAATTCAACGTCGCGCCCCTGTTAGGCGGCTTGTTTGAAATCTTGTTCGGCCTGCTATGCTTGTTGTTCAGTCTCGGCCCCAGAGAGCTAGGGCGCGATGTCGAGAATTACCTGAATGCCAAGTCAGCTGGCCAAAGCCAGCAAGCCCATCAACTGGCACAGCATTTCTCATCCACGCATCATTCAGACCCATCTGACGACTCACAAGTCAGCCAGGGTATTTTAGTCGGTGCCAACCACCGCCTGATTGGCCCTATCCTATGGTTTCTGCTGCTCGGCGCAATCGGCGCCATGTCCTACCGGCTCATGCATCATCTCGCCTATGCCTATCAAGCCAACCTTACTATCCGCTCAGCACAAGACAGCAAAACGATTTTTTACTGGATGGATTGGTTGCCCGCCCGCATTACTGCCGCAGGCTACGCCATTGTCGGTCATTTTGAACAAGCCATCAGTGCTTGGAAAACTTACGCCGCCCAACAGACAACGCCAACCTGCACGACCCATGATCAATTAATCTGGCTCACTGGTCAGGCGGCACTCGCAAACGACCCTGCCTCGCCAACAGCTTCTATTAAGAATCACCTGCGTTTGGTATGGCGCAGTCTGACTTTCTGGATCGCTTTGATTGGTCTGGTGACTTTGTTCGGCGCTTTATAACAGGTATGCTTTTCACCCACACCAGATCGTTAAAGCCATTCATACGGTTTAACATCATAGGGCTGCTGGGTTTGACGCTATCCTGTCCGGGCCATACCCAAACCATTCAGGATGACATCGGCCATTTCATCACCGTCACCCCCTATGCACAACGCATTGTCACGTTATCGCCGCACACGACAGAAATCATCCAGGCTATTGACGCAACCGATTTACTGGCGGCTGTCGCCACCCATTCACCCGGCATCGCTGAATCCGTACCACGCATCAGTGCAGTGGGCGGCATAGACCGTGAATGGATGCTGCAATTGCAGCCCGACTTGGTTATCGCCTGGGCCTCCGGCAACAAACCGCGTGATTTGGAATGGCTGGAAACGCAAAATATCCGCGTGTACCGCAGCGAACCCGCGAAATTGGCGCAATTAGCCGATAGCATGCGTAAGATCGGCGATCTGACCAATCGTCGCGCATCGGCAGAACAAGCTGCCCGTCAATTTGAACAAGCACTGCAACACGCTTGCCAAAAACCGCAAAACACGGAAGTCTATGTTTCAATCTGGCATAGGCCTGCCATGACGGTCGGCGGAGCGCATTGGCTCAACGATGTATTAAAGTACGCCGGTATGCGCAATACCTATGCGGCCATTCAGCGCGGTATTTTCTCCGTGGAGGCGGAATCACTCATCAGCAAACAATCTTTGTTGCGTCTATCAAGCTATCCGCCGCCAAGCGGTCAAACCGGGCGACAAAGGACAATCAACACCCTCAGCCGTCCAGGCCCCGCCATTCTCCAGGCAATCCAGCAACTTTGCCAATAACGCCTTTCCAATCACCTTGACTACTCCTTAGGAACCGACCATGGATCTGCAAAACTTTCACCATGATCAAGCCCCCAAAACCGGCGTGCTGCTGGTTAACCTCGGCACCCCGGAGGCACCTGATCGCGCCTCCGTGCGCCGTTACCTGAAAGAATTTCTGTGGGATAAACGCGTCGTTGAATTATCCCGCCCCGCTTGGTGGTTGGTGCTCAACTTATTCATCCTCAATACCCGGCCAGCCCGCTCGGCGCGTGCTTACCGCAAAATATGGACACCGGAAGGTTCGCCCCTCATGGTGATCTCACGCGCGCAAGAAACCGCGCTGCGCCAAAGCTTGCAACAACAGTTCGGCGATCTGGTCAGTATTGAACTGGCAATGCGCTATGGTTCACCCAGTATCCCTCAAAGCCTTGATAAGCTGCGTGAACAGGGCGTGCGTCAATTATTGGTATTACCCCTTTATCCGCAATATTCCGCCTCCACCACCGCCTCTATCTTTGATGCGGTGACGCGCCATCTTCAACAATGGCGCTGGTTGCCTGAATTACGTTTCATCAATCATTACCATGATGAGCCTGCCTATATCACCGCGCTTGCCGAAAGCGTCACCATCCATCGTCAGCAACATGGCAACGCCGACCAATTATTGATGTCTTTCCATGGCATTCCACAAGATTATTTCCACAAAGGTGACCCATACCATTGCGAGTGCCAGACAACCGCCCGCCTGTTGGCTGAATCGTTGGGACTCCCGAAAGACCGTTGGGGCATCAGTTTTCAATCGCGGCTCGGCCCGAAACAATGGCTGCAACCCTATACCGACCACACCTTGCGTGAACTGGCAAAATCAGGCGTGAAATCAGTCCAGGTCATCTGCCCGGGATTCTCTGCGGACTGTCTGGAGACGCTGGAGGAAATCGCCATGGAGAACCGCGATATTTTCATGCAGGCTGGCGGCGAACGTTATGAATATATCCCTTGCCTGAATGACACATCCGCCCATATTGACATGCTGACCGGCCTGATCAAGCGGCATATCAGCGGTTGGTCCATGGATTATGAAGAACCTGAAGCAGTCCTGGAAAGAGCACGCCAACTGGGTGCCCAACAATAAAACCAATGACCGCTGTCATCCGTAGGAATAATGCTTCGACTCCCTGCGCCCACTCGGACTTTGGTGACGACGTAATGTCCGCTGCATGATGATGCCTTCAACTTGCCACTCCAGTCCCGTCAATGGAATCTCGGGATAACTGGCATTCAGCGCCACCAAGCGCTCACCCTGATCATCGTTCAAATACTGGCGGAACCAACGCGTATCCTCGACCAAAGTCATGATATACATGCCGTGCTCACAAGCTTCCGCTGGCTCAATGGTGACAATACAACCATCCGGAAATTCCGGCTCCATACTGTCACCTAAAACCTGCAAGGCGAAAGGTTCAATCTCGCTACAGGCGCTACTACTATGATTTGTTTGAGACATAAAGAATCCGCTTATACATAATGCTGTGAGCCAGCCGCCAATCACCTAACAAGCTGGGCGACCATTGGCTCTCTTACCCAACTGGGTGAGATCAATATTTTCATCCAGATGTCAAATCAGCGCACCCTTTTCTTCGCCGAGAATCACCGACAATCCTTACGGATAACAAAGACACCCAATCATCGCGGATCACTGACATTCCATGGCATTTCAAGCCTTCGACAATTTTCCCTGTCTACGGTGGCTATCCAATACCAATATCAGTCATCCCAGACACTGCTTTTGAATGATCTGATTTTTATGTTCTAGAAAAATGAACAATCACTGGAGTGTCGATATAATCGCGGCATGATCTCGCTCAAACAAATCCATTATGCCCTGGCGGTTGAACGTAGCTTACATTTTAAAAAAGCCGCCGAAGCTTGCTCTATATCCCAGTCAACTTTAAGCACAGCGCTGTCTGAAATGGAGAAACAACTCGGTTTCCAAATATTTGAAAGGAATAACAAACAAGTTCTGGTTACGCCTTTAGGCCAGCAAATGCTGGAAAAAGCGGCGCACATCAAGTTGCAAATGGATGATCTGATGAAACTGGGTGAAGGTTTGTCAGCACCATTAAGTTCAAACTTTTCCCTCGGCGTCATTCCAACGATTGGGCCTTATTTACTCCCTTTAGTCTTACCGGCATTGAAAACGCAGTACCCTCACTTGGCACTCCACCTTGCCGAAGAACAATCTCATGGGTTGGTCGAACAGGTTCGCCAAGGTGATCTGGATGCTGCCATACTCGCTTTACCCTACCGTTGCGACGGTTTGTTAACCTTCAGCTTTTGGCAAGAGGATTTCTACTGGGTGACGCATGCGGATGATGCCTTGGCGGCCAAACCCCAATTAGACAATGATGAGATTGACCCAGACCGTTTAATGTTGTTGAAAGAAGGACACTGCTTAAAAGACCATGCGCTGGCGGCTTGCCACCTATCCGGCATCGCAGCAACGAATTTCAGTGCGACCAGCTTAAGCACTCTGGTGCAACTGGTGGCAAGTGGCATGGGCACCACCTTGGCACCGGCCATGGCTTTATCCCAATTGGTGGATAACAACCCCCAAGTGGCCAAAGTGGCCCTGGCCGAACCTGGGCCGCACCGTGAAATTGCCTTTATCGTGCGACCCAATTACCCCAATATCAGAAATATCGAATTGATGATGCAGTTATTTAACCAACGGTTAAAATTCGCTCAGACAGGTACCAAACAAAGCGAAAAGTAGCGCCGCGTGCCACTCAATCTTGATGATGAAATCCAGCCGCTAAAAACTCGAGATGGGATCCGTTATAATCGCCGCTTTTGTCAGCCCACACTGCAATGACCGAAACGCTGAGCGAATCTGATAAACGCCGCACTTTTGCCATCATTTCACACCCTGACGCAGGTAAAACGACGCTAACGGAAAAGTTGTTGTTATTTAGCGGCGCAATTCAGTTAGCGGGTACGGTGAAAGGACGCAAAGCCTCGCGTCACGCGACTTCTGACTGGATGGAGTTGGAAAAGCAACGTGGCATATCAGTCACCTCTTCCGTGATGCAATTCGACTATAAAGCGCGAGTCATCAACCTGCTCGATACACCAGGCCACGAAGACTTCTCCGAGGATACCTACCGCACTTTGACAGCCGTCGATTCCGCATTAATGGTGATTGATGTGGCGAAAGGCGTTGAGGACAGAACCATCAAACTGATGGAAGTATGTCGGCTGCGCGATACCCCAATCCTGACCTTTATCAATAAGCTGGACCGTGAGGGACGCGATCCCATTGAACTATTAGACGAAGTTGAATCAATCCTGAAAATCCGCTGCGCGCCGATCACTTGGCCAATCGGCATGGGCAAACGCCTGAAAGGCGTTATTGACTTACGCAACGAAACCATTCACTTATATGACCCGGAGCACGGCGGTAAAATTCAACACAGCGAGAAAATCCAGGGTTTGAACAACCCCCAACTGAACGATGCCATTGGTGATATGGCAGATGAACTCCGTGAAGAAGTCGAATTAGTCCGTGGTGCCAGCCATAAACTGGATCTAGACGCCTACCGGCGCGGCGAAATGACCCCGGTATTCTTCGGCTCAGCCATCAACAATTTTGGCGTTGAAGAATTGCTGGACGCCTTTGCCGACTATGCGCCGCCGCCCAAACAACGCCAGACCGTCGAACGGGAAATCTCCCCCGATGAAAAACAGTTCAGCGGATTCGTTTTCAAAATACAAGCCAACATGGATCCGGCACACCGTGACCGCATCGCTTTCATGCGCATTTGTTCCGGCAGCTACCGCCAGGGAATGAAAATGAAGCATGTGCGCACAGGTAAAACCACCACCATCAGCAACGCCATCACATTCCAGGCGGACGCCCGAAAAACATTGGAAACCGCCTATCCTGGCGACATCATTGGTTTACATAACCATGGCACCATCCAGATTGGCGATACTTTCACCGAGGGTGAATCACTGAAATACACCGGCATCCCCTACTTCGCTCCGGAGTTATTCCGCCGCGTGGTGCTGCGGGATCCGCTTAAACTGAAGCAATTGCACAAAGGCATCACCCAACTTTGTGAAGAAGGTGCCACCCAGGTTTTCCGACCTTTGCGCAATAATGATGTGATCCTTGGTGCCGTTGGTGTTCTACAATTCGAAGTCGCCGCACACCGTTTGCAAGGCGAATACGGAGTCGAAGCTATTGTAGAATCCACCCAAGTCAAAATGGCACGCTGGATCAAGGGCAGCGATGCCAAAGAACTCAAGCGTTTCCGGGAAAAAAACCACGACAACCTGGCGGAAGATGGCGATGGCCAACTGGTTTATCTTGCGCCCAGCCGGGTTAACCTGTCATTGACCGAAGAACGCTGGCCCGACATACAATTCACTGCAACGCGTGAGCTATAACCATGGAAATTGCGAAAATAGAAAGCCTGATCAAAGCCGGCCTGCCCAATGCAACAGTCACCGTAACGGGGGATGGACGGCATTTTGACGCCTTGGTGATCAGCCCGGATTTTGAACATCAATCCCGCATTCAGCGCCATCGCATGGTGTTGGAGACAGTCAATAAGGAAATCGCCAGCGACGAATTACACGCCTTATCCATCAAGGCGAAAACCCCGGCGGAGGCAGAAACCTGATGGATACAGCAATCAGCGCCAATTACCCGCTGAACCGGATGCGGCGGATGCGGCGCGATGAGTTCTCGCGCCGCCTGATGCGTGAAACCCTTCTCACACCAGCGGATCTCATCTACCCCGTATTTGTGTTGGAGGGCGCGCAGCGACGGGAATCTATCCCGTCTATGCCGGGCATTGAACGCCTGACGATTGACCATCTACTCACCGAAGCCAAGCAACTCCATCATCTTGGCATACCGGCGATCGCTATTTTTCCAGTGACGCCAGCGGAAGTGAAAAGCGCTGACGCCGCCGAAGCTTACAACCCAAATGGTTTGGCGCAACGCGCCGTGACCGCGCTGAAAGGCGCGGTGCCGGAACTTGGGGTTATGACGGACGTCGCGTTGGATCCGTTCACCACACATGGCCAGGATGGCCTGATTGATCAACAAGGCTACGTATTGAATGATGAAACCGTGGAAGTGCTCATCAAACAAGCCATATCCCACGCGGAAGCTGGCGCTGATATTGTCGCACCATCCGATATGATGGATGGCCGTATTGGTGAAATTCGTCAAGCATTAGAAACGACCCAGCATATTCACACCCGTATTCTGGCTTACTCTGCTAAATACGCATCGTCTTATTACGGCCCATTCCGGGACGCCGTTGGCTCCGCCGCCAATTTGGGAAAAGGCAATAAAGCCACTTACCAACAAGATCCCGCCAACACCAATGAAGCATTACGCGAAGTCGCTCTGGATCTGAATGAAGGCGCTGATATGGTCATGATCAAGCCTGGGGGGCCTTACCTGGATATTGTGCAGCGCGTTAAACAACAATTCGGCGCACCGACATTCGTCTACCAGGTGAGTGGCGAATACGCCATGCACAAAGCCGCCGCGCAAAATGGCTGGCTGGATGAGAAGGCCATTGCATTAGAATCGCTACTCTGCATCAAACGCGCTGGCGCAGACGGCATACTCACTTACTTCGCCAAGCAAGCCGCGCAATGGTTAAATGATGACTAGCCAAGTGCCGTCAAACAGCGCGCCCACTCACACATGACGACACTTAGCTGACATTACAAATACTTGATCAGTTTAGCCTCAAAATAATCATCCTGGCGATAGGCATAAGTCGGGTCATCAAGTGCTATGCCCAACCACCTCCTTAACTGAAACTCAAACTTCCAATCATTCACCAAGCGGCGGCTGGCTTCCACACCAAGGAAACGGCTATGATTTTGCTGGTCGTACAATAAACCGGCCAGTACTTCCGTACCGGCGACATCATTACCGACCCAGCGCAAGCCGATAAACACATCACGGTTAAATGGCGTTGCAGCAAGTTCAGCCCTGTCATCATAGATCAACTCAAGCAACACCCCTAAGTCCATATCGGTATCGGCAATACCGACAAAAGTATATTCAAACCCACCTGTCGCCGCCGCATAGGAATTCGCTGAGCCGCTTCGGTACAGCGTCTCAAACTTCCACAACCAATCATCATCAACGAGTTGAACATCCAGACTGACTTGATCAATCACATCATAATGCGGCGTCAAAACTGGCACACCTTCCGCCAGGCTTAGCTCGAACCGAGGCTCTCTGGAGATGCCATGAAAATAAGCCAGACCCAGATCCCAGTCATCCAGACTACCCGACCAGCGTGCGGCGAATCCAGGATAATCTTTATGGGTCTCATATTGCGCATTATTCACATCAACCATTGGGTGGGTACGTAAACGCCCCTTTTCGTTAGGGAAAGCGCGCTCACGAAAACCCAGCAGCAGATAGGCATCCAAGACACCGACCTCGCCCTCGTGAGAATACTTGATCATTGGTTGACCCAGTTTTTGCTCTCCATCCGGGTTCTCCAGCAAGTCGGCTTGGTTGATGACATCCACTAAATGATAAGCCTCAGTCACCCCCCAGAAAACTTTATCAACGCCGACCCGAAGTTCCCAATCATCACCCGACATCAGCCAATAAAGTTCACGGATATCCACATGCGCGCGACCATCATGGTACTCGCTGGTTCGGAAAAAGGGTTTAAACACCAACTGCTGGTCACCGCCATCCCAACTGGCGTAATATTCAGCCAATCCACTCAACGACAAACCGCCGCTATGCTGTTGAGGATCCACCGCCTCTTCCGTATGCCACCGCCCTTCCAGGGAGAATTCAGCACTCCATTCGGCAAATGCGACGCCAACCGGGAACAGCAAACAAGCTATGAGTAATATCGCGGCAAGCTGTTTATCCATCACGTTATTTGGCGCGTTTTAACGCATTCTTCTTAAAGTCAGACTCGGTGAAACCATTACGAAACTGGAAATTCTTCCAGGTCAGCACCGTTGATTTGCCCGTTTGATGGTTTTGCATCACCATCTCACCGGAACGCCAGTATTGACCAAGATATTGGTGATAATCCTGAAACACCAAAGTTTTTAAGAGACTTTCCTTACGGTCATAAAAGTCTATTTTCTCAGCGCGATACTCAACCTGATTGATCCAAACCTGCTGCTTTTTATACCCTGAGTTCTCATCCACCGGATAGCGCTCAATCAAAAACATGGGCTGGCCATTCAGCTCGGTTTCCTGCAGAAAACGATAGGTGTATTTTTCGACTTCCTGCGAGGTCAAATCTTCATAGGCAAATTCACTACCCATAAATGGACCCGATTTATTCCTTGATGCAATCCGCTTGACACGTTTCAACGCCGGCAAATACAACCACTGATCATCCGGCTCGCTCTTATGGGTATAAGTCAATAAAGCCGTCCCCTTCACATCGCGTGGACGATCAAAAATAATCATGGATTTATCGCCGTCGCCACTCACTTCCATCACACGGCTGCGCATATAACGCAAACTCTCATCGCCATGTTGATTGCGCAACAACATCTCCATGTCAACCTGATAATCACCAAAACCGGTATCTCGATGATTCACTTCCTGAGCAATTTCAAGGCCTCTTGCTTCCGGCGTTTGCGCCGTAGCCTGCGTCATCCCCAAAAGACTGCCTAAAAAAACCAACCATAAAGCAGCCATTAAGTCCCGTTTAATCATGCTTGGATACTCCATATTTCATTAATAAAGTTGGTAAAAACAAAAAGTCGGCGACTAACGCAAAGGCAATGGTAATCGCGGTCAACAAGCCCATGCCTGAATTCAGCTCAAAGTTTGACAGCGCGAGTATGCCGAAACCACAGACCAAAACCAAAGAAGTCACCCAGAGAGCCGTACCAACCGTTGAGAAGGCATACCTCACCGCATCTTCCGGGCTTAGGCCCTGCTCGCGCCTTGCACGTAGATATTTACTGAGGAAGTGCACCGTGTCATCCACCACAATGCCCAGCGTCATACCACTAACAACCGATAACGCGAGACCGACTTCGCCAACAAAAATGCCCCATAAGCCAAAAGCCATGCCAATAGGCACGAGATTCGGCACAATGCTGATGACACCAATACGCAAAGAGCGCAAAGCGATAATCAGGATCGCCGAAATCAGAATCAACGCCACCGTCGTCCCTTGCAACATCGAGCGAATATTCCGGTGGCCGATGTTGGCGAACATAATGGTTGACCCAGTGCCCGAGGTTTGCATGTACTCCGGCACATGCTGCCCCAACCAATCTTGAACGCTTCTTTCCAAAGCCAATAGCTCTTCAGTGGAAACGCTCTGCATCGTCACCATCATCCGGGTAGCGGATTTTTTAATATCGATCTGATTATTCAGGTCCAAGCCAAACGGCAATGAAAACTCGTACAGCAATAAATACTGCGCGGCTAATTCCTTGTCCTCAGGCAAACGATACCAAGCCGGATCATCAGCGTGTAAATTCTTATTCAACCGCTTCATGACATCGGTGATCACATTGACATGCATCACTCCAGGCTGCTCGCGGTACCAATTCGCAAAGTTCTCTACATGCTGTAAAAATTCAGGATCTGTCACTGAACCTTCAGCCGGGGCAGGCAATGAATATTCCAGCAAATAAATACCGGTCAATCTTTCACCAGCATAATCCGTGTCAGCGCGGAATGTAATGCTTTCATCAAAATACTTAACGAATACATCATTTAACTCATTACGCGGCAATTGGGCCAATAACAACAAAATAAAGCCCGCCATGCCCCACATCAAAAGATTACGCCGTCTCACCACAAACTCAGCAAAACGCTGCATGGTGACTTCGCCAATCGCCGCAGTCTTTCTGGGTTTGATCGGCAACAACATAACCACGGCGGGTAATAAAGTCATACTCAGTATAAAAGCGATAACGACACCAACAGCCGCCATGTTACCTAAATCACGGAAAGGCGGTGCATCGCTAAAATTCAGGCTCAGGAAACCAATGGCAGTTGTCATCGTGGTCAACAGTATCGGCGTAAAATTAATCCGCAGGCTCTCAAACATCGCTTCATATTGACTTTTGCCTTGCGTCATATAGTGAAAAAAGTTCACCAATATGTGTACGCTATCCGCCACTGCTAAAGTCATGACCATAACCGGCACGCTGGTTGTCGGCGGAGTGATTTTAATCCCCGCCCAGCCAGACAAGCCGACCGTGATCAATATCGTCAAAAAAATCATAAGGGCAGTGACGATAGTCGCGCTGAAACTGCGCAGCATCACACCAACGATGATGAGAATAAGAACGAACATCAACGGATAGAGCGTTGACATATCTTTCTTGGATTCTTCCGGGAAAGCGTTATTCATCATCACGACACCAGTCAAACGCACATCAATGTCTGTGCGCTCCATAACTTCGGCGGCGAGATTACGGACGAAGGCCGCAACTTCAGGTACTTCAGTCAGCGATTTCCCCGGCAACTGAATCGTGACATTCACGCCAGTAACATCACCACTTGGAGAAATCAGGCGATTCACAAGCAATGGCTCATTCGTCGCAATCCGTCGCGCTTCAGCAAGTTGGGCATCCGTGAATTGATCCGCATCCTCAAGTAAATCGCGCACCAGAAGGTCATCGCCATCTGCGCTTGTATATTGGAAATTGGAGATGGAATCGACGCGTAAGCTATAAGGTATTCGCCAAGCCTGCTCCGTCAACCATTCTACGGTGGACAAAGTTTCCCGATTAAACACATCACCATCAGGCGGCGTCAACACAAACAATACGTTGTCGGTTTTATTATAAGTATTCTGTAATGCTTCAAATGCTTGCAGTTGAGGATTATCCTCACTAAAGAACATTCGATAATCATTACTAAAAGTCAGGAACCTAGTTCCTGAGGCTGTCAATACAACAAGTAAAATACTGATTAATACAACCAACCAGCGACGTTGTAAAACCAGATCAAAAAATTGCAGCAACATAGCCTCTCCTTAACCACTTCCCAGAAGTGCATGCAATATCGATAAAATATTTTCAAATCAGTACGCACGACCACGTATTGAATCATACCCTATGCAAATAACCGGATCGATTTTCCATGGAACCCGCAATCTCCAGAAAAACACCTGAATACAGTAGCATCAGAAAAGCACTGACTCAGATGACCAACCCAAAGCGAATTTTCATAAGCGTAATTTGACCAAAATACGCCCTTTAGAAAGCAGCGTATCCTTCCAGAGGATAGCAGAATACGAAATTGATTCACATCACTCTGAGGAGCATCTATCTGTCAGACACAAAAAAGCCCCTGTTTAAGGGACTTTTACAATTGTCAGCAATTGAAAATACGAGCGGGATTTACACTGTTTCAGCAACATCTCCGTTATCGCCATCTTCATCTTGCATGACCGGACGATCAACCAATTCAACAAAAGCCATGGGTGCTTTATCGCCGGGCCTGAACCCACACTTTAAAATACGCAGATAACCGCCAGGGCGTTCTTTATAGCGTGGCCCTAATTCATTAAAAAGTTTGGCCACGACAGCTTGATCACGCAGACGGGCAAAGGCAAGACGACGCTTCGCAACATTATCTTCTTTCGCCATGGTAATCAAAGGCTCCGCGACTCGGCGCAATTCCTTAGCCTTTGGCAAAGTGGTCTTAATTAACTCATGCTCAATCAAAGAACCGGCCATATTACGGAACATGGCTTTTCGATGAGAGCTATTACGGTTCAATTGCCGCCCAGACTTACGGTGACGCATACTATTACTCTTTAATCTAAAACTGAAACATAGCTATTCAGCATACCACTGAAAACAGACAATAACTGTTCAGATTCCCTCTCCCTGGCCAGAGTCCAAGAAAAAGCGCAGCTTACTGGGCGTAAATGAGCGCTTTCAACACGAAAACCGGGCCTGGCAGCAGTGAACTGAATAGTTACACTGAAAATAACTCTGAAATCCCTGACTTAATTAATGCGCCATCAATTCATCCAGATTCTCTGGCGGCCAATTTTCGAGGCGCACGCCGAGGGACAAACCGCGAGTCGCTAACACATCTTTTATTTCAGTCAACGACTTTTTACCCAGGTTTGGTGTTTTTAACAATTCAACTTCAGTCCGCTGAATTAAATCGCCGATTAAGAAAATATTTTCTGCTTTCAAACAATTAGCCGAACGGACAGTTAACTCCAAATCATCAACCGGACGCAATAGAATGGGATCAACTGTCGGCTCTTGCACTTCTTGTTCCGATTCAGCCACCGTTGTTTCATCAAGATGCACAAAAAAGCTCAATTGATCCTGTAAAATAGTCGCAGCTCGACGAATTGAATCTTCTGGATCAATAGTGCCATCTGTTTCCAAATCAATCACCAAACGATCCAAATCCGTACGCTGCTCCACCCGAGCCGCTTCAACGGCATAGGCTACACGGCGTACTGGACTGAAAGTCGCATCCAATTGCAAATGGCCGATCGGCCGATCTTCACCCGCCACACTTTCACGATCCGTCGCAGGCTCATAACCCCGCCCACGACAAATCTTGATTGCCATATTCAAGCGGCCTTTATCCGTCAAATGCGCTATGACATGATCTGGATTCGCCAATGTCATTCCGTGGGATAGCTGAATATCAGAAGCAACGACGGTCGCTGGCCCCTGCACATTCAAAGACACCATTGCTTCATCCCGGCCTTCCATATCCACCGCAATATCCTTCAAATTGAGAAGGATCTCCAAAACATCCTCCTGCACCCCTTCAATAGCACTGTATTCATGCAAAACACCATCAATCTGCACTTGAACAGGAGCACACCCGGTCATGGATGACAATAAAATACGACGCAATGCATTGCCTAACGTATACCCAAAGCCACGCTCAAGCGGTTCAAGGGAAATTTTAGACCGACAGTCGCTAAGCGATTCAACATTAACGATTCGTGGTTTAAGGAATTCGTTGACGGAACCCGTCATGGACAACTCTCTCTATTGACTCTGAATTATTCAGAAAATACACGTTAGACCTGCAAATGAAACAATTTGCAGCCTGAAAATCCCAGATGGGCGGCTTTAGTATTACTTCGAATACAATTCAACAATTAATTGTTCATTAATTTCAGCAGGCAACTCGGCGCGATCAGGATAACGCTTGAATATGCCTTGCATCGCATTCACGTCCATTTCCACCCAATCAGCAAAACCATATTGCTCAGCCAAAGCCAACGCATTTTTAACGCGTTCCTGCTTCTTGGCTTTTTCCACAACTTTAATCTGATCTTCCGGCTTGACGGAATAGGACGCAATATTCACTAATGTTCCATTCACTTCAATTGCCTTATGACTCACCAACTGCCGCGCTTCAGAACGCGTGGAACCAAATCCCATCCGGTACACGACATTATCTAACCGACTCTCCAGAAGACGTAATAGATTCTCACCAGTCGGGCCTTTAATGCGGTCAGCCTTTTCATAATAGTTGCGAAACTGCTTTTCTAAGACACCGTACAAACGACGCACTTTCTGCTTCTCGCGCAACTGCACACCATAATCAGACAAACGCAACCGACGATCACCTTGCTGACCGGGAACCTTCTCAAGATTACATTTGGAATCCAGTGAGCGCACACGACTTTTAAGAAACAAATCCGTGCCTTCACGACGCATCAACTTACATTTTGGACCAAGATAACGTGCCATAATTCAACTCTATAAAAATGCGACTTCAAACGCGCCGTTTTTTAGGCGGACGACAACCATTATGCGGAATCGGCGTCGTATCGACGATGCTGGTGATCTTAAATCCAGCGGAATGCAACGCGCGCACGGCAGATTCACGACCAGGGCCAGGACCCTTGATATTAACATCAAGATTTTTCAACCCATATTCCTTGGCTTTTTCACTCACCCGGCTTGCCGCCACTTGGGCTGCGAAAGGTGTGCTTTTACGTGAGCCACGGAAACCAGATCCTCCCGCCGTCGCCCAGCAAAGCGCATTACCCTGGCGGTCAGTTATCATCACTATTGTATTGTTAAATGAAGCGTGGATATGCGCCACGCCATCAGCAATCACTTTTTTAACTTTTTTACGAGCGGTCGCTTTGGTCATATACCTGATCCTAACTCAATAATTACTTCTTAATGGGCCGTCGTGGACCCTTACGCGTTCTGGCGTTGGTTTTAGTACGTTGACCACGCACCGGCAATCCTCGACGATGGCGAATACCACGATTAGCGCCCAAATCCATCAGGCGCTTGATATTCATCGAAACTTCACGACGCAGATCACCTTCAACAGTAAACTTGCCAACTTCCGTGCGCAACCGCTCCAAGGCCTCTTCACTCAACTGCATCACTTTAGTGTCTGGCGCAACGCCCGCAGCCTCGCAAATTTTAGCTGAGCGGGTAGGCCCAATACCGTAAATCGCCTGCAAAGCAATCACAGCATGTTTACGATCCGGTATATTAACGCCGGCAATACGTGCCATCTAAACCCCCAACAATCGATTCAACGACCGAAAAATCTTTAAATTGTAGCATGAGAAATAAATTTCCTCAAGAAAAATCAACCCTGACGTTGCTTATGACGCGGATCGGAACAAATAACGCGAACAACGCCGTGGCGCTTAATAATTTTACAATTACGACACATCCGCTTTACAGAAGCTCTAACTTTCATCTCCAAATACTCCCACGCTAGCGCAAGCGACCTGCGCCATTAACATTCTTCAGGTTAGCCTTTTTCATTAAGCCTTCATATTGGTGCGACATAACATGAGCCTGCACTTGCGACATAAAGTCCATAACAACCACAACAACAATCAATAATGACGTGCCGCCAAAATAAAAAGGGACATTCCAGCCAACAATTAAAAATTCCGGTAACAAACAAACTGCCGTGATATACAAGGCACCAACCAAAGTGAGGCGCGACATCACTTCATCAATATATTTCGCGGTTTGATCACCTGGGCGGATCCCTGGAATAAAAGCCCCGGAACGTTTCAAATTATCCGCTGTATCTTTTGAATTAAAGACCAAAGCCGTATAAAAGAAACAGAAAAAGATAATTGCCGCAGCGTATAACAAAATATAGATGGGTTCGCCCGGCGAAATTTTAGCGATCAAATCCTGCAACCAACGCATATCTTCCGTACTACCCGCCCACTGGGTCAAAGTCGTTGGAAAAAGAATGATACTTGACGCAAAGATCGGCGGAATAACACCCGCCATATTCAATTTCAACGGTAAATGACTCGTTTGAGCAGCATACATTTTGCGCCCCTGCTGACGCTTGGCGTAATTCACTGTAATACGCCTTTGCCCCCGTTCAACAAATACGACGAATCCTGTCACAGCAATAGCAATCACAAACAACAACAAGGCGAATAAAGCACTCATCTCACCATTGCTCACTAACTCAGCCACGCCGCCGAAAGCGGCAGGCAAGCCAGCAATGATACCTGCAAAGATAATTAAAGAAATACCATTACCTAAGCCACGTTCAGTGATCTGTTCGCCCAGCCACATTAAAAACATCGTACCCGTCACTAATGAGACAGCAGCCGTAAAAACAAAACCAGGACCGCTTTGCACCACAAGTCCCTGACCGAACTGGCCGCCTTGCAACGCAATCGAAATACCTAAAGCCTGAAAGGTCGCCAAACCCAAAGTACCGTATCGCGTATACTGAGTAATCTTACGCCGACCAGCCTCCCCTTCCTTCTTTAACTGTTCGAGCTTAGGAATCACTGCGCTCATTAGCTGCACAATGATGGAAGCCGATATATACGGCATGATGCCTAACGCAAACAAACTGGCCCGACTCAAAGCCCCGCCTGAGAACATGTTAAACATATCCAGAATCGTGCCCTGCTGTTGCTCAAACAACGCCGCAAGCGCTTCTGGATTTACGCCAGGCACAGGAATAAAAGTACCAATTCGATAAACGATCAATGCCGCCAAAACAAATAAAAGGCGACGGCGCAGCTCTGACAACTGCCCCATAGAAACCGAACCAGGATTTAACGCCATAGCAGAAACCTATTAGAAACCAATAGCTTAGTTTTCCACTTTACCGCCGACTGACTCAATCGCCTCACGCGCGCCTTTAGTGACTCGCAATCCACGAACAGTAACCGCACGATCTATTTGACCCGATAAAATTATCTTTGCGCGTTGGATATTGCGTGGTAGCACGCCAGCAACATGTAAAGCCGAAAGAGTCACCTCATCACCAACCACTTTAGTAATCTCGTTCAAACGCACTTCAGCCGTAATACGTGCCATGCGAGAACGAAAACCAACTTTAGGCAGACGACGCTGCAAAGGCATTTGGCCACCTTCAAAGCCGATAGCGACCTTTCCTCCGGAACGTGATTTTTGCCCCTTATGACCGCGACCACAGGTTTTACCCAAACCGCTGCCAATACCACGACCAACGCGCTTACGCGAACATTTGCTGCCGTCACCAGGCTTAAGCATATTTAGACGCATTTCACACCTCTTCGACAACATCAACCATGTACGAGACCTTATTCACCATACCTCGGGTAGATGGAGTGTCTTCTACCTCAACGATATGATGAACACGCCGTAAACCAAGTCCCATAACACATTCCTTATGCCCTTTAGCACGGCCATGCATACTGCGCATTAATTTGACTTTCATCATTTTTTTATCCACAGCGATCACCCCAAAATCTCTTCGAGAGTTTTGCCGCGTTTAGCCGCAACATACTCAGCATCCACCATGCTTTGCAGACCGTTCATTGTGGCGCGTACCACATTAATTGGATTATTAGTACCAATACATTTGGCTAAAACATTATGGACACCAACCGCTTCCAAAACAGCGCGCATTGCGCCACCAGCAATAATACCTGTACCTTCCGATGCAGGTTGCATATAGACGCGCGCTGCACCATGACGACCAATCAGCGGATATTGCAAAGTCCCTTCTTTGAGTTTGACAGCAACCATATTACGGCGCGCCGTCTCCATTGCTTTTTGAATAGCAATCGGCACTTCTTTGGATTTGCCTGTGCCAAACCCTATCCGACCATCGCCATCACCGACAACGACTAAAGCAGCGAAGCCAAACACGCGGCCACCCTTAACAACTTTCGCAACCCGGTTGACGCCAATCAATTTCTCAATCAGATCATCACCAGACGGCTTGGTTTCATAATTTGCCATAATCTTAAATCTCTTTAAAACTCAAGCCCGGCTTCGCGAGCTGCATCAGCCAACGCCTTCACTCGACCATGATAGCGAAAACCTGATCGATCAAAGGCAACACGCTCAATGCCCTTGGCTTTCGCCCGTTCAGCGATCGCTTTGCCAATAACAGCCGCTGCCGTAATATTACCGGTATAGCCATCAATATCTGCCGACAATATTTTTTCGACAGTAGAAGCTGCAGTTACAACTTGATTATCCGCCGAGGTGATAACCTGAGCATAAATGTGACGAGGCGTACGGTGTACGGTAAGGCGGTGCATCCCCAATTCACGAATTTTCGCGCGCGCACGAGCAGCCCGGCGTATACGAGATCTTTTCTTATCCATCGCCATTCACCTTATTTCTTCTTCGCTTCTTTACGAATAACATGCTCATCTGCATAACGAACGCCTTTGCCCTTATAAGGCTCAGGCGGACGGAAACTACGGATTTCAGCAGCAACCTGCCCAACCCGTTGTTTATCACAGCCGGAAACAATAATTTCGGTTTGCGAAGGTGTGTCAATCCCAATACCTTCTGGAATTGGATAATCAACCGGATGAGAGAACCCTAAATTAAGATTCAATACCTTACCCTTGCTTTGGGCGCGATAACCCACTCCAACTAATTGCAATTTCTTCTCGAATCCAACGCTGGCACCGACCACCATATTATTTAACAGCGCTCGCATGGTACCAGCCATTGACCAACCGGAACCCGACTCATTCACTGGCTTGACATTCAGAGAACCATTTTCCACCTGCACAACGACATCATGATGTACGTCCATTTCAGTCATGCCTTTAGCACCTTTCACGGTGACATGCTGACCTTCAACCTTAACATCCAAATTCGAAGCAAGTGGAATCGAAGCTTTTGCTACACGAGACATCCGCCCCTCCAATCAAGCAACATAAGCGACAACTTCACCACCATGCCCCAATTTACGGGCCTCGCGATCTGTCATCACACCTTGCGAAGTAGAAACAATAACAATGCCCAAACCGCCGCGTACTTTTGGCAACTGAGCGCAACCTTTATAAATACGCAAACCAGGGCGGCTGACACGCTTGATAAATTCAATAACTGGCCGACCTTGAAAATACTTCAAAGCAATTTCCAATGTTGATTTACCATCAATATCACGGATCACACAATCTGTAATATAACCTTCGTTTTTCAGTACTTCAGCAATGGCGAACTTCTTTTTAGAAGCTGGCATCCGTACAGAGGATTTAGATGCCGCATGGCCATTACGAATACGCGTCAACATATCCGCAATGGGATCTGACATACTCATTATGAGTCTCCTATTGGTCAGCCACTGACTTGCAGTGCGATACCTCATTAAGTTTCAGAGGAAATAGGTTTTCCCTGATTAACCAACCTATCACCAAGAAGAGCCAACTTCAGGCGATGAGAAATCTTAGGTTGAAAAAATCGATAAAGCAGCGTAAATCCAGTTTACTTACCACTTTTCACCAGCTGGCCTTTTTCAAGCCAGGGACTTCACCACGCATCATGGATTCCCGTAACTTGTTGCGACATAATCCAAATTTCCGATATACCGCGTGCGGACGCCCTGACACTTGACAACGGCGCTGCCGCCGACAAGGACTGGCGTCCCGAGGCAATTTTTGCAACGCCAGAACCGCATCATCAACTTCCTCAGGCGACTTGCTTCGGTCATTGATAATTTCTTTCAAAGAAGCACGCTTGACGGCGTACTGGACAACCTTTTTAGCGCGCTTATCCTCGCGCACCTTCATGCTTTTCTTCGCCATTAATCGCGCTCTTTCATTTAAACGGAAAGTTAAAACCAGCCAGCAAGGCCCGGCCCTCTTCATCGGTGTTCGCTGTCATGGTGATCGTAATATCCATACCGCGTAAAACGTCAATTTTATCATATTCAATTTCAGGGAAAATAATCTGTTCTTTTACGCCCATACTATAATTCCCATGACCATCAAATGATTTGGCGTTCAAACCACGAAAATCCCGAATACGCGGAATCGCCACATTAATTAAACGGTCAAGAAATTCATACATGCGCTCGCGGCGCAATGTCACCTTGCAACCAATCGGCCAACCTTCACGGATTTTAAAGCCCGCAACAGACTTACGCGCCTTAGTCACAATCGGCTTCTGACCAGCGATTTTCTGCATATCTTCAACAGCATGCTGCATATGCTTCTTATCACCAACGGCTTCCCCAACCCCCATATTCAAGGTGATTTTCTCTATACGGGGCACCTGCATGGCGCTTTTATAACCAAATTGCTCAATCAACTTGGGAACCACTTGTGCTTTATATTGCCCTTGTAAACGTGCCATCAATCTAGCCTCATACATCCACGACTTCGCCATTCGACTTGAACACGCGCACTTTACGCCCATCATCGAGGACTTTAAAACCAACCCGATCCGCTTTATCCATCACAGGGTTATACAATGCGACATTTGAAATATGTAACGGCATTTCTTTATCAATAATACCGCCCTGTTCACCTTTATTCGGATTAGGCTTGGTATGCTTCTTAACGATATTAATATTCTCCACTAAGATCTGATCGCTGCCGCCCATCACTCTTAGCACAGTACCGCGCTTACCTTTATCTTTACCGGCGATCACCATCACATCATCGCCTTTACGAATTCGTCGGGCCATCTTGTTAGACTCTCTAAATTTATAGCACTTCAGGGGCCAGCGAAATAATCTTCATGAAACGCTCACCACGTAATTCACGAGTCACCGGGCCAAAAATACGTGTGCCAATTGGCGCCAACGCATTGTTCAATAATACGGCAGCATTGCCATCAAAACGAATCAATGAACCATCCGGGCGACGCACTCCTTTACGGGTACGTACCACCACGGCATTCATAACATCACCTTTTTTAACTTTGCCACGCGGGATAGCATCTTTTACCGAAACTTTAATGACGTCACCTATCCCAGCATAACGACGATGCGAGCCACCCAATACCTTGATGCATTGCACACGCTTTGCACCACTGTTATCAGCGACATCCAGCACAGATTGCATCTGGATCATGAATCTACCCCAACAAAAAATCGATTTTCATAAAAACACAGAAGAGCAGGTTTTCAACCTAAAACAAGCTCTGCCAACATCGCCAATCATTAACTGGGGCGCTCGACCAATTTAACAAAAGACCATTTTTTGGTTTTTGACAATGGACGACATTGCTCCACGACAATCACATCACCGATTTGACAACTATTATCTTCATCATGCGCATGCACTTTAGTGGAGCGACGCACAAACTTACCGTAAATGGGATGCTTGACACGGCGTTCAATTAACACCGTCACAGTTTTATCCATCTTGTCGCTCACGACACGCCCTTGCAAAGTGCGGTTAGTCGCTGTTTGTGCCTGATCGCTCATGATTCACCCATTCGACGCTTTTCATTCATGATGGTCTTAACCCGGGCGATATTACGACGCACATTTTTCATCAAATGAGGGCGTCCCAGTTGACCAGTTCCACGCTGCATCCGCAAATTAAATTGCTCTTTTAGCAGCTCCAGCAAAGTTTCCTGTAATTCAGTACGAGATTGCTGGCGTAGCTCTATTATGTTCATTACAGAATCACCCGCTTAACAAATGTGGTATGAACAGGCAGTTTAGCCGACGCCAAAGCAAAAGCCTGACGGGCTAAGTCTTCAGATACCCCTTCAATCTCATAAAGCATCCGACCCGGCTGAATCTGTGCGACCCAATACTCAACGTTCCCTTTACCTTTACCCATCCGTACTTCCAAAGGCTTCTTGGTAATCGGTTTATCCGGAAACACCCGAATCCACAACTTACCGCCACGTTTCACTGTGCGCGTAATGGTTCGGCGAGCCGCCTCAATCTGACGGGCGGTTAATTGACCGCGGCTGGTCGATTTCAAACCGAACTCACCAAAACTGACTTTGTTGCCAGACAAAGCCAAGCCACGATTCCGGCCTTTATGCTGTTTACGAAATTTCGTACGCTTTGGCTGCAACATAACTTATCTCCGCTCCCCAGCATTTCTACTTTTTTTATGCTTGGCTGGCATCTCCTCAGCCTGCTGGTCACGATCACCGTAAATTTCGCCTTTAAATATCCAGGTTTTGACGCCCAGAATACCGTAGGTCGTCAACGCTTCGGCGAACCCATAATCAATATCGGCGCGCAAAGTATGTAAAGGCACACGACCCTCGCGGTACCATTCACTACGCGCAATTTCAGCACCATTCAAACGTCCGGCGATATTCACCTTGACGCCTTCAGCGCCCAAACGCATGGCACTTTGTACAGCGCGCTTCATCGCGCGACGGAACATAATCCGGCGCTCGAGTTGCTGAGCAATGTTTTCCGAAACCAATTGGCTATCAAGCTCTGGCTTACGAATTTCTTCGATACTGATATGAACGGGAATTCCCATGCGTTTTGAAACTTCTTTACGCAGGGCGTCAATATCTTCACCTTTCTTGCCAATCACCAAACCGGGACGTGCCGTATGAATGGTGATATGTGCATTCTTTGCCGGACGGTCAATCTGAATACGACTGACCGATGCCTGCTTCAGTTTTTCGCGCAGGAAATCGCGCACCTGAAGATCCGTATTTAACAGATTGGCATAATTTTTACTATCGGCGTACCACTTGGATGTCCAATCAGAGACAATGCCGAGTCGAATGCCATTTGGATGTACTTTCTGCCCCATAATACTGCCTTTAGTCGTCCGCCACCGTCACGGTGATATGACTGGTGCGCTTTAAAATACGCGTACCCCGACCTTTCGCGCGTGCACGCATACGCTTCATTAACGGCCCCTCATCTACATAGATAGTTTTCACCTTCAATTCGTCGACATCCAGGCCTTCATTGTTTTCCGCATTAGCAATGGCGGAATCCAATATTTTCTTTATAATAAGAGCGCCCTTTTTTTTACTGAACATCAATTCGTTCAGCGCCTGCTCAACAGGCAGACCACGAATCTGATCCGCAATTAAACGGCCTTTTTGGGCCGAGAGTCGCGCAAAGCGCAGTTTCGCAACGGCTTGCATATCGCTCCCCTTACCTCTTCGTCTTTTTATCCGCATCATGCCCGCGATAGTTACGGGTTAATACGAATTCGCCCAATTTATGACCAACCATATTCTCGTTAATCAAAACGGGCACATGTTGTCTACCGTTATAAACTGCAATAGTCAGACCAACCATATCTGGACTGATCATTGAACGACGCGACCAGGTTTTGATCGGTTTACGGTCGTTATTGGCCCGCGCCACCTCTACCTTTTTCACCAGGTGATGGTCAATAAACGGGCCTTTGCGAATAGAACGTGGCATCGTTAATTACTCCACTGGTTATTTGCGACGGCGATCACGCACGATAAATTTATCGGTACGCTTGTTAGATCGAGTTTTATGGCCTTTGGTCGGAACCCCCCAAGGACTGACTGGATGGCGACCACCTGAGGTACGACCTTCACCACCTCCATGAGGATGGTCAACCGGGTTCATCGCCACGCCCCGTACAGTAGGACGAACGCCTTGCCAGCGTTTAGCACCTGCTTTACCCAATTTACGTAGATTATGTTCTGAATTACTCACTTCGCCCAAGGTGGCCCGGCAATCACAGTGAATTTTACGCATTTCACCAGAACGCAACCTTAAAGTCGCATAGTCGCCTTCACGCGCAACCAATTGAGCCGATGCACCGGCACTGCGAGCCATTTGCGCGCCTTTACCGATTTTCAGCTCAATACAATGCACCAAGCTGCCCACAGGCATATTGCGCAACGCCATACAATTACCGGTTGCAATCGGAGCTTCAATACCCGATTGGATCTTATCGCCTGCCTTCAATCCAGCCGGAGCGATAATATAACGGCACTCACCATCTTCATATTTCACTAATGCAATATTAGCCGTGCGGTTCGGATCATACTCCAAACGTTCAACAACTGCCGACATATCCAATTTATCACGCTTAAAATCAATGACGCGATAGCGTTGCTTATGCCCCCCGCCTTTATGACGCGTAGTGATGCGCCCTAAATTGTTGCGGCCACCTGTTTTATGCTTTTTATCCACCAGAGCACGATATGGGCCGCCTTTATGCAACTCATTGCGCTTAACACGAATAACGTGGCGCTGCCCTGGAGAAGTCGGTTTTGATTTAACAATCGCCATAGTCTTATCCGATCAATTTGCCTATTGGTTATGCGCTTTCAGCAAAATTAATATCTTGTCCCGCTTTAATACGCACATAAGCCTTCCTCCAATCGGAGCGACGCCCTACACGCTGACCGAAGCGTTTCGTTTTGCCTTTTACATTCAGCACTCGCACTCTCTCAACTTCGACATCAAACAACAGTTCAACCGCTGCGGCAATCTCAGGTTTCGTCGAGTCCTTCGCCACTTTAAATGCAAACTGATTTGCTGCATCAGCCATCAGGCTGCTTTTTTCAGAAATCAATGGCGCCAGGATCACTTGCATCAATCGCGCTTTATTCATGTCAGACGCTCCTCCAATATTTTCAACGCCGCAAGCGTGAACACGACTTTTCCAAATCCGATCAAACTCACCGGATCCAATTCCACTACGGAGCGCACGTCAACATGATACAAATTACGGCTCGCAAGCATTAAATTCTCATCAGGCTGCTCCATTACAATCAAAGCATCACGCTGATCAATGGACATTTCATCCAACTTAGCCAGAAACTGCTTGGTCTTAGGCGTATCCAACATAAAATCTTCAACCACCACTAAACGGTTCTGACGCGCCAATTCAGACAAAATAGAACGTAATGCGCCACGATACATTTTACGATTAACTTTTTGCGCATAATCACGCGGAACCGCCGCAAACGTCACGCCGCCCGAACGCATAATGGGACTACGAATAGTTCCCTGACGCGCCCGCCCAGTGCCTTTTTGACGAAAAGGCTTAGCACCGCCACCGCTCACTGCTGAGCGACTTTTTTGCGCCTTAGAACCCGCCCGGGCGGCATTCATATAAGCCGTCACAACCTGATGAATCAACGATTCTTTATAATCAACCGCAAATACTGCGTCGGCGACCTGGACATTGGTGCCACTTTGCATCGTTAGTTCCATGCCCTACCTCTTATTCTTCAGCTTGATTGCCGGCGTAATAACCACATCACCACCACGCGTGCCGGGAACTGCGCCCTTCACCAGCAACAAATTACGCTCAACATCAATCCGCGCCACTTCTAAATTTTGCGTGCAAACTTTGGCGCTCCCCATATGACCGGCCATTTTTTTGCCTTTAAAAACGCGACCCGGCGTCTGACATTGACCAATCGAACCTGGTGCCCGATGGGATAACGAATTACCATGAGAAGCATCTTGCGTACGGAAATTATGACGCTTGACCCCGCCTTGGAAACCTTTACCTTTGCTCATGCCACGTACATCAATCTTTTGTCCGATCTCGAACAAACCGACATCAACAGATGCCCCTACGGCTGGTGCATCGCCTTGATGATCATCCAGACGGAATTCCCAAAGGCCTCGACCTGCCTCGACACCAGCTTTAGCGAAATGTCCCGTCTCAGGCTGGTTCAAACGTGACGCTTTCTTTTCGCCTATGGTCACCTGGATAGCCGAATAACCTTCTTTTTCAACCGTACGCACCTGAGTCACACGGTTAGGCTGTACTTCAATGACGGTAACCGGCACAGACACGCCATCATCAGTGAAGATACGCGTCATACCTGCTTTACGTCCCACAACTCCAATCGCCATTTCTCAAGCCCTCATTTATCAATTCAGCTTAATCTGAACATCGACGCCAGCCGCCAGATCAAGTTTCATCAGCGCGTCAACAGTTTTATCTGTTGGATCGACAATATCCATCAAACGCTTATGCGTGCGCAATTCATACTGATCACGCGCATCTTTATTCACATGAGGAGAAATCAACACGGTAAAACGTTCTTTCTTTGTGGGCAAAGGAATCGGACCTAGAACCTGAGCCCCAGTACGCTTGGCGGTGTCAACAATTTCACCGGCTGACTGATCAATCAACCGATGATCAAACGATTTCAGACGGATACGGATACGCTGATTAGTCATCATTTAGTTCTCAAAAAATCACAATCCCAAAGCTCGGGCTGCTCTGCAACACCGAAATACAAGTGAAAATCTTCACCTCGAACAAGGATTACTCAATAATCTTAGCCACAACGCCAGCACCCACCGTGCGTCCACCTTCACGA
>JAPQLC010000005.1 GCA_030826945.1 Candidatus Thiobius zoothamnicola
TATCAACAACTCATCCAGGCTGCTTGATTTGTCTCATAGGTACTGAACCAGCACACAGGCTTGAAGTCAAATGCCAGTCAGGTATAATACGCGCTTCCTGTATTTTTGATGATCCATACCTCTTCCTTTGGTGATCAAGATTGCAGGTTTCATCAAATCCGGGTCGTTAGCTCAGTTGGTAGAGCAGTTGACTTTTAATCAATTGGTCGGGCGTTCGAATCGCCCACGACCCACCAATTAAATCAAGGCTTGGCAGCTTGCTGCCAAGCCTTTTTTATTGGCGGTATCAATTTTGCGGTGGTGTGGTTTTTACCGGGTGGATATTATGCTTAGCTGAGGAACAGCTTAACCACGCCAACCAGCGCCAAAGTCAAGGTTGCGGTAACGACAATAGGGTACAGCAGAGTTTCGCGGTTAAGCTTGGCGGTTTCAGCCATCAACTTGGCGATTTCTGCTTGGGTTTTTTCGTGTTGATCAAGTTCAGGATTAATATTCATGTCTTCACCTTTTGGTGGTTATAAGAATTGCGATCACTCTTCTCTAAAGCGTCAAACAAGCAGTCACTTTCATACTCACACCATACGCTCTGATTCCAGAATCATTCTCACCCTGATAAGAGAATACATTAAAGAAACAGGAGCGGATGATTGATTTCTTTGCAACGCAAAATGGCGCAGGATCTGAGAAAATAATTTTCGATGAGATAAGTCGCTTTGGAGACGAACATTGAAACTAAGGCCTCAAGATTTTATTGGGCAGAAGGGCGGGAAACCTATCGCGATGTTAACCGCCTATACGTGTCCTGTTGCGAAAGCCGTTCAACAGGCGGGTATTAGCGTGATTCTGGTCGGTGATTCTGTCGGCATGGTTGAAATGGGTTTTGACTCAACCCGCGATGTCACAATGGATCATATGGTTTACCACGTCGGTGCTGTGCGTCGCGGTGCGCCGGAAATACATATTATCGGCGATTTGCCATATCAGGCGGATAAAGATCCGCAAACCGCACTGGTTAATGCGAGGCGCCTGCTGGACGCAGGAGCGGATAGCGTGAAGCTTGAGGGGGCCAAAATCAAGGTTATCCAGTGCTTGGTTGAGAGTGACATCGCTGTTGTCGGGCACACGGGTTTAACCCCGCAAACGGCTGCAAATTTCAAACGCGTCGGCGGCACGCAAGCTGAGGCGGTTCAAGTCATGGCGGATGCCAAAGCCATCGCATCTGCTGGTGCTTTTATGTTGGTGATAGAGCATGTGCCCGGCGCATTGGCGTCCGAGATTTCAAGCGCGTTAAGTATCCCAACCATTGGCATCGGCGCTGGTTCAGCCTGTGATGGCCAAGTGCTGGTGATCAATGATGTGGTCGGGTTAGGGGATTACTGGCCGCCGTTTTCCAAACAATATGCCCAGACCAGCCAGATTCTTATCAGCGCTGCTGAGACCTTCATCGCTGAAGTCGAGAGTCGCGCTTTCCCCGTCAATCGATAAAATCCAAGGTCAATAACAAACGATTCCCTTTATTGGCTACTTTTGGCGAGCGATGAACCAACCCCGCATTTTCATTGCCTTGCCAAAGCATGCCTTTGAGCAAGGCGACATCTCCGCAATTCAGTTGCTGGATGTCATGTTGGTGTGGGTAAAGACCCGATTGATGGTCAGCTTGTCCGTCAGCGCCTTCTCCCAGTTTTGTGCGATTCACGACCTCATGAGGCAGCCATTCTGTTGCCACGCCTTGATAGGTGGTGACCAGACGACAAGGAATCCGATCCACATGGAATTTCGGGCACATGGCGTGATCCAGAATTTTCAAGCGCAAGCCTGCGCGTTTAAGTTCAAACAAATAGCAAAACATCTCCACCAGTTCGGCGATATTCTCGCGCAATCCGGCTTGCTCATCAGTGCCGAACGATTCACGCAGGTTTGCAAGCGCATTTTGCGGGGTGACGACCCTTTCAGTGCGGAATGTCGGATTTAAGGCTGAAAAATCTTTCACCGAATCTTGCAGACTGGCGGATAACTCACGCTGCCAAATGGCGATATGGATATCCTCTTGATAAATATCGCTGAAAATCGTCGGTTCCACACCTTGCGCCAGATGTTGACAGGTGAGTGGCATTGAGTTTGCCTCAATCATGCTTTCTGCTCCCAGGCCGGAAAAGGATCGTTCAACGCCGTCCAGTAGGCTTTGCCGCGCAGCATCTCTTCCTCGCTCAAGAGGCAATCATTCAAAGCTTGGGTGATGGCCTCCTGATCCAGTCCCTGGCCGATAAAAACCAACTCCTGACGCATATCGCCAAAAGGCTCCACCCACTGTTCCTTGATGGAGGCGAGATAATCCTCATTGGTCGGCCAGTTTTCTTTCGGCACGGCTTTCCAGAACATGCCGGCGAAACCGTAGTGCGCAATGCCGCCAGCCTGACTCCACTGACCGGCAAACTCAGGGCGCGAAGCCAACCAGAAATAACCTTTGGAACGAATCAGCTTGCCGTAATCTTCGGTGCTGTGCAGAAACTGGTGGAACTTCTCTGGATGGAAAGGCCGCCGCGCGACATAACTGAAACTGCTGATGCCGTATTCCTCCGTTTCGGGCACATGCTCGCCGCGCATTTCCTTGAGCCAGCCTGGTGCTTGCTGCGCACGCTCGAAATCAAATAAGTGGGTGTTGAGTACGGCCTCAATATCGACTTGTCCCTGCGTGATCGGGATGATGTTGGCGTGCGTATTGAGTGTTTTCAGGATGGCGGTCAGGCGTTCGATATCGGCTGTTTCCACTAAATCGATCTTGCTGATGAGGATGACATCAGCGAATTCGACTTGATCAACCAATAAATCGGCCACACTGCGCTCATCTTCCTCGCCGAGAGACTCACCGGTATCCTGTAAGGATTGGGCTTCTTCGTAATCCTTCAGGAAATTCACCGCATCCACCACCGTCACCATCGTATCCAGATCGGCGATGTCAGATAACGAAACACCCTTTTCATCCGCGAAAGTGAAAGTTTCGGCCACTGGTAAAGGCTCGGAAATGCCCGTGGATTCAATCACCAGATAATCGAAGCGCCCATCCTGCGCAAGCTTGTTGACTTCCTCCAACAGGTCTTCACGTAAGGTGCAGCAAATGCAGCCATTACTCATTTCCACCAACTTCTCTTCACTGCGATTGAGCGAAACTTCACTTTGCACAATTGCCGAATCAATGTTGATTTCACTCATATCATTCACAATCACCGCCACTTTCTTACCTTGTCGGTTATTCAGAATATGGCTGAGCACTGTGGTTTTGCCTGCGCCAAGAAAGCCTGACAGCACGGTGACGGGGAGTTTGCGGGTTTGGGGCATAAGGATTTTCGCTTGGATGGAAGACGGGTGAAACGGGAGAATAGCATAAGACGATATATTATAACGTCGTGGATTTGTGAGGCAGGCGTGACGCGTGATTCCCGCCTGCGCAGGAATGACTGGTGTGTTTCTTTAACTCGGTGGCTGAAAAGCTTCCATCGGATACATCATCCATGTGTTGGAATCGGGCATGGGGGCATGCCAGCCCAACCAACGCCAGGCGTCTTCACTGTAATGCATCCAGCGGCGGTTCGGGCCGTCCGGATCCTGCCAGACGACCCAATTGCCTTCAGGCAGCAGCTCAATCATATGAGTGGTGCAGACTTGGTTCAGATCGCGGATGTCCCAGAAGCGGATGGTTTTGTCATCTGACCCGGATGCCAGCCACAGGCCTTGCGGATCAACGGCTAAAGCACGAACTTGACCAGTGTGCCCTTCCAGCACTTGGCGGCACTGGCCGGATTCGACATCCCACACGCGCACCGTTTGATCACTTGACCCCGACGCCAGCCATTGGCCTTGTGGATCGACCGCCAGGGCGTTAACCCAGTCGGTATGACCTTCCAGCACTTGGCGGCACTGGCCGGATTGGATATCCCACAAGCGCACCGTTTGATCCCACCCTGCCGACGTTAACCACTGGCCTTGTGGATCGACCGCCAGGGTGTTAACCCGGTCGGTATGGCCTGCTAGCACTTGGTGACACTGGCCGGATTCGACATCCCACAAGCGCACGGTCTGGTCAAACGATCCCGACGCGAGCCATTGGCCGTGCGGATCGACCGCCAGAGTGCTAACTGAGTTGGTATGACCCTCTAGCACCTGGTGGCACTGGCCAGATTCGACATTCCACAAGCGCACAGTCCGGTCACTCGATCCTGATGCCAGCCACTGGCCGTGCGGATCCACCGCCAGGGCGTTAACTGAACCGGTATGATCCTCTAACACTTGATGGAGCTGTCCAGATTGAGTGTTCCATAAACGCACGATCTTGTCTTTGCCTCCTGATATTAGCCATAGTCCTTGCGGATCAGACGCCAGGGCATTGACTGGGCCAGTATAACCTTCAAGTACCTGGCGGCATTGGCCGGGTTGGATATTCCATAAGTGAACTGTCTGCTCAACTATTCCGGAAGCTACCCACAGCCCCTGCGGACCCAGCATCAGAATGGAAGCTGAGCCTATATGATTTTCTAACACTAAGTGGCACTGACTGGATTGTGTGTCGAATAAGTGTACTATTTGATCAATTGTTCCAATTGCTGACCACCGAATGAGGGTTGGGTAGGTATGGCTTTCCAATACTTGGCGGCATTGACCGGATTGGATATCCCATAAGCATACGGTTTGATCAGCTCCTCCTGACGCCAGCCATTGGCCTTGTGGAGCAGCAGATAGGATGTTGACTGAGGTGTTATGGCCTTCCAGCACCTGGCGGCACTGGCCAGACTGGATATCCCACACGCGCACGGTCTCATCATGTCCCCCCGATGCTAACCACAGGCCTTGCGGATCAACGGCTAAAGCACGAACTTGACCAATGTGCCCTTCTAGCACTTGTTGGCATTGGCCAGATTGGACATCCCATAGGCGTATGGTTTGATCACTTGATCCTGATGCCAGCCACAGGCCTTGCGGATCAACGGCTAAAGCACGAACTTGACCAGTGTGCCCTTCCAGCACATGGCGGCACTGGCTGGACTGGATATCCCACACGTGCACAGTTTTATCACTTGATCCCGACGCGAGCCATTGGCCATGTGGATCCACCGCCAGGGCGAGAACAGAGTCGTTATGACTTGCCAATACCTGGTTGCATTGGCCGGACTGGGTATTCCACACGCGCACGGTCTGATCATCCGATGCCGACGCCAACCATTGGCCGTGCGGATCCACCATCAGGGCGTTAACCGAGCCAGTATGGCCCTCCAGCACATGGCGGCACTGGCTGGACTGGAGATCCCACAAGCGGACGGTCTGATCATCCGCGCCCGATGCCAGCCAGTGACCCTGCGGATCGACCGTCAGGGCACTAACCCATCCAGCATGGCCCGTTATTGAGCAAGGAGCGGGTGAATTATTAATCATGATTTGATTTGGCGTGAATAAATCAGGCAGTTGGTGGTCTGCAAAACCTTGGGGTAAATCGGTCTGGTTTGGTGGTGGCGACCAGTGTGTATGGTATAGCCTGGCTTGGCTAAAGTCGGCACCTAAAGTACTGCAATGGTGGAGCTTGACGCCCGTCAGGTTGGATTCATCAGCCTGGATTTGGTCCAGTCGGCATTGGTCAAACAGTGACCGACTGAGGTCGGTTTGATGAAATCTGGCACCAGTGAAATCGAGCTTTTTGAATTGGCAATTAATCATGGTTGACAAACTCAGATCCGCGCCGCGCCAGTTGAGGGTGTCGCCTTTTTTCGCCTGAATGATTAATCCGTTGACATTGGCGCCTTGCAATTGAAAGCCTTGAAACTCAGCGCCTGGGTAATTTTGTTGATAGGCATGCAGGGCATAGTGCAGGGTGAGTTCACTGGCTTGTGGGTGGTACTGGCTGCGTATCAGCGTCAGAGTTTGCAAACAGGCTTGCGTATCGCGCGCGGCGATCAGTTCACCGAGAAAATTGAGCGTTTCAGCACTGGGCGGCTTGATAGCCCAGATGTCGGGTTGGGCCTTGACCAGAGCGCGATGCAGCGCGCGCGCCAGGAAATATTCCATGATGGAGGTATGGGCGAAACGAAAGTGATCATCGTTGGCATGGACGATAAAGGTGGCATTGCGTAGATCCTGTTGCAGGATGTCCAGACCGCTTTCTTTCTCAATAAAGTGCCGATATTGCATTTCCCAGCGCCTGTCGTCCAGTAATTGGTCAATTAACCAATTTTCGATGGCCTGGTAATCGAGCGATTTGATTTGTTCAACCCATAGTTTGTAGGCCAAACGTTCCATCAGTAGCAGTTTGTGTTCCCGTTTCAGGCGATGTTTGGGGTTATCCCTTTGGGTCCATTGATCAACCATATTGTCATACAGGTCGGCCACGCTGATTTTTTTGCCGGTTTTCTGGATGGCTTCCAGATGTTCGACCTGGTTCTGGATCAGTTTTAAGTTGTAGGGTCGGCTGGACAGTTCGCGCAAATCGTGAATTTCATCCAGCATTTTGATGATTCGTACAGCCTGCGCCGGATCATCCTGAAAGACTTGTTGGAAATAACCTTCGATTTGTTCGGCATCGAAGGGTAACAAAGTGATCCACAGATAATCCTGGGATTTGACCATTTCGCGTTGTTGGCCGGACAGGGCGTTGATTTGGTCTTGCAAGGTTTGGAAGAAATGGCTGCGGCAGGTCATCAGCAGGCGACCACAGCCGTCCGGTCTTGGCCTGGCGTGGTCGTTGTCAGCCGATTTCCAGGCGATTGGCGGCAGAATGCTCCACAGGCGTTGAATGAACAGGTTGCATTGATCCGGCGTCAAGCGGTTCATGACTTCATCCAGGCCGTCAAAGATCACCAGCCCTTTTTGGTGTTGCGCCAGGTATTGAATGTCTTCGACGGTGGGGTGCTGAGCGCCGACCGGCAGATTGTAGGCGTTGGTTAAAATATGCGCCAACATGTCGCCCAGTTCGGGCAGGCCACCCGCTGCCCAGTCCCAATTCATGCTATTGACGTGACGTAAGTCCAGATAGACTGGAAAGGGGAGGTCTGGCTCGTCCTGATGTTGCAACAGGTGGCGGGTCAATCGTTGGCTGAGGGTGGTTTTGCCCATGCCCAGCTCGCCGAAAATGGCGCAGATCGTGCTGCCTTTATCGTCTTTCAGCCATCTTAGTAAAAAGGGCAGGGCGCTTTGTTCTGCTTTGACGCCCTGGCAACGAATAGGCTGTTCCATGACGTGCGCGGGAATGGCGTCGTCTTGCTGGCGCGGGTCCTGGGTCAAATGGCGTAGCTTGGCTTGGCGTACGGCTTCCTGGCTCATTGGTTTTGTTTCCAGTGAGTTGAATTGTTGTTCTATAGCAGACAGGATTTGTTCAGCGACCTGGTTCACCCAATCCGCTTTTTTATGATGGTTTCGTTTGATCCAGGCTTTGTTGTCCGCATCCTGAGCGATTTTTTTACCTGCCAATACGGTGCCCGTCAGTTGGTCTGGTTGAACCTGATGCATTAAGAGTGGCACTAAAGGCCGGTCAGCAAGGAATGCGTTATCTTCTTTTAACTGAAGCACCAGCTTCGGGCTGAGCAGAAACAGCATGAAATCGGCTTGTCTGATGATTTCTTGTTGCGCCTCTTTCGTTGTCAGTTCACCAACCGGAATATCGTCGTAATCCAGTTGGCGCCATTTTTTATCAGCCAGTTCAAATTGGTGGTTTAAATCCTCAGCCAGTTGTTGTGCGTCTTTTTTATCAGCTTCGTTATAAATCACCAGATAGCTCCGTTCATAATCGGCGATTTGAATGGATTGTTCCTGCGCATTTTCAGAGCCTTGGATTGCGCCTTCGTTATATACCGTGAGCCGGGCTTCGGCTTTGTCCCGCGCCTCGAACCAGAAACGGCGGTTATGTGGATCCGCATTGCGGTTTTGATCGACCAGCAGTCGTAATGCTTCATTTTTTTCAGCGGCCTTTTGCGCCAGGGTATCGCGGAATTTTTTGAATGCCTTGTCGGCTTTGGTTTTTTCAGCCGGACTATTCGCCGATTGAGGAAACAGTCTGGCGTAGGCTTGCGCATAGTTGATATAGCCCTGGCCGTCCATCAGTTCGATCAGGTGCTGGATGCGTGTTTGGGCTGCCTCGCTGAAGGCGTGCTTTTTCAGTAATGCCTGTAACAAGGTTTGTACGACATGTTTGGGGGCTGGGGACAGGAGTTGGGTCATGTGGTTTGTCGTCAGGTTGGGTTCTGGTTCGCCATTTGATCGCCAATATAGCATATTGACTGGCTAAACAAATCGATTAAGTAGATATAAAGTAGATACTGTGCGTGCTGTACTGCCGTGTCGCTAAAACCGAACGGTGTTCTATACTTGACATGAAAACCCTTCCATTTGTCAGTAAAAATCACGCATGAGAAAACCGTTATGAACTACGTATTAATCGGTCTTGGATGTTTGGTGTGTGCTCTCGTCATCATTTTTTTCGTCGGCCCGCGAGTTGAGATAAAGACTGAGTTAGATCCTGTCGATTTGCCTGCCGATCTGGATCGGTATTTAGGGGAGGCGGAAGCAGCCTTTGATGACATCGTGCCAGGCACGGAAAAAACCATTCACTGGGCCGGGGAGGTTGGCGTTCGCACGCCTCTGTCCGTTGTGTATCTGCACGGGTTTTCCGCCACCCGACAGGAAACGGCGCCGCTTTCAGAGCGGGTTGCGGAGTCATTAGGGGCTAACGTGTTCTATACGCGGTTCACTGGCCATGGGCGGGATGGAGCGGCGATGCTGGATGGCAGCGTCAATGCCTGGCTCAATGACGCGCATGAGGCATTGCGCATTGGGCAACGATTGGGTGAGCGAGTCGTGGTGATTGGAGTTTCGACGGGAGGGACGATTGCCACTTGGTTGGCCGCGCAACTCTCGACGGAGCAGGTGGCGGCCTATGTTTTGATTTCGCCCAATTTCGCGCCGGCTGATAGTCGGACCGGATTGCTTCTTTGGCCGTGGGGTGGGCATATTGCAGAACTGCTGATTGGCCCGGAGCAAAGCTGGGAGCCAAGCAATGCGCGTCACGGACAATATTGGACGCATCGTCATCCGACTCGCGCATTATTACCCATGGCGGGGATGGTCAGTTTGGTGAATTCGTTGGATCTGAGTTTGATTGATGTGCCGGTTCTTGTGGTGTATTCCCCTGAAGACCGGGTAGTCAATGCGGCTGCGACAGAAACAGCATTCGCTGCGCTTGGCTCATCACGAAAACGCCTGACGGCCTATACTGATGCAGACGATCTGGATCAGCATGTTTTGGCGGGCGATATTCTGTCGCCCGGTTCAACAGAGGCGATTGCGACTATGATTGTCGATTTTGTCATTGATTGAGATGAAAATGGCGAGTTTGGTTGTGCGTCATGTGGATGATGAGATCGTGTGGGCTTTAAAACAGCGCGCCAGCGCTCGCGGCATTAGCGCTGAAGCGGAGCATCGGCGAATTTTGCAACAAGCATTAATGTCGCCGAAACGCCGCAGTTTTTTGCAGTTGCTCGCTGAAATGCCGGATGTCGGGCAGGATGAGGATTTTGCGCGGCGGGAAGAAAATCATCAGCCCGGTTGAAATTTATGCACGATTTTGTCGGCCAGTTCGCTTACAAAAGCGTCTTTTTTATGCCCCTGTCTTTCCGCGAAACATTTTCCGCCAGCGTCGCGGAAAATTTGCACGGATTCCAGGCCGCGCATATTCACCTTCTTCATATTGACCGGTTTTAAAAAGACCGGAACCAGGGGTTTGTTAATCCGCGCCCGTCCCTCTGATTGGGTGATGAAATGCGCTAGTTCATTGTCCCGGATGTACTCGCTGGCGAGAAAAGCGGGGGAAACCAGCAGCAAGCCGAAATCACAGGATTGGATGGCTTGCTGGATTTGGTCATGCCAGTCTGCGCCCACTTCCATCATGTCATCGCGCCAGGGAGTAAATATATGTTTATTAACTATACTTAATTCCACTTTGAGCTGGTCAAAAAAAGGCTGCGCCATCTCTTTGTCGGCTCGCGCATAGCTAATGAAGTATTTCAGGTGTTGGGTGGGCATGGCTTTCTTCTTGAGGGGTTCTGGTGTGAATGATAACCAGGTATTTTGGTTTGGCAAATGCTATCAGGTAGATAATTAGTAGATAAATATTCGGGAGAGTAGCCGGGCAATCAGTCAGTGTTTGGCGGATCCAAGACTTATTGATAGGATGCGCCATTACGTCTTAATTCCCCGCCGTTTGTGGCGGACGCAGATAAAACATGTTGCGCATCACGCAAAGAAACGCCCAAGGAACGCCAGTTTCCACCCTGACATTGCCTTTTGAGAAGCGTATTAAAGCGCGCTTGCGCGTGATCTTGGATAATGGCACTAAGGCCGGTTTGTTTTTGGATCGTGGCCCTATTTTGCGGGGTGGTGATCTGGTCCAGACTGAAACAGGCTCGGTGATTCAAATCATTGCTGCGGATGAGGCGGTTTCGGTGGCGAAATCGGATGATGCGCATTTGCTCGCGCGAGCTTGTTACCATCTCGGCAATCGTCATATGCCGTTGCAAATTCTCGAACGGGAGTTGCGTTATCAGCATGATCATGTTCTGGATAATCTATTGCGTGGGTTAGGTTTGGAGCCGGTTGGCGCGCATTTGCCTTTTGAACCGGAGCCGGGCGCTTATGGCGAGCATGGCGTGGATCACGCGCATGGACATACGCACTGATTCATTATCCAAAGTCAGGTTGATGCAATTGATCAGCCCGACTTTACCAATTGGCGCCTTCACTTATTCGCAAGGTTTGGAATATGCGGTTGAATGCGGTTGGACGCAGGATGTCGCCAGCTTGCAAAGCTGGTTACGGGGATTGTTGTTCGACAGCATGGCGCAATTGGAGGTGCCGGTACTTGCGCGTTTGTATCAGGCTTGTGCCAATCAGGATATTGCTCAATTGGATTATTGGGCGGGTTATTTACTGGCTTCACGCGAGACTGCCGAATTGCGCCAGGAGGACATCAATCGGGCGCGAGCTATCACAACCTTGTTGCAGCATCTGGGTATTGAACAAGCGCAAACCTGGCGTAGCGCGTTAATCCAATCGCAGACAGCGCCTTTCGCCTTGGCTGCCGTCAGTTGGTCAATATCGCTGACCGATGCGGCGCAAGGCTATGTCTGGAGTTGGCTGGAGAATCAAGTGGCGGCGGCGATTAAACTGATTCCGCTTGGGCAGACGGATGGGCAGCGGGTGCAGATGCGCTTGGCGGAGCATATTCCCAGCGTGGTTTCGACCGGGTTGGCGTTGCCGGATGACGAGATCGGCGCATCTGCTCCGGCGCTGGCGATTGCCAGCAGTTTGCACGAAACCCAATACACACGATTATTCAGGTCATAAATATGGATGAGAAATCCCCATTGCGCGTTGGTGTTGGCGGCCCGGTCGGTTCGGGTAAAACCGCATTACTTGAGCTGTTATGTAAAGCCTTGCGGGATCGGTATGAAATCGCGGTGGTCACCAATGATATTTACACGCAGGAAGATGCCAAAATATTGATGCGTGCGGAGGCATTGCCGGAAGAGCGCATTATTGGTGTTGAAACCGGCGGTTGTCCGCATACCGCTATCCGGGAAGATGCCTCCATGAATTTGGCTGCTGTGTCTGATCTACAGATCAAATTGCCAAATCTGGATGTGGTTTTTATTGAAAGCGGTGGGGATAACCTTTCTGCCACTTTCAGCCCGGAACTGGCGGATTTGATGATTTATGTGATTGATGTCGCTGCGGGGGAGAAAATTCCGCGTAAAGGCGGACCTGGTATCACACGTTCTGATTTATTGGTGATCAACAAGATTGATTTAGCGCCCCTGGTCGGTGCCTCGCTGGCCGTCATGGAGGAGGATACTCAGCGTATGCGCGGTGATCGTCCTTATGTGTTGGCCAATTTAAAGGCGGGGATTGGCTTGGATCAGGTGGTGGCGTTTATTGAAAGTGAGGGCATGTTGGGCCAAAGGTGAATTGACGGCTTGATTCCCTGGTGTTGATAAGTGCGTGGCGCAAGGCTGCGCCACGCCTGTCAGTGATCAAAAGATCAACGTCATCATGATCATCATCACGATCAGGAACAGAATTGTCATGATGCCGCCAGCGCGTATGAAGTCAGGCACGCGATAGCCCGCCGGCCCCATGATTAAGGCATTCACTTGGTGCGTTGGGATCAGGAAGGAGTTGGATGTCGCAATCGCCACGGTCAAGGCGTAAACGGCTGGATCCGCCCCTACCTGAATCGCAATATTGACCGCCAGTGGGACTAACAGCACGGTTGCGCCGACATTGGACATCACCAGAGTGAAAAAAGTCGCCAGCACGGCGATGGCGGTTTGAATAACCCAGGGTGCTGCGCCGCCGACCATAACAACCACTTCTTCGGCGATCCATTTGGCGGTGCCGGTGGTTTCGACGGCCAGACCAAGTGGTATCAAGGAGGCGAGCAGGAAGACGGTTTTCCAACTGACGGCCTCGTAGGCTTCTTCAATTTTCAAGACGCCGGATAACACCATGCCCATGGCACCCGTCAGCAAGGCGACGGATAAACGGACATCGGTGAACAACACCATGAATAAGGCGATGCCGAAGAATATCCCGGCCCAGGCGACTTTTTTCGGACGTAATTCTTCGCGTGGGTATTCTGTGGTGACCACGACGAAGTTTTTATCTTTCTCAATACGGGCCAGCACATCCCATGGGGTGTGGCAGACTAAAGTGTCACCCGCCTGGAAAGGGGTATTGCGGATGTCGTCGCCTTCGCGCATGGTTTCGCCATTACGGTGCAGGCCGACCATCGCCAGACCGTAAACTTTACGCATCCATACATCGCGCGCACTTTTGCCGATTAATTTGGAGCCTGGCGGAATAACCACTTCCGCAATCCCGGCTTTGGTGGCGGCGAGTGCTTCTGAGAAGGTGCGTAATTCAGCGCGTTTGTTTAAGCCGTATTTCTCCACAAACTGGCTCAAATCATGTGGATCAGCCACAATGCCGAGCACCATGCCGCCTACGATTTCGGTGTCGCGGGCGAGCGTGCCGGGTCCGACATTGACTTCGCTGCCGGTTCTTTTATTGGCGATGATGCGCACCCGGTATTGGGTTTCCACGTCATCCAGTTGTTTGCCGACCAGAGAGCTGTCGTCTGGCACAACGATTTCAGACAGGCTGTAATTGACGCCATAGACATCCTGGAAATAACGCATGGGGTCGGAGCCTGTGGTGTTGCTTTCAGAGGGGCTGGCAGGTAACACATATCGACCGGCGAGGACGAAATAAATAATGCCGGTGGCAACCAGTGCCAGACCGATTGGCGTTACGGAGAACAGGCTCCAGGTGTCCATTTGCTGTGATTCGGGAAGCGCCTGATTGGAGGTCAGAATCAAGTCATTCAACAAAATCAGTGGACTGGATCCGACCATGGTGACGGTGCCACCCAGAATGGCGCAAAAGCCCATTGGCATGAGCAGGCGGGACATGGGCAGACCGGAGCGTGCTGAAATCCGCGAGACGACCGGTAAGAACAGCGCAGCGGCACCGACATTCTGCATAAAGGAGGAAATAATGCCGACTGAGGTCGATATGAATGGTATGATTCTTGCTTCAGTTTTTCCGCCAACGGAGAGGATAAAAGTGGCGACTTTGCTCATGATGCCGGTTTTGTCCAGACCGGCACCAATGATCATAACGGCGATAATGGATATCACGGCATTGGAGGCAAATCCATCGAATAATTTCCCGGTATCCACCAAACCTTCCGCCAAACCCATGTAGGGTGCGAATAAAGAGCTTAAACCAAGCAACACCATGATGGTGATGGCGGCAACATCCACACCGACGACTTCAAACGCGAATAAATAAATGGTTAATAACAGGATTGCGCTGACCCAGGCGATTTCAATGGAAGGTACCATTTGAGCGACGAATACCGCGATGACCGCGAAAATGATGCCGGCAATGAGTTGTTTTTTCATGGGATTGGAAGGTGGCGGATTGGCCTCGCTACTGGCAGGCAGATTCATGACAGACGGTTCCTTATTTAAATGGTGACTTTGACAATACTGCTAAATTAGTTATTCATTATCTAATAATTAACCACTCCAATGCAAAAAAACTGCCAAACAGTCCATTGAAAAAGATGGTCTGAATTTGAAAAATCCGGGAGGATTTTTCGGTATGGTTTTCGTTTCTCAACCAGTGTCAGGGCTTCCATGGATCACGCAATACTGAACAGTGTCATCACCTTGCTTTTGTTGGCGGTAGTCACCATCGCGATTGTCAAGCGATTGAATTTACCGCCTATTCTGGGCTATTTATTGGTCGGCATCTTGTTTGGCGAACATACCTTGGGATGGATACCGGCAGGGCATTCGGTCGAATTACTGGCTGAGCTTGGCGTGGTTTTTCTGTTATTCATGATCGGGCTGGAAGTTTCGGTGCCCCATTTATTGGCGATGCGGCGCGTATTGTTGGGGCTGGGTGGTTTGCAGGTGACATTATCCACCCTGTCAACCATCACGCTGGCAATGCTGGCTGGCATGCACTGGACATCCGCCGTGGCGGTTGGCGGGGCTTTATCCTTGTCCTCCACCGCAATTGTGGTGAAGCAATTGCAGGATCAACTGGAAATCCATGCACCGCACGGGCGTAATGCGTTGGGGATTCTGTTGTTTCAGGATTTGGCCGTTGTTCCTTTCCTGGTGGCTATTCCGATTCTGGCTGGTGGGGGGGACAGTATGGGCAACGCCATGCTGTTGGCACTGGCTAAGGCGGTTCTGGCTTTTTTGTTGATGTTTGGCATTGGGCGTTGGCTGTTGCGTCCGGTATTAGGTTGGATAACCGCCCGCTATTCGATTGAATTATTCACCTTGACGATACTGTTGCTGGCGTTGGCGGCGGCGTGGTTGACACAACAAATGGGTTTATCATTGGCGTTGGGTGCCTTTTTAGCCGGGGTCATGCTGGCGGAAACGGAATACCGCCATCAAATTGAAACTGAGATACGTCCGTTTCGGGATGTGCTGTTGGGGTTGTTTTTCATCACCGTTGGCGCTCAGTTAAATCCAGGGGCCTTGTTGGAGACGGGTCATTTGGCCTTGTTACTGACTTTGGGTGTCGTGATCGGCAAAGGCGGATTGATTGTTGTGCTGACCTGGCTGGCGCAACGTGACCGGCTTATTTCATTGCGCACCGGCATCGTGTTAGGGCAGGGTGGGGAATTTGGGTTCGCCTTATTGGCCTTGGCTTTGACGCATGGTTTGGTCGATACGGTGCAAGTACAACCCTTACTGACCGCCATTGTGTTAAGCATGGCGATTGCGCCTTTATTGATTCGTTACAACCATGTGTTGGCGCAAAAATTGTTGGGTGATTCAAATCAGGGCGATGCGCAACAAAAAATGATGCTGGATCATGCCAAGTCTCATCACCAACATGTGATTATCGCCGGGTTTGGTCGGGTCGGACAGAATCTGGCGCATTTCGTGCGTCAGGAAGGTATGGACTATCTGGCGTTGGATATCGACGCTAAATTAATTCGTGATGCTTTTGATGCGGGTGAGCCTGTGCATTATGGCGATGCCTCGCATCCGCAAATCCTGAATGTCGCTGGCATTAAAAATGCTGCCGCACTGGTCATCACTTTTCATGATGAAAATCTGGCGGAACGTATTTTGCAAGTCGCACGCCGATTGAATAAAGATCTGCCGATTATTGTGCGCACGCGCAATGATCACCGTATGGAATTATTGAAAAGGTTGGGAGCTTCCACTGTCGTTCCGGAATCGTTGGAATCCAGTCTGATTATCGCCAGCCGCACGTTGGAATTGCTTGGCGTTGATGCCGACGAAATTGATACCTTGATCACGCGCTCGCGTGAGCGACGTTATGCTGATTTACGCGGCGTGTTTCAGGGCGATGACATTGAAATGGAGCAACCGATTGACCAGACCAGCCTGCATACCATTGTGTTGGAGGAACAGGCAAACTGCCTCGGCCAGTCGATTCAGTCATTGCGCCTTGAGCAGCTTAACGTCTCCGTCGAAGCATTGAAACGTGATGATGTGCGCGGCGAACACCCGGAGCCTGATACGATTTTACAGGCGGGTGATGCGCTGATTTTACGGGGGGATCATGAGCATTTGGCGCGAGCCGAATGGCGTTTGCTGAAAGGTTGAGTATTGGTTTAATCAGAATCCATCTGACTTGAACCGGTGCCTGATCCAACATTCAGGATCAGGCTTTGTCGGTGTTATGTTTTAGACGGTGATCTTTTTCCAGGCGAGCACAATGCCGATCTGAAAAGGTGATGTTCTGTGCTCATGCATCTGCCGCTGACCAAACAAACGCGACATGGCATCAAACAGGTTCTCATCCTCCAAATTCACTTCAGAAACCACGTTGCTAACCTGGTAATGGTTTTTTTGCAAGATTTCCCGGCGGGTTTTATGAATGGTTAAGGCAGACTCCGGCCATAATTTGGAGAAATCATCCTCCTCCCCCCAGTTGTTGACCAACATGGCCAAGCCATCCGGCTTGGCGACATATTCCATGATGCCGCCTTTTTCATTCCAATGAATATGTCCCCAGGATGAGAAAACCACGTCAAAAGCATTTTCTGTGCGCTCCAACTGCTCAATTGTGCCCGAGCGAAATGTGGTGTTGGTGTATCCGGCGCATTTTTGTTTAGCCAACTCCAGGCTATTGCGCGCTGGATCAATGCCAATGAAGTTGATCTTCGGCAGGCGGGGAGCCAAATGCGCGATCATTGCTCCTGTGCCGCAACCAATATCAAGAAAATCACCGGATTCAATGCCATTATCTTTCAGCGTTTGTTCGATTTGATCCAACAATTCGGATTGGGTGATCTGCTGGGTCGCGAATACATCATATATTTCCGGATGGTTGTGGTATAGCGCCTCAAAATTAGCTTTGATGGTTTCATAATCTTCATCAGGTAAGTTTAAGGCAGTACGGTTGATCGACATTTCCAATTTCCTGATTTTGCGTTTACCCAGTTATCAGTGATCGCTGGGCGTCTTGCTTGGGCGACTCCACTAGCCGCCCTCCTTGCAACAGTAAAATACGGTCGGCACAGTCCGCCTGGGCGGCGTGGTGAGTGATGGTAATCACGGTGCGGTCATTGACGACATGGCGAATTGTCTGCATTAACCCGGCCTGGGATGATGCATCCAGGCCATTGGTGATTTCGTCAAGAATCAGAATAGCCGGGTTACGGAGTAGTGCGCGGGCGATCGCGACCTTTTGCCTTTGTCCGCCTGACAATGCCTTTCCGGCATCACCGACCCGGGTGCCATAACCTGCGGGCAAGTCGGTAATGAAGTCATGAATCTGTGCTTGTTGCGCCGCTCGCATGATTTCTTCTTGAGTGGCGTCAGGACGGCTAATGGCAATATTGTCGGCCAGCGTGCCATCAAACAGCATAGGGTCCTGAAAGACGATGCTCATTTGACGGTGTAAAGAGCTTCGCGTCACATGGCGAATATTGTGCCCGTCAAAGGTGATTTGGCCGGCCGAGGGATCGTAGAACCGCATCAGCAAATTCAGCAGGGTGCTTTTCCCGGCGCCATTCGCGCCAATAATGGCGACATGTTCTCCAGCCCGGATGGTGAGGTTGGCCTCATCAAGACTGGCTTGTCGGTTATGGTAATTGAAACTGACGCGTTCAAAACGGATGGCGGTGCGGAAAGACGGTAGTGGGTAAGCGGCAGGTGCGTCTTGCAAACTGGCGGGTTGCGACAGAATGTCATCAAGCCGTTGTCCAGCCCCAATGGCTGACAACATATCCGGGATGTCGTATTGCGCTGTCCCGGAAAAATTGCTTTTGCCGATAGACCATAATGCCAGAAAGGCCACTAAGGAACCCGGGGTCATCACTTGGTGTAGAACCATCATCGTACCACTGGCGATGACCATGGCCTCCCCTAAAAACAAGGATTGAGCGCCGGTCACTCTGAGTCGTGATTTATTCCACAAGGCGTCATATTGACGATTCGTCAAAGTATCGAGCTTTGTGTTGAATTGACGGCTGAAAGTGGCTTCTGCGTCAAAACTTTTAATCATGCTTTGTATGCGAAGGTTTTCCTGCACTTGATGGTTAACATCGCCTTCTGCTTCGTGGAAGCGATAAACCGCTTCGACCGCTTTGGGTCTGAAGTGGTTGTACAGCATGATGGCTATCGGCAAAACGCCTAGCACTAAAACAGTCAGATGCCATTCAATGAACCATAATTGAGCGCAAACCAGCATCATGGCGAACAGACGGAAAACGGCGTAAATGAAATTGTAGCTGATCGCCTCGACAAACTCGTCAACATCGTTAATGAAACGGGCGGCGATATCACCCGGTCTCATTTTTTGCATGAAATCCGATGAAAGCGTTTGTAGTTTATCGAAGAGATCCATCCGAACTTGCGCGGAGATGCCGCTTTGCACCCGGGCGATCAATTGCTCCGCCTTGACGCTCATCCATAAACCGACTGGATAGGCAATGATTAAGGAGGTGCCCAACAAGGGCAACAGACTCAGCGTGCTGATTCCGGTTGCGCCATCAATCACGACTTTCACTAAATAAGCGATCATCATTTGGCTAGCTTGATAGGACGCCAGACAACCAATGATCAGAACGCCGCGCCACCAATAAGGCCGCCAATAGTGACGGATATATTTTTGCTCCAACATCAAACCGGATAGGGTGCGATGAATGGCGGATGGACGTGAATCGACGACTGCAGACAATGCCTTGCGTTGTTTCTTGCGTAATTGCCGAGTGGCTTTTAGCCGACATTCCGCATACCGGTTGGCCGTACGCTGGATAATGCTGTTTGATGCGAGTAGACCGCTTGTCCCTGTGGTGGTCGCAATCGTTAACGCACTGAGTACCATGAATAATTCCTTCTATCGAGATTCCATGAGCTTTAAGTTCGGCATAGATTTTTTCTGTCTCATTCGGAATTGAATGGACGGTTTTATCAGCCAGGGTTGTTCCAGCATAAGTCCTCGTGCGGGCCGTGATTAGAGTTTAACGGCATCTATCAGCGAAAATAAGTCATCGGTTTTAGATAATAGACGTACGTTAGTGAAACCTGCATCTAACAACCCGGCACGTGTTTCAGTATAACTGTAGGTTCGTCCGCCTGGAGTGCCAGCCAGCATATTGACAGCGAATAGTGCACCATTTAAAGGATTTGATTTATCGGCATCCATGACAAAACCACGGATAATGATTCGTCCACCGGAAACCAAAGCTTGATGGACATTACGGTAAAGCACGCCGTTTTCTTCGGGGCTGTGTTGATGGGTGATAGCTGACAGCAAGGCGAGATCATAGTCTTGCGGAAGCTGATCTTTAAGGTAGTCGCCGGTAATAAAATTGACTCGATGACTTAAATTGGCTGATCGAAGTTGTTCTTCAGCAATGGGAGTGACAGTCGGCAAATCAAACAGGGTGGCGCGCATCTTGGGATCCGCTTGTAAAAATGCTTGGGTGTAAGTGCCAGCTCCACCGCCGATATCCAATAGTCTGCTTGCGTTATCCGGTTGGATTTGCTGAATGATGGCCGGTGCTTTGGACGCATTAACCGTATGCATTGCCTTGACGAGTGTTTGCGCGATTTCATCGCTGTCATCGTATTGAATATCGGTATTACTCTCGCCACATACGCGATCCGTCAAATGTGACCAAAGTTTCCACTGGTTGGCGGCGTGTAACACCATTGGCAGAATGGTGGTATCGGATTCAGCTGAGAGTAAATGGGTTATTTCTGACTGGGTTTGGTAATGTTCATTCTGTTTGTCAAGAAAACCCAATGCAGTAAGAGCGTCCAGCAAGATTCGCAGACCTCGAAGGTCCAACTGACTGGTTCTGGCGGCGGCTTCAAGGGTTAAAGGCTCTTTACTGAGCAGGGTGAAAATATCCAGTTCTGCGGCAGTAATCAGGATGCGGCTTTGAATAAAGCCGCGTGCCAATTGCTGGATTGATTGAGCTGTGTGTTGCGTCCTAGACATGAGATGTATATTCCCTTGATTGTGTCAGTTGCTTGATACAAGCCTGGATTTTTTCCGCCAGAATCCGGGTGTATTGATTGGCGAACATGTTGAAATGGTTGCCCGGTGCTTGATATTCAATGATGGGTTGTCGGGTGAACTGGCTCCAGGCAGGCACCGGGTCTTTCATTTTTTCATCGAAACGGGTTGTTTCCGTCGCCTGAATAAAGGCGATGCCCGCATGAATGAGGTTATGTGGCCGGTATTGGCAGAGCAGTCGGTTATGGTGTTTGTGTACCGCCAGCCGTTGTTCGGCCTCTTCCGGTTTGATATCGGGTGGAAACAGACCCAATTGTTTTTTCTGCTCCAGGATGAATTGCTTTTTGGCTTGAGCGGTTGTTTGTTGCTCCACCGCATTTTGCAGACTGATACCCGCCGCTGGCTCCAGCCGCTCCAATAGAAAGTCAACATCGTCCGTTTCATAGGCATCCATATCCGGGGAGGGCGCGTCAATCATGATGATGCCAGAGACGGTTTCACCAGCGCTTTCCAATATCTCCGCCATGGCGAATGCGACCGTGCCGCCAAATGACCAACCGGCTAATAAGTAGGGACCATGGGGTTTGATCTGGCGAATCGCCTGTACATAGCACTGCGCCATTTCCTCAATGCTGGAATAGGGTGTCTCGCCCGGCTCAATGCCTTTAGCCTGCAAGCCATGGAAAGGGTGGCCATATTGCGAACTCATCCATTTTGCGATTTGCATATAGCGAAACACAATGCCGCCAGCTGCATGCACGCAAAAAATGGGCGCGTCTGAACCTTGGGATTGCAGCGTGACCAAGGGAGAATTGGTTTGATGGTTCTGGTTGTCTCGGCGCAATAACAAAGCCAGCTGTTCAATCGTGCTGCTTTGAAATAAGGCATTCAGGGGGACTTGGGTGCCGAACTGTTGGTTGATCAAATTGATCAGGCGGATCGCCAACAAGGAATCGCCGCCAATGTTGAAAAAATCATCGAATACGCTGATTGGAGACACGCTTAATACGTTTTCCCAGATCCGGTTGAGTTGAAGCTCCAGCGAATTGCGTGGATGCATATAAGTCTGACGCTCAATATTAAAGCCGTCAGGCTCCGGTAGGGCGGGTCGATTGATCTTACCGTTGGGCAGTAGCGGGAACTCGTTCAGCATGACGAAAAAAGCCGGGATCATATAATCTGGCAGTTCAGTTTGCAGATCGGTTTTCAATTGATCGGCCATGTTCTGTTGCGCCGCATGATGCGCGGGCAAAATGTAAGCGACTAATTGTTGCTCGCCGGAAGGTATTGTGCGTGGCGTCACCAGCACGCGTCTGACGGCGGGGTTTTGTAATAACCGGCTTTCAATTTCACCGGGTTCAATACGAAATCCACGAATCTTAACCTGATGGTCAATACGCCCTAAAAATTCCAGATCGCCATCCGGCAGCCAACGGGCTAAATCACCGGTTTTGTAGATCCGTTCCTGGCGACCCATCAGTTCAATATCGATAAACTTTTCCGCCGTCAGCACCGGTCGGTTGAGATAGCCTCGCGTAACACCATCACCCGCGATGCACAGTTCACCTGGGATGCCGACAGGTTGTATCTGTTGCTGATTGTTCAGGATGTAAATGCGGGTATTGGCGATCGGTTTGCCAATTGTCGCAGTGGATTCGAGTGTTTTGGAGATCAAGCTTATTGTTGACCAAATAGTGGTTTCTGTTGGGCCATAGACATTCCAAAGTTTGGCACTGTTTTGCAGTAAATAGTTGCCTAATTCAGGGGTTAATGCTTCGCCGCCGCATAAGCTTTTCATGGGGTATTGTGCCTGCCAATCACTTTGCCGCAAGAGTTGCCAAGTCGCCGGGGTTACTTGCATGAGACTGATGTTATTTTCCACCAGTTGTTGTTGCAAAGCGTGAGCTTCACGGGTGATTGCTTGATCTGCTAAATAGAGGCGACTACCGGAAATTAGAGGTAGGAATAATTCGAGTATTGATGCATCGAATGACAAAGTAACAACAGCGAGTAATTTGTCGCTTTCATGAATGTTGGTGCGTTGCTGCACATCTTGCAGAAAGTTTGACAAATTCGCGTGTGTCACCATGACCCCTTTGGGCTTGCCAGTGGAACCCGAGGTGTAGATAACATAAGCCAGATCCGTGGGTTGACTGGTCAATGGCGGGTTGTCGGTAGGGCAGGAAGAGAAAGTCATTTCATCCAAGTACAAGACTTGTTGTTGTATGGCGGCACTATTTTCGGTGATGGCGGAAGGCAGACGACCATGCAAATGACGTTGGGTCAGAATAATTAGCGCTTGACTATCGATCAACATATGGTGGATCCGCGCTTGTGGATAATCCGGGTCGATTGGAACATAGGCGGCACCCGCTTTCATCGCGCCCAATACACCGATGAGCATTTCCATTGAGCGCTCCACGCAAACTGCGATGCAGGGATTATGGTGATCTTTGCAAGCTGTGTGGCGTAATAGAGAATGAGCCAGTTGATTCACTTGCTGATTCAACGCTTGATAAGTCAATTCTTGGTCATTGAACACCACTGCCACTTTATCTGGCGTGCGTGTGACTTGTTCTTCAAATAACCGGATCAGGGTCTTTTCTTTCGCATATGCAACAGCAGTATCGTTCCATATGCGGAATTGTTGGGTTTCAGTCTGAGTCAGTATGGGGGATTGGGCGATGGGGGCATCAGGTTGGCGCAGCAAGCCATCCACCAGAACCTGGAAATGCCCCATCATCCGTTCAACCGTGGCATTGGCGAACAGTGCGGTGCGATATTCAAAGATGACCGCCAGTTTTTCCGCATATTCATGAATAATGACGCTCAAATCGAATTTGGCGACCAGAGCATTAAATTCAAGCGGCGAAATATCCAGGCCGGGCAGGCTGAAATGCTCAGTGTGCCCATTTTGCAGGCTGAGCGAGACCTGAAAGAGTGGGTTATGTCCTATGCTGCGTGGGATCTTCAGTTCGTCCACCAGTTTCTCAAAAGGCAATTCCTGATACCGGTAAGCCTGCAAAGTGTGTTGTTTAATAGCCGCCAAGAGTTGATTGAAGCTTTGATCGGGCTTAACCGGCGTACGTAAAACAAGGGTATTGGTGAATAGTCCGATTAATTGTTCCAATTGCTGATGGGTGCGATTGGCGATAGGACTTCCAATGACGATATCTTCTTTATTGATATAGCGAGCGAGCAGAATAGCCAGGACGGCATGCAGTGCCATGAACAAAGTCGCACCATTTCGTTGCGCGAGTTGGCGGAGTTTTTGGGTGGTCTCGGTTTCTAAGGTGAAAGATTGTCTCGCGCCTGCATGGTTGGGCGTTGCGGGTCTGGCATAGTCAGTCGGCAAGTTGAGCGTAGGCGGTGCATCTTGCAGTTGTTGGCGCCAGAAATCGAGATGTTCACGTAAATAAGGGCCGTTCAGGCGTTTACGCTGCCAGATGGTGTAATCGGTATATTGAATAGCCGGGTCAGGTAGAGGTGAAGGCTGTTGCTGCATAAAAGCCGGGTACAAAACGCCAAGCTCTTGCAGAAAGATATCCAGCGATAAGCCATCGAAGATGATGTGATGCACAGTCAGGAGTAAAACATGATTGCGCGGATTGATTTGCAAAACCCGCAACCGCAACAAGGGACCCTGGCTCAGATCAAAAGGTGTTTGCAAGGCTTGGGTTGCCTGCTTGTGGATGGCGGATTCGATTTCATCTGGTGCCAGCCGGGTTAAATCAATGGTTGGCGCATCAATGTTTAAAACGGGTAATACGATTTGCTGCGGTATTGCATCGTTATCCGGCGGTGCGCGAAAGACCGTACGTAAGCTGGCGTGACGCTGGATGATTGCGTTCACTGCCTGGCATAAAACAGCGATGTTTAAGTCACCTGCGATACGCCAGAAAATCGGAATGTTGTAGGCACAACTGCCGGGTTCCAGTTGATCCAGCAACCATAAGCGTTGTTGCGCGAAAGAGCAGGGCAGGTATGGTTCGTCAGATACAGGCGGAATGGTATTGCCCTTGGCGAACGGTGTTTTCTGCAAGGCGATGAGCGCCGTTTTGTGTTGTTTGACGCGCTGACGCAATTCTGCGGTGATGGCACCTTTAGGCGCGTTTAATTTTAGTTGATCACCGACGATGGTGAGGCGGATGCCCAACCGATCCAGATCGGTTAACAGGCTGATCACGTTAGCATTGTCCATAGTCTGACTTTCCTTGTCGGGAGTGATGTGGCGATATTGGTGGTTTACCCGGTTTGTTCGAGGCAAGTTTTCATTTTTTGCGCCAATATTGGGCCATTCGCTGGTGAGAACATCGTGAAATGATTGCCAGGCGCTTCGTGAGTTTCAATGCCACGGCGGGCAAATGGCACCCAGTCAGAAGCGGGATTGCCCATGCGAACGTCAAACGGAATTTTTTCTGTCGGTTTGAAGAAAGTGATTTTGCCGTTGAAAGGTGAGCTTGGCCGGTAATCGCAAAGGATTTTGTTATGGTGCATATGAATCTTCAAACGTAGTTCAGCCTCTTCAAAACCAATGTCTGGGCTAAGCAATCCGGCGAATTTTTGTTCTTTGAACAAATACAGTAATTGAGCTTCGCGTGAATCTTGTTCATAAACGGCTTTCAACTCCAAACCAGCGGCAGGACGCAGACGTTCCAACAGAAACTCCACGTCATCCTGTTCATAGTTGTCTGTATAAGGGGAAGAAGCATCAATCATGATTAAATGTGGCACTTGCTCTCCGGCTTGTTCAAGCTGGCGCGCCATGGCGAAAGCGACAGTTCCGCCAAATGACCAGCCGGCCAGTAGATAAGGCCCGGCAGGTTGTATGGCGCGAATGGCTTTCACGTAATCGTCGGCCATGTCTTCGATGCTGTCATAGGGCGCATCGCCGGGTTCAATGCCTCTGGCCTGTATGCCATAAAAAGGGCGTTCGTTGCCCAGAAGAGAGGCGACCTGGAGGTAACGGAAAACGATGCCACCGGCGGCATGGACGCAAAAAATTGGCGGTTTTTCACCTTGGGGTTGTAGGCAGACCAGTGGTGACCAATTCGTGGTTGCTTGCCCCTGACGCAATAAAGAGGCGAGCTGTTCGATAGAGCCATTCTGGAAAATCGTGTGTACTGGAATCCGCATACCGAATTCCTGATGGATGTTGGCGATTAAACGAATGGACAATAAGGAGTCCCCGCCAATGGCGAAGAAGTTGTCTTTTATGCTGACCGGGGATTTTTCCAGAATTTTTTCCCACAATAATGTCAGACGCAGCTCCAAGCTATCACGGGGAGCGACATAATTTTTCAGTAATTGCTGCGTATCGGGCGCAGGCAAGGCCTGGCGATTGATTTTGCCATTGGGTGTGAGTGGAAAAGCGTCCAGAACGATAAAATAGGACGGCAACATATAGTTCGGCAGCAAAGGTTCCAACCATGCACGTAACGCATAGCTTGGATTATCCAACGGATCCGCCAGAACGATATAAGCGACAAGAAATGGCTGATTATCTTTATCCAGCATTAACGTCACGGCTTCCTTGACGGCGGCATGCCGCAGTAAGGCGGTTTCAATTTCGCTTAGCTCAATGCGCAATCCTCGCAGTTTGACCTGATTGTCCAGACGGCCCATAAAATCCAGGCCGCCATCCGCCCGCCAACGCGCCGCGTCGCCGGACCTGTACACAGAATGAGTGGCACCATTCAAGGTGAGCTGCAAAAATTTTTCTGCCGTCAGGGTAGGGCGGTTCAAGTAACCTTGCGCGACGCCGGAACCGCCAATATAGATTTCTCCTTTAACCCCGATAGGAACCGGATTTTGTTGGTCATCCAGCAGATAAATATGCGTATTGGCCATTGGCGCGCCAATGGGGAGTACGGCATCATCCGGTAAATTGATGTCCATATTCGCTGCATAGGTACTGTCTATTGTGGCTTCGGTGACGCCATAGGCACTGATCACCCGGGTCTGTGGACTGCATAGCGCGCGCAAATCCCGATATTCTTTCATATAGCAGGTGTCAGAACTGATGACACAGCCTTTCATGAAGTCCAAACGTTGCTGGCTGGATTGTAAATAAGCATTCAACTGACGAATGACCGCTGGTACGAATTCCGCGAATTCAACCTGTTCCCGGCGCATCAATTGATAGAGCTCTTCAGGTGATCCCAACAGTTCGCCAGGGCATAGTACTAACCTGCCGCCGCTGCATAGGGCGCGTACCCAGTCGCCGGTGAAGACATCAAAGGCATAGTTGGCCATTTGTAAATGCGTCTTGATTTTTGAGAGTTGATAAGCTTCATCGTAAGCGTGATAAGCATTGCTCAGGCTGTGGTGATTGATCATTACGCCTTTGGGTTGGCCGGTCGAACCAGAGGTGTAAATGACATAGGCAAGGTTTTGTCGATGGGTGCGATTTATCGGGTTTTGATCAGAATGGGTTGCGATATCCGGCCAATCTTTATCCAGATAAAGCATAGGTGCGTCGCCGCCCGATAATGTTGTTTGCTGGTCAGTCTGGGTGATGAGTACGGAAGCCTGGGCATCCTCTAACATAAACTGTAAACGCTCATCCGGGTAATCAGGATCCAGCGGAATATAAGCGCCACCAGCTTTTAAAATGCCCAGTATGCTGACCAGTATGTCTGGTGAACGTCTCAGGCAAATGCCGACCAGCGCGCCTGACGGTATGCCGGATTGGATAAGATAATGCGCCAATTGGTTGGCTTTGGCGTTCAATTTTCCATAGCTGAGTGAGTTGTTGTGAAAGGTGACGGCAATGCGTTCCGGGTGTTGTTTGGCCTGGATTTCAAAGAGCTGATGCGTCATCAGATCGGATGGAAGTATCCGGCTGGGCGGGTTAAAGGTTTTCAGTAAAGTCTGTCGTTCGTCAGCACTCAACAGCGGAAGACAAGCCAGTTTATCTTGCGATTTTTCCACAATGCCTTGTAGCAAGGTGCGTAAGCGTTCGCTCATACGGGTGATGGTGGCCGGTTCAAATAAATCAGCGGCGTATTCAAAAATGCAAACCAACTTGTTGGAATATTCGCGCACGATCAAGCTAAGATCGAATTTGGCATCTTCTTGTACGAAGTCCAATGGGGTGAGGTTGAGTTCCGGCAAATGGACACTTTCCAGGTAAGCATCCTGAAAAGTGAACATGACTTGAAATAACGGATTATGATGCAGACTGCGTTCGACCTTGAGTTCATCAACCAGTTTTTCAAATGGCATGCTTTGATACTGCAAAGATTGAACGACGGTTGTTTTCACTTGCTGTAAAAAATCAGTGAATGCCAGATTGGGTTCAACGTGAAATCGCAAAGCCAGCGTATTGGCGAAGAATCCCATTAAGGATTCCAATTGGTGGTGATTACGATTGGCGACTGGGGTGCCGATGACTAAATCGGGTTGGTTGGTATGACGGGCGAGAAATACCGCGAATGCCGCATAAAGCGTCATAAAAAGCGTGGCTTGATGACCTTGACTCAGTTGACGCAGATGCTGGGTTAATACATCATCCAATTCAAAACGGAAACGCGCGCCTTTCAGTATTTTATGGGCCGGTCTTGGATGGTCTATGGGTAAATCAATGAAAGGTGGTGCGTTTTCCAGGTGTGAGCGCCAAAAGGCCAGTTGTTGCTCCAGATTTTCGCCATTTAACAGTTGGTTGCGTTGCCATTGGCTGAAATCCGCATATTGAACAGGCAGTGGCGCTAATGGAGAGGGTTTGTTGTTGACGAAAGCCGGATACAAACAGGTCAATTCATTCAATAGAACCCGGATGGACAAGCCGTCAAAGACCGTGTGATGGAAATGAAAAAGCAGTATATGCTCTTCGTCCGCAACTTTAATCAAACGCAAACGGACGAGTGGGCCGACGGATAAATCAAAGTCATGCGCCGCTTCCTGATGAGCGATTTTCTGCACGTTGTTTTTCTGGGTTTGCGAGTCAGAACCCGTCAGATCGGTAACCGGAACATCCAAGATTAATGCTGGCAATATGTGCTGACAGGGTTCTTTGCTATTCGCTTGAGGTTCGGTAAAAACGGTTCTGAGTATTTCATGGCGACGAATGATTTCATTCATACTTTGTGCTAAGGCGGAGACTTGTAGTCTGCCCAAAGCGCGTAGAAACAATGGCAAATTGTAAATATGGCTTTTATGTTCAGCCAGCTGATCAAGGAACCATAAACGCTGTTGAGCGAAAGAGGCATAGATGGGTTCGGTGCGGTTTGCGGGTGGTATGGCGTGATCATTTGACATAGCCGATTCAATCTGATTCTTCTGGGCGAGAAAAGTCAGTAACTCAGGCTTGCGGGCTTTCAGTTGCGTGCGTAATGCGTCTGATAGATTGTCTTTGGGGCCGTTAACCCTTAAATGATCGCCCTGCAGGCTGATGTTGATATCCAGATTTTTCAGGTGGTTCAGAAAGTCTTGGGTGTTTTGATGAGAATCAGACATGGGGATATTCCGTTATTTTCTGGCCAGGCAGGCGTGCAGGCTGTCAGCGAGCCGATTCAATCCTGAATCCAATTCAGACTCGGTAATCGTCAGCGGCGGCATACATTTGATGACATGATTGCGTGAGCCGCTGGTTTCGATGATCAGCCCTCTATCAAAAGCCTCGCGGCAAACGGCCTGCGCCAGCCCATCTTGCGGGCAATGCAACGCTTGGATCATGCCTCGCCCGCGTATCTTGATCGGTGAGGCGCTGATTGGCTCTGCGATCATCTGAATCAGGCTTTCACGAAGGTATTGCGCTTTGCGCTGGATGGTCGTGGAAAAATGATTATTTGACCAATAATGCTGGATGGCGGTTGCGCCTGCGACAAAGGCCAGATTATTGCCACGGAAAGTCCCTGTGTGTTCGCCGGGCTGCCACTGATCAAGTTCCGGGCGCATTAACACGATGGACATGGGTAGGCCGTAACCACTGATTGACTTGGATAGCGTGATAATGTCTGGCTGGATACCGGCCTCTTCAAAACTGAAGAATTCACCTGTGCGCCCACATCCCATCTGGATGTCATCCACAATGAGTAAAATATGATGCCGTTGGCAAATGGCTTGCAGATTGCGTAGCCATTGTATGGAAGCGACATTAACGCCGCCTTCTCCTTGCACGGTTTCCACAATAATAGCCGCTGGCATATCAATACCGCTGCCGGGATCCTCAATCATCTGTTCCAGATATTGAGTCGTGTCAATGTTATCTCCCAGATAACCCTCAAAAGGCATGAAACATCCGCCAGGTGGGAGTATGCCGGCGGCATGCCGATATTGGTGGTTGGCCGTTGCGGCCATGGCGCCCAGCGTCATGCCGTGAAACGCTTGAGTAAAAGCCAGCATTGTTTGCCGACCCGTGACTTTACGGGCTATTTTGAGAGCGGCCTCAACGGCATTGGTGCCAGTAGGGCCAGTAAACTGGACTTTGTAACGGAGGTGGCGGGGACGCAGAATATAGCGCTCAAATGCGTCCAGGAAATCCGCTTTAGCAACGGTCGCCATATCTAAAGCATGGATAATATTGTCCCCAGCAATGTAGTCGAGAATTTTTTGCTTGAGAATAGGGTTATTGCTGCCGTAATTCAGCGCGCCAGCCCCGGCGAAAAAATCAATGTAGGGTTTGCCCAAGGCATCTTCCAATGTGGCGTTATACGCCCGTTGGAAAATCGTGGGAAAACTGCGGGAGTAGCTACGTACATTGGATTCCAGATGCTCAAATATGTCCATATATTCGAGAGCATTCATGTCAAATCTCCCATTCTTCGCGGGTTTCATCTTGTGCCGTGAAACTTTCGCGCTCATACCCTAATGACTGAGCTAATGTCCAACTGGCGTCACAGAGGAAATCTTCCTGATAATGATCACGCCAACGTTCCGCCGCGTTGGCGTTGATCGTTTGATGGGTATGAAATTTTTGATCTCCCAAGGTTTTACCCAGTGCTGTCACGCCATCTGTCATGCGTCGTTGTTTCTCCTGGTAGGGTTCTAACAGGTTGGTTGAAAAAGAGATATTCAGGAAATCACAAAGTGGACGAATGCTTTGCTCCGGGGCAACAACCAGATCTTCATAATGCAACCGGAATTGGCGGTTGGCGGGCACGTTTTGCAGGAACGATAGAATATTGCAGTGGCCGGTCAGCCACCATAATTCACCTTTCTGGCGTGGGCTGAGTGGCAGATCATCTGTTGTTGGATCTTGGGTCACCAAGTCCACCCGAATTTCTTCAAAAGAGCGGATGGTTGCCATGGGGTGGCGTACGAGATGAATGAATAGCGCTTCAGTGAATTCAGTCTCGGCGCGTTGCAAGCTGGTTGGATTGAATGCATAACCTGGGGTTTTATCGATGATACGGCGTTGACCAGCCCATTCCTGCATCAGTCCATAAAGTTTCTTTGTGCTTATACCTTGTTGCTCCAGTTCATCCAGCAAAATTTCCGCCTGAGAATAGGTATGCTGCTTGAGTTCCATCAAGGCTCGTAACAAACCTTCACGAAAGAATTTGAGTGGTCCTGAGAAGTGTTCTCGCCGCTGTTGCAGTGTGTTGAATGACAATAAATAAAGCTCTGGTGGACTAAACAATGCCGGACTGCCAGCTAACATGACGCGTAACAAAGTGGAGCCGGAGCGAGGTGGGCACAGGATGAAAATGGCTTGTCGGTTATTCGGTTCAGTCGTGTTGATTTGTAGATCTTCAGCGACATTGCGCTGTTGCAGATGTTCCTTGGCTGAGGCGATTTGCGCATCCGTCACCATTTGAGCCGTGGTTGTGAGTGCTTTCTGCGCAAAAATCGCAGGATAATGATTGAGACAATAGGCGCTCAATTCATTGACCGTCGGCGCAGCGAAAATAGAGGCCGGATGGAAAATGGCATTCATTTCATCCTGCAAACGATTCATGATGCGCGCCGCTTTGATGGAGTCGCCTCCCAAAGCAAAAAAGTCGTCATCCGGCGCAACCGGGGTTTCCAGCACTTCTTCCCATAATTGGGTGAGTAATGTGTGGAGAGATATGCTCATACGAATAATTCCTGTCGGTTGGCAATGTGTTCGGCCGAAATCTGGGCCAGTAATTGCAGGGAATCAAATACCATCAATCCGCATGTTTCTTCCTCCAAATCACCGGTCAAATCGGTGCATGCCAGCACAACGCTGTCTGCTTGAGTGGTTGCCGCCAGTTTTCTGACGTTGTCAGCGAACAAAGGTTTGGCACTATCCTCAATACTTCGATCCAGCGCATGACGAATGTAGGTTTCAATGAAATTCTGCTGGGCTGAATTGGGATAAATGCATTGGATGCCCTGTTGGGTCAGGCGTCTGCCATACAAATCGTCGTGATAAGTACTGGCTGTGCCAAGGATTAGTACGCGTTTGGCGTTGCGCGCGCGAATGGCATTGACAGTGGCACTGATCATGTTGAGGTTGGTCAGGCCACTGGTCGCGCACAAGTGGGTCAGTTCGTCCTGTAATGTGTTGCAGGCCATCGCCACAGTTTTGACTTGGTTCGCCAAAAAGTGTTCGACAGCCTCATTCAGCAAAGCTCTGACTTGTTGGCGGGGAACCGCCTGTTCTTCCACTGAGCTTTTCAGAAAAGCATTTTCAATGGCTGGACTCATGGCGACATTGTAGAGAACCAGGCGTGGTAAGCGGCCTGAAGTGCGGCGGGTGATCTTATTCATCAGAGATGAATAGAATTGGACGGTCGCTCTGGGACCTAAACCAGTAATAATACCGAACATGGATGCCCTCCTCCTTGAGGTCATAAATACCGTTTAATGTGCTTAACAGACTGTTGGAATGCTATTGATGTGATGTAAAAGGCAACCTCGGAATCTGCTGATTTACGTCCTGTAAATCCCACTTCTCGGCATACCCTTAACACCTTCTCACGGCTTTAACGGCCATTCTCACCTTATTCCGCACCCGTTTGAGTGGGTCTCAACCACTGAGTTAAAACGCTATTGCAATTAACGCCAGATTTCAAGCGCATATTTCTCGATGGCTGAAATTTTGCGCTGGTTTTCTGCTTGAGTATGCGCATATACTGAAACCTCATCAGGTTTGTCGTTTCAAGGAGGAATGCTGCTGATGCCTGAATCAAAACAAGTTCCTGTTGATCCAACAGACGAAATTGACCGGATTGTCCGCAATTGGGCTTCAATGCCTTCGCCAATCCGTCCTTCATCCCGTGATAAAGCGTGTTACTCGGCGGAATTTCTATCCCCCCGATGAACGCATTACAGACTTTCCTCAAAAAGCATTTTCATGTTTTGCATCAGGGCATCCTTACAAGGAAAAAATGTTTGGGATACAGAATATCTCTTTATGCTAAAAGGGTTCTTATAAAACTGGAGAGATATTCTGGTCGTCTCGTTACGTATATTAGGATTTAGGTTTATGGATAAACAATCTGCGTTAGAAAGTTTGAAAGTTGATTTTCAGTTGTCATCGAATTATTAAGTTAAATACACTCTAGAGCAAGCTTCGTCCAACCAGGATTCTTCGGTGAGATCACCATTCCACGATCTACCTTCTTTAATAAGGTATATCAAGGGACAGAGTTAGCATTCGATTTTAGCTATGCTGCTGAAAGGATATATTTTATTCACCAATTAGAACAGCAGTTCAATGGTATACACCCTGCTATTGTCAATTTAGTGGGGCTGAATTGACGAATCCCAAATAACTATCCGAGGATATTTTCATGGATATGGAGACACCTGAGATAATGCCCTGTTCACCTATTGAATGCGTAAATGCTGGTGACCTGACATATCAGGATTTTGTAAAGGGTTACTTTGAACCTCGTAAACCTGCGCTATTTAGGAATGCCTGCGCCGATTGGGATTTTATACGCCGATGGACGCAAGATTACTTGCGCGAAAAGATGGGCGATTTTGAATGCACAATTGCGCGGGATTCCCGGCCTGCTTATTCCGAGGAAATTTGTTCACTGTCAGAATATTTCGAACATTATGCGCATTTGAGTACGATGACATTCAAATCCTATGATGCGGGTCATTCTGATTTACCCGTTTTTTTGCAGGATATCCCTTTACCGAATCCATTTTTTTCTCAACAAGATATCGGCGCTTATTTTTTCTTTCATGCCAATGCGCAAGGCGGTTCCCTGCCGCACTGTCACATGGACGCCTTTAACTTACTGCAATATGGGACTAAGCGTTGGATCATGTGGGATGCTGATCCGGATATCTCGCCAGAAGGCTGGCGGCTACTTAAACAGTGTCATGAACAATATGGCACTGGAACTTTCTCATACGATTGGTTTGCCAACGGCCCAGAACAGGTGCGCCAAGAGGGTGTTGCCACCTATGAATGTGAACAGCAGGCGGGCGATATCGTGTTTATCCCTGAACATTATTCTCATGCGGTTTTAAATATGTCAGAGAATCAAGGCATGGTGGTCATTACCAAGCGACCTGATAAGACTTATCATAAGGAAGCAGATAGCGGCTACTCGCCCAATCATGTTTACGCCTGATTTTGGATGAGTGAACTTCTTTCTTAACCAAATCATTTAATCGTTAACAGGGAGCGTAAATAATGGTTGAATTATTTAGTCAGTGTATGAGTGACCCACTACGTGATTCCTCTCGTTGGAATGCTGTGAAAGCGCGTTCTGATGACATCATTATTGCGACTTGTTATAAAGCAGGCACGACATTGGTGCAGCAGATTGTGCATGTATTGCTCAATGGTGGTAAAGAGTTTGATGCGATGCGCAGTGTCAGCCCGTGGATCGAGTCACGATTGCATGGCCCCTCCCCATCAGTTGTTGAAGCGCTGCCTTCACCACGTTTTCTGAAGACGCATTTGCACCCGAAAGCTTTACCCTGGCATACACACTGGAAGTATATTTATATTGGCCGTGACGGACGTGATGTCGGTTTATCCTTATATAACCACATCCGGGTCATGGCGGAAGAAGCGCTCGCTATGGGAGAGCAGGCCACACATCATGCCATTCCTGTAGAGTTTGCTGTGTTCTGGGATCAGTGGGTGGAGACAGGTAAGCCGCGTTGGGATTTTTGGGAGAATGTCGCCGGCTGGTGGCAAGTGCGTCATCATCCGAATGTACTTTTGTTGCACTATGCCGATTTGGTCAACCATAAACCGCAAACCGTTGAGCGCATTGCGCATTTTCTCGGTTGCCAGTGGAATGAGGAAATTTGTCAACAAGTTTGCGAACAATCTTCTTTAGATTACATGCGCCAATTGGAACTGGCGGGTAAATTAGGTTCGCCAGATAAGCATAAGAAAAAAACCGGGTTAGTGAATCGAGGGGGCAATGGACGATGGAAAGACCGGTTGACTCAGCGACAGTTGGCGCGTTATCAGGACATTGTTGCGCAAAGATTGGAGTCTGAATGTGCTGAATGGTTGCATCCTGATGATTTTCCATTGTAGTGGTTCTATCCGTGGATAGGTGAGAAAAAACCACTTATCCGTGGTCGTTTGGTGGGCTGCTTGACGCGATGACGCATTTGCAGCTACTGTGAATTGGGTTCGATGCTGCACGATGCATATCTTAAACGCCTTACGAAGTCCATGTCGTAAATAACTAAGGATGAGAAATGATTTATCGTATGATCAGTATGACTGCGAAATCCGGGAAAGAACGGGAAGCTCGTCAATTATTGCTGGATGTTGCAAACCATGTCATGGAGAACTATTCGCACAAAGCTGAAGTTTGGGGTAGTAGCAGTGGCTCCGCGAATCAATTGCACTTTATTGGCCATCATCGGTCTTTAAGTACGCTTGATCGGGTTTTCGAGAAATTCTCAACCGATTCAAAAGGCCAGGAACTCATGGCGAAGTTTCCTGATGTTTTTGAGAATGATCGCGAAATTCGTTTGTACCACCGCATAGAATCTGCGGGTGGTTTCCCGATTGACCAACCAGCGAGTTGAACAGTTAAATATAGTTGACCGACGATAAGTTGGTTGAACGGAATCAGCAAGAGGATTATTGATGGAGTTGAACACACTGGATGTTTATCTTTCGCTTGATCACGCTAAATTCCGCTGTCATGCATGTCCTCTCGAAAAGCCAGCGTATTCCTTCGCGTTGCGCAATTAGCCACTTACAAAGCACGCCTGCGCCGACAAATCTCTGCTGGCACTCAACTTGATGGCCTCGTTGCTGACTCACCCCGATTATTCCAAGATATTTTCCAGCTAAAACTCCTTTTGAGGTATGCGTAGATTATGACTTTGGCACGCGAGAATACAGACGGTAAGTCCTTTTATCCTCTATCCGAAGGGCAAAAGGGATTGTGGTTTATCCATAAGAATGCGGCGGAAAAGGCGGCTTATAGTCAGCATACGGTCGTCAAGATTAATGCCGCTTTGGATTTGGTGCTTTGGAAATCCGTCTGGAGTCAAATCATTCATCGCCACGCCATTTTACGCACCACTTATAGCATTGATCCAAAAGGCGATCCTGTGCAAATGGTTCACCCGGTGACGGATGCACCGATTGAAGTCATTAATGCCTATGGCTGGAGTGAGGAGCGGCTGACACAGGAAATTCTACAGCGGGTCGAAGCGCCTTATGATCTGGAGCAAGATTCAGTCATTCGCCTGTGTTTATTTGAGCGTGGCGGCGCAGAATTCGTCCAGTTACTCGCCATACACCCCATCGCTACCGACGAGACGACGCAAAACCTGCTATTAAAAGAATTCAAGCAATTATATGCAGGTGTGTCTGTTGGAGAACCTGTCGCTTACACTGACTTCGTCAGATGGGAAATGGCGGAACTGGAGTCACCTCAAGGCAAAGAACTGCGCCGCTATTGGCGGGAACAATTAGGCGGTGAATTACCTATTCTGGATTTACCCACAGATAAACCCAGATCGGGTGCTATGGTGTTTCGGGGCGATGCTTATTACTTGGACCTGGGCGAATCCTTGCTATCCCGCCTGAACAGGCTGGCGGATGAGGGGGTTGGTTTGCGCCATACGATGCTGGCGGCGTTTTATACGCTGTTGCATCGTTATTCCGGTCAGGAGGATATTATCGTTGCGGTTCCCTCTGAGAACCGTCAGAGACAAACAGCTTTTGCGAATATGGGGGGCTATTGTGCAAACCCATTGCCGCTGCGAGTCGATCTATCAGGCGATCCTTCGTTCAAAACATTGCTGGAGCGAGTGGTGCGAACCACGTTGGGTGGCGAGCAACATGGAGGTGCCAATTTCTTGTTGGCGGAATTGGCCCAGAATCTGGAGTCAGGAGAAAACCTCAACAAAGCGTCGTTTGCTTCCGTCTTGTTTCGCTGGCGCACACGCAATCAAGCTGAAGAGGAAGCTCAGGACGGGTTTTTACCGCTTGAACCTTATTTGATGGGGGAATATTGGGGAGCACCTTGCGATATTTCGCTTGACACCCTGGCGGCGGATAATAGGTTTTTAGTTCGTTGGAGCTATAACGCAGCATTGTTTCAGCCAGCGACCATTGAACGGATGGCGGGGCATTATCGCCAGTTACTGGAGGCGATTATTGATGACCCGGAAATGTCGGTATCCCAATTGCGGTTGTTAACGGCAGAGGAGCGCCAGCAATTACTGTTTGAATGGAATAATACGATGGTCGCTTATCCCAAGGAGAAATGCATCCATCAATTATTTACCGAGCAGGTGGAGAGAACACCGGATGCGACCGCAGTGGTTTTCAAGGGAAAAGCGCTGACCTACCAGGCGTTGAACAGCCAGGCCAATCAATTGGCGCGCTATCTGCAAAAGTCAGGTGCAAAACCTGACTCGCTGGTAGGCATCTGTATTGAACGTTCCCCGGAAATGATCATCAGCTTGTTGGGGGTTCTTAAGGCTGGTGCCGCTTATGTGCCGCTGGATCCGAATTATCCGCGCGAACGGATTGAGTACATCCTGTCCGAAGCGCAAGCTGAACTGCTGGTGACTTCCAGTCAGTTGCTGGCCGCTCTCAATCAAACCCGGATTCAGGCGGTTTGTCTGGATACGGATTGGGATGACATCGCCTGCGAGAGCCAGGAAAACCCTGCAAGTGATGCCAGACCGGATAATTTGGCCTATGTCATTTTTACTTCCGGATCCACTGGCAAACCGAAGGGCGTGCAGATTCGCCATCAATCCCTGGTGAATTTTATCCATTCCATGCAGGCACAGCCGGGGTTGACGCCGGCGGACCGGTTGGTCGCAGTCACCACCATCAGTTTTGATATTCATACTTTGGAGATCTACCTGCCATTGACGGTGGGTGCGACCATGATTCTCGCCAGCCAGCAATTGGTCGCGGATGGTTTGGGTTTGGCGGAATTGATCGCCAGACATCAGGCAACCGTCATGCAGGCCACGCCAGCAACCTGGCGTATGCTGTTAACAGCGAATTGGCAGGGAAATTCGGACTTGAAAGCTATTTGCGGTGGGGAGGCTTTACCGCGCGACCTGGCTGACAGCCTGCTGGAAAGAACCGGTTCCTTATGGAATCTCTATGGGCCGACAGAGACGACAGTTTGGTCAACAATCTGCGAAATCAAACCGGATCGCATTGCCCGTACGCCAGATGCACCTGAATCCATTGGCCGACCAATCGCCAACACACAAATTTATATTCTGGATAAACGCTTGCAACCTACGCCTGTCGGCGTGGCAGGCGAACTTTATATCAGTGGGGATGGCGTGGCGCGCGGCTATTTGAACCGCCCTCAATTAAATCGGGAAAACTTTCTGGGTAATCCGTTTCTCAGCAATGCCAATATGTACAAAACAGGCGATTTGGCGCGCTATTTACCTGATGGGAATATTGAATATCTGGGGCGTATTGATAACCAAGTCAAGATTCGAGGCTTCAGGATTGAGCTGGGTGAAATTGAGAATGTGCTGGAGAAACATCCGGATGTGAGTCAGGGCGTCGTCATGGCACGGACAGACGATGCTGACGATAAACGACTGGTGGCGTATATCGCACCGGATTTGCAGGCTCACGGCCCGCAAAAGTCGGCAACAGACGAAGCAGACAATATTCTGGAGGAATGGCAACTGGCATGGGATAGTGCCTATGGTCAGACGGTTGACGAACCGGATTCGACGCTGAATATTTCGGGTTGGAAAAGCAGCTATACCGGTGAACTGATTCCCACTGAAGAGATGCGTGAATGGGTGGAGCATACGGTCGCGCGTATTCAGTCTGTTCAGCCTGATCGTGTATTGGAATTAGGTTGCGGCACAGGCATGCTGTTGTTTCGCATTGCGCCGACATGTTCCGCTTATTGCGGCGTTGATGTATCCAAACAAGGTTTGAATTATATTCAGCAACAACTCGATTCCCTGCCGGGCGATTGGTCCCAGGTTAATCTTAGGCATCAATTGGCGGATGATTTCAGCGGCATTGAGGCAGGTTCGTTCGATACCGTGGTCATCAACTCGGTGATCCAGTATTTCCCCAGTGTCGATTATTTGGTCAAGGTGCTGGAAGGCGCGGTTAAGTCCGTTTCTGCCGGCGGCGTTGTGTTTATCGGGGATGTACGCAGTTTACCTTTATTGGAGGCTTTCCATGGCAGCATCCAGCTGTATCAGGCTGACGATGAGCTGACTGTTGGGCAACTGCGTCAGCAGATCACCAAACAGATGCAATTGGAGGAAGAGCTGGCCATTGATCCCGCCTTTTTCACCGCCTTGCAGGCGCATTTACCGCAAATCACCCAGGTCAGGATGCAAATAAAACGCGGGGCCGCCCATAATGAAATGAGCAAATTTCGTTACGATGTGATGCTTCAAGTCGGCGGCGAAAGCAAGGATGCCGAACCTGAGACATGGGATTGGCGGGATGCTGAATTAACCCTGGCGGACGCATCAACCCATTTGCGGGAATTCCAGCCGGCATACTGGGTGGTGAAACAGGTTCCGAACGCTCGTTTGGTGGAGGATATTCGTCTGCTGGAAGTGTTGCGTGATAATGCCGCCGGGCTGGAGAACGTTAAGCAACTGCGTGAACAACTGCAGCAGACAACCTCTGAAGGGATTGAACCGGAGCAATGGTGGGCACTGGATGCGTCCTATGATATCCGCATTGATAACTCGGTGGATAATCCTGGCTGTTACGATGTTTTTTTCCGGCGCAAGCAGCAGACTGGCCAGCCAGAAACTGCGATATCGTCCGCGCAAACAACGGCCATCGACCCGCTTAAGCCATGGAGCCATTACGCCAATAATCCTTCATTTGGACAATTGGCCAGCAGCCTGGCGCCGAAGATTCGGGAATATCTGAATAGCAAATTGCCTGATTATATGACGCCTTCCGCCTTTGTCATTTTGCCCGATTTGCCATTGACGCCAAACGGCAAAGTGGATCGCCGCGCCTTGCCGGCTCCAGATCAAAGAGCTGTGGCGAATCAGGCTGAATTTGTCGCCCCCCGTAATGAGGTCGAAAAACAGTTAATCCGGATTTGGGAAGAGATCCTGCAGGTTTCCCCTATCGGTATTTATGATGATTTCATCCAGTTAGGTGGACATTCCTTATTGGGTATTAAAATCATGGTGCTGATTCAGGCGCGTCTCCATGTCGAGTTGCCTATCCATCGTTTGTTTGAGTGTCCTACTGTCGCTGAACTGGCGTCGTTGGCGCGCGCGGCGGAAGGTGTCGCTATTGGCGACAACATACAACCGGTCGCTGGCGATGAACCTAGGCCTTTATCGGTTGGTCAGGAGCAAATGTGGTTCTTGAACCAGCTTGCGCCCGACGAGCCGACCTATAACGAAGATGTCACGATTATCTTCAATGAAGCGCTTGATATTCCCGCGTTGGAACGCAGCTTCACGGAGTTGATTCGTCGGCACGAGATTTTACGCACGACATTTCCCGCCATTAACGGGTTGCCTCATCAGGACATTCATGCGCCCTATGAATTCAAGTTGTCGGTGATTGATTTACGGGAATCCGCGCAACCAGAGCGGGAAATCATGGCCCGACAAGTCGCCGCCGAACAGCTTTGCGCCCCCTTTAATCTGGCTGAAAAACCATTAATGCGGGCGACGATCATCCAGTTGGGTGATGCGGAATATCGGCTGAATGTCACCTTGCATCACATCTTGTTTGATGGTGAATCAGGCAATAGCGTGTTGTTCCCGGAATTGAAAACCATTTATATGGCTTTTGCGCAAGGCTTGCCGTCCCCATTGCCGGAATTGTCTTTGCAATACGCGGATTTCGCCGCTTGGCAGCGGGAGTGGTTGCAAGGCGAATATGTTTCCAGTCAGTTAGCGTATTGGGAGAAACACCTGGCGGGTGCGCATCAGCTGAAGCTGGCCACCGATTACCCCCGTACGCCGCAAACCACCTCGGCAGGGTCATGGGTCAAAATTGAGATTCCTCAGGGTTTGACGGCGAAACTCAAAACGTTAAGCCGTCAGGAGGGTGTCACGCTCTACATGACGCTGGTGACGACGTTACAGATATTGTTATTCCGCCATTCAGGTCAGGAAGATGTTGTCCTGGGAACCCTCTCTTCGCAGCATAACCGTGAAGAGTTGCAAAACATGATCGGTTATTTCCTGAACACATTGGCGTTGCGCAGCGATTTGAGCGGAAACCCAAGCTTCCGTGAGTTATTGCAGCGGGTGCGCAAAATCATCCTGGAAGCGTACGCCAACCAGGATGTGCCATTCCAAAATGTGGTCAATGTTTTTTCCACAGAACGCCAAGCTGGCGAAAACCCGCTTTTCCAGGTTGGTTTTGCTTTCCAACCACCGGTGACTGAAGACCCGGATGGCTGGAATATCCAGCAATTCATGTTGGACAATGGCAGCTCCAAATTCGATATTTCTTTCCTGGTGGAGGAACGTCTGGAGGAGGGCGGGGCGAATAGTCGGATTGTTGGAAAAGTTGAATATAAAACGGATTTATTCGTCGCTGCCAGCATTGAAAGGATGTTGGGACATTGGTTGAATTTATTGGCGGGGATCGTTTCCAATCCAGATCAAAATATTGCGCAATTGCCGATGCTGACAAAGGCTGAACGCCACCAATTGCTGATTGAATGGAATGACACGGCTGTTGATTACCCTGACCCAGACAAATGTTTGCACCAACTGTTTGAGGCGCAGGTTGAAAGAATTCCAGATGAAACGGCGATTGTGTGCGGCGATAAAACCCTGACTTATCGGGAATTGAATCAAAGCGCCAATCAATTAGCCCATTATTTGCGCAAAATTGGTGTGCGACCGGAAACCTTGGTCGGCGTATCAGTGGATCGCTCACTGGAGATGGTCATTGCTTTGTATGCGGTTGTTAAAGCCGGAGGGGCTTATATTCCGATTGATCCAACCTATCCCAAAGACCGCATCGCTTATATGCTTGAAGATTCCAATGCGCCTGTTCTGCTGACGCAAAGCGATAGAAAAGAGAATATCGTTGATTATTCAGGACATGTTTTATGCTTGGATGCCGATTGGGGGGAGATTGCCGAAGAAAGTCATGAAAACCTGTCCAATTGGGTGACGCCTGAAAACCTGATTTACGTGATTTACACGTCTGGCTCCACAGGCAAACCCAAAGGTTCCATGGTTTATCATCGCAGTGTACGGAATGTGGTGAACTGGTTCACTCGTTACATCAATATCACGCCTCATGATCGCGTATTGATTGTTTCTTCATTCAGTTTCGATATCACCAACAAAAATTTTTATGCGCCCTTGCTGGCGGGAGGGCAGATACATCTGTTGCCCGCCGTGCGCTATGACCCTCAACTCGCCAGCGAGTTGATTGAACAGCATAAAATCACATGGGTGAATTGCACGCCAGGCGTGTTTTATCCAATGACTGAACCCAAAAATGAACGCACTTACCAGAAGCTGGCTTCATTACGGTATGCGATTCTGGGCGGCGAACCCATTTCACTATCACAACTTTGGGGGTGGTTGGAATCCAGTCAGTGTCACGCCAGAATTATTAATAACTATGGCCCGACCGAGTGCACGGATTTATCGACAACCTACCTGCTGGAAGACCCAGCGGCGTATCTGGACAAACCCATGCCGTTGGGCAGGTCGGTTTCCAATGTGCAGCATTTCATTCTGGATCAGTACTTACAGCCCGTGCCTGTCGGCGTTGCGGGCGTGTTGTACATTTCTGGAGCCGGGGTTGGCGCTGGCTATCTGAACCGGCCTGAGTTGACCGCCGAGCGTTTTATTCCAAACCCGTTTTCGCCAGGTTCACGCATGTATAACACTGGCGATTTGGCACGTTACTTACCTGATGGCGAGATTGAATATTTGGGGCGTATGGATAATCAGGTCAAAATTCGTGGCTTCCGTATTGAGTTGGGGGAGATTGAAGCGGCGCTGGAGACCCACCCTGATGTCAGTCAGACGGTTGTCGTGGCGCGCGAGGATACCCCTGGTGATAAACGTTTAGTCGCTTATGTTATCCCTGATCTGGAAGCGGATGGAGCCACGCCGGCGTTGACGGATGCCAGCGCGCATGAAGAACTGGTTGAAAACAAGGTTCACAAGTCGTTAGAGCAGTGGGAATATGTTTTCAATAATGCTTACAACCAAAGCAATCAAGCAGAAGAAACCCTGGATTTAACCGGTTGGAACAGCAGTTATACCGGCGAATCCATTCCCGCCGATGAAATGCGTGAATGGGTGAACACCACGCTGGCAAGAATCAAAAGTGAGCAGGCCCGGCGACCCCAACGCGTGCTGGAAATTGGTTTCGGAACAGGCATGTTATTGTTCCAGCTGGCGCCGGAATCGGCTTATTACTGTGGTACGGAGTTATCCAGACAGGTGCTGGATGACTTGCAAGCCCAGTTAAACCAAGACCCGGAAAAATGGCGGCATGTTCATCTGCGGCATCAGCAGGCGCACGACTTCTCGGGGATTATCGGGCAGTCATTCGACAGCGTCGTCATTAATTCAGTCAGTCAGTATTTTCCGAATATTGATTATTTACTCGGCGTGCTGGAGCAAGCGGTAAAAACCGTAGCTGATGGCGGCCTGATTTTCGTTGGTGATGTGCGCAGCCTGCCATTGCTTGAGGCGTTCCATGCCAGTATTCAGTTCTGTCAAGCTGCTGATGATCTGTCACTGGCGGACTTGAAACAACGGGCGGTTAAAAAAGCTCAATTGGATAAAGAGTTGGTTATCGATCCTGATTTCTTCAGGGCGTTGCCAGCGCATTTGCCGCAAATCAGCCATGTCACCATTCAGATCAGGCGTGGGGAAGCTCATAATGAAATGACCAAGTTTCGCTACGATGCAATACTGCATGTTGGTGGCGAAGCTGTCACTGATCAACCGCTCGAACTGGATTGGCGAGAAGATTCATTGAGTGTCGCGGATGTCTGTGAGCGTTTGCAACAGGACCAACCCTCAAGTCTCCAAATCAAACAGGTTCCCAATGCCCGTTTAATTGAAGACATACGCTTGCTTAAACAACTCAAGCATAATTCCGCCGGATTGAAGACAGTGGGCGAATTGCGCAAAGCATTGAGCCATTCAGCACCGGAGGGTGTTGAACCCGAAATGTGGTGGAGACTTGATGCGCCTTATGTTATTGAGCTGGCGGGTTCGGCTGAGGTATTGGACACCTATGATGTTACCTTCCGGCATAAAAATGCCTCTGGTGTGGCGGCACCTAACCAACAAGCCGTCAGGCCCAAACCGCAGCCATGGCGTTCATATGCCAATAACCCGCTATTCGCTCAGGCCGCCGCTGATTTGCCTGACAAGCTGCAACATTTTCTTAACACCAAGCTGCCGGATTATATGGTGCCTTCCGCTTTTGTCGTCATGGATGCCTTTCCGTTGGCTCCGACCGGCAAAGTGAACCGGAGCATTCTGCCCGCGCCTGAAAGCGGACGCGCCCGCCTGAAAACTGAATATGTCCAACCGCAAAACGAGACCGAAGCAGTTGCGGCTGATATATGGCGGCAAGTGTTGCAAATGGAAGGCGTCGGCATTCACGACAATTTCTTTGATCTCGGCGGACATTCTTTGTTGATTGTCCAGGTCAGTGTGAAACTGTCCGAAGCTTTGGGACAACGGGTTTCCGTGCTGGAATTGTTCCAGTATCCAACCATCCACAGTTTTGCGGAATATTTCGCGCAACGCGCCGATCAAAGCCCGGATATGCTGCAAGCCAAATTTAAAGAAAGTGAAAAGCTAGCTTCAAGAAGGCGTAAGACACAGGATATGCGAACGCAACAAAGGCAACGTCGCCGTCATAAAAAAAGCCGTTAATCCCGCTACCCCAACAATAGAGACCATTGGAATGAGCAAATTTAATGATTCAGATGAGATTGATCAGTCGGCTATTGCGGTTATTGGCATGTCAGGGCGTTTTCCCGGAGCTGGTAATATTGATGAATTTTGGCAGAAGTTATGTGACGGCGAAGAGTTAATCACCTTTTTTTCTGACGAGGAATTGCTGGAGGCAGGCGTAGAGCCGAGCTTGCTTAATAACCCGGACTACGTCAAAGCATCACCTACTCTGGCTGGTCTTGACAGATTTGATGCTTATTTTTTTGACTACAGCGCCAAAGAGGCGTTGTATATGGATCCGCAGCAGCGGGTTTTTCTGGAATGCGCCTGGGAGGCGTTGGAAAATTCGGGATACCAGGCGAGTAATAATGATGACACGATTGGCGTATACGGTGGTTCAACGCTAAGCATCTATTTGCTGAACAATATTATTCACGATAATCAGGTTTATGCCGGACATTTGACGAATTCCAGGGATGCGATTGTTTTTGGTGGAAATGTCCCCGAAGCGCTGACCACCAGAGTCGCCTATAAATTAAATCTGACGGGTCCGGCAGTACATTTCTCAACGGCTTGTTCCACCAGTCTGGTGGCTGTTCATCATGCTTGCCAAAGCTTGTTAAGTGGTGAATGTGAAATGGCTTTGGCTGGCGGAGTCTCTTACCTGGGTTCGCAGAATCAGGGATATTTATACGAAGAAGGTCTGGTATTGTCGCCAGACGGACATTGTCGCAGCTTCGATGCCAAGGCGAAGGGCACGCTTTGGGGGAATGGCGTCGGCATCGTCGTGCTTAAACTCTTGGAAGATGCTTTGGCCGATGGCGATCATATTCACGCGGTGATTAAAGGATCCGCCATTAATAATGATGGCAATCTGAAAGTCAGCCACAGCGCGCCAAGCGTGGATGCCCAGGCACGCGCTATTTATCAGGCGCAGGAAATGGCGGACATTGACCCGGAAAGCATCGGTTATATCGAAGCCCACGGCACGGCCACACCTTTAGGTGATCCAATTGAGATCGCCGCATTAACCCAGGCATTTCGCGCCAAAACGGATAAAAAAACTTATTGCGCCATTGGCTCCGTCAAAAGCAATATCGGCCATTTAAGTGAGGCAGCAGGCATCGTCAGCCTGATCAAGACCGTCCTGACGCTTAAAAACAAACAAATTCCACCCAGTTTGCATTTTGATACGCCTAATCCTGAGATTGATTTTGAGAGCAGTCCATTCTATGTCAATACGGAGTTGCAGGATTGGATAAGCGCTGATTATCCACGGCGAGCGGGAGTGAGTTCTTTCGGCCTGGGGGGCACCAACGCGCATATCGTGCTGGAAGAATGGGATGAGCCGGTAGAACAGTCAGCGGCAAAGCGCCAGCAACAATTATTGTTGCTGTCTGCTAAAACGCCAACTGCTTTGGAAACGATGACCGTTAATCTGGCGGATCATTTTAAACGCTATCCCGATCTGAATCTGGAGAACGCCGCTTATACCCTGGCTCGTGGACGTAAACCCTTTCGTCATCGTCGCATCGCGGTTGTATCCAACCAGGCGGAAACTGCGGCTAAAATACTGTTTCCTCGTGACAATCAACGTGTTTTCACCAATTCCGGCGAATTCAAACCGCATTCAGTCGCCTTTATGTTGACCGGGCAAGGCTCACAATACATCAATATGGCGCGTGAGCTTTACGAAACTGAAGCCGTTTTCCGGATGGAGATGGACAAATGCTGCGACTTATTGAAATCTCACCTCGACTTGGATTTACGCGCCACGCTTTATCCTGCCTCAGAGCATGCTGAAACGGCGGCGACATTGACGCAAACCTCAATAACGCAGCCGGCTTTGTTTGTGACGGAATATGCGCTTGCGCAATTATGGATGTCCTGGGGAGTGAAGCCAGATGCCTTGATCGGGCACAGTATTGGTGAATATGTGGCGGCGACCTTGGCTGGCGTCTTTGATTTGGAAGATGCATTACGGCTGGTCAGCGCGCGTGGAAGACTCATGCAGTCCATGCCGATTGGCAGCATGTTGGCGGTACCTTTGTCGGAAGATCAAGTTAAGCCTTTACTGGCGCGAACGCGTCTGGAGATTGCAACTATTAACAGCCCCAACCATTGTGTTATCTCTGGGGAAACAGGCGAGATTGAAACATTCGTCCAGACATTGGCTGCAAAAGGCGTTGAAGGGCGGCATCTACAGACTTCACATGCTTTCCATTCGCACATGATGGAGCCTGTTTTGGAGGAATTTACCGATCAGGTCAGACAGGTTGCGCTTAACGTGCCTGTTATCCCTTTTATTTCCAATCTTACGGGTACCTGGATAACGGATGAGGAAGCGACTGATCCTACCTACTATGCACAACAATTGCGTTCCTGCGTCCGTTTCGCCGACGGTCTCCAACGACTTTTCGCTGACTCTAACCGGATTTTGCTGGAAGTCGGGCCGGGACATACTTTGAGCAATTTCGCCAAACGCCATCCTGATAAACCTAAAGCACAATTGTCGCTGACATCTCTCCCTTCCTCTGGGGAATCTGTTTCTGACACTACCTTTTTATTGAAAACATTAGGGCGGTTATGGTTATACGGTGTTGATATTGATTGGAAAGCTTATTACGGCGAAGATCAACATTCACGCGTTCCATTGCCGACTTATCCTTTTGAGCGTCATCGTTATTGGATGGAGGCAAAAGCCCCGGCCAGCCTGGAGCCGGCTTACGCTGGTAAAAAAGCTGATATCGCGGATTGGTTTTATGAGGCTTCCTGGAAGCGCGTCAATTTACTGATCAGCCAACAAAAGCCGTTAGCGACGCCGATACTGGTTTTTAGCGATCAACAAGGATATGGCGAGCAACTGATTGCGCAGCTGGCTACGCAAGTTAATCAAGAAGATATCATTACGGTTAACGTCGGAGAATATTTTGAGCAATCAAGCCCCAGGCTTTTTTGCATCAACCCGGCGCATGACCAGGATTACCAGGATCTGATTCAAACGCTGCAAGAAAGCGCGTTAACACCTGCGACAATCATCCATTTATGGAACCTGGCTGATACGGATGTCGCAACACTGGATGTTGACTCAATCGACGCCACCCAAAATAGCGGTTTTTACAGTTTACTCTATCTGACGCAGGCGCTTGGGCGGGGCAATATTGACAGCCGGGTTGATCTGCTGGTGGTTTCCAGCCAGTTGCAGAATGTGACAGGTGAGGAAAACGTTTTCCCTTTGAAAGCAATGATAATGGGGCCAGTCCGGGTGATTCCCCAGGAATATGACAATATTCATTGCCGCAGCGTGGATATCACCATTGATCCTCCCCAAAATAGCGTGCGTGTTGTCGCGCAACTTATCGATGAATTACGGCATGAAGCGGATGACGACATTATCGCCTATCGAGGCAATACCCGTTGGGTGGAGAGTTTTGAGCCGCGACGCCTGAACAAACCTGCTGATGGTGTTACTGGCCCGCCCTTTAAACCGCAGGGGGTTTATCTGATTACTGGCGGCATGGGCGGCATGGGGTTGGCGCTTGCCGAGCACCTGGCGAAAACCGTCCAGGCCAGACTGACATTGGTTGCCCGTTCCACTTTGCCGATACGCGAAGTTTGGGAAGATTGGTTAGCGGGCCATACTGAGGAAGATCCAACCAGCATCAAGATAAATAAAATCAAACGCATGGAAGAAATGGGAGCTAAGGTGTTGATTTGCTGCGCAGATGTGGCGAATCAGGCGCAAATGGCCGAAGTCGTCGCGCAAACCCAACGACAATTCGGGCGAATCAATGGCGTGGTCCATGCGGCTGGCGTCGCAGGTGGGGGGGTCATACCGTTAAAAACGCGTGATATCGCTCACAAAGTGCTGGCGCCTAAAGTTGATGGAACCCTTATTTTGGATGCGCTCTTCAAGGATATCTCTCTGGATTTCATGGTGGTTTGTTCTTCCATGGAGGCTGCGTTGGGAACTGCCGGGCAAGTTGATTACTGCGCGGCGAATAATTTTCTGGATGCGTATGCGCAGTCAAAAGCTGGCGACCCTGAGCGTTTGACGTTAAGTATTGACTGGGATGCCTGGCGGGAAGTCGGCATGGCGGTTGAAACCGCCAAATATGGATTGGACAATAAAATCCTGGAAATCAAAAAGCTTGATCACCATCTGTTTGACAAGTGCATCGTTGAGAAAAACCGGGAAGTTTATTTAACCAGGTTGATTCCCGATAAACACTGGATCATCGGCGAACATATTGTCTTGAATACGCCGAGTCTGGTGGGTACCGCCTATCTGGAGATAGCGCGTTCCGCTTATGAATGCCATAGTGGTGAATCGACTATGGAATTGCAGGATGTTTACTTCTTAAAATTCCTGTTTGTTGAAGCGGATGAGGAAAAAGAAGTCCGCACCATTCTGACTCCCACCGATAACGGCGCTGAGTTCTCCATTCAAAGTCTGGATGCTGAATCCGGTGAATGGCATGTGCATGCGCAAGGCAAGATTGCGCCGAGAGATTTTTCCGCACCCGTGACCTACGATGTTAAAGCGCTGGAAGCGGATTGTGATCAAAATATTGAAGTGCCGGACTTGCAAGCCTTGCCGGATTACACGCGCTATGGCCCACGTTGGTTGAGTAATATTCAATGGCGCAAGGCGAATGAGAAGCATAATTTGGCGTTAATGGAGTTGCCGCAGGCGTTTGCTCAAGATGTGAAATCCTATAAATTTCACCCTTCCTTGGTCGATACCGCCACTTATGTCGTTGCGGATGTACTGCCCAATGAATTGACCAGCCAGTTCGATTTTTTTACTGAATCCAGCGCCTATCTGCCTTATTTCTATGAAAGGGTCACGATTAAAGGCGCGCTGCCCACCCGGTTCTATTCTTATACGACCCGGGAACTGAAGGGCCATGATTGGAGTATTAATTTATCTTTCCTGGACTCAGATGGCATTGAGCTGGTCTCCATCAAGAATTACTTGCTTAAGTATATTGATTCGGCCTACACGCTCAAAGATGATCAAAAATCCAAGGAAAGCCAGCAACGCCAGGCGCGACCAGCAGATGTCTCGCTGGCTAACGCTATTCTGCCGCATGAGGGTATTGAGAGCCTGGAACGCCTTCTACTGAATCGATTGCCTCAACTGGTTGTTTCAACCACGGATTTTCATTATCAAAGACAATTGCTCAAGCAAAAATCGCCAGAAGCAGTGGACGAGGAAATTCTGTTTGAACGTCCACAACTGACACAGGCTTATGAAGCGCCGCAAAGTGCTACTGAAAAAGCCATTGCTAAAATCTGGGAGCAGGTGTTAAGCATCAAGGATATTGGCGTTCATGACAATTTCTTTGATTTAGGTGGTGATTCACTGATTATCGTGCAAATTCTGCAGAAATTGAGACAAACGCTCAAATCGGATCTGAGCATTAATGATCTGTTGAATGCGAATACGATTGCCGAATTGGCGCAGGTTATCGAGCCATCAACGGAAGATGCGCAGAATTTGCCTGCCTGTCTGGTCAGATTCCGCGCGGGCGACAGTCATGTTACGCCTATTTTCCTGGTGCACCCGATTGCAGGCAATACGCATAACTATGTCAATCTGCCTAATGCGCTTGCCCCCGAACAGCCTATTTATGCCTTACAGCACCCTAAATGGACCGACGAAAAACAAAGTTTTAACCGTATTGAAGCAATAGCGGCTTATTATCTGCAAGCTGTTCGTCAGGTGCAGCCTAAAGGTCCCTACAATATTGCCGGTTATAGCGGCGGCGTTTACATCACCTATGAAATGGCCCAACAATTGACCACGCAAGGTGAAGAAGTCAGCTTTCTAGGTTTGATTGATAAGCCGCATTGGGAAACTGATGCAGATAAACCGAATTGGGATAGCCCTGAGTTCGGCACGCCGCTGGAAACCATGGTGTATTTCGCGGACTTACGCACCCCCAAAACGAATGGTGAAAGCCATTTGGTTGAATATCAGCAGCTTGGTGGTTTTGATGAGCAACTCAGTTACTTCATTAAAAACTCGCCATGGATCCATGACATGTTGCCTGCGGATGCAACCCTGAATGACTGGAAACAGCTTTGGGAGATCTTCGTGGAGCTGCGCGTGATGAACGTCAATTATTCACCCCAGATTTATCATGGAAGCGCCGTCTATTACGCAGCGGCGGAGCGTGACATCTATTACCCCAGGTTGGATGAAAAGCCCTGGTTCAAATTTATCCCCAAACTGATAGTTGAGGAAGTGCCTGGTGACCACGTCAGCATGTGGCATCAACCGAATGTGCAAATTCTGGCGCAGAAAATGACACCCTATTTTCATCAGGCCAGGCAAATCCAGAGCAGTGCTGTGACTCATGCCGCCGACCCGGTTGAACTCAGCAGGGATTTCTTATTGGAAACGGCGCAGCAGAAGGCTGGATTGGATGATTTTGGCGATCAACGTTTTCTGGTTGGCCTGGAGCAGTTGCTGACTTCCATTCATGAAGAAGCGCAATTACATGCAATGGGCAGGAGCCTCGTTCAGCAGTTAATGATTCGTCTGTTGGTCAACCGTTTACAGATGCAGGATGAATTCAAGCGGTGCCCTGACATTTTGCAGACGCCAATTAAACAGCCGCTATTTGTGATGGGTTTGCCGAGAACCGGATCTACTTATCTGCATAACCTGTTGTCTCAGGATCCGGCTAGCCGCTGGTTGCATTTATGGGAAGCTTATACGCCATCACCATCGCCTGATCCTGGAACGCTGGCGAGCGATCCACGTATCGCAAAAGCTGAAAAAAGCTTTAAAGCTTATGAGGTGTTTAATCCTGAAGCAACAGCGATGCACAAATATGATGTCAACGCGCCTGAAGAGTGTTTATGGCTGTTGCAACATGATTTCGCCTGCATCAGTTTCAGCTTTTTGATGTCGATCCCTTCTTATACGGAGTGGCTTAAAACACAGGATATGACGCCGGTTTATGCTTACTATCGCCAGCAACTACAATTACTCAGTTGGAAGTGGTCAGGAGATCATTGGCTGCTGAAAAATCCGTTCCATATCGCCGATTTATCGGCATTAATGACGGTCTTTCCTGATGCTCAAATGATCCAAACACACCGGGACCCACTGAAAGTGACGGCATCGTACAGTAGGTTGATAGAGAAACTGCGGACGGCCTATTCAGACAAGATTGACAAACATTTGATAGGCGAGGAGGTTCTCAATATGCTCACCTGGCAAATGGAGCAGGGCATGCAGGCGCGTTCGTCAATCCCCGCCCGGCGAATTGCCGATATCTCGTTCGATCATCTTGTTAAAAACCCGATTGGCACAGTCCAGCAGATTTATGATTATTTTGGTTATGAGCTGACACAGGAGGTCATTGGCGATTTGGGCAAATATATCGCTGATAACCCGCGTTATAAACATGGTGAATATGTTTACTCTCTGGAGGAATTTGGTCTTGATGCCAAAGATCTTACGATAAGGTTTGGCGCGTACTTAAAAAATAATGGAGCGCTATGATGGAGAGTTTCACCGCTTTTAATCCTACGAAGCTTCATTTTGGCCGCGATGTAGTGAAGCAGATTGGCGACCATGCGACGCAAATTGGAGCGCATGCCTTGCTGATGTATGGATGCGGCTCAGTCCTTAAAAACCGCAGCTATGCGGATACTGTTGGCCGACTTAAACAAAACGATATCAAAGTGACCGAATATAGCGGTATCAAACCGAATCCTTCGGTTGATGATGTGATGGAGGCAGCTCAGATCGGCAGGGATAATAAAGTGGATATGGTTGTTGCCGTAGGCGGCGGCAGCGTTATAGATGCCGCTAAAGTTGTCGCCATCTGCATTGCGGATGATGACTGCAATGCCTGGGAGGTGATGACCAGAGAGCATGATCCGCAAGCAGCCGTGCCTATTCTGGCGGTATTAACCCTGGCGGCTACTGGAACGGAAATGAATCCGGCGGCTGTGCTTCAGAATCGCCAGACCAAACAGAAAATAGGTTTCAGGCATAAACTGATGTATCCGATGCATTCTTATCTGGATCCCGCCTACACCCTTTCAGTTCCACAGAACTATACGGCCTATGGCATTGTGGATCTGGTGTCTCATTGCCTGGAAGCTTGGTTTGGGAAAGGAAATGCTTCATTGTCTGACCGGTTTGTCATATCCATAATCAAGGAAGCCATGGAATATGGCCCGGCTTTAATGGAGGATCCAGAGAACTTTGAACTACGTTCTAAAATTATGTGGGCCGCCACCAATGCCTTGAACAGTCTGACAATATATGGCAGAAGCTGTTGTGACTGGGGAGTCCATATTCTTGGCCATAATCTTTCGGTTCTCTACGATATGCCGCATGGTGCCACGCTTTCCATTATCTATCCTGCATGGATGAAAGTGATGCGCGACAGAGCTGGTGAAAGAATTGCGAAATTAGGTCAGGGGCTATTTGGAAACCCTTCTATTGATGAAACCATAGCTTCTCTCGAAACATTTTTCTCTGGTTTGGGCAGCCCGGTTAAATGCATGGAAGCTGGAATTGAGCCTGCATGCAAAAAAGAAATCCTTCAGCTTGTCAACAAAAATCAAGCGGAAGGACTCAATTATCAACTTTCCAATGTAGAACGCGAAGCCATATTAACGCACATTTTTTAAACGAGGAGATGATTTATGAAACAAGAAGCTGTTTCTGAAAACCGTTCCATTCGTCCCGTGACTCAGGATGAGGTTAATTTTTACCATGAAAATGGTTATGTGATTGTTCGCGGCATGTTCGATGTTGAAGAAATGAGACTGGTGCAAGCGGTTTGCCAATCTGACCCCAACCTTGATGCTTCTCTGAAAAAAGTTGTTGATGCAAACGGCAATATTTGGGGAGCATCTGTCTGGACAGGACTGAATGACAGCCTGGTTAGCGCAGTGACCCGCACTGCGCGAATGGTTGAAGCTGTGGAATCATTGGTAGGTGAGCGGAATTGTTATCATATGTATTCCAAGATTGTTCAAAAATACCCTCATGACGAGAGTATTGTTCACTGGCATCAGGCATTCCCTTCCTGGTATGACGATGGTGTTCCTTTCCCGGATAAAGCGACTGATTGTTCAATCGCTGTTACTGAAAACACCAAGGAAAATGGTTGTCTTCAGGTGATTGAAAAATCTCATCTGCTAGGACGCATTGACCGGGTTGAGGTTGGTAACACGGTTCAATGTGATCCGCAACATATTGAAAGAGCCTTACATGATCTAAAGATTATCGATTGTGAAATGGATGCTGGAGATATTGTATTTTTCCACCCCAATATGGTGCATGGTTCTATAGAAAATACAACCGATAAAACCCGTATTCTGATGCATGGTCATTATAACGCTATGTCGAACCGTCCTTTTGCAGAAGGCTTGGAGGCGCATACTTGCCTGCCATTAGAGAAATTACCGGATTCCGCTATTAAGGATGGCATTTATACAATGGGATTTGATCCTAACGCCAAGGACTGGAATTGGTATAACAGAGACCCTGAGGAATATTTGGAAGCAACGGCTTAAAAGATTGACGGCCTTGATCCTTATCAATCGTTTGTGGCTGACGCGATGACACTATCCTTCATTTCTCGACGAAAATCGGGGAATGGAGGGTTTTCCTGATTAATGCTTATCTCTATTTCTGTTTGCGCAAGTCTGCGAATATCTCCAAATGGTTGATGTCAATCAACAAAATATCGCATTTCCTGCTGTTGGTTTTATCAGTGCTCCAGCTTGGCATGATCCTGCACCTTATGAATTTACAACCGCTGTTGAGGAAAGAGTTCTTACCCAACAAGCTTTTCCATTACTCCCCGAGTTTGATTATTCTCTGGAAAGCATCGCCTCTGAAATTGTTGCAGAAAGGTTTTGTTTGTGTGCGAAAACGCTAAAGGCATCAGGGTGTCATTTAGTTGTCCAGGTTGGCAGTCCTTTTGCCTGGGCGAAAGCAGAATCAGAATTACAGGCGCGTCAACGTAATAAGCGAATAAGGCTTGCAGCCAACATTCCCAGCATCATGAATGCTCTCGCCATTGTCGATGCCTTGCGCGCCCATCAGGTTAGCAATATTGCAGTATGCAGCTATTACAACCCAAGCTGGAAAAAGGGCTTTGTTGACTTCCTAAAGTCGTGCGGTTTCCAAGTATCGTATGCCGCGAGTTTCTCTGAACAAGGATTAATGAAGGAAGGAGATGTAGAAAAACTGTTTAAAGATGCCTGGAATAGTCCATCAGGCATGATCAAGACGTCAGTCGCCCTAACTAGAAAATCTGCTCCGGAAGCTGAAGCCATTGTGATTACAGGAACAGGAGTCAGGACGTTAGAGATATTATGTGAATTGGAAATAATCGCCCAGTGCCCTGTTATCCCGGCGGATACTGTTTTATATTGGCTTGGTGCGCGTTATTTAAATTTGACGTTGTCGCCTCAAATGGGTTGTTTTCAGAATCTGCCTTTACATCCAGAATAATTTACTCTAGTCGATATTCCATGAAATTATCCATCTATCAAATAGACGCTTTTGCTGAAAAGCCCTTTACCGGTAATCCGGCAGCGGTATGTCCTTTGGAAACTTGGTTGCCGGATGAGGTGATGCAATCCATTGCCGAAGAAAATCACCTTTCTGAAACCGCTTTTTTCACACCGCTTGGCGATGACTTCCATATTCGTTGGTTTACCCCGGTGGCTGAGGTCGATTTATGTGGTCATGCGACATTGGCGTCAGCTTACGTTGCCTTTACGTTTTTGGGTTATCAGAGAGAGAAAATACGTTTTCAGTCAAAATCCGGCTGGTTGACGGTGACGCGTGATCATGATTTGTTGGTGATGGATTTTCCGTCTCATCCTGCGATGGTATGCCAGGTGCCGGATGAACTGGCGGCGGCGTTTGATCCTACGCCAATTGCATGCTTGAAGGCTCAGGATTATATCGTGGTTTTTAACACCGAAGAAGAAGTGTGTTCAGCGCAACCAGCATTGGATCGGCTGAAAGCGGTTGACTTGAGAGGTGTGGTGATTACCGCACGATCCGATCAATATGATTTTGTGGCGCGTTTTTTTGCGCCTAAATATGGCATAGATGAAGATCCGGTAACTGGCTCCGCCTACACACAGTTGGCTCCTTACTGGTCAACCGTGTTAGGTGCTAAGAAATTGCATGCAAAACAAGTGTCAGCCCGAGGTGGCGAGTTATTTTGCGAGTTGGTTGGTGATCGGGTGAAAATAGCGGGTAGGGCGGTGACTTATTTAACGGGCGAAATTGCGGTATGAATCTTGGGGTTATGAGGCGATCATATGATTATCCCAACGTCTGTCTGCATAGTGCCAGGATGCTGTCTGTTGAAATTTATTGTTAATCTTGATTAATTCGCCTTGACCGTCACTGATGAGCAGGCCGTCAGTTAATGCGGCCAGTCCGCAAGCATCAGTGTGGGGTTGAACGCGCAGATAACCGCCGTCAGTTGACCAGTAAGTTACTAACCCGCCGCGTGGCGATGACACCGCAAAATATTGGCCGGTTTTATCAAAGGCGACGCTGCCGCAATAGTTGCGCATTTTGCGTTGAATGTTTGGCGGTGCGCTGAGCAATTTTAGGGGTTGGTCGCCTTGTTGCAGGGCGATTAGAGGCGGTTGGTGATGCGCTTGACCTTCGTATTGCATGGCGATGGCGATTTGGTCATCGTCTGGCGCAATCGCCAGGTGCCTGATGCTGAGTTGACGCCATTTTGCTGGCGGCTCGAACCGCTGCATCCGTCCACCGCTCTTTATATCAACATAAGCCAGGTTGGGTGCCATGGTGGTGAGATTGGTTTTGATGCGCGGCAAGTCAGGATGCGTGTGGATACCACCGTTGGCGACGACTAAAGTGTTGTCATCGCCTATCAAGCCAATTTCATGTGGGCCTATGCCATGGCTGGGGATTTCACCGAGATAATCGCCATTTTTTGTGGCGTAAATGCCGATCATGCCAACGCCATTGGCATAATCATTCTCACTACAGAACAAATATTGACCATCAGCACTGAATACGCCGTGTCCATAATAATGGCGGTTGGCTTGTGGTTGAATCCGGTAGGCGAGGGTTTGTGTTTCCAGATTGATCAGGTCAACGAACCATCCGGGGCGTCGTCCGAATACCGCCAATTGTTCACCGGATGGATGAAGCGCCACACCATGTCCGCGGTCGGGCAACGGGATATCGATGCAGGTTTTTTGCGTCAAATCAAGCAGGCTGACAAAGTGCTGATGCTGCTGATTGGTATGGCAACTGAACAGGTGGGGAGTGGATTGCGTGGACGCTATGATTTGGCGGGTTGGTAACAGTAATCCGCCTAACCCCCATTGTATGAATCGCCTTCGGTTAATCGCCATCGAGATTATTAAATCCGAGTGAGAGGTTAAGTATGGTGGCCATTTCTTGTTTGATGAGCTGGTGTAATTGCTTCAGCTTGGTTTGCAATTGAATCAGTTTGGGACGTTCTTGCGGATTTTTAACGGCTTGGTCCAACGGTAAGCGCAGGGTTCCAGTCAGCTTGATGGCTTGCGTAAATTGGTCATTAATTTGTTGGGCAATGGGTTGATCACCCAGTTCCTTGGCGAAGGTGTGTTGATACAAGGTTTGGCAGGCCTGGATATTGCGTCTTAATGCGGTGATGGATGTGCCGCTGCGCCAGCCTTCCGCGCGTTTGCTGCGTGCTTTTTTCTGGTTTTTACCCAGTGGGCGAGCTAGCTTTTGAGTGATCAGAATTTCGAACTGGGTGTGCAGATTGTTGAGTATTTCACCAGCCAGTTCGGTTTCGGTGGCGTACAGTGGATTATTTTCATTCGGCTGGGTAAACCATTGTTGGAAGGGCGCTTCACCGGTTGTCCAGTCAGCGAGGGTGGCGTTGGCCATTTGGTACAGATTGATGCTGATTGCGTTTATGACGCGGCAAGTCTCCAATCTGGGTTGTGGAAACAATAGCTGTTCTAATGCGCTGAACCCTTGCACCGCGACGCTTTTTCTCGCAATGTTGAGTGAGGCGGTTTCCGGTTCATTGAGCAATTGCGCCAAGTGTTTGCTGACGGTACTGCGTTTGTCTGGCCAGAGTTGGAAGCGGTGTTCGCGCATCAGGTATTGAATGGGGCCAAAACGGATATGTTGTATGCTTTGCCAGGCCAGAAAGGCATCGATATAACCTTGTTGAATGTGTGCTGCAGATGTCGCACTGGGTGATTCACAGTATGTTTTGGCGGTATGTCGTAGTGCATCGGTATGCATCGCCAGTTGTTGGTAGCCGGGTATGATGTGCTGTTCAGCCAGCGCCTTGAAATCATAAGCCAGCGCGGTTTGGCTAAGGAACAGGGTCAGGGCGATAAGGAGTTTATACATGGTGTTTTTCCATTGATGGACAGATTCAGGATCTTTTCCTTGCCAGTTTGGTTTATAAACTTTGTATAAATCGAATCAGTTGATCGCGTTGCGTGGCGTCAAGTGCCAAAACCGCATCACGTTGCGGTTGGGCTTCGCCGCCGTGCCATAAGATGGCTTCCATCAGGCTGAGCGCGCGGCCATCATGCAGGTAATAAGTATTGCCATTGACTTGTTCTGTCAAACCGATGCCCCAAAGCGGTGCCGTACGCCATTCGGCATTGCCGTCAGATAAACCTTCACCCATATCATGTAGCAGTAAATCAGTGTAAGGCTGGATAGATTGTCCGCCCAGCCGCCAACTGGGTCGATGGCAGGAAGCACAGCCAATTTGCGTAAACAGGGTTTTTCCGGCCAATACATCAGGATCATCCGGTTGACGCGGCAGAGGAGGTGTCAGATGTCTCAAATAATGTGCGATCAAATTAACAAGCGGTTGGTGGATTTCCAGATTGTCATATTGCGGGCTGTCGCCATGCGGTGCGGATAAACAAAGTTCTTGCGCTTGGGTGCAATCACCGGCGTGTTGCGGAAATAAGGGGGTGGATAAACCCATATCCATCGTAAAAGCGTGTTGAACTTGTTCGCTTAGTGTGGCGATTTCTGCTTTATGGCCAAACCGGCCAGGTATCTTTTGTTGTTGCTCCCGGCTCCAGACCCAACTGACTTCACCGGAGACGCCATCGCCATTGTTATCCTGTGGATCGGCTTGGATTTCGATCTCTGAGGCGGGTATTGAAGCGAGCATACCGGGCGCGATGAGCGCCGGAGCCAAGCGGGGAGAATATTCAGTTTGAGGGTTTAAAGGGCCGTAGGATAAGCCATTAATGCGGTAACTGGGTTTACGTAAGTTGATTTGCGCACCATCGTCAAATTGAACCGGGATATTTTCGTAACTGATGGCGATATAACCCTCGCTTTGATGACCAGCAATGGCGAATGGTTGTAGTTGATAGCCATATTTCGGATCCGGTTTGTTAGCTGGCTGGCGTAAGCGCATCACCAGAGACAAGGGTTTTTCCTGGGTCGCCGGGATCCTGCCCCGGCCATTATGGGGATGACAATGGATGCAGGCACGTGCATTGTAAAGTGGACCAAGTCCATCAACTGTTTGGGTGGAGGCTGGCGCACTGATCCAGGGGCGGCGGAAAAGTCGGCGGCCTATTTGAGCATCCAGTTGTTGTTCCGATGATAAATCCGGGTTGATTCGAGAGAATGCGGCTTGGATTGGGCTGGCGTCAGCCGGAGTGATAGCAATAGAAAGGAGCGAGAAACAAATGCCTATCGCGGTGCGGGATCTGAGTGGGATACGGTAACGCAGCGAATCGCTCAATGGGTTGTCTGGATGATGTGAATCGGCGGGTGGATCAATGGATCAAGGCGACGCACTGCGGGAATTCCACAGTGCGTCGCCTGCTGATGCAGGGATATCGGTTGATCAGTCTTTATAAGGGTAATTGGTATCCGATGTGGATTCAGTTTCTTCCTCCTCATCCAGCGGTGGGTGGGCGATTTTCACATTACGTGATGGCACTACAGTGGATATGGCATGCTTATAGACCATCTGGCTGACATTGTTTTTCAGTAGTACGACAAATTGGTCAAATGACTCAACGATGCCTTGCAGCTTGATGCCATTAACCAGAAAAATCGAAACGGGTACGCGTTCCTTACGCAAAGTATTTAAAAAAGGATCTTGTAGAGATTGCCCTTTTGACATTGTTTTCTCCTGTTTTTTGTATTTAATTCAGACTCGCGGTCCGTGGGTAGCCATTCCGTGCCTGTTCGGGATTCCGGCCAAACGCAAATCTGCGTGAGACTATAACATAATTTATTGTTTGCTATTACTCGGCGCCGGTTTGGAGAGCCGTCAGCTTGTTTAAGAAAAACGGATTATTTTTCATAGCGACGGTCTGTTAACGTCTGCATAAAAGCGACCAGCGCGTCGATACGTCGATCATCCAAAGCCGGACCTGTTTTGAGTTCTTTTAGGGACAGGTTCTCTGGAATTTCAGCAGGTTGCCAAGTTTCCCCGGTTTCTGGATTAATCCGGCTTCGTGGACTACGGCTGTTATATTGATTGTAAAACAGCACGACGGTGCGCAAGTCTTTGAATACGCCGTTATGCATGTAAGGCCCGGTCACCGCGACATTGCGTAGGGTAGGCGTCTTGAACTTACCGGCTTGTTGCCGATCCGTCACTTTGGGATTGTCCAGCAGTCCTTGATCCTGATGTTTGACGCCCAGCCCATTGAGCTGGCGTACGGTCTGATTCGCCGGCACGCCAATATTATGGTAGCTGTAGTCGGTGAAGGTTTCGCGTTGCCGGTGCGGCGTGGAGCGTAGTTGGTGGCACAAATGGCAGTTGGTGAATTGTTCGGAGAAAAACAACGTCATACCCAACTCTTCCTGATCTGTCATCTGGTATTCACCGCGCAGGTAACGATCATATTTGGCGTCAAAAGGCGAAAATAAATCGGTTCTTTCGAATGCCTGAATACTGTCAGTCATTGCTTGGTAAGCGGTTTCGGTATCGCTGAAGACATCCTCGCCATATAATGCCTTGAAGGCTTTGACGTACGCTGGGTTTTCTTGGATGCGCTGTATGATCGCCATTTTATCCGGCATGCCCATCTCAATGGGGTTGAGCGGCGGCCCGCCCGCCTGATCTTGCAGGTCATTGGCGCGCCCATCCAGAAACTGACCGCCAATGTAGTCACCTGCCGCATTGCGGTGGAAGCGTGGACTGAAGGCGGCGTAGCTGGCGGTTGGGGTATTGCGATCACCTAACGATACGCCATCATCGCCGGATGAGACGGCGCGCCCAGCGGCATTCGTCCGTGGGTCAATGAATCCATGCTCGGGGGAATGGCAAGTGGCGCAAGATTGCGTGCGGTTTTTTGACAGACTGGGGTCAAAATAAAGCGCTTGCCCCAGTGCCTCTTGAGTGTTGGGCGCTGCGCCGTGTGCAGTAGATAAAACCAGAACGGTAAGACTGATCAGGTATCGGTACATGTAAAGCTCATGATCAAACGGTTATGACAACGCAAAAAAACCTACCGGTGCAGCAGCATCGCATCGGTAGGTTTGATTCGGCGTTTGTTAATGAGAATTATTGTACCTTATAAGGTGCATCCAAGCTGTCTGAACCTTCAAAAGCGATAGCAGACAGATCCATGGCGTTGATGGCGTTCTCAATCGCTTTGGTTTGAGCGACCAAGGCATCAACAGCGGCTTTGACTTTGGCGTTACCTGAAGTATTGCCTTCGCCGATCATCTGATCATAAGCTTCGCCATTCTCCGCCGTGTCCACCAGAACCTGCATTTTAGCCAGTGTGGTATTCAGGCGTTGGCGTAAGGTGGCGTCAACTCGCGCATTTTTTGCGGCGACCAGATCGGATAAACTGGGGCCTTCCACTTTGCGACCATCAATCCGGGTATAGGAACCAGTGTAGACATTTTTGATGCCTAGCGCGTCGTTGTAGTGTGACCAATGAGTGTTATCACTGAAGCAATCATGTTCTTCTTCAGGGTCATGCAACATCAAACCGAGCTTCATGCGTTCACCAGCCAGTTCGCCATAGGATAAGCTGCCCATGCCGGTAAAGATGGTCGCCAAATTGCTGCGCAGGTCGCCAGTGGTGACGGCTCTGCGCGCATCGCCATGGGCCGACCATTGCTGAACCATCCATTGCAGATCATCAATCAGCAAGTCGGTCACTGTCTGCAAATACGCCGCGCGGCGGTCACAGTTACCCCATGAGCAATTTTGAGTATCAAAATCACTGGCTGGACGTGCGCCTGCTCCCGGCCCTGTGCCGTTCAAGTCTTGTCCCCACAGCAGGAATTCAACCGCATGGTAGCCAGTCGCCACATTGGCTTCGACATCGTCCGCTTCATGCAAAGTATCTGTCAGCAGGGTTTTCGTGATCTCACTGACGTTAACCCGCTCGCCAGCGATGGTTAAGGTTTTGTTGGCGATAATATTGGCGGTGTACAACGGGTTCTCATCGGAGTCCCAGCCGTAACTGGCAGCGACATAGTCGATCATGCCTTCATCCAATGGCCAAGCGTTCACCTTGCCTTCCCAGTCATCCACAATAGCATTGCCGAAGCGGTAAGCTTCGGTTTGTTGGTAGGGATGACGCGCTGTTACCCAAGCGTCTTTAGCGGCTTGCAGATTGGTTTCGGTAGGTTTGGTAATGAGTTGATTGACAGCTTTCTGTAACTGTTTTGCTGTCGTTAGCGAATCGGCGTACATGGCGTGCGCCAGATCAGCATAGTGGTCCATGACGGCTTGTGGTGTTACGTTCGCCGCAAACGATGGTGCACTCAGCACCAAAGCGCTGAGCAGACTGATTAAACGGGTGAATTTCATCTTGGGTTCCTGGCGGTGTTGAGCGGATTAAAATTCGATGGCGAGCTTGCCGGTAATGGTGTCAGTTTCTGTACCGGCATAAGATTCAGCTTGGGCATATTCGAGTCCCAAGGTTGCGCCTGCCATTAATTCAACACTGAAACTTAAGCGGCAGGTTTTTCATCATCGGCATCGGCAAAACTTTCGGCAGCCGCCAAATATTCGCCGATCAAGGTGAAGTCACTGATGTTCAGTGAAGTCGATAACACCCAACCGGCGGATTCATTACCAGCGCTGAACCAAGCTGGATCAGCATCAACAATGCCGTTGCTTTCACCCAGATTATTGATGTATCCCAGATGGCCGTTGAGGCTCATGGCGTCATTTTCCATGCTGGCGTTTAGCGCCAAACCATAGTTGTCAATTTCTGTGGTGTGGTTGCCTTGAAAAAGGTAGGCGGAAGCACCAAAGTTGTCATTTGCGAAGCCGAATTCAATCGCACTATCGCCAGCCTCGCCAAGATCTAAAGTGATCGGATCTGACACCATGTGCGTTTCATAAACGCCAAAGGGTAAGGTGAATTGACCGGCGTTGACGAACCACTGACTATCCGGGTTGGCGATGGTGACTTTTGCGGTGTCAATATTCAGAGTGCCATTGTTGTTGGTTTCTTCTTCATATTTCGCCACAATTTCAGCATTGATCCAGTCATTCACCTGCCCGGCAATGCCCAATTCGACGGTGGATGCTTTGATATCACTTGTATCATTGGCATTGTCAGCAGAGGTTTGAGACGCTTCAATTTCAATCACACCACTGAGTTCGATTTTATCGAACCAATTATCGCCAGTTGCGTTGATCGCCTGGTCTTGTGATTGCACCCGCTGCTCCAGATAGGCAGTGCGTTTTTCCATCGCGGCCAAGCGGTCTTTCATGGCAGTGGCCGAAGCGTGGGCGGCGATAAAGGTGGAACCGACGGCCACAGCGAGTAGCATTTTTTTCATCATTGACTCCTGGGTCATAAATATTGGGAGAGGCTGAAATTATTTGGTCAGAATGAGTTTGCCTTGACGGGTGATTTGCAAACGATAAATCTCCTTTCGGTGAGAGATTTCGATCAGTGATTGGCCTGCAAATAAGGTTTCCGTATCCCAACGCTGGATGGGGTCATTTCTATGGCGTTTATCTGAATTTTTATCGGAAGAGTGATTCATTAAATATCAATAATAAAAATTATTATCCTTTTTGTAGCTTTAAGCGGAATTGAGAGTAAGAATAGGCGTGTAACCGTGTTATCTAACGCTGAGTTGATTTATCCGATGGTTTTTTTGTGGATTGCCGACTTAATTCGCGGATGTGTCGCCAACGCTTGGCATAATCACTTTTTCTATGCAGATGAATAAAAAAATCCGTTAAAGCTTGCAGCCAAGTGTTCTTCAAGCGGGTGTATATGGGATTAAGTTGCGGCAAATGGTTCATGAATTTCTTGCATTTGTGAATTTTGGGCACTGTGTAACGTGCGTATGGCGTATTCCTTGCAGCGACCACAGCATGTCGCCACATTCAGCATTTTTTGCAAGCATTCAAATGAACATGCGCCATTCTCACAAGCGCCATGAATATCATGGTCGGTGATTTTGTTGCAGATACAAATGTACATATGCAGCACCCAATTAGCTGGAATAAAAAGCGTGACTCTCTGATTCAAACGTTGCGAATCAGAGAGCACGATAAGTGCAGAAGGAAATTAGATGTTGTTGATGAACCACATCTTTCTTTAATTTAATGCAATTGATAATGATTTGCAACAACAAAGTTAATTATATTTAGTTTGTCTTTATAAAACAATAACTTAAAGTTGTTGCTGATGTTGGCATTTGCTATGTTGAGCGATCATCTTAATGTCAGCCATTCTCATCCTGAGATAGCCAGCATTTTCCTTACCTACTATCTCGGGAGAAACCGCGTGAAAAGTGATCCAGCTATTACACAGATGCTCAACCTGTGTTTGAAAGACCAACTCACCGCCATCAATCAATTTTTCCTGCATGCGCGGATGGCGAGAAATTGGGGATTAAAGACGTTTAATGAGCATGAATATCACTGCTCCATCAAGGCCATGAAAATAGCCGATGAATTGATTGAGAGAGTCTTGTTTCTGGAGGGACTGCCGAATCTGCAGGATTTAGGCAAGTTAATGATTGGTGAAAATATTCCAGAAATATTACGAGGCGACTTACAAATGTTGACGGCGATACGTGAGCGTCAGCAGGCGGCGATCAAACAATTTGAAGCAGCGCAGGATTTTGTCAGCCGGGATGAGCTGGCTGAAATGCTGGAAGAAACCGAGGAGCATATGGATTGGATTGAAACCCAGCAATGGTTGATCGAAAACACCGGGTTGGAAAATTACCTGCAATCGCAAATGGAGAGCTGAGATGAAAGGCAATGAACAAGTGCTTGCCCATTTGCAGACATTATTAAATGGCGAACTTGGCGCGCGTAACCAGTATATGGCGCATTCGCGCAAGTACAAGGATTGGGGGTTGAACAAACTGTATGAGCGGCTCAATCATGAAATGGAGGAAGAAGTTGAGCATGCCGACGCCATTATCGAGCGTATGTTGTTCCTTGAGGCTGAGCCGGATTTTAATCAGCAGGATGCCGCACGCGTCGGTAAAGATGTGCGTGAAATGCTGCAAAATGACCTGGATGTTGAATACGCAGTGACTGATGCGTTGAAAACAGCGATTGCGGTATGTGAGCAGGCGCAAGATTACGATACGCGCGAGATTCTGGTCAAACTGTTGGATGATACGGAAATGGATCATGCCTATTGGCTGGAGCAACAGCTTGGCCTGATTGATAAGGTGGGATTACAAAATTATCTCCAATCTCAAATGAGCTAACGTTAATATGGCCGGGGTGTGGCTTGTCCCGGCCTCTCAGATCAGATTATCAGGTATTTTCCCGCTGCACGGCTCGATAGCCGATATCCTTACGATAGTACATGCCATCCCATTGAGTTTGCTTTACAAGCTCATAAGCAGCTTGTTGCGCCTGGGTGACATTCTCGCCTAACGCGGTGGCACACAGCACTCGTCCGCCTTGAGTCACGATTTCGCCACTGCGTATTCCGGTTCCCGCATGAAATATTTTGCTGTCGGGCAAGTTTTCCGCCAGCTTTTTGATCGGTAGTCCCTTTGGATAGTCACCCGGATAGCCATCAGCGGCGAGTACGACGCCAAGCGCGGCACGTTCATCCCAGTCGGCTTTTTCTTGATGTAGTTCGCCTTTAAGTGCAGCCAGACAGTGTGCAACCAGATCAGATTGCAGACGTAGCAGGATGGGTTGGGTTTCCGGATCGCCAAACCGGCAATTATATTCAATGACTTTAGGTGTGCCTTGCGCGTCAATCATCAGTCCGGCATATAAGAAGCCGGAATAGGGTGCGCCTTCTGCGGCCATGCCGCGTACCGTCGGCTCTATCACCTCAGCCATAATACGTTGGTGGATGGTGCTGGTGATGATGGGTGCTGGCGAGTAAGCGCCCATGCCGCCCGTGTTAGGTCCGGTATCGCCCTCACCAATCCGCTTATGATCCTGGCTGGTCGCCATGGGGAGTATGTGTTCGCCGTCAACCATGACGATAAAACTGGCTTCTTCGCCGGTCAAAAATTCCTCAATCACCACACGATGTCCGGCCTCGCCAAAGGCATTACCCGCCAGCATGTCACGGATCGCCTGCTCAGCTGTGGCTTCATCCTGAGCGACGATAACGCCTTTGCCGGCGGCCAGACCATCTGCTTTGATGACAATGGGGGCGCCTTGTTGTTTCAAATATTCCAGTGCTGGTTCTATTGCGGTAAAGGTTTGATAAGTCGCAGTGGGTATCTGGTGGCGTGCCAAAAAGTCCTTGGTGAAAGCTTTGGAGCCTTCCAGTTGCGCGGCGGTGCGAGTCGGACCAAAACAGCGCAAATGATTGGCTTGAAAGAGATCCACAACGCCAGCGACCAGCGGTGCTTCCGGGCCAACGATGGTCAGGCCAATAGCCTCTGTCTGGGCGAAGTTCAGCAAGCCGGTCAGATCATCCGCAGCAATGGCAATGTTCTCCACGCCAGGCTCTTTGGCTGTGCCCGCGTTGCCTGGCGCGACATAGATTTTATCGGCCAGTTTGGATTGGGCGGCTTTCCAGGCCAGTGCGTGTTCGCGTCCTCCGCTGCCAATGATAAGAATCTTCATGATGATGCCTCTTGGAATATATGAATGTTTGAATGCCAGGCAAAGGGGTTTAATGGCTTGTTTGAGCAATGCAATCGGATGGCGATACGAATCCTTCGCGGATGAGCTGGTTGGTTGCCTGATCCAATGTTTGCATGCCCTGAGCCTGGCTGGTTTGCAGGGTTGAATAAATCTGCGCCACTTTGTTTTCACGGATCAGATGGCGGATGGCGGGTGTACCAAGCAGGATTTCATAGGCGGCGATACGACCGCCGCCTTGGCGTTTCAGCAGGGCTTGCGCCACGATGGCATGGAGTGATTCCGACAGCATGGAGCGCACCATGGCTTGTTCGCCGCTTTGAAATACATCAATAATCCGGTCAACGGCTTTCGGGGCTGAATGGGTGTGTAATGTGGCTAAAACCAGATGGCCGGTTTCCGCTGCCGTCAATGCAAGCCGGATCGTTTCAGGATCGCGCATTTCGCCAACCAGGATGATGTCGGGATCTTCACGCAATGCTGAGCGTAAAGCGCTGGCGAAGGTTTGAGTATCCCGCGCGATTTCACGCTGATTGACCAGACATTTGATCGGTTGGTGAATATATTCAATAGGATCTTCAATGGTGAGAAGGTGTTTGTATTCTGTGGCGTTTTTATGATGTGCCATCGCCGCTAATGTCGTTGATTTTCCGGAGCCGGTCGGGCCAGTCACCAAAATCAAACCGTGTTGCGCTTGGCAGATGCGTTGTAAGGCAGCGGGTGCTTGTATGGCGTCCAGCGTGCGGATTTGATTCGGAATGTTGCGGAATACAGCGGCTGCGCCACGGTGTTGGTGGAAGGCGTTGATTCTGAAACGGGCGATGTCCGCCAGTGCATAGGCGAAATCCAGTTCCCAATGCGTTTGGTAATACTCACGTTGCTCAGCACTCATCAAGCTGTGCAGCATACGGAGGATATTTTCGTGGTTCAAAACCGGCGATTTGATGCGGCGCATGTCGCCATCCACCCGGATCATTGGCGGCATGCCAGCAGAAAGATGTAGATCGGAAGCCTGCTGTTTGAGAGTGAAACCGAGTAATTCCTTGATGTCCACGTTTTAACGGCCCGGCAACATGGCATCCAGCAAATGGGCCTGAGCCTGTTGTTGTCGGGCAATGCCCAGGCGTTGCGCCGCGACGATGTATTGGATGTCTTGCAATGCTTGGTCAAAGACATCATTGATAATGAGATAGTCGTATTCAGCATAGTGGGCCAGCTCATTTTGTGCATCGCGCATGCGGCGTTCAATGATGGCTTCGCTATCCTGGCCGCGTGAGGATAAACGCTGGCGTAATGCGTCAATACTTGGCGGCGCGATGAAAATGGAGACGGCGGATGGAAAACGCTCACGTATCTGGCGCGCGCCTTGCCAGTCAATTTCGACCAGGACATCTTGTTCAGCCAGTTGTGCCTGCAAAGTCGCTTGGGCGGTGCCATAAGTATGATCAAATACTTGGGCGTACTCTAAAAAAGCGTTCTGCTTAATCATTTGCTGAAAAGTGGCAGGGTCCACAAAATGGTAATCTTCGCCGTTCTTTTCGCCGGGTCGCATGGCGCGGGTGGTGTGTGAAATGGATAGGCTCAGGCGATGATCGGTTTGGAGCAAAGCTTTTAGCAGACTGCTTTTACCCGCGCCGGACGGGGCGGAAACGATGAATACAGTATGTGATTCAGGCATGGTTTTTCATTTTCTTGGTCGCAAGATAAACAGCGATAGTGGTCAGTAGCATACCGAAAATCTGCGTGGCGCTCAGTTGATCGTTGAACAGATAATAGGCTTCAATTGTCGTGATGGCGGGCACTAAATAGAACAGGCTGGCGACCTGGTGTGATTCATTGCGTTTGATCAAATACATCAGCAGCAGGATCGCGCCAATAGAGAGTCCTAAGGTCAACCAGGCCATGGCGAACAGGAATTGATGGGTGATCTGGATTGCGCCGGTTTCAAAATACCAGGCGCCGAATCCAAATAAGACCACCGCACTCATGTATTGCACGGCGGCGCCACTCACCAATGGCGCTTTGGCACAGTATTTGTTTTGGTAAATTGCGCCGCTGGTGATGCTGAGTAGTGCTATACAGGCGGCGATCCATGCGTCTGGTGATTGACTGACATCATCAATTGACGGCAGCAGAATGATCGTGATGCCGATGACGCCCAGTAAAATACCCATCCAATTCAGTCTTGATACGGTGCGACCAAAAATCCAGGGCGTGACCGCCGTGGTGAGTAAGGGTTGTAAACCCACAAGCAGTGCGCATAACGCTGGCGACATACCCGTATCAATCGCGTAAAAAACGCCGCTCAGATAACCGCCGTGGATGAGCAGTCCGGTTATCAGCAGGCCGAACCATTGGTGTTTTTCAGGCCACTTAAGCGAGAGTAAAGGAATGATCGGAATCAGTAAAATCAAGGATGCGAGAAAACGATAAAACAGCAGAGTAAAAGGTTCAGCGAAGGGCAGCGCATATTTCGCGCCAATAAAGCCAGTGCTCCATAGCAACACAAATAAAATGGGCGCGACATGGCGCAGAGAAAGCTGGCTGAAGATTGGCGGTTTTTGCATTTAGATGGCGTCGCGTTTTAGCGGACGGTTGTTGAATCTGAAACCAAATTGTTGCGTGAGGCGACGTAGGCATCGAGCGCTTGCAAAGTGGCTGGCCAGGCTGTTTGAAAGGCTTGCATGGCTTTGCGCGCGGTATCTGGCCATAATGATGGGTCTATGTGCTGGCTTTGGTCCGCCAACGTTTGCATTTGAATCAGTCCCAGATAAGCGCTTGATCCTTTCAAGGCATGCGCGTGATGTGTGAAGTCCTGTAAATTATCTTCCGTTATGGCGAGCTGCATCCCAGTGAGCCGTTCACGCGTATCTTGCACATAAGAATTGTACAGATTGTCTTGGTACGCTTTTGAGGCATTCAAGTTAAATGCGGATTCAATCGCTTTTGTATCAACCAGCTTATTCTGGTTTTCAACTGGCGTTTTTTCGGATTGAGGGGAATGAGTTGGCGAGTGCGGCATGGCTTTACGCTCAAGCGTGTTGGCGATGCAATCAAAAAGCGCGGCTGACTTGATCGGCTTGGTCAGATAATGTTTGATGCCCACTTGCGCCACCCGCTCCCGCGTTGTTTCATCAATGTTCGCGGTTAGCAGGATGAAAGGTGGGATGTCGTCAGGTGATGTTTCAGCCTGGTAAATTTGGAAAGCGTCAATGCCGTCTATTTTCGGCATACATAAATCGGAGATGATTAAATCCCATTTTTGAGTTTTCAGTTGTTGCAGTAATTGTTCTCCATCACTGACGATGGTCGGATGCAAACCGACGTTGTTGAGCATGGCTCTTAATACAGTTGCATTGGTTTCGTGGTCTTCGGCGACCAATATGGCGAGATTTTGGTATATCGGCTTGGAATGATGCTGTTCAACCGCGTTATCCGTGTCGCTGTTTGATAAGGCGCTGCTGTGGATCGCATTAAAAAGGTGGACGTAATTGATCGGGTTTTGAGGGTTAAACAGGTAATATCTTTCAAACTCATGAAATCGTTTTATCGTCGGCTTCTCGGCGATCTCAATCAAAGAAGCCGGTGAAGCATAGTCCATGTCGGTGAATTGGCGTAACAGCGCTTTTAATGCGTGCTGGTCGAATTGATCTGGATTGATCATCAAGGCACCATCAATGCGTTGGTCTTCCGTACGTTGTTCACGCAAAAATTGTGTCACTCTTGGCAAATCGCTTTCCAGCCGGTAAGAAAGGCCCCACTGTTCGAATCGCGTTTGCAGATTTGACCCAATTGGATTGGGGCTGAACACCAGCCAATAGGTGTCTGCAAGTTTATTGTTTTGTTGGTCCTGACCATCCAAGGTGAAAGGGAGATTAATTTTAAAGACCGATCCTTTATTCAAGGTGCTTTTAACAGACAAAGTGCCTTCCATTTGGTCAATCAATCGTTTTGAGATGCTGACCCCTAGCCCGGTGCCACCATATTTTCTTGTCGTACTGACGTCACCTTGCGCGAATGGTTTGAAGATCCGGTCGATGGTTGCGCGATCCATCCCGATTCCAGTATCGGCAATCAGGAAAGAAACTTGTTGTCTTTGGCCATCATTTTTCCGGCATTGGATTTTTATATGAATATATCCACTTTCTGTGAATTTAATCGCATTGCCCAGGATATTGGTCAGGATTTGTCGAACCCGGTGTGGGTCACCAATGAGCTGATATTGCAGATTTAAATCGAAATGCACGATGAGAGAGAGGTTTTTTTTACGGGCCTCCAGCCGGAAAGATTCGACGCAACTGTTGACGATGTGGTGTAAATCAAAGGGTGCTTCTTCCAGCGTCAATCCATCGGATTCCAGTTTTGACGTATCCAAAATATCATTGATGGTTTTCAGCAGGTGCTGGCCGGAATCCAATATGCGCCCTGCGTAATTAGCCGCTTCTCTTTTTAGCTTTAGTGAAATCAGTAACTCGCTCAGTCCGATGATGGCGTTGAGCGGCGTACGTAATTCGTGAGTGACTTGGGCCAGAAATTCACTTTTCGCTTTATTCGCCTTTTCAGCGCGTTGTTTGGCTTTTTGCTCCCGGTAAAGTAAAACGGCGATGTAGGGAGGCAATATCACCAAGGAAATCAACATACTTATCCACATGGGAAAGTTTGTTTGCCAGAAAGAACTGAGCAAGTAGACGGCGATGAAACCGCACAAGGCCAGGATGGCGGAGCCGACCAGATAAGGGATGCCGAAACGGAAGCCATTGCCGAAAGCGACCCAGAGATAAATCGCGAACAAAGGAACGGCGATTTCCCCTGTGGTGATTAATGCCGCTGTGAGAAAGCCGTTGTCCATGAGCATGCCGGATATACGTCGATAGTGGACCCAAGGCTTTTGCAGGTTGATCAGGACGACGCTATGCAAAAGTAACGATGACAAGCCATAGGCGATGGCCAGTTCAATGATTAAATCCATTTGCTGATCACCGCCAGCATCACCCGTGTAATTAAATATCAGGTAATAACTGAACAAGAAAAAGGCCACCACCACCCTTATCATGCTTTGCTCAAATTCTGGACGGTTTGAGGCTTTTGCCTGTTGGTGGGAAAAGTTAAGACCGGATAGTAATTTTCTCATCCAGGAAAACCTTGCGGATAGTGATTTTTCGACAATGGAATAAAATTCAGGGCGTGTTGACTGGGGTATACCCCGTTATGAAAGCGGTTGTACAAGCAATTGTTTCATTTCCATCACCGCGCGTTCCAACCCAACGAAAAGCGCGCGAGCGATAATGGCATGCCCGATATTGAACTCCATGATTGCTTCAATCGCCGCAACCGGTTTGACATTATGGTAATGCAGACCATGTCCGGCGTTGACTTGAAGACCCAGTTGATGACCATATTCGGCTGCGTGCTGAATCCGTGCTAAAGCATTTGCTTTCAGAACCTGATTGCTGATGTCAGCATATCGTCCGGTATGAATTTCCACGACTGGCGCCTGGATCTCAGCAGCGGCTTCCAATTGCTGGTCTTCAGCATCAATAAACAGAGACACTCGTATCCCGGCTTCGGATAATGCCGCACAGTAATCCCGTAGGCGACTGATTTGATTGGCCGCATCCAGACCACCCTCAGTGGTTAATTCCTGACGACGCTCTGGCACGAGACAGCAATCCGTGGGTTGAATTTCGCAAGCTATTTGCTGCATTTCCGGCGTGGCGGCCATTTCCAGATTCATGCGGGTTTGCAGGCACTCGGCCAGTAAGCGCACGTCACGATCCTGAATATGCCGTCGATCTTCACGTAAGTGTAAAGTAATGAGGTCGGCACCCGCCTGTTCAGCGATTAACGCCGCTTGGATGACTTCAGGATAGCGTGTGCCGCGTGCTTGACGAATGGTTGCAATATGATCAATGTTGACGCCCAACAGGCGAGAGCTGGTTCTCATAGGGGAGTGTCGCTAAGGTGTACCGGGCGTTTATGTTAGCAATAAAACCTGATTGGTTTTTCTCAGATTGAATTACGATTTCATCATTATCGGTCAAGGCCTGGCAGGGAGTTTGCTGGCCTGGCGACTCATTGAGCGCCAGCAAAAGGTATTGGTGATGGATGACCGTCGTCGTACAGCGTCGTCAATGGTCGCTGCCGGGATGGTGAACCCAATGGCGGGCATGCGTTTTAACTGCCATCCGCGTATGGATGATTGGCTAAATGCCGCCATGGTGTTTTATCAGTCACTGGAGCGTTTTTCAGGCAAGCGCTATTGGCACCCGTTAAATATGCAAAGATTGTTTCGTTCCAGAGAACAAAGGCGTTTTTATACGCGCCGGTTGGATGAAAAAATCTGTCAAAGATATTTGGGGCCTGAGTTAGATCAAACGGATGTGCCGAATCTTGTGCAAGCACCTTATGGCGGTTTTTGGCAATATCAAACTGGCTATGTGGATATACCCTCGCTTTTATTGGATATTGGCCACTGGCTCACACAACGCAAGGCGTTATTAGAACAGGTTTGCGATTACCAGCAGATTAAACTATCAGATCGCCATGTCAGCTATGGGGATATACGCGCGAAATTCCTCATATTTTGTGAAGGCTATCGAATGCAGGCTAACCCATGGTTCAAAGCATTGCCTTTACAGCCGGATAAAGGCGAAATACTCACCTTGACGAGTAATGAGAACCTTTGTAAAACAATCATTAACAGTGCCCATTGGCTGGTTCCACTACGCAATGGCGATTATCGTTTTGGCGCAACCCATCAGCATCAGGGCATTGATAATCAGCCAACCCGACAAGGGGAAAAAGATTTACGACAAGGCTTGGATGCGCTATTGACGTCATCTGAGGGTTTACGCATCAAGTCGCATTTGGCTGGTGTGCGTCCCGCCACCCGTGATCGTCATCCTTTCATCGGCGTGCATGCCACGCATTGGCGATTAGGTCTTTTCAACGGGTTTGGCGCTCGTGGGGCTTTAACCATCCCCTGGTATAGTCAACGTCTCGTCAATTATTGGCTTGATAGCGTTGATTTACCGGCGGAAGCCAATATCGAACGTTGTATATGAATCACCAACCACTGACCCAGATCGCCCACAGCAAAATTGCGCGCCAATTACATTCTGGTGACTGGGTGATTGACGCAACAGCAGGCAATGGACATGACACCGTATTTCTGGCGGAGAACGTCGGCACTGCAGGGCATGTGTATGCTTTCGATATCCAGACTCAGGCGATAAAAGCCACAGCATCCCGTTTATCGGCGGTGCATTTGCAGGAGCGGGTGACTTTATGCCACAACAGCCACGGGGCGATACAGGCACATACGCCATCAATTTGGCATGGCGCTGTGGCGGTTATTATGTTCAATCTGGGGTATTTACCACATAGTGATAAATCCATGATCACGCGACCTGATGCGACCATCCCGGCGCTTGAGCAGAGTCTCTGTTTGCTTAAGCCGGGTGGGATATTATCAATCATAGCCTACCGATCACATGGCGGCGGACTGGATGAAAGTGAAGCCGTCATTGACTGGATCCAGTCAAAAAGACAGTTTTTCAGCCATGAGTTATACGACTCCAAAGGCCCGGTTTTGCATCTTTGCCATAAAAATTCAATTTAGGACATCGGCGGGGATACCGATTTAATTCTGCAATAATTCTGTAATGTCGATACAATTCAAACTTTGCTGTATTAAGGTTATTTCATTATGCCCTCAATCACGCGCGCACTGATCAGCGTATCGGATAAAACCGGCGTTGTTGAATTCGCCTATGCTTTAGCAGAAGCGGGAGTGGAAATCTTATCAACCGGCGGCACCGCCAGATTATTACGCGAAAACAGCGTGCCAGTGCTGGAAGTGGGTGATTACACCGGCTTCCCCGAAATGATGGATGGCCGATTGAAAACGCTGCATCCGAAGATACACGGCGGCATTTTGGGACGCCGGGGTCAGGATGACGATATCATGCTGGAGCATGGCATTGGCCGCATTGATTTAGTCGCCGTTAACTTATACCCGTTTGAACAAACCATCGCCAGACCGGATTGCGACCTGAGTTTGGCGGTTGAAAATATTGATATTGGCGGCCCGACCATGTTGCGCGCTGCTGCGAAAAACCACCAGGATGTCGCCGTTATTGTAGATCCGACGGATTACCTGCATGTACTGGATGAAATGCGTCAGATGAGCGGCGCAGTCAGCTCAGCGACATGCTATCGCCTCGCCGTCAAAACTTTTGAGCATACGGCCCGTTACGATGGAGCAATTGCTGGCTATTTAGGCTCAATGGAGCCGGAAGGCGGTAAACGTGAGTTTGCTAATACTATTAACCTGCAATACCGTCAGGCGCAAACCATGCGTTATGGCGAGAACCCCCATCAGAATGCGGCTTTCTATGTCGAAGAAGGTTATACGGAAGCTTGCGTCGCCACCGCGAATCAATTACAGGGCAAACCGCTGTCATTCAATAATATTGCTGATACGGACGCGGCTTTGAGCTGCGTTAAACAATTTAATCAGGGACCGGCTTGCGTCATTGTCAAACATGCGAACCCATGCGGCGTCGCCTATGGCGATCATTTGCTGGACGCCTATGACCGCGCCTTCAATACGGATGCTGAATCCGCTTTTGGTGGCATCATCGCTTTTAACCAAGCACTCGATTCAGAAACGGCACAGTCTATTATTGAGCGCCAGTTTGTTGAAGTGATTATTGCGCCTAAAGTGCATCCAGATGCCGTGCAAGTGATTGCGCAAAAGAAAAATGTGCGCTTGCTGGAATCTGGCACATGGGCTGAGAACCCTATTGACCGGTTTGATTTCAAGCGGGTGGAAGGCGGTTTGTTGATGCAAAATGTGGATCGGGCTTTATATCATGAACTCAAAGTTGTGACTCAGCGTGAGCCCAGTGAACAAGAAATGCGGGATCTATTGTTTACTTGGCGGGTTGCCAAATTTGTTAAATCAAACGCCATTGTTTATGGCCAAGCGCAAAGGACGATTGGCATTGGCGCTGGCCAGATGAGCCGGGTGAATTCAGCGCGTATCGCCGCGATTAAAGCCGAGCACGCTGGTCTTAAAGTGGAAGGAGCCGTTATGGCTTCTGATGCCTTTTTCCCATTCCGCGACGGTATTGATAGCGCCGCCGAAGCAGGCATTGCCGCCGTTATTCAACCTGGTGGATCAATGCGGGACGAAGAAGTCATCGCTGCTGCTAACGCGCATGGCATGGCGATGGTGTTTACCGGCATGCGGCATTTCCGTCATTGAAGAACGTGTTGCAAAAGACTTTCAGTATTGAAATGTCAACTTTGATTCATCCAACGGCGATTGTTGCGGATAGTGCGACAATTCATCCCAGCGTTAGCATTGGCCCTTATTGCATCATTGATGAAGGTGTTGTGATTGGCGCGCACTGTGTTCTGGATTGTTATGTGCGCGTATACGCCGGGGTTGTGTTGGGCCAGCACAACCGGATTTGCCAAGGCGCGGCTATCGGTGCTGAACCACAGGATATTGGCTACACACCGGATAAAGCCAAGCCTCTGGTGATTGGCGACCACAACCATTTTCAGGAGAACACCAGCATCAGCCGGGGGGTGAAAACGGAGCAGGGCACCTGCATCGGACATCACAATTATCTGATGCACGCCGCCCATATTGGACATGATTGCATTCTGGGCGACCACAATATCATCGCCAATAATGCGGCGATCAGCGGCCATATCACGATTGGTGATCATGTATTTGTTTCCGGCACGGTCGCTATCCATCAATTCTGCCGGATTGGCTCTTATGCCATGATTGGCGGTTCGACTGGCGTGGTTCAGGATGTGCCGCCTTACTGTATGGTGAATGGTCAGCGAGCGCGTTATGTTGGTTTGAATCTGGTTGGTTTGAAACGACATGGCTTCAGTTCAGCGCAGCGCAATCGTATCAAGCGCGTCTACCGACTTTTGATGTCGTCCAGCATGCCGCGTCAAGAAATGCTTCAGCAACTGCGACGGCACGCTGACTCAGCAGAAGAATGGGCCATCATTCATTTTGTCGAAAATTCGGAACGTGGTTTGGTATCTGCATCAAGAATGAAAAAAAACCGTACCGATTAAAACGTTTCCGTTTATTAGGTATTCTTCAACTCCCGGTTTTATCCCTTCGTCGTTTCAAGACAACCTCAACGCTTCATCTTATATACCATTGAGATAGGTTCTGGACTGCGTCTGCCATCTTACCAATAGGGAGGAGCCTATGTTAATGTCGGTATCCCTTTAAAAATGGAACGGTATTTAAGAAATGGAATTCAAGTGGCATGAACGTCGAAACCCAGGTAAGAAAGAAATGGAGCCATTTAATGGATCGAAAGATGCAGGAGATGCGCAAAGAGATAGAGCGCGGATAATTCATTCATCCTCTTTTCGGCGTCTCCAAAACAAAACCCAAATTCTGGGGATTGGAGAGAATGATTTCTATAGGACCCGGCTTACCCATTCTCTTGAGGTTGCTCAAATAGGCTCTGGAATATGTGAATATCAACGTAATCGTGAAGACTTATCCTCAGAGATACAAAGGTGGATGCCTTCATTATTTCAAATAGAGGCCATTTGCTTAAGTCATGATATTGGTCATCCGCCTTTTGGCCATGGTGGGGAAGTGGCGCTAAATTATTTTATGAGAAGTCACGGTGGTTTCGAGGGTAATGGCCAGACGTTAAGAATTGTTTCACGGTTGGGGGAATATTCGAAGGATCATGGGTTGGATTTAACTCGTCGCACGATGCTTGGCTTACTCAAGTATCCTGCTATTCATAGATATACCAATAATTATAAAATATCTGAGAATTTATCTCAGACTAATATAGATTGGGCTAAACCACCGAAATGTATCCATGATGATGAAATGGATGTCCTAGAATGGATTATATCCCCTTTCAATGATCTGGATAAAGAAAGATTCAGATCAATAGATAATTCTGGCTCAAAACATTTTAGGACGATTCATAAAAGTTTTGATACAACTCTCATGGAATTAGCAGATGATATTGCTTATGGCGTCCATGATTTAGAAGATGCACTCGAACTTCAACTGGTGTCTGAGAAGACATGGCAGGATAATGTTGTCGATAAATTAGATCCTTATTGTGAGATTAAAGAAAGAATTTACTTCTTAAATGAGAAGTTATTCTCAAAGAAAAATAGAGAGCGAAAATTTGCTGTCAGTCAACTTGTGAATTACTTCATAAAGAACATTGATATTGATGTGAATAAGAAATTCACTCACCCTTTGCTGAGGTATCAAGCAACGATGAAGGAACCAGCAGTAAGCACTCTTGAACTGCTCAAGAAATATGTTGCTGAAGAAGTGATTCGTAAGCCAGAAGTGCAAGCATTAGAGTACAAAGGGCAGAAAATTGTGCTTAGATTATTTGAGGTATTAAGCGAAAATCCAGATAGATTGTTGCCGAAATCAACATATGCTGAATATGAGGGAAGTGGTAACAGAGCGCGGATAATATGCGATTATATTTCAGGAATGACAGATGCTTACGCAACAAAGCTTTACCATAAACTTTTTAGCCCATCTATGGGTTCAATTTTTGATCGCTTATGAGTGTGTTAATTCAGCGGCTGGAAAATGAGTTTTGATGAGTTCTGGATATGGTACCACCTTGTTTGTCGCGCGCTCCCGCGTCCTGCGGGAGCGTGACAACTTATTCGGCGTCTTTAACCATAGTTGCTGACTCAACCACAATGGGTTCTACCGGTACATCAGCATGTCCTGACTGATGGCTGGTTTCGACGGTTTTCATGGTGTTCACAATATTCATGCCTTCAATGACTTTGCCGAATACGCAATACCCCCAACCATCCTGGCCCGGATAATCTAGAAAATCATTGTTTTTCACGTTAATAAAAAATTGGGCTGAAGCGGAATGCGGTTCGGGGGTGCGGGCCATGGCGATGCTACCAGTTTCATTTTTCAAGCCGTTATTCGCTTCATTCTTGATGGGGTCTCGCGTCGGTTTTTGCGTCATGTCCGCCATAAATCCGCCGCCTTGGATCATGAAATTATTAATCACACGATGGAAAATGGTGTTGTCATAATGGCCGTCACGGACATATTGCTCAAAATTAGCGCAGGTTTCAGGCGCGGCCTGATAATTTAATTCGATGACGATATCGCCCATGTTGGTTTTAAACGTGATCATTGCGTTTCCTGTGTGGTTAAACGTTTAATGGATTGAATCAGGATAGGAGGCGTCGGCACATCGGCGCGTCCAGCCCGGAAATGCGTTTTACTGGCGGCGATTTTATCGACAACGTCCATACCCTGAGTGACTTTGCCAAACACGGCATAGCCCCAGCCATCAAAGCTTGGGTAATCCAGATTCGGGTTGTTCCGGTGATTGATAAAGAATTGCGCCGTGGCGGAATGCGGACGGTTAGTGCGCGCCATGGCGATGCTGCCGCGCGCATTTTTCAACCCATTGGCGGCTTCATTTTCAACCGGATCATGCGTGTTTTTCTTTTTCAAATCTGGCGTCAGGCCGCCGCCTTGAATCATGAAATTTTTAATCACGCGATGGAAAACTGTGCCATTGTAAAAACCCTCATCCACGTAGCGGAGGAAATTGGCGACTGTTTTCGGCGCTTTTTCCTGATTCAACACCAAGGTGATATCGCCTTGATTCGTACTGATGAGAACAGCGGGTTGAGAGGCCAGGGCCGCACCCGTGAGGCAGACCGCCAATAAAGCGATGTAAAAGAATTGCCGCATGTGGTTTTCCTATGGAAATCGGGAAGGGTTTTGAATCTTGGTCATGAATCACTAGAATAACCCACTTTTGTTACTGGCGGCTTTATCTTCATGCTCAAACTGCACAATGATTTATCGGGTAAAAAAGAGGTTTTCACGCCATTACAGGCGGGCAAGGTCAATTTATATGTCTGCGGTATGACCGTCTATGATTTATGCCATCTTGGTCATGCCCGGGTCATGGTGGCGTTTGATGTGGTGTATCGTTACCTGCAAACATTGGGCTATGAAGTGACTTACATCCGCAATATCACGGATATTGATGACAAAATCATTCGGCGCGCCAATGAGCAGGGCGAACCTTTTGAACAACTGACCGAACGTTTTATTCAGGCAATGCATGAGGATGCTGACGCATTAGGTGTGTTGCGCCCAACGGTTGAGCCAAAAGCGACAGATCATATTGCGCAAATCATTGCGATGGTGGAACGCCTGATTAAGCGTGGCCATGCGTATGTTGTTGATAATGGCGATGTGTATTATCAGGTCGCCAGTTTTCCTGATTATGGGAAATTATCTGGCAAATCGATTGACGATTTAAAAGCCGGGGCGCGTGTTGAACCCGGTGAGTTAAAGCGTGACCCGCTGGATTTTGCTTTGTGGAAATCCGCCAAGCCGGATGAACCTTATTGGCCCTCGCCCTGGGGCAATGGTCGGCCTGGTTGGCATATCGAATGTTCTGCCATGTCCACCCAGGCATTGGGTGATTCATTTGATATTCACGGCGGCGGCGCGGATTTGTTGTTTCCGCATCACGAAAATGAAATCGCCCAGTCTGAGGGCGCGACGGGCCATCCCTTTGTGAAATATTGGATGCACAATGGTTTTGTACGTATCAATGATGAAAAGATGTCCAAATCATTGGGCAACTTTTTTACGGTGCGCGAGGTGCTGGCGCGTTATCGTGCGGAAGAGGTGCGTTATTTCATTTTGACCAGCCATTATCGCAGCCCACTGAATTACAGTGATGAACAGCTTGATAATGCGCGCGGCGCTTTGACCCGTTTTTATACGGCGATGCGTGGCTTGCCGAGCGCCCAACCCGTTGACGATACGCCATTCAAGCAAAAATTTGATGCGGCGATGTCAGATGACTTCAATACGCCGGAGGCGCTCGCCGCGATGTTTGCATTGGCACGCGAAATCAACCGGTTGCGCCAGGAAGATATAGGGCGCGCAGCGGCGCTCGCGGCGGCGCTGAAGCAAATGGGCGCTATTCTGGGCATTCTGCAGGATGACCCAGAAAGTTATCTGCGGGGCGACATGGTAGACGACGAAGCCATTGATGCGCTGATCGCTCAACGAACCGCCGCAAAAGCCAATAAAAACTGGGCTGAAGCGGACCGTCTGCGTGACCAGTTGCAAGGGATGAATATTCTGTTGGAAGACAGCCCGGCGGGTACTACTTGGCGGCGTGGCTAATGGCTAAACCGCTCCATAAAATCCAACAACGCGTTTTCAAGGTATTTTATCGGGATGAATTGAATGGGCAGGCGGTTGCCTCAACGAATCCTCAATCCATGTTGCTCATGAATATTCCTGAATTGGCGGAGCGCATTTTGCAGCATGCGGACAGCTTCATCGGCATTATTGATACTAACGATACGATATTGCAGTTGTATCTGGATGGTGAGGATCAAGTGATGTTGGAAATGATTTTCCCCAATGCGGTGGAAGGCCATGTCGAGCCGTATGCCTACCAGGACGCATTAGGTAAAATTAACGGTTTACCGGCTCAATTCAGTCTTGCCTGGTTGCTTCAGGGATAATGCGCATGGCCTTGTTACAAGATATTGCGATGTATTGCGACCAACGTTTGGCAATTGATCAATTTAAAGATTATTGTCCAAACGGTTTGCAGGTTGAAGCGGGGACTGACGTGCAGAAAATCATTTCTGGCGTCACCGCGAGTCTGGCTTTGATTGAGGCAGCGATTGCGCAGCATGCTGATCTGTTACTCGTTCATCATGGCTATTTCTGGAAAAATGAGGCCGCGCCGCTGATTGGCATGAAAGGTCGGCGGATTCAGCAGTTGATGAAAGCGAATATCAGCTTACTGGCTTATCATCTGCCTTTGGATGCACATCCTGAATTGGGTAACAATGCGCGTTTAGGACGACTACTGGGGTTGCGCGGCAAGCCCATTGCACATGAATCATTGATTTGGGGCGCTGATTTGGATCAGTTTATGTCAGCCCAGGCTTTGGCGGATTTATTACATGCGAAACTGGGTAGAACGCCAATCGTAATTGATGCGTCATCGAATATTCAACGTGTCGCCTGGTGTACAGGTGCGGCGCAAAGTGCCATTACGCAAGCGGCAATGGCTGGTTATGATGCGTTTATCAGCGGTGAGATTTCGGAACAAACCCTGCATCAGGCTCATGAGTTAGGCATCAGCTATTTTGCGGCAGGCCATCATGCAACAGAAAAATATGGTGTCCAAGCACTGGGCGATGAGGTGGCAGGGCATTTCGCCATAGAGCATAAATTTATTGATTTTCCCAATCCTGCGTGAAGTTTGTTGATGGAAATGCTGCCAGAAAAACGCAGCCATAAGCAAATCTCGTCATGTGATATAAAAAGACCTTTCTTGACCAGGATAAGGCCTTATAAGAAAATCACCTGCTGTTTCTTATCGTTATTTAAGAATATTCTTCACATCAAATCACGACCCAGCTGTGGTTTTGGCTGGATCAAGAGGAGTCACGCATGAGTTCAGATGGCGTAGATCTGAAAAAACGCCGCTTCCTGACCGCCACAACGGCTGTGGTAGGCGCAGTCGGCGGTGTTTTTGCAGTCGTTCCCTTCATTAAAAACTGGAATCCATCTCAGCGCGCGCGCGCAGCCGGCGCACCCGAGGAAGCGGATATCAGTGGTTTGGCCGAAGGTGCATTAATGCGGGTCAAGTGGCGTGGCAAGGTTTGCTGGGTCGTACATCGCTCCAAGCAGCAATTAGCGGACTTGGAAAGCCTTGACGGTATATTGGCTGATCCGGATTCAGCCGTTCCCCAACAGCCGTCCTATTGCACCAATAAACATCGATCAATTAAACCTCAATATCTGGTCGCGATTGGTATCTGCACTCATTTGGGATGCTCACCGACCTATCGCCCAGAGATCGCTCCGGCTGATATGGGAGCGGATTGGAAAGGTGGTTTCTATTGTCCTTGCCATGGATCCAAGTTCGATCTTGCAGGCCGGGTCTATTCAGGCGTGCCTGCGCCAACCAACTTAGAGATTCCACCACATCAATATGTGGCCGATGATGTGATTCTGATCGGCGTCGATGGGGGTAACGCATGAGCTTTATGAATTGGATTGACGCACGTTTTCCAGCGACCAGCACCTGGAACGAGCATTTGGCGGAATATTATGCGCCGAAAAATTTTAATTTCTGGTACTTCTTCGGTTCTCTGGCTTTATTGGTCTTAGTCAACCAGATTGTCACTGGCGTATGGTTGGCGATGGCTTACAAGCCTTCAGCGGCGGAAGCCTTCGCTTCTGTTGAATACATCATGCGTGATATGGATTATGGCTGGCTGATCCGTTATATGCATTCAACGGGCGCATCCGCCTTTTTCCTGGTGGTCTACCTGCATATGTTCCGTGGTTTGATTTATGGTTCTTACCGTAATCCGCGCGAACTGATCTGGATCATCGGCTTGTTTATTTATCTGGCGATGATGGCGACAGCTTTCTTCGGTTACTTGTTGCCTTGGGGCCAAATGTCCTATTGGGGCGCCCAGGTTATCGTCAACTTGTTCGCCGCCGTGCCTTTTGTCGGCGAAGAATTGTCAGTATGGATACGCGGCGACTATGTCATCTCTGACGCCACCCTGAACCGCTTCTTCGCGTTACATTTCCTGTTGCCTTTCGTGCTGGCTGCCTTAGTGTTCATTCACATCGTAGCACTGCATAAAGTCGGCTCCAATAACCCGGATGGCATCGAAATCAAAAAGAATAAGGATGAAAACGGCATTCCCAAAGACGGCATTCCGTTCCACCCTTACTACACCGTCAAGGATATTTTTGGCGTTGGCGTATTTTTGATCTTTTTCGCCGCCGTGATCTTTTTCTGGCCTGATTTTGGTGGTTTGTTCCTGGAGCCGCCTAACTTTGAACCGGCGAATCCATTGAAAACACCAGAACATATCGCACCGGTTTGGTATTTCACTCCGTTCTATGCCATGTTGCGTGCAGTGCCGCCAATGTTCGGTTCGCAATTCCCCGGCGTTATCGTGATGTTCGCATCAATCCTGATCCTGTTCGCTTTACCTTGGTTGGATCGTAGCCCGGTTAAATCCGTTCGTTATAAAGGCATGCTGTTCAAGGCGGCGGTCGCTATCTTCGTGGTCAGCTTCATTTTCTTGGGTTATTTGGGCATGGTTGCGTCAACCAAGGTCATTTTGGGCTTTACCGCCACATTCTGGGCGCAATTGTTCACGGCGGTGTATTTTCTGTTCTTTTTGTTGATGCCTTGGTATTCCGTCCTGGATAAAACCAAGCCTGTGCCAGAGAGGGTCACACAATGAAAAAGTTGTTTGCACTGATCACTTTCATCGCGTTGACCCCAATCACAGCATGGTCGGCGGGAGGTCCTTCCGTTGCATTGGAGCAAGCCAATATCGACTTGAACAACCATGCCGCTATCCAACGTGGTGCCAAGTATTTCGTCAATTACTGCATGGGATGCCATTCAGCGAAATACGTGCGTTACCAGTTGATGGAGAAAGTGGGTTTGACCACTGAACAGATTAAAAACAATCTGATTTTCGATGGTGGCAAGGTTGGTGGTCTGATGACCAATGCCATGCCAGAGAAAGATGCGGCTGAATGGTTTGGCGGTCCGGCACCGGACTTGACCTTGACGTCACGCATCAGAGGCGGCGAAGACTGGATTTACAGTTATCTGAAAAGCTTTTATACCGATCCATCACGCCCGATGGGAGTGAATAACACGGTCTTTAAGAACGTTGGTATGCCGAATGTGCTATGGGAATTGGAAGGCATCAAAGAACCCGTTTATCACTATGCAGTGATACATGATGGTCATACAGAAAAAGTTTTTGACCATGAGGAAGATGCCAAGAATTATATTCGTGAGCATGGCAAAGGCTATAAACTGGAGAAGGTCGTCGATCATCTGGAGATCACTCGACCGGGACAATTAACCTCGACCGAGTTTGACCAAGTGGCGCGTGACTTGGCGACTTACCTGACTTACATTGCAGAACCGATGAAGTTGGAACGTCATAGTCTCGGATTATGGGTCATCCTTTTCCTCACGGTATTCACTATCCTGGCGTATATGACCAAGAAGGAATGGTGGAAGGCTATTCACTAAATCGGCTTTCTACTTTTTGCCTGGGCGGCGCAAGGATGCGCCATCAGGCTATAACTTAGTTAGCCACCTTCACTATTGCGTTCGCTATAGCGCATTACCTTAGCCCGTGAATATTTCAATAGACTTTTCCAATCTTTACTCCCACGTAAAATAACCCCGAACTCCTTCCTTTTGCATAGGTCTGAATAATCGGTTAGCGTTTGATGCTTCTAATGAAACACAATCATTAGCCTCAGGTCAAAACAACGGATTCACTCATCACTATGCCATCAAACATTTTTCAATTTTCCTCTCCGGCCACTTTTTACCCGCTGGCAGGCCGTTTGGTGCCATGGTTTTCAGTCATCGCCATTATCCTGATCGCCGTTGGCTTATACATGAGCTTTTTCGTCGCACCCACGGATTATAAGCAGGGCGAAGGTTACCGCATTATTTTCGTGCATGTACCTGCCGCCTGGATGTCCATGTTAATTTATTTGGTGATGGCTGGCTGGAGTATTGTTGGTTTGGTTTTTAATGCCCGTTTATCCGCCATGATGGCGCAGGCGTTGGCGCCAACGGGCGCCATGTTTACCTTTGTCGCACTGTGGACCGGCGCTTTTTGGGGCAAACCCATGTGGGGAACCTGGTGGGTGTGGGATGCGCGTATCACTTCTGAATTGATTCTGTTGTTTTTGTATTTGGGCTATATCGCTTTGATTGGTTCAATTGATGACCGCCGCCGGGGTGATCGCGCGGGTGCTATTTTATTATTGGTCGGCGTTGTCAATATCCCCATCATCTATTTCTCGGTGGAATGGTGGAATACCTTGCATCAGGGGTCCACAATCAAGATGAATGCGCAAACCATTATGGATGAAACCATGCTGGTCACCATGTTGATCATGGCTTGCGGTTTTTGGGCGTATTCGATTGCAGTTGCACTCATTCGCGTGCGACAAATCATTTTGCAGCGCGAGCATCATGCCAGTTGGGTGCGGGAAATCATTGGAGATCAAGCATGACGTTCAGTGAATGGTTTGATATGGGGGGTTATGCCCTCTATGTCTGGGGTTCTTTCGGCATGACCGTATTGTGTATGCTGATTGAAGTTTTGCAGTTGAAGCGCGGTGGCGAAACATTACGCCAACGGATTGCTCGCTTGAATCGATGGGAGAATGCGCAATGAAAGCACGTCAACAACGTTTGATGCTGATACTGATCGCTTTAGCGGCGCTTGGCTTGGCGACTTATCTGGTGCTGAATGCCTTGGGTGGCAACTTATCTTATTTCTTTTCTCCGACTGAAGTGATTGAAGGCAAGGCACCGACTGACCGCATCTTCCGGCTGGGCGGCATGGTGCAAGCGGACAGTGTGGCACGCGCTGAAGGGGATCTGACAGTTACCTTTACCGTGACCGATCACCATAAAAGCATTCCAGTCGCTTACACCGGTATTTTGCCGGATTTATTTGCTGAAGGTCAGGGCATGATCGCGCAAGGCAAAATGAATGCGGATGGCGTCTTTATCGCGGATGAAGTATTGGCCAAGCATGATGAAAACTATATGCCGCCTGAAGTGGCCGCCGCTATGGACGCGGGGCAGAAAGCAAAATTGCAATCGACCACCAATTGAACATGAATCAATTTGCATAAGCGAAGAGATCAATTAGATATGCATGAAATCATCTGCCCACATTGCACAAAAGCCTTCAAAATTGATGAGGCCGGATATGCAGACATCCTCAAGCAGGTTCGCGATGATGAATTTGAACGGCAGTTGCACGAAAGGCTTGAACTGGCCGAGAAAGACAAGCGGAATGCGGTTGAACTCGCCAAAAATGCAGTCGGCAGCGAAATGCACAAAGCAGTGGCAGCCAAAGATATTGAAATCCAAACATTAAAAGCAAAACTGGAAAATGGTGACGCGGAACGGGAACTTGCTGTCACCCAAGCACTCGGCCAGATTGAGAAGGAGCGTGATGCGCTCGCCAATCAACTGAAGCAAGTAAAGCAGGATCAACAAACGGCTTCCAAACTCGCCGAGGCAAATCTTGCTAAGGAACTGCAAAAAACAGCGGCAGCCAAAGATACGGAAATTCAAGCGCTACAGGCCAAATTGGATAAGGTTGATGTTGCACAAAAGCTCGCTATCACCGAAGCGGTTGGTGTGATCGAAAAAGAGCGGGATGCATTAAAGAACGGTCTCAAGCAAGCCGAGTTGGAAAAACAGATTGCCGAAAAATCCCTCAAGGATAAGTACGAGACTCAAATCAAGGATCGTGATGATGCAATTGAACGCTTGCGGGATATGAAGGCGCGCCTGTCCACCAAAATGGTTGGCGAAACCCTTGAACAGCATTGCGAGACAGAATTCAATCGTATTCGGGCGACCGCTTTTCCCAAAGCCTATTTTGAGAAAGACAATGATGTCCGTACCGGCAGTAAGGGTGACTATATTTTCCGTGATCAGAATGAAGATGGTACGGAAATCGTTTCAATCATGTTTGAAATGAAAAGTGAAAACGACGCCACCGCCACGAAGAAAAAAAATGAGGATTTTCTCAAGGAACTGGATAAGGATCGCACGGAGAAGCAGTGTGAATACGCCGTGCTCGTATCCTTACTTGAGGCTGATAGCGAACTCTACAATACCGGGATTGTTGATGTATTTCATCGCTATCCAAAGATGTATGTGATTCGGCCACAATTCTTCCTGCCCATGATCACGCTGTTGCGCAATGCTGCGATGAAATCGCTGGAATACAAAACCGAGCTTGCACTCGTTAAAGCACAGAACGTTGATATCACGAACTTCGAGGATAAACTCGAAACCTTCAAAACCGCTTTTGCAAAGAATTATGATCTTGCCTCCAGGCGTTTTCAAAAGGCGATTGATGAGATTGATAAGTCCATCGATCATTTACAGAAGACGAAAGACGCCTTGCTCGGAACAGATCGGAATTTGCGACTGGCGAACGACAAGGCACAAGATGTGACACTCAAGAAACTGACTTGGCGTAATCCGACGATGGCAGCGAAATTCAAGGAGATTGGCGATCAAGAGAAATGATTAGCGTTCAAAATGAGTCGTAATGACCACCAATGGCAAAAATATAGATGCAATCGTCATCATACTTGTATACAACGCGGTCTTTTTGACGGATTCGTCGGGACCATAAGCCGGAGAGATGGTCAGATGGATGCATTGTCATAGATGAGTCAAAGATCATTGAAATATACCGTGCTATAACGCCTAAGAATGGACACAATGTCACTGTGATGATAACAGGCTAACCAAAATGAATAAGTTGATATTCAGATTCTTGGTTTTACTTATAGGCTGTTCTACGCTAAATGCAACAGAGCTTGTTGATATCGAGAAAGACGACTTCCATGTCATATTATCCAGTTTACTGGGGGTAAATAAAGACAGACACTCCTACATTGACAGTAAGAGCAAATCACATGCCAATGAATTGATGCTGTTTAAGGAGCTAGAAGAAGTCTATATTCAATATATTGAGCCGCAAGACAATGGTGTATATACCGAGAAGCAATTAAAAATTATCATGTTATTTTCATTCTATGCCGTCAATAAAAACTCTGGCGCATTCAATGAATACCTCGCGACTGATTTAATGCCTATTTTTCTAGATAATCAATCAACCTTTCTAGCGCATATGCGCGAACTCCCGTTTCTCATACCCTCAGTTTGCGACAGATTAAGTGCATATTTCGGATTCGAGAACAAAGATCAATCCGGTAAAGAAGTATTTATCGAGAAAATAAAACTTCAGATGCATGCCATCCTGACAGATAAGCAAGCCAGAAGTTGCTTGATTGAATTTGAGTAAATTATCTGATGCGAGTTGACCTACCCCGATTTTGCCGTGTTACGCCAATGGTATTATGCAGGGTAGGGGATAGCTCTATGACAACATAACCTAACAAACCATTTCAAAAAATGGAGGAACCCATCATGCACAACAACATCACCTGTCAGGTTTGTCACCAATGATCCCGGAACTTGGACAAATAGCTTTGGCTTTAGCGTTGGTTCTGGCACTGGCACAAAGCATTTTACCTTTGGTCGGCGCTCAGCTCGGCATCAGTAATTGGATCGCTTTCGCCAAACCGGCGGCACAGCTACAGACCGCCGCTTTAGCGGTGGCATTTGGTCTACTGACTTACAGTTTTTTAACGCACGATTTTTCCGTCGCTTACGTCGCCAATAATTCCAATACCCATTTGCCGACGCCTTATTTATTTTCCGCCGTCTGGGGGGCGCATGAAGGTTCATTGCTGCTTTGGGCGTTAGTATTGGCTTTATGGACGACAGCGGTGTCGCTGTTCAGCCGCAGCGTGCCGGAAGTGATGACGGCACGCGTCATCGGCGTCATGGGACTGGTCAGCGTCGGCTTTTTGCTGTTTATGATATTAACGTCCAATCCATTTGACCGCATGGCACCAGCGGCGATTGAAGGGCGTGATTTGAATCCGTTGTTACAAGACCCCGGGCTGATCATACACCCACCGATGCTGTACATGGGTTATGTCGGTTTCGCTGTGCCTTTCGCCTTCGCCATTGCAGCCATGTTAGGTGGTCGCCTGGATGCTGCCTGGGCGCGCTGGTCACGCCCTTGGACCAATATCGCCTGGTTGTTTCTGACCTTGGGCATCACCTTGGGTAGCTGGTGGGCTTATTATGAATTGGGCTGGGGCGGCTGGTGGTTCTGGGATCCGGTTGAAAACGCCTCTTTCATGCCTTGGCTGGTGGGCACAGCCTTGATGCATTCCCTCGCAGTGACGGAGAAACGTGGCGCTTTCAAGGCCTGGACCGTGTTGTTGGCAATTTTTGCTTTCTCACTCAGTCTGTTAGGTACTTTCCTGGTGCGTTCGGGCGTACTCACTTCGGTTCATGCATTCGCCTCGGATCCTGAGCGCGGGGTGTTTATTCTGGCCTTTTTAGTCGCGGTGGTCGGTTCATCTTTGTTGCTGTATGCGCTACGCGCCGATCAAATCAAAAGCAGCGTGCGTTTTGAATTGTTATCCCGTGAAACCGGGCTATTGATGAATAATGTGTTCCTTGTGGTCGCCGCCATTGCTGTTCTGCTTGGCACTCTGTATCCGTTGCTCAGCGATGCGTTGCAACTCGGCAAAATTTCCGTGGGTCGGCCTTACTTTGATTTAGTGTTCATGGTGTTAACCTTGCCGTTGATCGCCTTAGTGGGTATCGGTGCCATGTTACGCTGGAAAAAAGATGATGCGCAGCGCATCTGGCGGAAATTGCGTATTGCCTTGTTCTCAGCGGTATTCGTCGCCTTGTTGTGGGTACTTGTATTCACCCCTTACTTCGTCACCATGGCGTTAGTGGGTATGACGCTGGCCTTATGGGTGTTGGCTGCCACCCTGACAGCATTACGTGAAAAATTACATCCTCACTATAACCCACTACATGCACCACTGGGTTTCTGGGGTATGGTGCTGGGCCATATCGGTCTGGCCGTGTTTGTGATTGGTGTGACATTAACTTCTGTTTATTCGACTGAAAAAGATATCCGTCTTACCCCTGGTGAGGCCTATGAAATGGGGGGATATCGCTTTTTATTCCACGGCGTGAAAACCGTACCCGGGCCTAATTACACGGCATTCCGTGGTCACGTCACAGCCAGTCATAATGGCCAATTAGTGGCTGAAATGTATCCAGAGAAACGTACCTATCTGGTGCAGAAAATGCCGATGACTGAGGCGGCGATTGATCCCGGATTAACCCGCGATTTGTTCGTCGCTTTAGGAGAGGATCTGGGCGGACAGGCCTGGAGTTTGCGTCTGTATCATAAACCTTTCGTACGCTGGTTGTGGTTAGGTGCCATCATCATGTCGTTAGGCGCATTATTGGCGGCATCAGATCGACGTTACCGCGTGTTGGCCAAACGCCAACAGGCAGTGAATGCGGCGCAGGTCAACAAGGCATGAATAAAGCACTAATCCCTTTAATCCTTTTTATGGCGCTGGCTGGTTTGTTCTTATTAATGCTGAGCCGGATGAATGACGGTGAATATAATCCGCGTGACGTGCCCACAGAGTTTATTGGCCGTGCTGCGCCGGACTTTTCCTTACCGGCGCTACATCAACCTGAACGGCAGGTCAGTCCATCCCAATATCAAGGGAAAGTTTGGTTACTGAATGTCTGGGGAACTTGGTGTGCTGAATGCTGGCGCGAACATGACTTTCTGCTGGAATTAGCCGGAAAAAATATTCCCATATTAGGTTTGAACTGGCGGGATGAAGCAGTTGACGCCAAAAACATGCTGGTCCGCCTGGGTGATCCGTTTGATCAGGTTGCGTTCGATCCAAACAGCCAAGCTGTGATTGATTGGGGAGTTTATGGTGCGCCTGAGACTTTTCTGATTGACACCAAAGGGATTATTCGTGAAAAACACAAAGGCGCGTTAAATCCAACCATCTGGCGGGAAAAGTTTCAGCCTTATTTTGAAGGTGAATCATGAAATTTATTGGGATTATGGGCTTTCTGTGGCTGATTGTCGGCCTGGCTCAGGCATCTAATGCCGAAGTCTACACATTCGATAACCCAACTGATGAACAGACGTATCAATCGTTGACTGAAGAATTACGTTGTCTCGTCTGTCAAAATCAAAACATTGCTGATTCCAATGCCGAGCTGGCTCAGGACATGCGGCGTAAAACCTATGAATTGGTTAAACAAGGCAAAAACAAGCAAGAAGTTGCAGATTTTATGGCGGAACGCTATGGCGATTTCGTGCTGTATAAACCACCGTTCAAACCTGAGACGGCGATTTTATGGATAGCGCCTTTCGTGATGTTAATTGCCGCTGTATGGCTTTTGCTGCGCGCCATTCGCGCCCGCCGCAATGCAGATGAAACAGCCAGACTCAGCGAACGCCAATTACAAGAAGCCACCGATCTTTTGTCTTCCACCAAACATAAATCATCATGATCCGTTTTATTCTCCTGAGCACTTTGATGATTGGAGCCGTTTTAGTCCTGCTCGCGCCGGTTTTATTGCGACGCTCCAAACAAACCGCTAATGCGGATGTCCATGAACACAATGTGCGCATTGCGCGTGAACGTCTCGCCGAACTGGAGAAGGAGCAAACCAGAGGCGATCTGTCTGATGAAGAATTTGCGCAAGCTAAACAAGATTTGCAAATCGCTCTGGCGCAGGATTTAAGCGGCGGAAAAGTTGGCGAAACTCAGCGCTCAGTGGGCAAAATCACCAATTTATTCACCTTAGCCGTCTTAACGCTGTTAATGCCGCTTGGCGTTGCGGCGATTTATCTGCAGATTGGCGCACCTCAGCATTTGGAATTGCGCGGACCAGGCAATCTAGCCAACCAACAAGTCTCAGATATCGCCGATCTGGCGGTTAAACTGGAAGCCCGATTACAAGAGAATCCACAAAATATCGAAGGCTGGTTCCTGCTGGGCCGTACTTATATGCAGCTTGAACAATATGCCGATGCGGTGCGCGCCTACGAAACCCTGTACGCCAAAATGCCGGAAGACGCTTCGGCACAGCTTTCATTAGCCAATGCCTTGGCGATGTTGCATGGTGGCCAACTCAATGCCCGGGGCGTTGAATTGCTTGAGAAAGTGTTAAAAACCGAGCCTGACAGCGTAACCGCACTATGGCTGCTCGGCCAAAATGCGATGCGGCGGAATCGACCCGCCGAAGCCTTGGACTATTGGCGGCGTGCTTATCCATTACTTGCCGCCGAACCGCAAGCGCAACAACAATTGGGGCGGATGGTTGCACAACTGGAGCGCGGCATGGGTATAACGCCGCAACAGGTTACTCAAGCTGAAACGCCTGCGGTTGTGCAAAACACCCAACCTGGTCTGACTGTGTCGGTCGATCTGGATCCGGCTTGGCGAAATAAGGCATCGCCAAATGATGTGGTGTTTGTGTATGCCAAAGCACTGCAAGGTCCGCCAATGCCATTGGCGGTGGCGCGTAAAAGCGTCGCCGATTTACCCATCATCGTTAAACTGGATGACAGCATGGCGATGTTGCCGCAGATGAAATTATCCGCCTTTGAACAAGTACTTGTCGGCGCCCGCATCAGCAAAACCGGACAAGCGATTCCACAAACTGGTGATTTGCAAAGTATGGAAGTACAGGCGGGAAATAAACAGATTGAGACCATTGCATTGGTGATTGATCAATTGCGCAAGTAATGATCTATAACATTCTGCCAAATATAGTTGCCGCAACACTGATTAAGGGTGGGATCACTATGCGTTTTTACGGGTTCATATTCGTTTTATGTTTCCCACATTGGGTACAAGCTGTGCAAGACGCAGCAGATCCATACAGTATTTATCACAATACATCTGATTATGATGAAAACCTGGCTTCCCCTTGGGTTGAACATCAAGTCGAAATTGGCGGTTGGCCAGAAGATGAACATCTGACTAAGCTGAGGATGGATAAAATGCCAATGAACATGACGTTATATGCGGATTTATCCCATCTGACAGTTGGCAATGAAGATTATGTCACCCGCTTATGGTTGGCCGTTCGTTCCACGAAGGGTGCTTACAATGGAACTTATGAAGGATTCCGCTGCGCCACAGGGGAATACAGAATTTATGCTTATGCCAACCCTGAACGCCGTGAACCTTTACGCATTGCTTCATCACCGCATTGGCGGAAGGTTAGGGGAAAGAGTTATCGGCATGAATTGATGGTGGATTATCTTTGCCATGATACCCGGCCCAGATCGCCGGATGCCGTGGCTGAGCGATTGAACAGCAATATGATAAGCGATGAAACTGCCTATTGAGTGGGATTGCTTGCCTGGCAGGAGAACAAATAATTTGACATTTAATAAAATTCTAATATACTAACGCTCAATGAGAGATTACAGACGGTAACTCTCCAGTTCTTACCCAGCTTATTAGGAGAATCCCATGAAAAAAATTATCGCTATCGCCGCTATCATCGCTTCCGCTCAAGTCGCCGCTTTTGATTTCGGTGACAGCAACACCAATACAACGGGTCAGTACCGTGGTAACGGCGATTTTGTTGGCAATGGTACAGGCGAAGGTGAAGCGACTTTCTCAATGGAATTCAAAGGTCGTGGCAGAACTAATGGCGACTTTAAAGGCAACGGCGACACAAATGGCAATTATGCTGGCTACAATGCGCCGTATCATTACGCGCCTTACGGTTATGCTCCTCAGCAAATGCCAGCTCCTGTAGCTCCAGCTGCTCAGTAATAGGGCTTCCTGAAAAAAGTCTCATACATGGTATGAGGCTTTTTTAAACATCTATTATTTAACATAATATACATTATACGCAATTATTGATCGGTGAAATCGACTACCTCATAGGGCTTGGCGGTTATAATAGCCCGCATGAAACACCGGGCACGCAAACATTTTGGACAAAACTTTTTATCCGACCACCAGGTCATTCAGCGCATCATCCAGGCGATTAACCCTCAACCGCAGGATCAAATACTGGAAATCGGCCCAGGCCAAGCTGCGCTGACCATCCCTTTACTGCAAACAATTGGCGCATTGCAGGCAATTGAGATTGATCGTGATCTGATTCCATTGATTAAAAAGCAATGCGCACCATTTGGACGGCTACAACTTTACCAAGCCGATGTCTTGACAGTGGATTTTGTTCAATTCATTACCAATGAGAGGAAACTCAGATTGGTTGGCAACTTGCCTTACAACATTTCCACGCCGATTTTGTTCCATGTATTGCAGCAACGCGACTTGATTCAGGACATGCACTGCATGTTGCAGAAAGAAGTTGTGGAACGGATGGCGGCTGAACCCAACAGCAAAGCCTATGGTCGTCTATCCGTGATGTTACAGGCGGTTTGTCAGGTTGATCATTTGTTTGATATTGCCCCTGGTGCATTCAAACCAGCGCCCCAGGTTGATTCCAGTTTTGTGCGTCTTACGCCTTTGACGGAACAACCTGATATTGACGAAGCCCACTTCAGTAAAATTGTCGCCACTTGTTTTGCGCAGCGGCGCAAAACACTGCGCAATAATCTGAAAGGTCTTATTGAGGCAACTCAACTTGAAGCTATTGGTATTGACCCTGGTGCGCGCGCTGAAACCTTATCGATAAATCAATTCTGTGCACTGACCAACTGCTATACAAAGCGCATTGAGAAGTCAACGGATTGAATATCTTTGGTCAAACCGCCAATTGAAATATCGTCAACGCCAGTTTCTGCAATACTGCGCACGGTTTGCAGACTCACACCACCTGACGCCTCCAATCTGGCACGTCCTTGATTGATCGCGACAGCTTCCCGCAATTGCACTAAATCAAAATTATCCAGCAAAATGCGTTTAGCATCCGCATTCAACGCCTGAGTGAATTCTTCCAGATCCTCAACTTCAATCTGGATTTGATTATCTTGTTCATGGACTTGCTGTCTGGCGATTTGCATGGCTTGCGCAATCGAACCCGCCGCTAAGATATGGTTTTCTTTAATAAGCACCGCATCATACAACCCCAGGCGTTGATTATCCGCGCCGCCGCACCGCACGGCGTATTTTTGTGCCAAACGTAAGTTCGGCACGGTTTTACGGGTATCCAGAATCCTGACACCCGTTCCTGCGACAGCACGTACATACTGAGCCGCCTGGGTGGCAACGCCGGAGAGCGTTTGAATAAAATTCAATGCCGTACGCTCACCCGTTAATAAGGCGCGGGCAGATCCGTGAAGCTGGCAAATCACTTGTTCATCCTGCAATTTATCGCCATCGGCGATATGCCAGTTGATTTGAGCAATCGGATCAAGCTGTTGAAATACCGTATTGAACCAATCAACGCCACATAAGATGGCGGGTTGGCGCGCAACCACCCTCGCCTCACTGATCCGGTCAGCCGGGATTAACACAGCCGTTAAATCTCCCGGACCGATATCCTCTTGCAATGCGGCTCCAACCTGATGTTGAATCTGCTCAAGCGTTGGCGGTGCCATCACAAAATTTTGATTAATTCGACATCAAAAACCAACGTCGCATTGGGCGGAATCACATGACCAGCCCCTTGCGCGCCATAGCCTAACTGAGGAGGAATGGTCAGTTTCCGTTTGCCGCCGACTTGCATACCGGAAACCCCCTCATCCCAACCACGGATCACCATGCCTTTACCAAGGTGAAATTGAAAAGGTTCGCCACGATCAACGCTTGAATCAAATTTTTTGCCGTCAGTTAGCCAACCTGTGTAATGTACGCTTACGCGATCTCCATTTTTTGCCGTATCCCCTTCGCCTTGAACCAAATCTTCATATTTCAGGCCGGAATCAGTCACCATCATTGCTATTTATCTCGTTTAAATGTCAGAAATTCTCAATTGTAACAGTATAGGAACGGATGCTGGTATTTGGTTGCCGGATATAAAACGGACACCCTCCCCTAATTGTGATGCACGGCCTGATCCACAAGACATCAGCCTACTGGTTGTGCACAGCATCAGTTTGCCGCCAAATGAATTCGGTGGTGAAGCCGTTGAAGCTTTTTTCCAAAACCGGTTGGATTCGACGCAACATCCTTATTTTGCACAAATTGCTGACTTGCGGGTATCAGCCCATGTATTTATCCGGCGGAACGGCGATGCGCAGCAATTCGTCGCACTGGAACAACGCGCCTGGCATGCCGGTATATCCAGTTTCCATGGACGGGAACAATGCAACGATTTCTCAATCGGCATCGAATTGGAAGGAAGCGACGATCACGCTTTTACCGAGCAGCAATACGTGGAACTAACAAAAATCACCCGGCAGGCGCAAAAAAGATATCCAATGATCACGAAAGATCGTATTGTCGGCCATAACGACATAGCCCCTGGGCGTAAAAATGACCCAGGGCCATTTTTTAAATGGGATGACTACTTAGAAATGATTGAGGAATAAAGGTTTACTGAAGCAGCTCTATCTGCATTTTTTGTTTTCTACGCATTTTGGGAACGCCTCCAGTAAGATGTGCATCTAAAACATCTCCTTTGAAGAAAGGATAGAGAGCGGCTAATGCATCAATATTTCTGTTAAGCTCAGAAAAGTATAAGTGGTCAAGTTCGACTCCGATAGCATCATATCCAATCGCTTTGCAAGCTGCTATTGTTGACCCTGAACCACAAAAAGGATCCAGAACCGTTCCCTCACCGGAAGGAAGCAAAGAGCGGCAAAGAATACGAAGTAATTGTTGAGGTTTCAATGTTGGATGGCCTGAAATGGATTCTTCCACCTTTGGTGTTTTGCTGCTTTGCAATGTATCCGGCAAAGGCTGATCTGTGCTAATTCTACGTAGCGCCCCCGTTCTCCACTTTCGTAAATTCATCGCCACCGTACGTTCTGCTATTGGTTTTCTAAAAAGCATCCAGGGTTCATAAGTGCCTCGTGGCGTTACGCAAACGTCGGAAAATTCTTTTTCAGCTAATTTAGGACGATCTCCCCCTCTAAACCCACGATATAAACGCATAATAGCGCCCCGAATTTCAAACTCTGCTTCCGCCATTCCTTTTTGCACTAAGTGCTGAAGCATGGGTGTGCCAGCAAGCAAAACATGGGCGCCAGGTGTCAGGGTTGGAAATAAACAATTCCCAAACTCTTTGAAGTATTGATAAACGTGCGCCAGTTCTTTCTCAGTTAACGTGGTGAATCTGGGTAAAGGCGCACGTTGGCTTCCCCCTATCATTGGAGGAAGTCGCCAAACGCCACCCTTGCCTTTTCGCATTTTTTCAATCTCGTGAGGGAGAAACTCAACAATGCCAAAAGGAGGGTCCGTACACACTGCTTCAATAGATTCAGGCTCTTGTTCCTTTAGCCACTCAAAACAGTTTCGATGATGTAGTTCAAAATTAGTCATGGATCAATCTTCACCTATAGTTGAAAGACTGTCAACTATTCAGTCGTTAGACTGATACTCATGGAGAACTTGCAGAAAATCATCGGGGCTTGCGTCAGAAGCCTTCGCAAACAGCAAAGACTTTCCCTTGAAGCCCTAGCTTCCAAAGCCGGGATGAGCTATCAATATTTGTCCGGCATTGAAACTGGTAAGGAAAATTTTACAGTCCAGATTCTTGAGTCATTGGCTCAGTCTTTATCGGTTCCCGTTAAAACTCTGATTATCGCTGCCTATGATGGCGCTTCCAGCATTAGCAGCCCAAAACTTGAGAGAAAATATTTCCGGCCACGGGTCCCATTGCCTAAACAGTTGGATATTAATCATATTGAAGCAGCGGCTAACTTAACCCAATCGATTATTCACCGAATCAATCATAATATGTCTGTTGAGACTGGACTTAACCTGCAATCACTCATACAAGGTAATAATTTCTCTGGTTTGGTTTCAAATATATTCACCAATTCCATTGATGGATGCTCACCATACCAACATAATCATGAACAAAAATATCCTGATCTAATATGTAAAGAATGTGATAACGGAAAGAATGTGGGGTTAGAAATTAAAACTACAATGAATATTGGTAAAGGAGGCGAAAGCCACAATGGCCATAGCGGTTGGCATTTAGTCGCCTGCTACAAATTTGTGGATTCCATCAATATTCGGTTTATCCACATCATGCTTGCAGATATCAATGGTCACCAAACCGATCATCCGGATTGGAATTACGTTGGAAGCAAGATCAACTTGACAACAGGAAGCCGTCGGACCGAAACGTACAATACCAATCTGAAAGGCACGACTAAATTAAGAGATGGTTCCATATTTCTGGATACCGATGCGGTCAAATTCAACCGATGGAGGCAGGAAAGGACGGGAACTATCCCTCCATGGTCTATTTTCGCCAAAAACATGCAATGAAACTCAAAGCCAGCTTAATCCAGCACCACCATCAAGGCAGCAGAGCCGCCAATCAACAATACATCGCCGACCAGATCAAGTTGGCAACCCAGCAAGGCGCTCGTCTCATTGTGTTGCAGGAGTTACATGATCATGCTTATTTCTGCCAGACGGAAGAAGTTGACCATTTCGATTTAGCCGAAATCATCCCTGGCCCGAGCAGTCAGTTTTTCGCCGCGTTGGCCGATCAACATCAGTGCGTCATCGTGAGTTCGTTATTTGAGCAACGCACTAAAGGTCTGTATCACAACACCGCCGTTGTATTCGACACGGATGGCAAGCTGGCCGGGTTATACCGAAAAATGCATATTCCCGAGGATCCGGGGTTTCACGAGAAATTTTATTTTACGCCGGGCGATCTCGGATTTACGCCGATTCAAACCAACATCGGCAAATTGGGCGTACTGATCTGTTGGGATCAATGGTATCCAGAGGCCGCCCGTTTAATGGCGTTAGCTGGCGCTGAATTATTGATTTACCCAACCGCGATTGGCTGGGATCCTCTGGATGAATCAGCCGAACAACAACGCCAGCTTGCAGCCTGGCGTACGATTCAGGTAAGTCACGCCATCAGTAACGCCTTGCCTGTACTGAGCTGCAACCGGGTTGGTCATGAACCTTCACCACGACCTGATGCGCCAGGGATTGATTTTTGGGGTCATTCATTCGTTTGCGGACCTCAAGGTGAAATGATTGCACAAGCTGATCAAAGCGATGAAACCTTAATCGCCGAAATTGATCTAGACCGTACGGAAACATTACGTCGTATCTGGCCTTTTCTACGTGATCGGCGCATTGATGCTTATGCGGGTTTAAATGAGCGTTTTTTATCCATGCCTCAGCGCAGCACAAGCTAACATCCGCACTTTATCTGGTTATTCTGCCCAAGAAATTTCCTATACTCCCTGGCATCCCTTGTTTGAGCCAACCTGGAATCATGAATCAAACAGCACTTGACCAAGCCATGCATTCGATCATCCAGCGCATTGCCACTGGACCGGATCTATCAAAGGATATCGAACAAGAAGAAGCCCGCATTGGCATGTTGGGTTTGCTGGAAAACGCCATTGATCCTGTTCAGGCCGGTATTTTTTTAATCGCCCTGCGCATGAAACGCGAAACCCCAGAAGAAAATCGCGGCATATTACAAGCGATTTTGGAGCAAACAGACCGCATCACGGCTGATGTCGCTGAAGTGGCTGATATTGCGGATCCTTATGATGGCTATAACCGCACTATCCCGGCATCACCTTTTTTAGCGCCCCTGCTGGCCGCCTGTGGACTAAAAGTCGTCACCCATGGCCTGAATTCGGTTGGACCAAAATACGGAATCACCCATCGTCACGTCCTCGCCGCCGCTGGTATACCGGTTGATTTATCACCCCGGCAAGCCGCGCACCGATTATCCGATGAGCGATTAGGATGGGCCTATATTGATCAAGCGCAATTTGCGCCCAAGCTGCACCATCTCATTGATTTACGCCAAAAAATGATCAAACGGTCAGTAATCACCACGGTTGAAGTTTTGGCGAAACCGATTGTTGGTCAGGAGCGTACGCATTTCGTCACTGGCTATGTGCATAAACCTTATCCACCCGTTTATGCCGATCTGGCGCGACATGCCGGATTTGACAGTGCATTGTTGATCCGGGGTATTGAAGGCGGTGTCATCCCCTCGTTGCGGCAAGTGGGTAAATATTTCGCTTATCAAAATGGCGGCGAAGAGCTGCCTTACGAGATCAACCCGGATGATCTGGGCATCCGCCAAGATATGCGTTGCGTGCCTGTACCAGCCGACATCCCACAAAGTGCCAAAGGCGAAGGGACCGTCACTATCACCGATATCCCAGCCGGTGCGCGTAAAGCAGCGGAATTTGGGCGCGCAGCTCTGCAAGGGGAAAAAGGCCCAACCTACGATTCATTGCTCTATAGCGGGGCCATCATTTTGCAACACCTGCAAAAAGTGGCTTCCTTAGCCGAAGGCGCTGAATTGATCCGGTCTGTACTGGATGCCGGCGAAGCCACTGAGCGGTTACATTAGCATGTCCCTGATTCCTATCGCCCGGGCTGGCGAATTAAAACCTAATGAGATGAAAGCGTTTGAGGCTGATGGAAAACGCCTGTTACTGGTATTTGCACAAAATACCTATTTTGTGGTGGATGAAATGTGCAGCCACGAGGATTATTCACTCGCTCTCGGCTGTATTAAGGGAAAAACCATCAAATGCTCACTGCATGGCAGTCACTTTGATTTGAGCACAGGCGCAGCGCTGGACGATCCTGCCGATGAACCAATCGGATGCTATCAGGTTGAAGAAAAAGATGGCATGATCTCTGTCAACCTTGGTCAATAACATCACGAATGCTGAAGAGGCTGCGCTCAATGAATCTGAAAAATATCATCACTCATGGAATGCTCGTCGCCGCCATGATGATTTTCGGCAGTGTATCGGCTGATACCGTGGCTATTACGCCCGATTTGAAAAAATTTGAAGGCGTGGTGAATGGCGAAAAAATCACTATTGTCCGCAATCAGGATGCCGATAATCAGATCAGCCCAACCTTCAGCAGAACCTCACGACCTTGTCCGCCTTTTTGCATCCAGCCCGCCACTTTAGCTCCTGGCGTGGAGACCATCGCGGAACTTGAAGTCATCGACTACATTCAAAAAATGTCTGAGGGCGATGACAGCATTCTGTTAATTGACTCACGCTCGCCGGACTGGGTTGCAAGAGGCACCATTCCCGGCGCGGTCAATTTACCTTGGACGAAATTGAATCCTGCCAGAGGCGCTGATCCAATTTCAATTGGCGAAATCATGGTCGAGCAATTTGGCGTGCAGGAAATGGAGGGATTATGGGATTACCGTGATGCAAAAACCCTCGTCATGTTCTGCAATGGCATGTGGTGTGGCCAGTCCCCCAACAACATTAAAAGCCTGCTGCGCTTTGGTTACCCGGCTGACAAAATCAAATGGTATCGTGGCGGTATGCAGGACTGGGAAATGCTTGGCTTGAGCACCATTAAGCCATGATTTGACCGGTATCCCCACGCTCATCGAACACAAAGCGGCGTCAGCCGCTTTTTTGATTCACCCCTACCCACCTGAGTTGATTTATAACGCTATGCCAAGCAAACCCAGTAAAACACTTGAAACCTTCCCTAACCCATACCCACAACGCGATTATACGATTCGGATGCAAATACCCGAGTTCACCTGCCTGTGTCCCAAAACCGGCCAGCCCGATTTTGCGACTCTGGACCTTGAGTATGTCGCCGACCAGTTATGCGTCGAACTCAAATCACTCAAGTTATACATCTGGTCATTTCGTGAACAAGGCAGCTTCCACGAAGCCATGACGAACCAAATATTGGATGATTTGGTCGCAGCAATCCAGCCCCGTTTCCTGCGTTTGACCGCCAAATTCAACGTTCGCGGCGGGATTTACACCACGGTCATCGCCGAACATCGCATGCCTGAATGGCAAGCATCACAACCCATTCAACTGCCATAAAAACGGGATGGAAGGCTTCATCGGGATTGATTTGGGCACTTCCGGTTGCCGTGCCTGCGTCATCAACCAACAAGGTGAATCATTGGCAGAGGCCCGAACCGAATTACCCGCATCCCGAATACCAGCCCCTGGACATGCTGAGCAAACCCCGGATGACTGGTGGCAAGCCGCGCTGACCCTATTGGATAAACTCCTGACTCAGCGCACCTTCATCCCTAAAGCCATCAGCATTGATGGCACCTCAGCAACATTGTTGGTCTGTGATCAGCATGGCCAACCACTAACCCCAGGGTTAATGTATAATGACGCCCGAGCGGTTTCTGCCGCACGCAAGCTGCAAGACATTGCCCCGCCAGACAGTCCAGTCCACGGCCCAAGCTCCGCTTTGGCGAAACTGATCCATCTGCATCATAACCAAGCATTTGACAATACTGCCCACGCTTTGCATCAAGCGGACTGGATCGCGGGAAAGCTGATGAACCAATTCCATCACAGCGATGAAAATAACGCGCTCAAACTGGGCTATGACCCCGTGCAAAGACGCTGGCCGGAGTGGTGGGAACAACTACCTGACATCACTTGTCTGCTGCCTAAGGTCGCGCCAATTGGCGCATGGCTGGGCGTTGTGAACCCGACATTATTAAGCCGCTGGCGATGTACCGAACCGATCCAGGTGATTGCGGGAACCACCGACAGTAACGCCGCCGCAATCGCCGCCGGTATCCAGCGACACGGTGATGCTGTCACCAGTCTGGGCAGTACCTTAGTCCTCAAGGTGTTGTCGGATAAACCCTTATTTTGCGCCAAATACGGTATTTACAGTCATCGACTACCTCACCATTGGCTGGTAGGTGGCGCTTCCAACAGTGGTGGGCGAACGCTCGCACAATATTTCTCCGACGTTCAAATCGCGCGACTCAGCGAATGCATTAACCCAGATGATGCGAGCGGATTAAATTACTACCCGTTACCCCAGCCTGGCGAACGTTTCCCGATCAATGATCCTGAAATGCCGCCTCGTCTTTCGCCTCGACCGGAAAATGACGCCCTATTCCTGCACGGCATGTTGGAGGGCATCGCCAACATTGAACGGCAAGGCTATCAACTGTTGAACAAACTCGGTGCGCCCTACCCCAAACAAATCATCAGCAGTGGCGGCGGCGCGCGGAATGAAACCTGGCGACGAATGCGCCGCAGGATACTGCATGTCCCAGTGGCAATAGCTGAAAATCCTGAAGCGGCTTATGGCACCGCCTTACTTGCGGCACAAATGACAGAATAAGCCGCAGAAAAATGATTTTAAAAGCCCTTTACTCCCCCTACTCATTTTCCGTTTGACAAGCTAACATGCGGACACGGATTTTATTGTTTGGAAAACAAAATGAGGCAGAGTGAACCTGTGATTGAGAATCGACTGAAGCAACTTGAACTGCATTTGCAAGAAGAAAATCCGGTGCTGTTAAGCGCCGTGCAGAGTGTCCGCAAGCTTGACCAAGTCGCTTACCAGATGGGACTGATGGAGCGGAAAAATTCTTATGCGACACAAATTCCCTGGTGGCCTCTGATCGCTGTATTGGGGACTTTTTCAGCGGGCAAATCAACTTTCATTAATACTTATTTAGGCGCGAAACTCCAACGCAGCGGCAATCAGGCAGTGGATGACAAATTCACGGTGGTTTGCTTCAGCAGCAATCAGGAATCCCGTTCCCTGCCTGGTGTGGCACTGGATTCTGACCCGCGTTTCCCATTTTATAAAATCAGCAGCGACATTGAGCAAGTGGCTGCTGGCGAAGGTTCACGCATTGATGCGTATTTGCAGCTTAAAACCTGTCCAAGCGAAGCGTTACGCGGCAAAATTTTAATTGACTCACCTGGGTTCGACGCTGACGCGCAGCGTACATCCACATTAAAAATCGCTGACCACATCATTAATCTGTCCGACCTCGTGCTGGTGTTTTTTGATGCGCGTCATCCCGAGCCGGGCGCCATGCAGGATACGCTGGATCATCTCGTGAGCAATACCATCCAGCGCCCGGATTCCGGTAAGTTTTTGTACATTCTGAACCAGTTGGACACAACGGCTCGTGAAGACAATCCAGAAGACGTGGTGGCAGCATGGCAACGCGCCATGGGCGAACGTGGATTGACCGCCGGACGTTTTTTCACCATTTACAACAAAGAAGCAGCCGGGCCAATTAACGACGAAAGCTTGCGCCAACGCTACGAGAAAAAATGCCAGGAAGATAAGGATGAAATTTATCAACGTATGCAACAGGTCGAAGTAGACCGGGCTTATCGCATTGTTGGTGCTTTGGAAAAAGCAGCGCGCGGCATTGAAAACACAATGGTTCCAAACTTGCAAAGCTTGATGCAACGCTGGCGCAAACGCACGTTGATCGGTGATGGTTTGGTGTTCGGCGGCCTTCTCGCGGTTTTTATCACGCTCTCTATCCAATCCGGCCAATGGCAGGGACTATCCTATCAGGCGGGATGGTGGTTATGGCTGAATGAAATCTCATGGGGTCTTTATGTCGGCGGCGGAATACTCGCAGCGGCGGTGTTGGCCATCCACTATACGGTACGCAATCTGGCAGCCAAGTCCTTGTTCGGCATGGCCAAACGTTTAGGCCAGAAAGTTGGTGCTGATTTATTGACGGCTTTCAAAGAGAACATCAAGCCATGGCGCAGTATATTCGCCAATCAGCCTAAAGGCTGGGGACGCCGCACTCAACATACCGTCACGGAGGTCGTGGAAGAAAGTGACCAACTGGTGCAACAATTGAATGACCGTTTCACCAATCCATCAGGCCACTCACAGAAACCAGCAATTTCTGCAGTCGAACCCACCACTTCTTCAGCAACCTAGTGCGTATCGGGATTGACCTCGGCGGTAGTAAGATTGAAGGGGCTGTGATGGACGACACAGGCCAACTGCGGGAGCGCCTGCGTGTACCCACGCCACAAGGTGATTATCAGGCGACCTTACAAGCCATCGCGCAACTGGTTGAAAACCTGGAGTCCACAACCGCCAAAGGCCAATCCATTGGTATCTGCACACCAGGTGCCATATCACCGGCGAATCATTTACTGCGCAACGCCAACTCTGTGTGCCTGAACGGACAACCTGTACTGGAAGACTTGCAACAAATCTTACAGCGACCTGTGCGCATCGCCAATGACGCGGATTGTTTCGCTTTATCGGAGGCCTCAGATGGTGCTGCCGCGCAAGCACATACGGTTTTCGGCGTCATCATCGGAACAGGCGTTGGCGGCGGCATTGTCATCAATGGCGAATTATTAAGCGGTCCCAACGCCATCGCTGGTGAATGGGGCCATAACCCCCTACCCTGGCCGACAGAAAATGAAACGCCAGGTCCTGACTGCTACTGTGGCAAGCAAGGCTGTATCGAAACCTATTTATCCGGGCCTGGGCTAAGCAAAGATCATGGTGGCAATTTGACGGCACGGCAGATCGTGCGGCTCGACCAACAAGGCCACGAAGGTGCGCAAACCACGATGCAGCGTTATTACGACCGTATGGCGCGGGCGCTGGCCAGCGTGATCAATGTGTTGGATCCAGACATCATCGTACTGGGTGGCGGCTTATCCAATATTAAGCGCTTATACCAGACCGTGCCTGAATTATTAACGCGCTATGTTTTTTCCGATGTTGTGCGCACTTGCCTCATGCCGCCCAAGTATGGTGATTCCAGCGGTGTGCGCGGCGCAGCCTGGCTATGGCGTTAAACGTATAAATCTTATAACAATGAGTTGACAAGCAAATAAAATCAATCGAATGGATACCTCTCATCTCTCCCCCACGCTGCGTGCTGTCAAAGTTCCGCCGCATCCAGAATGGCCCGTCCTTAACCGCGCGGAAATTGATCAACTGAAAAACCGCATCAAGCAATGGATGCAAACGCGTAATGCTGTACTTGTCGCCCATTATTATGTCGATGCTGAACTGCAGGCTTTGGCTGAAGAGACTGGCGGCTGCGTGGCAGATTCACTGGAAATGGCGCGGTACGGCACGCAAAGCGATGCTGATGTTTTGATTGTGTGCGGCGTGCGCTTTATGGGGGAAACCGCCAAGATATTGAATCCGGAAAAGACCGTGCTGATGCCGGATCTGCAAGCCACTTGCTCACTGGATGAAGGCTGTCCGCCCGATGAATTCGCTACATTTTGCGACCAACACCCGGAGCGCACTGTGGTGGTATACGCGAACACCAGCGCACAGGTTAAAGCACGGGCGGACTGGACAGTCACATCGGGCATCGCTCTGGAGATTGTTCAACATCTGCACAATCAAGGCGAAAAACTGATCTGGGCACCAGACAAGCATTTAGGCCGCTATGTACAACACATGACAGGCGCAGATATGTTGCTTTGGGACGGCAGTTGCGTCGTACACGAAGAGTTCAAAGGATTCGCACTTGAGCGTTTACGTCGTTTGCATCCAGATGCCGCCGTACTTGTGCATCCGGAGTCGCCGCAAGACATTATCGAACAGGCGGATGTGGTGGGATCAACCAGCGCGTTGATTCAAGCCGTGCAACAAATGCCGAATCAACAATTCATCGTCGCTACAGACGATGGGATTTTCTGGAAAATGCAACAAATGGCACCGGGGAAAACATTGCTTTCCGCGCCTACTGCAGGTGAAGGAGCGACTTGCGAATCATGCGCTCACTGCCCCTGGATGGCGATGAACGCGCTGCAAAATCTCGAGAATACGTTGATTGAGCAACGCAACATCGTGCAGATTGATCCAGCTATACGGGAACAAGCTGTGGTCTCGATTCAACGTATGCTGGAATTTGCCGCGAACCGTTAATCGAGTTTTCAACGGTAATGGCGCAACCAATGACTTGAATCATTGATCGTCGCCAATAAGCTACATATGGCCGATCATGGCGTCACCGAATGCTGAACAGTTCAATAGCTCGGCATTTTCCATCAAGCGCTCAAAATCATAAGTAACGGTTTTTGCGCTAATGGTGTCTTCCATCGCCTTGATAATCCGATCAGCGGCTTCGACCCATCCCATATGACGCAACATCATTTCGGCAGACAGAATCAAAGATCCTGGATTCACTTTATCCTGCCCCGCATATTTGGGTGCCGTGCCGTGAGTCGCTTCAAACATGGCGATGCCATCGGATAAATTCGCGCCTGGCGCGATGCCAATGCCGCCGACCTGCGCAGCCAAAGCATCGGAAATGTAATCGCCATTCAGATTCAAAGTGGCGATCACATCATATTCTTTCGGGCGCAACAGAATCTGCTGGAGGAAAGCATCTGCAATCACATCTTTAATCACAATGTCATTGCCAGTCTTCGGGTTTTTGAATACGCACCAAGGACCGCCATCCAGTTCCACTGCGCCAAATTCCGTTTTCGCTAGTGCATAACCCCATTCTTTAAAGGCACCCTCCGTGAACTTCATGATGTTGCCTTTATGCACCAAAGTGACCGAAGGCCGGTCATTATCAATGGCATATTGAATGGCTTTGCGCACCAAACGTTCGGTGCCTTCGCTGGAAACCGGTTTGATGCCGATTCCCGAAGTGCCCGGGAAACGAATTTTCGTCACTCCCATTTCCTGCTGCATGAAATCAATGATTTTCTGGGCTTCAGGTGAACCGGATCGCCACTCAACCCCCGCATAGATATCTTCCGAATTCTCACGGAAAATCACCATATCGGTATATTCAGGATTCAGTAACGGACTCGGGGTACCACGGAAATAGCGCACCGGACGCAAACAGACATATAAGTCAAGCTCTTGACGCAAGCTGACATTCAAAGAACGAATACCGCCGCCGACAGGGGTGGTCAAAGGGCCTTTGATGGACACCACAAACGACTTGACGGCTTGCAAAGTTTCTTCCGGCAACCAAACACCTTCGCCATAAACCCGGGTCGATTTTTCACCCGCATAAATCTCCATCCAGGAAATTTTGCGCTTGCCGCCATAAGCTTTCTCCACAGCGGCATCCACCACTTTCTGCATCACCGGAGTAATATCTACGCCAATCCCATCCCCCTCAATAAAGGGAATAATGGGGTTATCCGGCACATCCAGAGAATTATCAGCGCGTACAACAATTTTTTCACCATCTCCTGGCGCAAGGATCTTTTCAAAATTCATTCGTTTCCACTCCAGATAATCAGATCCGGTGGATTTTAACATCTTGTGATCCTAGGTAGTGTCGCCAAGCCATGCGCATTTCCAATAGCGTTCGTTTAACCCGCCGGTTTAGTCGCCATAAAGGTTATAAAAACGGTATGTGCATTGATAATTTCAATTTGTTCAAAACCCACTGCGGATAACATCTTTAAATGCCATTCGAGTGATCGGGTTGTCAACACACCTTCAAGCCGCCGCCGTTTCTGCGTGATTTCCTGTTCACTCACACCATTACCACGTTTGTGGTCGTAATACAGCTCATGCATGCGCTCGCTAGCGGAAACCTTATTAGTGAGAATCAAAGTGCCACCTGGGTTTAGCGAGCGTTCAATCGCTTCCAGATAACGCGTGGATTCGTGAATGAAATGTAACGTCCAGTTGTTCAACACATAATCAAACGGGCCATAGATTTCAGGAAATTCCGCCGAATGGATCAAGGTTGCCTGGTCAAAAGATTGAGCCAGCATGGCGGCTGAAGCATCCACCCCATACAAATTACGATAGCCCACCTGATGCAGGTGTCTGAGCATTTCGCCAGTCGCGCTGCCTACATCAATAATTCTAGGTTGCCGACGCGGATCTTTACTGATAAGGCGCACGCATAAATCCAGCACCCGTAAATAATCCGGTATCTCACGTAGTGCGATTTGATCAAACGTGCTGGCGACTTGATGGTCAAATCGCCACTGATCAGTCTTTGCCGAACTATCAGGCTCCAGAGCCTCTTGCTGATCGCCGATTCCAATATCGGCATCGTCTTCTAAGGGGCTTTTTTTCATTGACAAGTCCAACATGATTATGAACGCATTTTACAAATAAATCGGATCGTTCTCGGGACGTTTTACCATACCATGGGTTTATAGATGCCGTAGTTTACCATCACACCGCAATACACCTGACTCTGCCAGTGACAGCATATAATCAACCCCCGGATAGGGCCATCTCATCTAATTTTTTTATCTATGAGAATCAATAAGATTGGGGTGCCTGAAATGATACCCTGCTTTAACTATTTGATTTTTATGGTATTTTCAATTTAGATGAGGTGGCCTTGAATCCTAGGAATAGAAACTGGCTTTTATCAGATAACTCATGTACCATTCTCGGCCTTTAAACTGCTTTGGAGAGGTGGCAGAGCGGTTGAATGCAACGGTCTTGAAAACCGTCGAGGATTAACGTCCTCCGTGGGTTCGAATCCCACCCTCTCCGCCATTCCACGTTCCGGCCTACGTTTTCACACCGACCACAATCTCTTTCTTCATCATTGAACAGTGCTTTTCTATGGCAGCATGTTGCCATGTTTTACTCTCGATCAATGCACTTTTCCCAAATAATGAAATCTACGTTTTACGCCTGTCAGATTTTAGGTCGCCAGGTTGGATAGCTATTTGACAGATTCTTGCTTTACATCAAATAGCAAGACCATCAAGTCAGGCTTCGCATCGTTATAATCCACAAAAAACACTTACTCAGGAGAAAACAGATCGTGCAAGCTTTCAACAAAGGTTTTTTGATCATTGTGACAAGTCTGCTATTGACCAGTTCGGTCCAGGCATTCTCATTCAGTATGAGTGATCATCATCACCCACGCTGGCATGGATATCCGTATTGGGCGTCGCCTTATTGGGCGGGACCCGGTTATGCGCCCTGGCATATGCCGCCACGGTTATCAGGATATGACCGCTTGCGCATGAAACATCGTCGCCAGAGACAAATGGACAATCATGAAGATGCGATGGAGAGCCTCAACGATATGTTGTTTGGCGGGTTTGGTTTTGACCGGGAAAAGGCCATTAAACTAGCACGCAAAATTCAGTCCTCATCAGGCGCAGCGCTTTCCGGCAACTTCCATCGTGGTTCAATTGCGACATCCGGCTCACGCGCGGCACCTTCCATTTGGGGAAATGAAGAATCCTTTAAGGCCAACGCAAAAGTCTTGCAGGAAACTGCCAAAGCTTTGGCGCTGGAGTTGGCGAAACGTCCTACGGCTGAAGAAGGCGCGGTTTTCCTGAAAACCGGGGCACCCTATAAAGCCCCGAAAGACCGTAAGGATGAACCTGTCTCACCTGCCGTATGGGAAAAATTCAATGATCTGTCGGACGCATGTTTCGCCTGCCATATGCGATTCCGTGGGTATGAATGGGACTGACGAAACAACAAAATAACGCCACTCAGATCGTCAGAATTTCCATGCCTCACTGACGATCTGAACCTGCCACCTTCTCATCAGGCCCCGCTGATATGACGAATAGATTGAATAAATTCAGCATCTTTATCCAATCTGAAACATTTCAAAAGGTCAGGATCAATATCCTGTTGAGTTTGTAAAACGGGAGCGTATTCCTTAACCTTTAAAGAAACTTCCCGGTATTTTTCTGCTGAATAAGTCCCCATCTCAACAATCCCGCCAGAAATCGATCGGATATCATTTAGATCGTAATCTTTCTTTTTGAAATACCAAAAAAAGCAATTTGCTTTGGCAAATTCCAATAATTCATTGGCTGGTGGCTGTATGTTCTGATGCGGGCTGGAGCAACCCAGCGTTAACGCAATCAGGCACCATAGCATGCTCCTCATTTTGAAGCCTCCCAAAACAACACTCTATTGGCTTGTCCGCCATAGTCTTGGTATAAGCATTTTCCACCATCCCAAAGATCGGCATGCCCCGTTGCATTTGACCATCCTGATACTTCAAAGACAATGATTCCCTTTCGTCCGGCCAATTGAGCTTTGTAATTCGATGGCAAATATCGCTCTGGCCCACCATACTTGGCGGTTAAGTGCCGCACCAGCATCTTGACGCGGAAAATATACCATTGCTGATGTCTTCCAGATGAAACCTGGGCTTCATGCTTTCCATTAGGGCCAATAGCTTTAAAAAATGGTATTGAATGAGCGCCCCCCACGCCATTCAGCGCTTTTGAAACCCGTGTGGCACACGCATTCTTAAACACACCCATATCATAATTTAGCCCGACTTTACCGCCTATGTCGGTGAATACGGTGCCTGCATCCACATTCGGATAATGCGTTTTTAAGGCATCCCAACTCGGTAATTGGTCCATACTCCCCCCATAAAATTTGTTCAACGGCTATTGCACTGCCAGGAGAATCCCAATTATCAACTCATTGAATAAGCTTACAAGCCTATCAATGAATCCGGTTCAACCCGTACAACGCCGCCACGCGGTAAGCTTCTGCCATCGTCGGGTAATTGAACGTGGTATTGGCGAAGTAGTGAATGGAGTTGGCTTCATCTTTTTGCGACATAATCGCCTGACCAATATGGACAATTTCTGACGCTTGTTCGCCAAAACAATGGATGCCGAGCAACTGCAAAGTTTCACGATGGAACAATAATTTCAGCATGCCCACATCGCGCCCGGCGATTTGCGATCGCGCCAGATTTTTGAATTCAGCCCGTCCGACTTCATAAGGGATGTTTTGTTCAGTCAGTTCGCGTTCTGTCCTACCCACCGAGCTGATTTCCGGACTGGTGTAGATGCCAGTGGGTACTTCTTTAATCAGATTCCAATCCACTTCGCCGTTGGCGATCCAGTGACCGACGAAACGTCCCTGATCATAACTGGCGCTGGCAAGTCCGGGCGGCCCCGCCACATCACCCACGGCATAGACGTTTTCCTGAGAGGTTCGAAAATAGTCGTTGACCTCAATCTGACCACGCGAATTGATCACGACATCAATCTTCTCCAGTCCCATATTGTCCGTATTGCCGGTACGGCCATTCGCCCAGAACAGTAAATCAGAGCGGATTTCTTTGCCGGATTTGCAACGCAACACCTGGCAATCCTTGTCCTCATAGATCGCCTGGATATTTTCGTTATGCATAATCACCACACCTTGGTCGCGCAGATGATAGCTGAGCGCATCGGTGATTTCGTCATCCAGAAAAGACAGCAGCCGATCCCGGGTATTGATCAGATTCACCTTGACATCCAGATTGGCAAAAATTGAAGCGTATTCACACCCAATCACCCCAGCGCCATAAATCGTCACCCGCCTGGGCGTATGATCCAAGGCCAGCACCGTATCACTATCCACGATCTGTGGATGAGTAAAATCCACCCCGTCAGGACGATACGGACGCGAACCCGTGGCAATCACCAAATATTCTGCATAGAGTCGTTGCTTCTCGCCTTGCGGATTAATGACTTCAACCTGATGTTCATCCAATACATTGGCCCGGCCATGATAAACATGCACCCGGTTGCGGGTGTAATAACGGTTGTGCAGCGTCACCTGCTGATTGATAACCTGTTCAGAAGTGCGCAATAGATCCGGCCAGCCAATATCCTGAGGATTGACGGTATGCTCGAACAAGGGGTGATGACGGTAGTCCGCCAACAATTGAATCGCATGACGCAACGCTTTGCTCGGAATAGTGCCCTTATGGGTGCAGTTACCCCCGACTTGGTTCTGCATTTCGACCACCGCAACCCGCTTGCCTTGTTTGGAAAGCTTCATGCTGGCACCCTCGCCGGCGGGGCCGGAACCGATGACGATGACGTCATAATTTTGTTGCATAAGGACCGATCCTCTTGGAAATGAACTGAATAATCAGAATCAACGCTGGCGTAACGTGACGTTTTTACGGAAACGTACTTCCTGCCGATAGGGATAGATATCCACAGCGCGTCCGGCGGCGGCATCCTGCTGTAACTGACGCCAAGTATCCGCAGCCAACAAATCCGCATGACTTTCCCGGAACCAACGCCGCCAATCAGGGTGACTCATCAAAAATGTGACGAATTCTTCGGGAAAAATGTCATTTTCAGCCACGCTGTACCAAGGCTCAGCCGCCATTTCCTGCTCCGGCGTCTGTGGTTCAGGCACCTTACGGAAATGACACTCAGCGATCGGCGCAATTTCATCATAATCATAAAAAATCACGCGACAATGACGGGTCACGCCAAAATTTTTCAGTAACAGATCGCCGGGGAAAATACCTGCCGCTGCAATTTCACGTAACGCCTGGCCATATTCAAACATCGCCCGCTGCCCCTGCGCTTCAGCTGCTTTTTCCAGATACAGATTCAATGGCGTCAAACGCCGTTCAATATACAAATGCTTGATGATCACCTGGCCATCTTCAAGACTGATTTTATTCGCCGCCTCATGCTGTAATTCAGCCAACAACTCTGGGGCGAAACGCGTGACCGGGAAAGCCGCATAAGAAAACTCCCAAGTATCCGCCATGCGCCCTACCCGATCCTGACGCTTAATATAATGGTGCTTGGCAATCACCTGTTTCTCAGTGATCCGTTTAGCCGATGCAAAACGATCACGGATCACCTTAAAGACATAAGGATAAGACGGCAAAGTAAACACCAGCATCACCATCCCCTTGATACCTGGCGCATGAATCAAGCGATCAGACGAATGGCGCAAGTGATCCAGAAAATCCCGATAAAACTCAGCCTTACCCTGCTTATGGAAACCAATCGCCGTGTAAATATCCGCTGCCGACTTACTGGGCAGAATAGAAAGCAAAAAACGTACCACTTCAGAGGGCACTTCACAATCGGCTAAAAAATAGGTGCGCGCGAAGCTGAATACGTTAGTGACATCATCCGGTTCAGTCACTAACGCATCCACATAAATCGATCCATCTGGCGCACGTAACACTGGCAGAATCAAAGGCACCGTTTCAGGCCCATTCAGCACGCGTCCGACAAGATAGGCCGCTTTATTACGGTAAAACACCGTATTCAAGATTTGAATCTGGAAATGCCGGGCCACATAAGGCAACCGACCTTTCATATGCCGTATTGCATGAATCAAGCTGCGCAGATCGCATCGCTTGTTACGCATCGGCAATCCCAGATCAATCGCATCCAATAACTGTTCCAGCGTTTTACGCCAGCCGTTCTGGATCGGATAGTAACTCTGGAATGCGGGTTTATCACCGACAATACGCTCGGTCGAAACAGCGGGCCGGACAAAAATATTATCGTTATGATAAAAATGCCGCGCAAACAAACCGACAAAGACCGAATTGTAAAAAGTTTCGGCCAACTCAGGCTGACGATGACCATATAACAAACCCAAATACTGAAACTTCACCGCCTGCCAAAGCGGCGTATCCTGCTGATATAAATCGAAACGTTTGCCGATGTCCGTAATCGCCTCATGAACACGCTGGTCATACAGGTTGATTCGCTCACTGCAAGTCTGGCGTGCGGCATGCCAATCCCCTTCCATAAAATATTGCCGGGCGCGTTGGGTAGTGGCACGAAAGATCGCAAAATGTCGATTAAAGGCTTGTAAAATCGCTTCGGCAATGGCCTGAGCGCGCGGGATATACTGTGGGTCTGTGGTTTGCATATTGAGAACAGGTTTCTGGAACCCGGTCATAATACAGACCCATGCTCTCTATCAACAATATTGATCCCTAATACTCATGCTTCGATAAGCTGGTAGATTGTAAAAACCATTGCGTCCACGGCAGTTTCTAGCTCACATGAAACGTATCCTGAACGAAATTGTTATACCAGCTATAAGCATATTCAACATCTAAAAGCCGTTCTTCCTCGCTGGCATTACTCCGTGAAAGACCACCAGCACCGGGGACTGGCGTAATGCGTTGCCCATCTTCGGAAAGGGTATACACCGCCATTACGGAAATCGCGTAGCCGGAACCAACCACGCTATAGCAGGCATTGCTAAAGGAAGGATCACCCGCTTCAATGCCTTTGAAAGCCGCACTCATCGCCACCGCACAATTCTTTGCTTCCGAATTCGCCGCAAAACCGGATTTGGGCAAGGCCGTTGCGGTACAAGCGTCGCCCAACACATAGATACCAGCGTGCCGGGTGGATTCAAATGTACGACGATCCACCGGACACCAACCACTTTCATCGACCAAGTCAGCTTGGTGCGCAATCCAATTCGCTTTTTGCGGTGGAATCAGGTTAATCACATCAGCATGAAACCGCTCACCATCGTTGGTGACGACTTCACGATCAGACACATTCACTTCGGCAACTTGATACTCAGAACCGGATATCCACTCAATCATGGAATTATCGGTATCAAAACCATACAGATCACGCCAAGCTTGCATAAACAAACTCTGCTTGGCGAAACTGGCTTTCGGATCCAAGATTTGAATCTTGGCATTTGGCTTGTATTGCTTGAAGTAATGCGCAATCTGACTGGCGCGTTCATAAGGTGCTGGCGGACAGCGAAAAGGATTAGGCGGAGCTGCCAGCACAAACACGCCGCCATCCGGCATGGCTTCAAGTTGGGCGCGCAAAGTCAGCGTTTGTCCACCCGCTTTCCATGCGTGAGGAATTCGTTCCGCCACATTCGCATCATAACCTTCGATCTCGTCGTAACGGAAATCGATGCCCGGTGATACGATGCAACGATTATAGTGATATGTTTGACCGGATTGCGTAATAACTGATTTCGCCGCCGGATCAATATTAACCACCCGATCCTGAATTACCTGGATACCCAATCCGGCCAAACCTTGGTAATCCACGCGTAATGAGTCCAATTGACGATCACCACCCAAGACTTCGTTACTCATAAAGCAAGTGTAATATTGGGGATTCTCTTCAATTAATGAGATCTGCGCGGAAGGTTCCAACTTTTTCAGATATTTGGCGAAAGTCGCGCCGCCGACGCCACCACCGACCACCACCACTGATTCGCCTGCGCCGTGCGATATCATCGGAAACCCGAAGCTACCAGCGGCAGCGACTCCCAAACCGACTTTTTTCAGAAAATTTCGTCGTTTCATGAACCTATACCTCTATGCCGGTTTGCACCGTAGAGCTGAAAATTGCAGTCTCGGGAGTATTAGCGAAATAACGCAAAGCAAATGGATGTTGGTCAATACCCAACATTTTACATACCTCGCTACAGACAATCTTAGGGATAAGACGTATACCGTTATCACTGACTGCCAAAGTTTGAGGGTCAATACTCAACTTTTCATGTTGAGGCCCTGTTGCGCCGACGATGCGGTTAGTCCAGTCCACATTTTTCGCCATAAAAATGTCTGAACCTGCAGACCAGTGATCCTTACCATTATTCGCGTTATAACGCGGTGTACGACCCACATCGGAAGTGATATGCAGAACGATACGATCAGCCAAACCTAATGCCTCAGCTTTAACCCACAAATAATCCACTGCACGGGTAAGACGAGGAAGCGCAGTGCCATGACGTTGATCATGATCATTATGCGTGTCAAAACCACCAATCGAGAAACTGCCAGTCACCGTGGTGCCAGCCAAGGCCATCACCAAGAACAGATGGAGTTGCCGCACCAGACGATTATCATCTCCTTTTAAATCCTGACTATCCAATTCATCCGGCATCACATCTGATAAGAGGCCCAACTGATCAGATGACGTACGCGCCATATATAAGGTATCCAGATTATTTTGCATACGCGGCATATTATTCGCCTGCGCCCGCTGAGCCTCTAGCCGACGTAAACGATAAGCCATCACTTTTTCTATGTCAGCAGGTTTATGAAAATGCCCACCCGTGGCATTCCGGTTTGGGTTAGCTAAGGCCCGCAACAAATTCTCATCAGGCAAATCAGTAAAAGGCAAAATACCGACCGTATCGGAAAATCCACCGCCTCTCACCAAAGGCATCGACATATTTTGACCATGAATACCAGCATACAATTCATTCAAGCTTGGCGAGCCGCCATTCATCAAGGAACCTGTACTGCGGTTCCGGTCAGCCGCCGCATGACCGTTGGATTGAATGTCTATGCCATTCACCACCAACATATTTTCATGATATTTCATGAAAAACTCGGCATTTTCAGCGAATGGCGCAAAACGTAAATGACCTGCCGTCCCGGCAGGGGCCGTTTCAGCCCAATGATTGATAGAGGCGTTCTCACGGGGATCGCAAAAAGAACTCTGATCCCAGCCTCCACCAGCATGGATAGTCATCAGGATGGGACCATTGAACCGGTTATCCGCAGCAGATACGTTACGGAACATGACTGGCATGGAGCCGACTAAACCAGCACCAGCCAATTGTTTTAAAAAATCACGTCTTTTCATCATTCTGGCGCTACTCATAGAGGAAACGGACATCACTTAATAAGTAAACCATCACAGCCGCCCAGGCCCGCTTGGTATAAAGCGGATCCTCAGTGTTGTTGTTCAAATTGCATGACAAACCCGTCACGACATTCTCACGGTCATTCCACACTTCACGGAACAAGTCATAAGAGCGATCAATCTCAGGATCATTTTGATCTAATGACTCACCCAATAAATGTTGATGCAGGTATTGCAGGTTCTGGCGAATACGCTGTTCTCCATGCATCACCCATTGATCGGACGAAGCCAACACCGCCAAGACAGTATCATCCACATAGGCATCATTGTTGACGCCGGATAAGCGTTGCCCCGTCATCACAAAACGGATCCTGCGGGTTTGCGCCGGAATTGCCATGTAGCTGTTCACTCCACGCCAACTAGAGCCGTTATGAGTCAACGGATGCGAATTGCTTATCACACCTCCAGCAGCATTCAGGAATACCAAATGAATGGCAACGCGGTCATTATCACGACTCCAAGGACGGAGATTCGCACCAAAGAAAGCTTGGGCATCACCAGAATCAATCGCCTCCGTATGCTGGCTGACATCCACTTCTTGATAAGCAATGGCTTCTTCAGTCTGTTGATTGCAGATTCCGCCTACTGAGAAGTAATAATCCCCAGCCGCAGAACCTGGACCGCGACACCCGCCATTCGCATGACCCAGATAATCATTACTCCATTCGCGCACCATGCCACGTTCAATATTCCAACCCAACATGCCTTGCTCAGCACCAGGATTCACCAGTAAGTTATGCATATCCTGCAAATTATCATTCACCAATGGTGTATCCGCTGCAGCGACTTTGGGGAACAACAAACGCTGATCAGAATTGCGCCGGAAGTCATTCCTCACCATATTGCATGACAACTCCATGAATATCCGATCTGGAATAGCATTCATCAAACTGTTCATTTCCCTGTTCGGTTTGGTGTGCAGAACGCCCCCATCAAAACCACCATAGAACACACCCATGGATGAATTCCATACGCGGCCCGAATCAAAATCACGCCATGAAGCACCAGTCAGCGCATTTAATTTGTGGTTAAGTTCTTCTGGCGTCAATAACCGATGGATGCCCCAATCCGCATATCTTGCATTTGCATCAGTACCCAAACCCTGATTATTCGCAACACGGAATAACGGATTGACGACAAATTCAACTAACAGGTCTTTGACATTGTATGAACCACGACCATTGTTTTGAATAAAGTCCCCAGTGATTGAATCAAACAGCGCATCCTGTTCATTAAAAGCCATTAATGCGGCGGCATATCCAGGCTCATCAGGATTCAGCGGAGATTCCAAAGGCTTGCGTTTAAACAAGGCTTTGTACCAGAAATGCACCGCTCCTTTAGCGAAACGTGGATCTTGCGCCAATTCACCCGCTAACCATTGCAAGTTATCCCTTACGCCAGAATCCGATGACGGATTCGGCAATATCAGCTTAACCGTCGCGCCATCAACATAGGCATCCAACTGACCCCGACCACTACGCTGCCCGCGCAGATAAAAACGCAGCGTCGTCGCATTCGCCGGCACATCAACCGTTTCACGGTTGAATCGCCAATCCGGTTTGCGATGAGTCAAACGTTTGGTTTCAGCAATCATTGCGCCATTCGTATCCATGAAAGCAATATAAACAAACGGGCGATCACGCCATGCAACGGCATTACGCATGAAGGCACCATACTCAACCTGCACCTGATTTTGCGCAATTTCAGCTTGATAAGGGGTCAGATCAACCTCTTGATACACTGAAGAAACACGCGTATCGCACCCCCCCACCATAAAGAAGTGGTCGCCGATATGAGACTCAGGTACTAATTCCGCATCACAAGCTTGTTCAGGTAAAGCGCGCAGCTCACCCTCAACTATGGCCCAACCTTCAGTACCTGATTCAGCACCAGAATTGGCCAACAAATTATCGGTAATGCGCGTGGCGTCACTACTCAGACCACGATGACCGCCCGGCGCGATTTTGTCTCCATAGCCAGGTGAAAACATGTCACGGTACCAACGATCACCCGTTTGATACCACGGATAACCTGCATGATCCGGTGGATAATCATTACCTTTATAAGCGGCATCCAAAGCATCCTGATCGCCGCTCTCACCATTATGATTTTGCTGGTAACGGTTATTGTCACCCCAGTTCATGAAACCGCCAGCCATGGGATCCATGCCTTGATGGCATGACGTGCAATTCGGATTTTCCATGGTTGGCACATGAAAGTTCCCGTTCGCGCTATCATCCAACGGACGTTGGCCCAAAGCTTCAATATCCTGCCCCAGAAACTGCATATGCACCTGATTAACGCGATGACGGTTACGATTAGTGTCCGTTGTCGGGAAGCGTGACAACCAAGCTGTCGTGCTCAATACGCCTGCATGGGGGTAAGCTTTTTCAGGGAAACGCGCAGAAACGCTCGGCATGCGCGCCGGACGCATCTCATAGGGATTGTCTTCGGTGAAATCACTCTCAATCAGTTCCGCGCCAGTCACTTGCGCCATCACCGGGTTGACCATGGCGTAATCCGCCGTGACGATCTCGCGCCAGTCCCGATCATGGCTGACGATATAATCCAACAAAGCTACCGGTTGGTGACGCACGGCCCAGCTCAGATCACGACGATCAGCATTGGAAAGCTCGGTGATCGCAGGAAAATCCCGTTCACTGAAACCTTCATTCCGGTCAACTCCACGCGCGCCTTTCGACAGGAAGGTTTCATATCCAGCGCGATGGACGAAATCCTGTAATGCATCACCATCCATCATTTGGCGTAACGTGTCTCTGAGCGTTTCCTCAGAATCCACTGAACCAACTTCTTGTTCAGTCGGCATACGACCTAATAAGATCAACGAAGCCTTGCGCAAGGTCTGTTGCTCATCAAGCAATTGCATCGCATCGGAAACAATATTCTGACGCGCCAATTCCACCGACAAACCCTCTGAAACCTCAGAGCGGTTGCCCGCATGATCCACCGCAACAATTTCATAATGGTAAATACCAAGCGCCAAACCCAGATCGGTGAAGGTATTCCACTCGGTGGAACCGATCAATTCACCATTGCGATAAATTTCATAGTAGGCCACGCCCCAATCATCATCGCCATCCATCCAGGTCAACGTAATGCCGTCTTCCAAAGTGGCCGCCAGTTCTGGTGACTCCGGCGTCTCTGGAGTTTGCAAATCAGTGCCTTGACCGGCGTAGAACTCGGCCAAAGCAGCCAATGCCTGATCACCTGAAGCTTGATGCAGCGTATCTAATGCGTTTTGCATTAATGTCGGAGCAATGCCACCCCGGTGTACGTAATCCTTCAAAGTCGCTGCAAGATAAGGTTTCCACTGCCCCGCCAGATAGACCCCGGCGGTGCTCAGGCTACGCCCCTGATTCTGATGGCAACCTGCACAGTATTGATTGTGCAGTTCCTCACCTTCAGACGCCAAACTCACATCCACAGCCTGTTCGACGCCTTGATAAGGTAAGGCGGCGAAATGTTCAGCCATTAGTCCAAATTGCTCGTCGCTATAGCCTCTGGCCACCCGTCCCATGATAGTGGAATAACGTACTCCATCTCGATAATCACGCATGGTTTTGGCGAAATAAGCCGCCTCCATACCGGCAATACTCGGCATTGCCGGACCGGCACTATCGCCATCCGGACCGTGGCAGCTGTAGCAATTCATTACCAAGGCGTCAGTGGATAAATCATTGCCCGGTGACACCTCACCGCAACTCGCCGGATCATTCAGGCGACGGAAAAACGCATCCAAGGCCTGATAACCCGCTGAATCGGCATCCACAAAGGGCGCGCCGCCGCCATGATTTACTACACCAATGCTCTTATCCAGTACGACTTGGTCACCCAAAAGCGCAGCGATATTCTGCAAAGCCACCATATTACGTTCTGACGCATTAGGCCCACTGGTCAAAATAAAGCGGGTATTTTGCGCTCCGCCAGCAGCCGAATGACAACTTGAGCACTGTTGCAACTCAGGCTCCAAAGATACCCTGAAATATTGCTGATCCGCGCTGCATACATCATTAAGTATCGCTTCAGCGGCGTTTGACTCGTCAGACAAGTTACCCCGCGCATCCTGCGCACGTACGGTATACACATAATTATTGCCGGACTCCACACTATGATCGATGAATTCCGTCAACAAAGCAGTGGCTAACAGACGACCATCACGCAACACCCGGTATCCCGCCACGCCGACATTGTCGGACGCGGCTGACCAAGTCAACCTGACGCTCTGATCGCCTTGTCTTTCCACTTGCAAATTGTCCGGTGAAGTCGGCGCAATACCGTCGCCGGTCTGCACGCTTAACTCAGCACCTGCACCCGAACGATTACCCGCCTGATCAACCGCAACAATCTGGTAATGATAAGTCTGGTTATCCGCCAGCCCCCGATCTTCATAGCGTGTAACGTTGACCGTATCGATTTCAACACCATCACGCAAAATCACATAATGCGCAAGTTGCAGATTATCTTGAGAGGGTTCCCAGGTCAGCACCACATGATCAGTCCCAACCTGATCAGCCTCAGGCGTCGACGGTGTATCCGGGGCGATATTATCCTTGCTCAACACAGTGATTGAGTGACTTGGAAGCGACGCGTTGCCAGCCGTGTCCCGGGCCACTACCGCATAGTTATATTGGGTGGCGACATCAATTCCCGTATCTCGATAGGCGCTATCGGTCACTTCAACAAGCAATTGACCATTACGCATCACTTGATAAATGCTCACCGCCACATTATCGCTGGCTGGACGCCAAGCGAGTTGAACGGCGTCATTCATCACTTGAGCATTCAGGTCAGCAGGACTGGATGGCGCCTCAGCATCTGGAATCACCGCTTCAACAGCCGACGAATCAGATGCCGTGCCATCAGGCCAGACCGTACGCACCTGATACTGGTAAGCCCCCAACACAATCACTTGTTGATCAATAAACGCCGGCGAAACGACTTCAGCAATTCGCTCTCCGTTGCGATAAATATGGTATCCAGACGCATGCTTATCCTGCTTCCACGCTAAACTGACATGCGATTGGGAAACTTCCTTAACCGTTAAGTCTTGCGGCGCGTCAGGCTTGCCAACAATTAATGGACGCCTGATCAATCTGGCTTCCGCATTACCCGTCCATTCGTAATACTCCATTTTCAAACGATGAACGCCCGATAAAAACCGATCAACACGATAACTTTTCGCTTCCTGGCGCTTCCATTCATCAATGATTAAATCGCCATCCAACCACACGCGGCCACCATCATCCGAACGTTCAATCAACCTATAGACGCCCGGTTCAAAATGTATGTCTCCCTGCCAACGTACGGAAAACTTGTCGGCTGGCAAACCGACCGGTCGTCCGGTACTACCCCAATTAAATTGGATGTCTGACTCTAAACGTACATCAGCAGGCTCACCTGCCAATGATGGGTTAGCGAAATATTCTGCGCAAAACGTATTGTCGGGAATCTGAGAGCGGCAATCCGTGACTGCCCCCCAATCAAATTGGATTTCCGCATCGCCCCAGGCTTCAAAGTACTCTATATGAATATGATGAGCACCTACCGGCAGCCGTCGGACAGCACGATATTCAGTCGGGTTTGAATGATGTCTCCATTGATCTAAAACAAGTTCACCATCAATCCACACCCGCACGCCGCCATCGGTGACCACCCGGAAACGGTGCAAACCTTCATCAAATTCAAAATTTCCGGCCCAGCGAGCAGAGAAATTATTGCCCGGCACACTCAAAGATGGGCTACCTTGCGCCCAATCAAAATCAATGGCCTGATCGTAACGAACATCAACCGGGTCACCATCAAGCCCTTTATTAGCGTAATATTGAGCACAGAACTGGCCACTAGGCGTGACGGAACAATCTGGCACAAGCTCCCAATTCAGGCTTGCCTTCGCCTCACCCCAATTCTCAACATGTTCCACCCTGATAACCCGTTCGCCAGCGCTCATTGGAACCAACTGCTGATGCTTCCCTTTATTAGACCAAGTATATTTAGTGTCAATCACTAAATTATCATCCACGAAAATGCGCATGCTATCGTCCATTCCCAGATCAAAACGATAGACGCCTTCCTCAAAGTCAAACCGCCCTTGGTAAAGCGTGGAAAACTGATCCTTCTTCACTCCCTCACTCGGTGAACTTTTGCCAACTTCCATAGCAATTGCATCCATCATCACCATGTCAGCCGGATCACCTTGCAGCTCCATATTATTGAAATAAGAAACGCAGAACTGATCTTTCGGAATATCCGAGCAATCCGCCGATTTCTCCCAATGCAAAGCGGCTTTGGCATTACCCCAGTGCTCAGCGTATTTCACCTCAAGCAGATGACGTCCTGCTTGTATCGGGTGTAACTTGAAATAATCACCATAATGCGGCTCCGCTTTGGAAAAGCTGAATAAAGGTTCGCCATTCAAACGCACCTCCATCTCATCATCAACTTCCGCAATGAAGCGATACATGCCAGACTCAAAATTCACATAGCCTTTCCAATCAGCTTCAAACCGATCTTGCCTGACCACGCCTGGCACTGGACTTTGATTACCCCAATCAAACTTGATGGTTGGCGTTTGTGCTATAGCGACAGGAGCCAATTCGCCATTATCAGTATTGGCATAAGAGACGCAAAAACGCCCATCCTCAATCTGGTCACAAGCCGATTCAGAACGCCACATCAAATCAACATTAGCTGGCCCACCCGCCTCAAAATACTCGACCTTGATGCGATGGGTTCCGGCTGGCAAATTGACGATCGCGTGATACTCCGCTTTCTTGTATTTCCAGCGATCAATAATTAACTGGTCATCCACCCATACCCGAATGCCATCATCAGCACGGGCGATAAATTCGTATCCCCCAGCCGCAAATTCAAAATCACCTAACCAACGTACAGAGAATTTATCGCGCCAGATCGCGTCGGTCGGTTGCTCGTTGTTCCAATCAAAATCGATAACGGGCGTATTGGCTAAATCCTTCGGGTCACCATCCAAATCCCTGTTAGGGAAATATTCACCGCAGAAGCTGCCCGTCGGCACCGTATTACAGTCTGGGATCACCTCCCACCAGAATTTAGCCTTGGCTTCCCCCCAGACCTCCTGATACTCAACCTGCACTAAATGCTCGCCCGCTTCGATATAGCGCGCCTGACGATAACGTCCGCCCCAGGGCCATTGGCGCTTCCAATTATCCAGAATCAACTGACCACCGACCCAAACACGCATACCGTCATCACTATCGGCATGAAAACGGTAATAGCCACCGGTAAATTCGTGCATTCCCTGCCAACGTGCCGAGAACTTGTTAACGGGCATATTCTCACTTGGCCCGCCAGCACCCCAAGTATGATTAATACTGGTTTCCTGCCGTGCAAATACAGGATCACCTGCTAAGTTTGGGTTGGCGTAATAATCCGCGCAAAATGCATCATTTGGCAGGTCGGCGCTATCACAAGCCGATAAATGCCGCTCCAGCAAGAGCCAATCAAAATCGAACTGGCCGTCAACCCCCAACGCATATTCCACCTCAATCAAGTACTGGCCGGTTTGATTAACGAGCTTTTGCACACTGGTCTGATTCGGCGTTCCATCACCAACATATAAAGGCGCATTATCAAAACGGATATCGACTTGACCTGAACCATGCACAATATTGAACTCCGTTAATCCCCGCTCAAAATTGGCATTAAAACGCCACTTCATGGCCAAATCCTGAAGATTGATCCCTTCAGGCAGTGCATTGGCATCAAATTGAAAACCGGTCTGACCATCCATATCCACTAATTGAGCGAATCCAACCAATTCCTCATCAGACCACAGTTCCACGCAGGAAGCACCATGATCAGCCACGCAAGCCAGACGGGTTACGCTCATCGCCACAGCCGCATCAAGACTCACATCCTGATACGCCAACGCAATATCATGCGAACCTCCCGATAAAACTCGCTCAACGCTCTCCTGGCGTGCATCCGATTCACCTTGCCAACGCTCAAAAACGATTTCGCCATCAATACTTAAACGGACACGATCATCGGCATGAATGTTGAATCGGTAAAGACCAGCCGGCAAAGCCAATTTGCTTTGCCAGTGCGTGATAAATTCATCCGATCCCACGCCAGCACCTGGACCACCATCCCGCCAGTTTTCATCCAACAGTGTTTCCGCACTGCCTTGATGAACTAATACCGGTAAATCGCCCTGCTCTGTCAAGGCGGGTTGATCTGGATAACCATCCTGAGAAAAACGGGCGACGCAATATTCACCCGCTGAAAGTTCCGGACAAGCCAGAGCCACCAAAGCATCCTGAGTCACCCAAACCCCAGCGTCACTGGTCTGGACTTCGCTTGCCGTCCCCGGCAAAGTCAAGGTAATGTCCCGATTAACAAAAGTCGCGGGAGAATATGCAGCAATGCGCTCAATCACTGACTCGCCTTCCCGCAAGTCCGGGGTATAACGCCATACGCGACCTGACGCCGCATCAGCCACAGACAGTAAATAGTCTCGCCCTTCACACGCCAAATTATCGAAAGCCGGTGCATAATCAGCAACCAATTGACTTTCAGCATCTGATTGCGCCATCGCAATACGCTGCGCCTCCTCCTCCGTCGATCCTCCGTTGAGAAATACCAATCGTCCTACGCTGGTCAGATTGAAGTGTCGAATAAGCTCTGCGGATTCACGCTCGGAAAATAACCAATGTACTGGTGCATCACGACCCAACTGACGCGTCTGGTTCGTCCTTTCGCATAAACCGGTAAAACCTTCATTGACGCTGGTGGTTAATGACGTAAGCGGGGTGATCTCTGATACGCCACCATTTGAGTCAATGGAATCCTGATCAAAACCTGCGACAGAAAATTGAATATCAGGATAATAAATACGCGTCGTATCCTGCACAGACTGTAAATATGGCGCCATTTGAGGAACAAAATACGCATCCCAACGTTCAACCAAGTCTGAATTTGATTCCGCGTTGGCTAATTGCGCAGCATCCACTTCACCCAAATAGCGTTGCGCCTCAGCAAACCGTGGATCTGACAGCAAAGCCGCAAAATAATCCTGCTCATTACCCAAAGCGCGCGCGCGTGCCTGCACAGCTTGGAACGTCAATGGCGGTTCATTAATCAACAACACGGCATCGGCGGCGGCATGCTCAACCAACAAAGCCTCCAAATAGCGCGCAATCCGTGCATTGACTTCAATCAATCCAGCGTCAAACCAAAGTCCGGGGTAATCCAGAGAGTTACCCGATTCATCACGCAACACATCAGCGGCATTGGAAACCAGCAGATCATAAATATCCGGCATCGCCAAAGCACGATTACCCACCGTTCGCTGGTCTAAAAAGATCCTGGCCTGTCGGGCATCGGCGGCATAAGTTGCGTCGTCGATATAATCTTTTTCCGGATCATTCAATACAACCGGATACATCGGCGTAAATACGGCGGGTAATGTATCGGCAGACTCCGTAGACAAGGCATTGCCTACACCGGCGAAAGCCCCCTGAGACAGACTCAGCAAAAAAACGCCGAGAAAAGTATAAACGCCCAGTCGATGTAAAAAGTTCACCATGACCGCTACTACCTGAATTAAGCCAATTTAAAGACGCAAATCTGCAAGGATTCAGTCATATCTCAATAACTGTGCTTCTGCTTTTGCCACTTAAATAACCAATTAAGCAAACTGGGAAGAGCCAGCTTCTAATCGAATCAGAATTGTCTGCATGGGACAATTACATATTTTAGATATGAAAATAAAGTGACAAACCAACTTATTCAATACAAAGATCACAACTCAGTACCCAATATTTGATTTGAATCAACTTAAAAAAAGGCAACCCTATCTAAAGCACAACCTCCGACATCGCCGCCACATGGCGCTGCATACCAGCGACATGAACATTCATGCGGCGAAAGCGCTGCGACATCACCCCGACATCCTGGTTGATCGCGCCAATACGTTGCTCCATCAAAGTCACATCAGTCGTCATGTCGCTCATATTGGCCTGCATGGCATGAATACTACCGCTCATCGCCTGCATTTGTGCCTCCATCACCGGCATCAACTGAATATTCTGACGCATGTCTTCGACATGCGTCGTCATACTGTCCATGCGATCAGCAACCCGGCCAAAGTGTTCATACATAGCCACCATATCCTGGACCATGGTGCGAAACTCCTGCGTCAGCACATGCATAAAATGCACGTTCAACAGCGCAAGACAACCCAGTACGACTAATACGGTCTTCATGATGAAATTCGCTTTATTCCGCTGCCGTTGTAAAGTGTGCTGGTTGGCAATGACTGCCTGCTCAAGGCTCACCAAAGCCTGCAACGCCTCTTCAGCACGACGAGGTTGCAAATTCTGTCCGCTCATGATCAAACCCGCCTTACCGGAATGGACTCATTGAGTTGAACAGGCGCATCGGGCGCGACATGCGCGTCACATCATGCCCCATCCGATACACGCTATGCTCCATTTGACCGAATGAATTCGCCATGTCGTTGACACTGTGCGTGATAATATCCATATTTTGCCGAATGCCGCTCATACGGTGGTTCATTTCCCGCACATCATGGTCCATCTGCTGCGTACTGAGATTCATGGTGTCAATGTGACTGACCATTGAGGGCATTACATTAACACTTGACTGCATCACCGCCATGTTGCGGCGCATGGTCTCCATATTCCCCGTGATATCAGCAAAATGGGTATTCATTTTGTTAATACTTTGCGTGAGGTAGGGCAGTTCGGTCGCCAGCGCCATCACCAGGATAGACATGGATGCCACCAATATGGCGATAGCGATAAAGGAAACCCGATACAACAAATCCACCCGCTGCTGAATCCGTTGCTGCTGCGCCTGTTGAATTTCCACGATCTTTTGCAACCTGAACAGCATCTGCTCGAACGGCATTTGATGATGCGTACTCATGACGATGACCAACCTCTATGAAGGTTCCACGGGTTTGTCTGAATCCCTCCAGCCAAAACCGCCGAATAAAAAATACATGATCAACACGAACATCAACATGATGATCACCATCATGGTCAGATTCTCCATCAATGCCCGATCAATGCCACCCAACAAATCACTTTTCGGCGCGGCGACCAAAATGCGCCAATCCCGATTAAACCGCTCCGGGAGCCTCAACATCACGGAAGCATAATCGTCTCTGTCATAAGTGAAATTCAGCAAATGCTGGTGAGATCCAGCGTGATGCGGGGCAACCGAATGCAGTCGCCATGCCTCCACCAGCCAACCTTGCTCTTCGCTGATGTTATCCAGAGTGGGCAATACCTGTGCATCCATATCCCGCTTTAATTTAAGGTGCAGCGGATAAGCGATCAGCTCTTGTTCGCCATTCACAATGACCGCCACATCAAACTGTCCGAAACTTTGCCCGGACAAAAAATCAGACAATTTCTCCAACGTGATATCCGCCGCGAACACGCCAAGCTTGCGTCCCTGCGCATCGAAAAACGGACGCGCCGGACTCACGCCGATCTTGCGTGAATGTTTAAAACGATAAATATCCGACCAGACCACCACAGGTTGATCACCACTCCCGGTATACCATGGGCGCACGAGCGGATTGAATTCCGCCGACCCCTTTAGATGCGCCAATGCCCGGTAGTCCGCCGCCCGATAAACAATGCGCTCCTCCGCCTGTTCAATGCCATGGCCCCGACGTATGACCCGGGTCGCCAACTGGGGTTCTTTATGGGCCTGAATAAAATTACCCTGATTATCCCCCACGTAAAATCCTTCCAGGTATTCATGCAACTGAACTTGCTTCCAAAAAAACCGTAACCATTGATCCTGAGTATCCAGGATACTTTGTCCAGAATTTGACCTGGATTCAGCGATGGCGGCGGCGATCTCCAATTGAGCTTCCGTTGCCTGGAAAACAGCCTGCGTCTGACGGGATATGCTATGCGCGACATCCTCCATGATCTTATTCGATAACATCAAGGCTGCATCCGCCGTACGCTGGTAGGCTCTGGTCAACGCCACACCCACCACCAACATCAACAAGACCATCAAAACAACACCCGACAAGAGCTTTTTAACGCTCACCTCGCCTCCTCTTTAGGGCGCGGCGGCCCGGGTTAACGTGAATGTCGATGATAGCTGAGCCATGACAGACAAAGAATGGATCAATCGTCAGCAATCCGGTGCCATGATAGTTGATCAAACCGCTTCCGATTGAGGCGGCGTGATAATGCTTGACTGCTATACCCGGTTTTTTCGTGGAATATCTTCTTGTTGCGGAACCGATGCGATGCATATACTCACCCGCTAAACCTCATGTATTAACAACATTGTTTTATGACGCAAAATACCTTCTACCCGCCCGCCCGCACCTTAATGGGGCCTGGCCCATCCGACGTGTCACCCCGTGTATTGCAAGCATTATCACGCCCAACCATCGGCCATCTTGACCCTCAATTCATTGACCTGATGGATGAAATCAAGTCCTTGCTGCAGTATGCATTCCAGACGGAAAACACCCTGACCATGCCAATTTCGGCACCAGGTTCTGCCGGTATGGAAGCTTGCTTTGTGAATTTGGTGGAGCCAGGCGACAAAGTCATTGTGTGCCAGAATGGCGTGTTCGGCGGGCGCATGAAAGAAAATGTCGAACGCTGTGGCGGTCAGGCGATCATGGTGATGGATGACTGGGGTTCGCCTGTCGATCCAGGCAAAGTCGAGGAAGCACTGAAATCACACCCAGACGCCCGGGTGCTTGCATTTGTGCATGCAGAAACCTCGACTGGTGCCAGTTCTGATGTCAAAACCCTGGTTGAATTGGCCCACCGGCACGACTGTCTCGCCATTGTGGATGCGGTGACTTCACTTGCCGGCAGCGAATTGCGGGTGGACGCATGGGATATTGACGCCATTTACTCAGGCACGCAGAAGTGCTTATCCTGCGTTCCCGGCATTTCTCCCGTCAGCTTTAATGAACGCGCTCAGCAGCGCATCGCAAATCGCACCCACAAAGTACAAAGCTGGTTCCTGGACATGAACCTGATCATGGCTTACTGGGGCAAAGGCGCCAAGCGCGCTTACCACCACACCGCGCCAGTCAACGCCATGTATGCCCTGCATGAATCTTTGTTAATGGTTCAGGAAGAAGGATTGGAAAACGCTTGGCAACGCCATTATGACAATCATATGAAGTTACGCACGGGCCTGGAAGCACTGGGCATTCAGTTTGTGGTTGATGAAAAAAGCCGTTTGCCGCAACTGAACAGCGTTTATATACCTGAAGGCGTGGACGACGCCAAAGCGCGCAGCCGTTTATTGGAAACGTATAATCTGGAAATTGGCGCAGGTCTGGGCGATCTGGCGGGCAAAGTCTGGCGCATCGGCTTGATGGGATACGCCAGTAAAGCGGAAAATATCGCCTTATGCATCAGTGCATTGAAAGAAATTCTGGCGGATCGCTAAGTCCAGACCGGACACTGTCCAGCACTCCGTCGGCTCAATAGCGATTGAGTGCTAACCCTCTTTGAAACAATCTGCTAACCCATCCTGCAACGTCGGATAACGCAAATTGATGCCTAACTGATCATGTAGTTTGGCGTTGCTCACCCGACGTGACTCCCTCAAATAAGATAACAAACCAGCCGATAAAGTGGTTTCGGCCTCATCCAAAGAAATAATGTCAGGTCGCGCTAACCTGGCCAAATCAGCGACTTGATTGAAGTAATCCGTCATTTTGCCTGGCGCGTCATCACACGCATTATAAACCTCACCATCCACACCCCGCTGCATGGCAACCAAGCAAGTCGCCACCAAATCGTCAGCATGGATGCGATTCGTCCAAGGCGCATCCTGCGCACTAATCATCGGCAACCTTTTACGCAACCGTTCAAGCGGTAGTTTATCCGGCCCATAAATACCCGCGACCCGGAGAATGACTAACTCAACGCCAGTTCGCGCACGCCACGCCTGTAACAATGTTTCTGCATGCCAGCGACGTTTCGCCCGATCAACGACAGGCTTGACCGGGGTGTTTTCATCCACCCAGGTACCGCCGCAATCTCCATATACCCCGGTTGTGCTGATGTACACCAAACGTGAAGGCGTCCCTGAAACCGTCAAACCACGAAGAAAGCCCGCCAACCGGGTATCCTGCTCCCCAATGGAAGGCGGCGGAGCAAAATAAAATACAGGTTGATCTTGCGTGCTCCCGGCAGGCAGAACCTGCTGATCCAGATCGCATTGCATCGCAGGAATCGCTAAATCGCGCAACTGCCCCGCACGACTTGCGGAACGTACAATGGCTTGCACACCAAAATTGTTTGCAAGAGCGCATTGCGCCAGACGACCACCAATATAGCCACAACCAACAATTAACATAAGGGTATCGTGTTTTTACGCCATGGTTTATCAAGGAGAATGAATTATTTCATGTTTTTGCAGACGTGCCATGTCGTTTACTGTCACCTTAAAACCCAGCAATCAGCAATTCACCGTTAACCCCGACGAAACGGTATTGGACGCCGCTTCGCGTCAGCAAGTCGTTTTGCCGTTCGGCTGCCGCAATGGCCGGTGCGGGGCTTGCGTGGGCGATTTGTTGGAAGGTCAGGTGACATACCCGGAAGGTCAACCAGCTACGCTTGCACATGCGGATGCGAACAAACTGGCACCCTGTAAAGCCTGCGCGACAACGGATCTGACCATCGGCACGAAAACTCTGGATTCGGCCAACATCAGCGAACCCAAAATGCTGCCGTGCCGAGTACATAAAATTGATCATCTCGCGCATGATGTGGTGCGCCTTTGGTTAAAACTACCAGACAACCAACGCCTGTCGTTCCAGGCAGGCCAGTATCTGAACTTTGTTCTCGCCGATGGCCGACGACGCGCTTTCTCAATCGCCAATGCGCCGCACGATGATGAATACATTGAGCTGCATATCCGCCATGTCGATGGCGGCGAATTTACGGACTGGGTATTCAATCAGATGAAAGATCGCTCAATTTTACGCATTGAAGCACCACTGGGCACCTTCCTGCTGGATGAAAACTCTGATCGCCCATTATTGTTCATTGGTGGAGGAACCGGCTTCGCCCCACTTAAAGGGCAATTGGAGCACGCCTTTCATCAAGGCATGGATCGTCCAATGAAATTGTATTGGGGAGTTCGCGCGCACCATGATCTCTATTTGCCTCAATTACCCGGGCAGTGGGCGGAAAACCATAGCAACTTTGCATTCATCCCGGTATTTTCCGAACCGGATGCTGATTGGCGGGGTCGAACAGGTTTCGTGCACCAAGCCGTATTGCAGGACATCAAAGACCTGTCCGAGTACGACATTTACATGGCTGGCCCACCTGTTATGGTCAAAGCGGCTTGTGATGCCTTCCAAAAACATAACGTCCCCTCTGAACAAATGCATTATGACGCTTTTGAATATGCTGAGAAATGACGCCCATCATCACGCTTAATTTGCTTAACCCACTTTCGGGGAATCTCGCCACGAGATCGGGCGCAGAGTTTGAAGACAGGATCCCAAAAAAACCGTGTAAAACCCAATTTATTCCGGCTCGTAAATCGCTGAATTCAATTCATGCTCCCTGAATTCGACTCTGACGACTTTCACTCTGCCACGGGTTTCTTCCAGAATCAGAGGATTGATTTTGCGATAAATCAATTCAGCGAATTTTTCGGCACCAGTCGCCGGTACGATCCTTAATTGAACAAGCCCTTGTTTTTCCATTTCCCTGAATGCAGGCAGTTGAGGGTCATCCTGAGCGACCAGAAAAGTATGGTCAAACATATAGCGCATCCATGTCTTAGGCTGCATACCATCAATCCGGCCCTGCATTCGGCTGAAACCGCCAAAATCCCATACCCATTGACGCTCATCCAGTTCTCCTTCAAACCAAAGTTTGAAAGAAACACCATAACCATGAATATATTGGCAATGCGTATTTTCCGCGCGCCATTGCCTGAAGACCGTGCTGAAAATGCCGAAAACTTTGGTTGATTGAAATTTAGGCATCGTGTGGTGGTTTTCCGGGATTACCCAGCATTTGGGGGATGATTGCAACTGTCATCTTGGTTGAGCGGATTCTGTTGCAGGCGATCTTTGTGAGTAGACGACATGAGTCGTCCTACGTAGTATATCCGTTCAGATCAGCCATGTTCTGATCAATGACAAGGAAGCATCTGATCACCCGTTCAAATCCCCACGATCTCCCGCTTGCCTGACCTCTCCCAACCGTTATGAAACGTAAAATCCATGCATAATACGCCTGACATTCTGAAGAAAATCACTGAACGCAAGCGCGAGGAAATCACTGAGCGGTCTGCAAAACATGCTTTAGCCAACCTGCAAGCTGAATTAAGCGCAGCAGAAGCCCCGCGCGGTTTTGCTCAGGCCTTGCGCCATAAACAAGCAGCGCAACAACCTGGCGTGATCGCCGAGATTAAAAAAGCATCGCCTTCCAAAGGCTTATTGCGAAACAATTTTCATCCATCTGAGATTGCACAAAACTATGCCGCGCATGGCGCAGCTTGTTTGTCCGTGTTGACGGATGTGGATTTCTTTCAAGGCTGTGATGCTGACCTGCGCGAAGCACGCGCAGCCTGTGATCTGCCAGTGATTCGCAAAGATTTCATCATTGATCCCTACCAAGTGTATGAGGCCAGAAGCCTCGGCGCTGATTGCATTTTGCTGATCGCTGCCTGTCTCAGCGATACCCAGCTCAGTGAGTTGAACGCTTTGGCTTGTGAACTTGGCATGGATGTTCTCGTCGAAGTTCACGATGCTGAGGAATTACAGCGCGCATTGCCGATTCCCAGCGGGTTGATTGGCGTGAACAACCGGAATTTGCGCACTTTTGATGTCAGCCTGCAAACCACGCTGGATTTATTGGCCGACATCCCACCTGAACGACTGGTGGTGACTGAAAGCGGCATTCATACGCCGGAAGACGTACAATTGATGCGTCAACATAAGGTAAATACTTTCCTGGTGGGCGAAGCTTTTATGCGCGCTGAAAATCCAGGCGAAAAATTGGCGGAGTTATTCACATGATGAAAGCAACAGTAAAGTGGGTGGACGGTGCCATGATGGTCGGCGAATCCGGTAGTGGTCATGCCATCGTGATGGATGGGCCGGAACAATTCGGCGGTCGTAATCTGGGCATTCGTCCTATGGAAATGCTGCTCATCGGCATGGGGGGTTGCACCGAATTTGATGTGATGCATATTCTCAAACGTTCGCGTCAAAATATCCAAAGCTGCGAAGTTGAAATCACGGCAGAACGCGCCGCCACGGATCCGAAAGTTTTCACTAAGATCCATGCACATTTCCGCCTCTCGGGTCATGGCCTGAACCCCAAAATGGTGGATCGGGCAGTCAGGCTGAGCGCGGAAAAATATTGCTCAGCCTCCATCATGTTAGGCACAGCGGCAGAAATTACGCATGATTATGAGATCGCCGAATTATCCCACACCTGAGATCCATTGAATGCGCACATCCCGCATGAAGCTACATGGCTTTAATAATCTGACCAAAACGCTCAGCTTCAATATTTATGACATTTGCTATGCCAATACGCCGACGCAAGTCAAAGAATATATCCATTATATTGATGAAGCTTACAATGCTGCACGGCTGACCCAGATACTCAAGCAGGTTACTGAGATTATTGGTGCCAATATCCTGAATATCGCCCATCAGGATTATGAGCCAAATGGTGCCAGCGTTGCTATTTTAATCTCAGAGGAAGAACTGGCTGCCCAGGAACTGTCCAATACCGAATCGCCAGGGCCTTTGCCGGATGCTGTGCTGGCTCACCTGGATAAAAGCCACCTGACCGTCCATACTTATCCCGAAAGCCACCCGGATAACGGCATATCCACTTTCCGGGTCGATATTGACGTATCCACTTGCGGACGCATCTCGCCGTTGAAAGCGCTGAACTATCTGATTCACAGCTTTGACTCGGATATTGTCACCATGGATTACCGGGTACGCGGCTTCACGCGGGATATCCGTGGGCGCAAGCATTACATCGACCACAACATCAATTCCATTCAAAGCTTTCTGGCGCACGACACCCGCGAGCGCTACCAGATGATTGACGTGAATGTGTATCAGGAAAATATTTTTCACACCAAAATGATGTTGAAAGCGTTCGACTTGGACAATTATTTATTCGGTATGGATGCGGATGGGATTTCAGCCAAAGAACGGCAACGCATCAGCGAACAATTACGGGGGGAGATGTTAGAAATTTTCTACGGGCGAAATATCGCCAAGAATAAACGCTTCAACTGACCATTTCCGGCTATCCAGCTGGCTAAAAATCTTCAAACCCGGCTTTCCGGAACCACTCCCTGGCTTTATCTTCATCCTTATCCACAGCTCCGCCTTCCCGATACATCATACCCATGGTGGTCATCGCGCCCTGTAGCCCCTGATCTGCCGCCTGTGTGAACCATTCCAACGCTTTTTCGCCATTTTGCGGAATACATTCACCCTGCATGTACATAAAACCCAGGCCATGTTGCGCAAGCCCCAAGCCCGCTTCAGCAGCGGCACGCATATATTTGAAAGCCAGCAATTCATTTTCCACCATACCCAAGCCATTTTGCGCCATGATCGCCATGCGATACTGCGCTTCAGGATCGCCAGCTTCAGCCAACGGGCCTAACAATCGACTGGCCGTAGAGAAATGTTTCGCTTCAAAAGCGGCGATACCGCTGCTGAGATCCATATTCAAGACCGTGTTTTCTTCGCTCATGTTGGTACGTCATCAGGATTTGATCAATGTTACCCTTATAACATGAAACCGATCCGGCTCACCGTAGCAATGGTGAGGTTAACCGAATAGCCTGAACTAAACCCAAAAGCTGAATTATGCAAACTGAGCTTGCTGATTTTATCCGTGACACCCCTCAGGGACGACAGGCCGAAACCATTCTGCGCGCCTGCGTACACTGTGGCTTCTGCACAGCGACCTGCCCAACGTACCAACTATTAGGCGATGAGTTGGATGGCCCACGCGGACGTATTTACCAAATCAAACAATTGCTCGAAGGCGCTGCGCCCGGCCCGGGGCTATACCAACATCTGGATCGTTGTCTGGTCTGCCGCGCCTGCGAAACCACCTGCCCCTCCGGCGTGAATTACCATCACCTGTTGGATATTGGTCGTGAGCAGCTTGAAGAGATGCGACCACGCCCATGGCGGCAGCGTTGGGGGCGCAAAGCCATGCTGACGCTGTTCAGCACCCCGGCGCTGTTTTCACCATTGATGAAACTGGCACGCCTCTGCCGTCCATTCGTTCCGGTGAAATTACGCCATAAAATTCTTCCGCAAGCGCCATCGATTCGTCCCGTTAAATTGCCGACCCAACGCCGTATGCTGCTGCTGGAAGGCTGTGTTCAGCCAACCCTGGCACCGCAAATCAATCAGGCGGCAAAAAAAATATTGGCCCATTTCGGCATTGAACTGGCGACCTTGCCTCAAGTCGCCTGCTGCGGCGCTTTGCCACAACATTTAAGCGCACCGCAGCGGGCGCGAACCTTAGCCAGGCAGAATATTGACGCCTGGCATGATCACTTAATGCATGGTGCTGAAGCGATTGTGAGCACAGCAAGCGGCTGTGGCGCGCAAATCCGGGATTACGCCAATTTATTACGCGATGAACCGGGTTATGCGGAAAAAGCCGCCTGGATTGCTGACCAAGCGAAAGACTTGGTTGAAATTGTCACCAAGGAGCAAATCGAGTCGCTTCCGTTAACAGCGAGGAATACTCGTATTGCCGTGCATACGCCTTGCACCTTACAACATGCGCTACGCGCTGGTGGTGCCGTCGAACAAGTATTGAGACGCCTGGGCTATACGCTTTGCGAAGTCGCTGAAGGCCATTTATGCTGTGGTTCAGCGGGTACCTATTCACTAACTCAGCCGAGCATCGCCAACCCATTGCGTGAGCGTAAACTGCAGGCGCTGACCATCCATCAACCAGAACAGATTGTCACGGCCAATATCGGCTGTTTAGGCCATTTGCAGAACGATCAGGGCGCGCCCGTTATTCATTGGATTAATTTAATTGAGCAGGACTTAAACGAAAAGCCATGAATCAGTACCCACTATGCAATCAAATCTGCAACTTCACCCTGTTTCACGATGTCGTAGACCAAACTAAAGAACTGAGCAGCCCCCACACCGGATCGTAATGGCTGTTACTGCCTTTTATCCAGCCGTTCTCAACCAGTTTTCTGACAACATAAGATTCCAGGTGTATTTCGTGATGGGCCACCATAACCGTCTTCCTGTTATCGGTACAAAATGGTTTTTAAACCATCATCAGAAGCCACAAATTCTGGCTCCTTGCCTGTCAATGCCTTGGTCAACGGCACAATCTTGGTTCTTACGCCCATGCCTCGATAATCCACATAACCATAATCCCGCAACACTTCCATCAGGATGGTGTTACGGGGTGAGCGCTGACCGGCTTTCATTTTTTCAATCGACATGGAATTGGGTAATGCACCGGGGCTGATCACCTCAAAGCGGTTGCTGTAGCTTCCCACTTCTATTTCCACAAAGCGCGTCCAGTCCCGATGTGCCAGGGCATTCACCAATACCTCACGAATCGCTTCAAGGGGATAAAACCAGCAGGTATCTCGCCTCAGATACTCGTCAATCTGGCTGGCTTCTTCAGAGACGAAAGGCTCCATGGCATCCATAAACCGCTCGATAATGCCGCCGTCAACGAGTCGCTTTCCTCCGTTATCAGTATCCCAGCGACCGACCATAGGGCCATCAATGATGTCGTCCAATACAGCCTGATAGGCTTTATCCTCTCCATTGAAAACCATGACTCTCAACCCGGCCTGTCTAAGATAGCGTCGTGGGCTTTTACCAAACAACACCAAACCAGCGATTGTGCAGCAGATGGTGTCTGCCGCTTCAGTCAAAAAGCCTAATCCGAGCAGCCTGGCCTGCCACGCTTCAAGCGATGCTGGTACATCAGGATCTTGCAGGATATCTTTCAGATAATTCACCAAACGAGCATTATCTAAACAGCTCATATCAGTTCGGGGAACCGGCAAGACTTCGGTGTGCAACATTCCCCCAATTTCAAACAGGCGCATTTGTTGTTCCCGGGTGGCCAATCGCGAAGTTGAGCCAACGCGGATATAAACCTCCTCCCGCCCACGATCACGAACCACATAGGGTTTAGAGATACCTTGGGGGAAACTGATGACTACAACCCGTTTACTATCATCCAATTTCACTTCTTCGTAAAAAGGCAAAATCATGGGGTGGACTTTCCCCTGGAAGACATTCATCACCCATTCTTCAAGGTTTTCCCTCTGAACGCCGGTAATGGTGCCATCATCCTCCACCCCCAACAGCAGCCTGCCACCTTGAAAGTTAGCCATGGCGACCACTTCTTTCGCTAACCGCTCCGGGCGAAGATCATCGCGCTTGAATTCCACGCCGGAGTTTTCACCATTGGCAATGATTTCCAGTAATTCAGTTTTTAACATGGTCTGCTCCCAAAACCCCTGTCGTGCTAATGCGAAAGACGCATTCAAAAAATGTTGTGCTTAATTAAAGCCATATTTTTCCCGACGTTGATTAAATGCGCTTTTGCCACCTTCCAAAATATCTGCCGCTAACGCTTGCACTGTTGGCATATCAATAGCGCCCTGTTCTTTGGGCAGAATCCGCCCTTTATTGTCTTCAACACTGAGCACACCAATCCACTCGGCATCACCAAATACCGGGATATTGGCGTTATGAGTAGCAAACAGAAATTGACGACTCAACTTTGCTTTGCGCAGTTGGGCAACAATACGTTCTGCAATAAAGGCGTTATCCAGATTATCTTCAGGTTGATCAAGAATCAGCGGATCTGGGTTATCCAGGAGCAACAGATGCAAAACCGCTGTGCATTGCTGGCCAGTTGATAAGTCTTCGATAGGGCGGAATTTAGCGTCTTGTTCAGCATGGGCAACATTCAGTTCAATGGCCATGGTGTCGGAGATCACCAACTCCTCGAGTTCAAGAAGCTTGCGCTCAGACAAACGGCAAAGCGCTTTTGATATGATGCTCGTAATCGCAAATTTAGCATTTAGCGTGCTCTCTCCAGAACGTATCGTTGCAGCAAGATTAGCGGGCGAAAAATCGTTTTCCAGCACCCAGGCCAGTCGCTTAACCCCCACACCTTCTAAATGGCACGCACTGAGAAAATCCACCAACACCTGACGATTCCCCTCAGATTTCAAACTCAAACGGACTTTCTGATCCAGTTTGCGATTTAATCGCTTTATCGATTCTTGCATAGCGCTGGCACGCGCGCTGGTTTGCTGATCCATCTCCAGCAAGAGTTTTTTGCGCTGCTTGTACAGTTCGTCAATCTGCGCCTGCCGGTTTTGTAATGTGGTTTGTTTGGGCCGAATCTGCTCGATCTGCTGGAGTAGGGTTTGATATTCAGCACCAATTTGTCGCCCCGTTTTGCCCTGGCTTGCCGGTATGTTTTTGAAAGCGTTTTCTAACTGTTGCTCTTCCTCACGATGCTTCCCAGCGAGCAGATGTTGAATAGGCAATAACTTTTCGGATGAGGTCAGCACTAGCTGATCAAGCTGCTTAACAATCTGCATTAATGTGGTTTTAAAGCCCTCTACTATTTCCCGCTGTTGCTTTAATAAATCGGCATGGGGTAATCCATCTAGGCTGGCCTCACTTAAAAAAACGGTATCAGGCAGACTATCTTTCAGTGTTTCAACGGCCTCTTTGACGCGTTCCACCTCCTCATTCACGCGTCCATTCAGTTGCTTTTCCTTTTCCAGTTTTGGAATCACTTTGAGTTTTTCATCAATGCCTAACACCTGAAACTGCTTGGCCTGATCTTGCAATTTGGGCAAGCGCTCAACCTCTGCTTCAATATCGTCCTTCTGACTCAGCGCGCGCTCAATAGATGCACGGTTTTCTTTGAGTCGCACCAACAACTGGGCTATATCAGTATCAAAGTGTTCGTGTTCGCCTTCCAAAAAACGCTCGATAAGCTGATTACGGCTTTGCTCATCACGGGTCATCTCGTAGATTTCGTTCTGGCCATAAAGCTCAATGTTCGGCAGCAGATCCTGGGGTTGATAGGGCGAAACTTCTCCGGCCTCATCCACCACCACCGGCTGATTGCCGTACTTTCTGCTGACGCTAAATCGTCGGCCATGCATGGCGGCAGAGCGTACTTTCACTTCAACCATGCCTTTTTCACTGCCGAGGTTGGTTTTTAAAATGGCGTCGTATTGCGCCTTCGCTGCTTTACCAAAAGGCACTAAGTCAAACGCAAAACGAATGCACTCCAGTAAGGTCGATTTGCCCGTACCCCGGCCACCAATCACCGTATTCAGGTGCTCAGACAACTCAATATCCACACCATCAAGATAGCCGCCAACAAAACATATTTGCTCAATCGCTGAGGCATAGTTTTCTGGCTTGTCGGAATTCAAACGTACTCTGGAACCAGCATCTAAAAAGGCTTGCCTAAAGGAGGTAAAACAAGGCTTGGTCATTTTAATCAGGCAGGAAGCCCCATCTTTTTTGATATCTTCAGGCTTTGTCACGTCGGCAGCATTGATAGCCGCCATCACCCGTTCGCGGCGATAATCGGCGTTTTTATTGAGAAAGACTTTGCGGTAAAAGTCGTCTTGGACGCCTTTTAAGTCCTCTATTGAACCAGGGATTTGCGCCGCCAATAGATCTTTATGTTGCCAGACATGGTTCATTCGTCTCTTTAGTACGCCATCATCATTAGTACAGTGGGCGGCAAAAATAAACCCATTCTTGTCATTTACATATTTGATTATATCGATAGCAGATTTTTGCACGGGAGCTTCTGGTTGATGGATATCAACACCCAAAGCACCAAGATGCATCTTAATCAGATCGACAGACGCTGATTCATCAAACAAACACACAAAATGGATTTTCTCACTGGAAGCTATTTCAAAACCCGGAAACACCACAACGCCGTTTTCGATGAACAATTCACGCAGCTTGTCAACGCCATCCACTGAACCATGATCTGCCAGACCAATCACTTCAACCTTGGCTTCCAAACAAGCCGCCAATAATTGCTGGTTGTACTCATCTTCTGTCAGGGTTTGTTGCCGACCTCGGTATTTGATGTAGTCCGCAGGGTTCACCTGCAAGGCGCATTTAAAGAAACGCGCTTTGGTATACGCTTTCTCTTGGTCATTATGCATGGGCACTTTCTTTAGGTTGGGGTTGATCCGATAGGTTTTGGACTCCTCGCCGCACGTCGGTCTTGCCAGTGAAGGCGGTGCTGATTAGCGCGGTTCGATATTCTTTCAATAACGTCAAGGACTCTTCGGTTTCTGTGAGCAGCCTGATAATTTGGGGAAGTAAATCTGTATCATGGGTATCCGTTTTAATCCGGGAGAGATTGCTGGCTAATTTACACCAAACTGGGTAACGCCTTGAAAGATAAGCAATCTCGCTAAGCTTCCTCTTATTAGGCCATAACGCTCGTGCCATTTAAGATTCTCCCAACTATTTGTTTCATATAGATAATATTTGGAAACCTGAGTTAAGCGGATAGCCATGAATCTGTATTGCCTAAAATAACGCCGTGTGTAATTTCTTATGAAGGCAGGATCATATCTAGTTCAATACAGGAACCCTTTTCGCTTTCGTATTCCTTTAGAAAGGCTTCTTTGGTAGGCTCCAATACACATTCAAAACAGCATATGGATACCCAAACTCAATTTCCACTGACCCAATCCCCAAACTGGAGGAGTCCATCATGTATATCAGCACATTATTTCGCCCAGACAAACCACACAGGTTAGCGCAACAACAAGTTGGCCGATTAGCCGGAGCACTGATGTTGATCAGCTTTCTGGTTGTCGGCGATGTCATGGCCGCCGTTGAATGGAATGTCTCCCTATGGGGCAAACGCCGTGCTTTTACCGAAAATGTTGAAAAGCTGGCTGAACAGGTTGAACAAAAAACTCACGGTGAGTTTACGCTGAATATTTCCTACGGCGGTCTCTCCAAAGCAAAGGAGAATCTGGATGGTATCTCCATCGGTGCCTTTGAAATGGCCCAGTTTTGCGCCTTCTACCATAAAAAGAAAAACCCCACCATCACAGTCACTGAACTGCCATTCTCCCGTCCGTTGTCTTTGCGCCGCATCGCCGAAATTTATGCCGCTGTTTATCAACATCCAATCGTGGCAAAAGACTTGGCGCGTTGGGGGGCAACCCTGTTAATGCCCACGCCACTACCTCAATACAACATTGTGGGTAAAGGCGCTCCACCGGAAAGATTGGCGGATTTCAGCGGCATGCGCGTACGTGGGCCAGGCGGCATCATGGCGGTGCTCGGCAAGCTCGGCGCGATCAAAACCGGCGTGCCATTTGCTGAAGTGCGTCAGGCGATGAACTCCGGTGTGATTGACGCCGCCTCCTTTGCACCGCATGCGCATTTGGCGACTAAATCCTACAAAGTGGGAAAATGGGCGACGACCAACCTGAACCTTGGATCAGCCAATTGTCCAGTGGTGGTGAATACAGATGCGCTTAATGCGCTGAAGCCAACACATCGCCAGGCGCTGCTTGACTCAGTTGACGAAGCGATGGACTTTTACGTCAATCACTACGAGACCACAACTACGGATCAATATCAGCAAATCCTGGAAAAAGAGAATTTGGCTTTGGTGACTTTCACTGCGGAACAAACGGCTGAACTCAACCAATTAGCAGCATCTGTACGGGCTGAGTGGGTGGAAACTTACGCCAAACATTTTGATTCCCAGGCATTGTTTGATTTCACTGCGGCGCTGTTTAATGAATAGTGGCTTTGCGGCTTCTTAATCATCATGGCGGCTTTATTTTACAAGCCGCCACCACAGCCGTAGGCAATGATGCCGGATAACCACAGTCAATGTGTCTCACAAAAAACAAAAAAATCAGATAGCACCATCTGTCAACGGTGAGAATCACCATGGTGCTCAAGATAACGCGGAGGATAAACGCTATTAGCGCCAAGTCCCGGAATTAAAACCAACATGCCATTAATCAGGTTAATCAACAATCCGCTGAAGTAAAGCATGGCAGCGGTGCTGATCCCTATGCTGAAAACCAATACGCCGATCACGCAAGCAGAACCGAATGCCATGTTCAACCATTCGCTACGATTCATCCGCATATCCAGTTCTCTGGACATCCTCACCAAATAAGGTAAATGCGTTAATTCACGCGACATCAATACAATCTCGGCGACATCCTGGGCGATTGTCGCAGCGCCGTGCAGGGAAATCGAAACATCAGCCTGCTGTAAAGCGACAGAGTCATTGATACCATCCCCGACAAAACACACTTTGCGTCCTTCTTCTTGTAATTCAGCGATAATACGCGCTTTATCGGCTGGCAAAGTCTCTGCGAAATAATGATCGACGCCAAGTCGCTCAGCCAGATGACGCGTCGGTTTTTCCTGATCACCAGAAATAATATAAAGCGCGATATCCAGTGCTTTCAACGCCGCCACGGCATCTTGCGCTTGCGCTCGCAACGCAGGACGAAGTTCAATCACGCCCATTAACTGTTTATCGCCAGAGGCGATATACACCATCGAATAACCTTTCTCTCCCGCCCCAGCTTGTCGGTTTTGTATAGGCTCAGGGATTTCCATGCCGGCTTTGCGCACGAAATTCTCGCTGCCAATCAAAATGGTTTGTTGAGGTTGTTCCTGCTCTGGGTCTATGAGATCGGCGCGTAGTCCATGTCCAATCATATAATCGCTATGCGCCAATTCCAGTAATGAAACGCCTTTATCCTTGGCATATTGGCAAATCGCCTGGGCGATGGGATGTTTCTGGCGCTGTTCTGCGCTTGCGGTATATTGCAGCAGCCGGGTTTCACTGATGCCATCGCAGGCAATGAGATCACCAATCTGTGGCACCTCTTCCGTCAAAGTGCCGGTTTTATCAAACACGACAGTGTCAACTTGATGCAAAACATCCAAAGCACGCCCATCTTTAATCAAAATGCCATTGCGTGAGGCAACCCGTAAATAATTCAGCACCATCAACGGGGCCGCTACGCGCATTTGATAGCCAAAACCGCTCCAGGTAAGCGGCGCGGCGCGATATAAACCGATAAAAGGGGTGACCAAAGCCACTGCCAATAAGGTACGAACCGCACCTTTCTCCGAAAGGCGTTCACCGCGCGATTGCATCGCATGTTTGAACATCGCCGCATGCTCAAGGGTGCTGGCAATTTGCCCGGCAATCGTATCTTCACCCTTTTTTTCCACTTCAATATGTAATACACCAGATATCAGTAAAGTCGATGTTAAAACCACATCGCCAACCGCTCTTTCCACTGACTGGGCTTCCCCGGTCAACAGATGATGATCAATCATGCCTTCGCCTTTCACAATCCGACCATCAACAGGCGCCATTTCTCCCGCATGCAGGACGATCACGTCACCTATTTTCAAACTTTCTAACGGAACTTCAATTTCAACCCCGTCTTTCAATAACCAAGCTGTATTAGACAGTTCGCCAAATATATTGCTGAAATCGGTATGGGCGTCACGCTCTGTTTTCGCAATCAGGCGCCGCGTGCTAAACACAATGGAAAAAAGGATCGCACCCAGCAACAGGCTACCCAGCAGCAAGGTCAAGGTAACACCGGATGTTTCATAGATCAGCGCTGCGATTTTTTTCTTTTCGCGGTATCTTCGACGCAAATCATTCAAGATATGGAAATAGCTATAACCCAGCAAAGGTATAGCGCTGATCGTAATGACTGGAAGAATGACGCCGCCTAATCCAATCAAACTGACCGTGGTTAACGCAATTTCCTGGTGATGCGCCGCGACTTTCTCCGCCCGACTCATATCGCGTTTCTCAGCCTGCTTGCGATCCTTCTTTCTGAATTTCCGACGCGCCAGAATTGAAGTCGCCAATCCGCCTAACAGCAAGCTTGTCAATACCGCCATAAGCAGTTCTCCTGTAAAACCTCAATCCACATCGACCAAGATCCCAATTTCCTGACCAAACGACAATTCCAAGGTATGGCCATCGGGATCGCGGATAAATGCCCAATAACCCACCGGATGCCCTGAGTCAATGGGTTCTTGAATCAGGATGCCTTCCTGTCTGGCTTGCTCGCACCGCCGGTCCACTTCAGATCGACTCACGCACCCCACCCCCAAATGGGCGAATGGCCGCAGCACCAGCGCAGGATTATCAGATTGCGCCAACACCAAAACAAAGGGCCGCATCTTGTCAGACAACCAGACAACCCGATACCCTGTCGAGACATCCACGCGTTCATGTACGACATGCATATCGGCATATTGACGGTAAAACACGATACTGGCGTCAATATCTTTCGCCTGCAACGCCACATGCGTGAAGCCGATATCATTTTTCATCTGCCGCTTCCATTATGCTGCCGATGACTAGGATTCATGCACCCATTTCACCCAAACACCATGCGGATGCCCCCAGGCCAACGGCTGCCAACCTTGAGAATACCCATTTTCCCAGCGTTGACCGCTGAGTAAAAAACCATCGCCTTGCGGCTCCACTCCAATACGTATCAAATCCCTTTTCTGAGCGAGTTGATCGAATTGTTGATCCAATGCTTGTTGGCTTGCTGGCGGCAACTGGCTGACCAAAAAAGTATGTGTGACGCACAATAAGGTATCAGGCACCATCGCTGCGCCAACCGGATACAGTTTTTCCACAACATTGGCCGCCTGAACCTGCACATCCGCCTGCTGCAACATCTCAACCGCCTTTAAAAAACGGTTATCCCGCTCAGGATGATCCGCCCAGACAAAGGACTGCAACCAGCGCACTTGGTCGGGGTCATCCAAGTCAGGCGGGGTTAATTCCAACCCCACTCGCGCTTCAGGTGTTAATTCAGCCACTTCACCCAGTTCTCTCGGTATCGGGTTTCCGGTTAAACGACAAGGAATCCGCACTGGGCTGTTGACATCACCAGCCAGCACCACTTTTTCATCATCCCGGGTAAACTGTATGCCGTAATGATCCCAAATTAAATTAAGTCCGGCGCAAGCCCCCAGATCCAGCAGGCTGATACGTTCAGGCGTAACCTCGCGCGAAACCCAATCCATCGCCAGACGCAGGTATACCGATCTGCCAACCTCATTGGTTTGCACTTGCCCCTTGGCGATCACAGCCTGTAAAGCGGAATCATTTTGCAGACAAAAATCCCGGAATACCGGAAACAGATCCGGCATGGCTTGACCTGTGGCAGAATCCTGATAAGCCGCCTTCAAAGGATGATCCACCCCTTGCAGCAGCAAATAACGTACGGCGGCGAACAACATCAGTACCGGCGGCTGCTCGGGTTTGGCATGAGCAGCCAGTTGCAAAAGCTGATGATCTTCAATAATGCACTGACTCAAATGTCGATAAAGCAATGAATCCTTGAACAAATGCGTCGCGGCGAAACGAAAATCAGCAATGACGGCTTCCATACGAAGTGCTGAAACCTGCATCAGTCTGCTCTCCTTCAATCCTTTCTGGGTAACGCCATACCTTGATAAGGTTAGCGTACAAATATCTCGATTCAATCATCCGGCGCACATCGCCATACCTGACGATACGCGCCGCTGCCGTATGTTTTTAACCCTTCTTGCGCAGATAACCGCCTGGATTAAAGGTTGACAGGAATTTTTCCTTCTCACGATCGACATAAAACTCATCAGTTTCTTCAAGAAACTGTTCAATGGCTTCCGCAGGGCCAGGACCAAAGTTTGGTTTGGCCGGACGACCATTGAGATAAGAGTCTTCAACAATCATGTAACTGCCAGGCGTGACGAATTTTGCGTAAAGACGTAATTCGTCCAACACATGTGGCCCACGATGATCGGAATCCAGCACAACCATGACTGTCGAACCTTCAGGAATCATCGTTTTCAATTGATCATCAATGGCTTGCGAAGTGGAAGACCCCACCAAATAGGTCAGACGATCATGCGCCGGCTGTCCCTTAAGGTGCTTGATCAAATCAATCGTAATCACTTGGCCTTTGCCGAATAGCTCGCACATGGAAGCCAGATAATGCGCACTGCCGCCAGCGCAGGTGCCGGTTTCAATAATGAAATCCGGTTTCAGGTCATAAATAAGTTCCTGGTAAACCCATAAATCAGCCGGATTTTTGAAAATAGGAATGCCATTCCAATAGGCTTCCGACCAAGTCTTACCCAACAAATAGGCATCAAAATAGAGGCGCTGGAAATCATTGACGATTTTGTCAATGTTCTCGGTGGTCAGGTAAAAATCTTCCGCGTGATTGGGAATGAAAGTGTCGATATGGCCATCCGGCAAAGTCAGCAAACGGACTTTCTGGGCTTTGTCCCCGGCAAAAACAAGCCGTAACACCCAATCACTGGCGTATGCCTTGTCATCGCCCGTCATTGCCCATTCGACGCGTCCGATAATATAGGACTCATAGTCATTACTGATGTAGTGCTGCGGCGTCCAGGCTTTGATTTTCTGAGTATCAAAGAGTCCTTTGAAAAAACCTGTGGCTTCCTTTTTGCCGGAATAATGCTTCCGTCCATGGTGCTGGCCGCCTTCGAAGACTCCCTCCCCTTTCCAATCAACAAAATAATCGACATCATCTGACATTACATTGATTAAAGGGCCTGCATCCGATTTTTGCAGTGCGGAAAAAACAGGATCCATAAAATCCCGCAGGGCATTCTCATTCATAAAACACTCCTATTCATAAAAGTCACCTACTCCAAAGCTTCTGGTCGCCCTTAGCGCCACCACCTGAGAAGGTGGTCCAGAATCCATAGCCGACGCCCTAAATATAAGTTACGAGCGCCGACTCTAACTCCATTTCCAAAATGGTTCCATGTAACTCATCCTGCAACTCCGCAAGATTCATAATCCGTTCCTGTAATGGCGTGCCACCTTGTTTTTTCGTCAAGGTTTCCAGGGGTTGTGTTATCTGATCAACCCCGATATAAGCCAGAATCCGCTGCCTTTCAATCAAATTGTCCAAATCTTCGTAGTAAGTCTCAAAATATTCCTGGCCTGTCTCAGCTAATATTTGGACGATCTTTTTATAATAATCCCCGTTATCTTTGGCATAACACATCAGGTCATCCACATTCACGGTAACCTTTTGCGTGATTCGCGCATCTTCAGACCAGGCATAGTGCTCCCACCTGCCAGTTTGAGTGGCGATTTGTTCAGAGACATAAGCCAATATGCGATTTCGGCGACGTAAAATGATTTTTTTAACGGGTGAGTCACGCAACACCTGATTGAAAATCCGATGATTTTGGCCACGATTGAGCTTTATCCCAATAAACTGATGCCCCATTGGGGTATTCCAGACTTTATCCAAAAAAAGCGCCGGCGCGTGATCACGTTCCGCTAAAGTTCCCAAGGAAAAATCCTGGCTTCTCAATGGGATCGAATAAAGAATCTTGTCAGGGTTAAAAATTTCATGGTGACACAAAATTTCCGGGTGCGAATCCAGCAGGCTGCATAACCAATTGCTGCCTGTCCGGGGGGCTGCATACACAGCGAAACGTGTCACCTCCATGGACTCATCATGAGACATTAGCAATCACCACTCCAGAATAATGCCTAGCGTATTCGCCCGGTTAGCTGATAAATAAGCATAGGCGTCAGTGGCATCCCGATACGAGAAGCGGCGCGAAACCAGCGGCCCTACATCCACTTCTCCCGTCGCCAGCAAGCTGAGAAACAACTCGCCATGCCGTCCGGAAGTCCAGGGAGCGCCGTTCCAACCCGGCTGAGGATGGGAAAAACCGTGAGATCCAATAATGGTCAAACTGTGGCGGTTACATAGATCATGGAAATCAAATAAACTGGCACCTCGTGGGCTGCTGATCATGACGAAGCGTCCCTGTTCCCGCAGCAACAAAGGTTCACTCGGAATCACCTCGGGGTTGCCGGTAATTTCAAGCACGACATCCAGTTTACGACCTTGGTTGTGCTGTTGGATGTACGCGGATAAATCCTCCTGCGCTCCTGATAACACCTGCATGCGCGCATCATCAGGCAATAAGCTGCGCCGGAACTGCGAAGGCTCAATCACAAAAACCGGGCGCGCACCCACAATCAGGCAAAGACGCGCGGCAAGCTGGCCAATAATCCCCAAACCAAAAATACCGACGCTCTCCCCCCAGGTCACTTGACCGCGCCGCAACCCGTTCATGGCGACTTTCGCCAATGTGGTGAAACAACCATGCTCATCCAACACCGAACCAGGAAGCTCGCGCATGCTGTGCGCAGGAGCGGTCGTATAGGCCCGGTGCGCACCATGACTATGCACGCGACGCCCGATCCAACACGGATCGACCCCTTCGCCGACCTCGACCACTTCGCCGACATTGGAATATCCCATAAAACGCGGATAGGTTGTGAGGTTGGCCCACTCAGGGTTCTCTGCTTTTCCTTCATAGAGGGTCATTTCCGTGCCGCCGCTGATCAATGATCGAATCGTTTTCACGACCACCTCACCCGATGACGGTTTGGGAATGGCGCTACCCTCCACTTCAATACGTTCCACGCCTTGTAAAACAATCGAAGGATTTTCCATGCTGAAACTCCAAATAACGAAAATGCTGGATCAAACAGAAAAATTGGCGGACAAACTCAGTCAGGGATAATTAACTTATGGTTCATTCTGCGGATTTTCGTTTTCAGATAACCCGTATTCTCTTCATGCAGATCGGCAGCCAAAGAAACCCGCTCTTTAACCGCAATGCCATTATCAGTCAGCCCAGAAATTTTCGCCGGATTATTGGTCAGCAAATTGACTTCGCCAATCCCTAACTCCCGCAGCATCATCGCAGCGGGACGGTAATCCCGTAACTCGGCTGGTAACCCCAAATGCAAGTTGGCATCCACCGTATCGTAGCCTTGATCTTGCAACGTATAAGCCCTGAGTTTGTTTTCCAGGCCGATGCCCCGCCCTTCCTGGCGTAAATACAACAAAACGCCATTGCCGGATTCATTAATTCTTTGCAAGGCCAATTCCAACTGGGGGCCACAATCACATTTATGGCTGCCGAAGATGTCACCGGTTAAACATTCGGAATGCAGCCGCACTAAGACCGGACCGTTATCCTGAACCTCGCCCTTGACCATCGCCACATGCTGTTGACCCGTCAGGTGGTCTTCAAATAAATGCATGCGGAACTGGCCAAACTTGGTTGGCAGACGCACCTCTCTGGCGACATGCGCTGGCTCTGCATGATGTTGACGTCGGCGTTCGGCAAGCTCTTCAATCTCAAGCAAGGGAAGCGCATGCCGCTGTGCGAATGCCTCCGCCCAATCCCGAGTTGCTCCGCCCTCAGGGGCCAAACGGCCAATCACGCCAACCGGGATATGCCCAGCCAGACGACACATATCCACCACCGCTTCAACCGGCCCTGGCAGGGTTTGCACTCCACCCCACTTTGCACCTTGGATGAATAAAATATCATCCAGCTCCAAATCATCAGGTTCGGTAAAAGGATCCGCCAGATCCCGGATCATAGAGCGCAGTTGTTTGGCGGAAGACCGGGTTAGGGAATGGGTCGGCGCAAGGTCGCTGATGCCTTGGGGGGGAACAAGGTTAAAACTGGTTTCAACGGTTTTAACAATCGGCAAACGCAAGGCCTCCAAACGCTCCTTGGACGCCGCAATACAAATTTCGCCCACGCTATGCCGCATTAAAAACTCAATATCACGGACATTGGTAGCCTTGGCGGCCAAGATGATATAAGCCAAATTGTTTGGCTCTCTGTTCCGCCACAAGACTAATGGCTTGCCTGCAGCGAAACACCCGACCTTTTCACGAAAATCATCCCAGTGATCTAACATCTTAATAATCCTTGTAACACTGTCGGAAACACCGATTAAGTCTTAATCTGTGATAAAAATCCTGGCCGGGCTGGACAGCCACTCCGACCAGAACAAACATGATTATCGTTGAGCAGCGCCTTTGGCCACTATTATTTCGACCATGCTTCCTGCCGCCAAAGCTTAACAATCCGCTCATCGTCGAGACGCTGATCCATGGCACGTAAAGTGGCGATGACCTTCATATCATCTGGACGCATCATTAGCGCGATGCCATCATAAGAAACCCCCAGCACATGCGAACCCATACGAGTGATTGCGCTTAAACCATTGCGCGCCACTGCATAGCGCTCATAACGCTGCTGCTGCAAATCAACCTTGATCATGCCGCCCCAGTAATCGCCGATCACGACGGTATCATCATCCCAGAAGCAAACAGATTTTAGCGATTTATTGCCGATCATCAGGGTATGCAGACGTTTCCCTGTCTCAATATCGTGTACTTTCAGACTGAAATCACGCGATACAGACGCCACCATCGTACCCGCCGGATTCAGGTCCAGATCGTTGATAATGGCATCATGCGCCTTGTACTCACGCAACATATCACCATCATAATTCCAAGAAACCAGAATACCGTCAGCGCCACAACTCAGCCCGACTGGTTTTGTGGAGTGCAGCCTTAATGCTTTGACGGCACCGTCATGCACGCGGATTTTATCCAACACGGTGCCAGAAGCATCCACCTTCACAATAGCGCCGCTGTAGCACGCGGCGAAAATTTGTCCTTTGGCAGTTGGCAAACGGGAAATACGCACGCTATTTACCGGCCCTTCATTGAGCGCGACCTCCCGTTCGTTGGACAAACACCCGTCACCCAGGTCGTAAATGTGCAACTTCCGGTTATGCGCCCCGCCAACCACCAGTTGACTTTCCGTATCCAGCGTCACCGCATTCATCAACATCCTGCCAGAAGCGGGTTCAACCGCTTGAATCCAACGAGGGTCAGGTTGAGAAAACTCGCCTAAGCGCAAAATGCCGTCATCACTCACCGTGGTGAACACATTATCGGCGGTAGCAGCGACATCATTGAAACACGCATTACCGGATGAACCCTGCCCACCCAACCGATGCGATAATTGGCCAGTGAGCGTATCCCAAACCAGGACCGTACCATCAAAGGTTCCGGCGGAAATCATCTTTCCATCCGCAGACCAGGCAATTGAACGCTCCCAAGTACCAGGGATATATTGCATCTCTGTTTTAAGCTGGAATGTTTCAGGATCCCACACCAAAAGGCGCTGGTCATACGCCGCCGAAAGAATATCGCCATTCGCTGGTGAGATAGCCACTTTCTTGATGCCTGACTGATGAGCCTCAATCACCTGCACCATGGCTTCTTTCTCAATGTCAAATACCCGAATGCAACCATCATCACAACCCAACACAGCGAAGCCATGCACGGGATCCACAGCGACGGTATCGGTTTCGTTGTCGAACGGCCCCCAGGTCTGCAATAAATCACCGGTGTCAAGATCCCACTTTCTTAAGGTCATGTCGTCACCGGCAGAGTAAATATTGCCTGCATGACAGGCTGCCGCCAACACATCCTTTTGATGCCCACGTAAACGCCGCAATATCTGGCCGGACGGGATATCCCAAACAATCAGCGTATGATCGCGGGAGGCGGAAACGCCGATGGTTTCACTCACGAAATCAAAGGACTCGACATCATCCTCATGGCCTTTCAGCAAACTGACCGGCGAATAGTCGCGCAAATTCCAGATGCCAATGGTGTAATCAGAAGAACAAGAAGCGGCCAAACCACCGTCAGCGCTCACTGAAACGGCATTAGCCAGATGATTGTGATAACCGAGGATTTTTACCGTGTTATCGTCGAAATCAAACACCCCAACCGCAGAATCATAACCAGAAGTGAGAATGCGATGCTCGCCTGGAATGAAGCAACTACCAGTCACCGGGCCACGGTGTTTACCAAAATCAATAGGATTCATATGTGTCACCTTTGCTCCTTCAAGCAATCTCTTTGCTTAATTTATCCTTAAAATCAGCGCCAATCCTGACGACTCGAACACTTTAGTTTAAGGCAGCCTGACCGAAATCATTTTGGAATGAATCAATTAAAATTGTAACAATATAACAATACCCACAGATTGTCAGCTTAAACCCTTATCGTAGCAATAGCAACAACCAGCCTTGTCCAATACGAAATGAGCTTGAAGAGTTAGCGTCTTCAACAGTTTCCTGGTGCCTGATTGGGAAACGCTTTACGGCAGTTTGGCATTTAAGCTGAAGCCAAACCCGATGGTGATTGATACGTCATAGCCCTTCGCCGCGACCGAAAGTGTTTGGGCGAGGTTTTCAGGGTTAACTTAGCCAAGTGCCACACCGTCAATTATCATTGACGTAGGCTGCGTGCCCCTTAACGAAACGGCTTTGGGCGGTTTCGACGGTTTTTTGATTGCCTGGGTAGGTAGCGGGAACGGCTGTTGGATAAAACTCGTCATTGATTGTGCCCAGTTTGCGTGGTAGAAGGGCCGTGAAGTTAACCGTTAATCCTTTGCTTAAAGCGAGGCCGCCACAGTGACTACCTATAACGCAACCCAGCAACTCATCAAAAGTTATTCGGACAAAACCTACAAATACACGACAACTATCAATCACAGGGGCACTGTGGTGGCATTCGCCATGGATGACCAGCGTCGGGTTCATTATGCGGTACTGGACATGGGCCGTGCCGATGCGAAAAAAGGTGAGCTTGATGTCAATTATTGGCCTGAAGATCCCAAAGAACTAAGATTTCCAGGTGAAATCGAGCAAGTAGGCTATAGCATTACCGGGGCGACAGCCATGCCCCTGGTTAAAAAGGGGGGGCGATTAGAGGCCAAACCCGGTACCCTGCGCCCCGAAGAAATTGATGGATTTCTATCCACCACGGCACGCTTAACGGGAGATGCGCCTTTCCAGGTATTTTCCGACAATAAACATATTTTTGTTTTCCGCCAATCCCTGCCTGTAGACCATGCCGATATGGTGCACAAGTTGCAAACAGGCGGAGCCTCGGGAGATAGCGCTCGACCAGAGGATGAATTTGTCCTGCATGAGGGAGCCAGGGTTCCTCTGGTTGACAATACGTTACTATGTGATCGCTTTATCTTGGCAGGGGCCAAGCTACAATCCAAATTGGAAGTCAGATATCGGCGTTCGCGTCACAAGACCCGTGCGGCAGGGGCAACCGATAGCCTGGGCGCCAAAGACATGGAAGGGCGGCCCTTTTTTGAACCCACCCAGGAGTTGGCCTTTATCAAAAATCTACAGCAAGGCCGTTTTTCCGTACTGCAATTACCCACTGAGGTATCCAGCGTCAAACGCTGGCAAATCTTCAGCCACAATAGCGCCTCGAATCAAATTGACAGCTTCAATCTGGAAGTCAGTGGCGATGGCCTGTTTAATCCGGCAGGCACCCAACTTTACACCAGCCCGGATGCGCAATATCAAAATGCCGTATTGGAACGCGAACCCGGGAATTGTCCCTTTACCGGGTTACCCCTTATTCCGGTGGTGAGCGAGCGTGGCTTTGCGGAATCCTGTCTCTCTTTGGATGGCAAAGGCCATGTAAAAGCCGACATCGAAACGTGGAATGCCGAGGCATTTACCCTTGAACTCTGGGTTAAACCGACACATACCAATCAAGCCAAATCGACAGGGTTGTTCGCTTCCATGCAAGGGGCTGACGCCAACTCGTTCCAGATTGACTTCGATAGTGAGGGAAACTATCGATTTAATCATACCGAAAAGGCTGTTGAGATCGGCCCGGCAAAAACCGACTGGCAGCATCTGGCGGTTAGCTATGATGGTAAAACGTTGCGCACCTATCTGGATGGCGATACCACCCATGAAAGTGAGGTTTCGCTGACCGCCCTGTTCAAAACCTTCACGCTCGGAATTAACCGAGGAGGAGATCGTTTGTTCTCAGGTTGTATAGATGAGGTGCGTGTCTGGGATTATGCCCGCTATGCAATTGACATTCAGGCGAATAAAAATCGCCGCTTGATTGGTGATGAACCAAGCTTGAAGACCTATTATCGTTTTGATGAAGGAAGTGGCAAGCATCTGTCGGATCAGACCGGCAATGGTCATGATGGCGCAGTCCAGGGTGAGGCCAACTGGGCGGCGTCTAATGCGCCCATTGGCGATCACCCCTCCGTGCGACGCAGTAGCTTTGCTTTGGTAGCCGAACAAACTGACCCGATTGAGATTACTCAGCCCGCACCGCCGCCAGCACCCGCAAAAACGCAGAAACAGATTATTACCACTACAGAAACCATTCAGGAATCATTTACCTCTCAGTGTTTGTCTTTTGATGGTTCCAACTATGTCGAAATACCCCACAACCAAAGTTTATCCACGAACAAATTTACTGTCTCACTGTGGGCTAAGGTGACTGGCGGACAGAGTCACCGTTCGCCAATCACCTTCCGAGATGATTATCCGCAAAGGGGGTTTATCTTATATGCAACTAACTCATGGTCGTTAATTATAGGAAAAGGAAAAGGATGGGAATCAATAGGTGGCCCTGATGTTAAGCTCAACCAGTGGGTTCATCTTGCTGCTACTCACAATGGTTCCCGGATGGAGTTGTTCGTTGATGGTATCTCAGTTGGCGCAAAAGCGGTTGTGATGTCCCCTAATACCCAAAGACCATTACGCATTGGCGCCGGAGGCACTGAAGGTCCGGCGAGATACCATTTTCAAGGCGATATTGCCGAGGTGCAGCTCTGGAATACAGTGCATAATCAAGAAGAAATCCAGGCAAATATGCATCGGCGTTTAGTGGGCGATGAAACTGGTTTACTGGCTTACTACACCTTTGATGAAGGCAGCGGCAATATCGCGACAGACCAATCAGGCCACGGCCATCAAGGAACATTACAAGGCAATCCAAACTGGCGACAAGCAGGCATTAGCCTGGAACGGGAAGTTGAAATCCTGAAAGAGGAAGTGATTGAAGTTCCTGCGGAGGCTGAAGAAGTAGAACCCCCGCCGCCCCTTGTGATTGATCATTCAGGTGCCAGAACTTTGGTTGGCGGACTATCCGCCCGCCTGTACTATCAACAAGAAGCAACCGCAACGGGCTATGACGGTCAGAGCAAACCGATGAAAAAGAATGCCCGGGTCATGCTTGCAGCACCCACCATAGCAACAGGCCAGCCTGAAAGCGCGGCCCTTGCGACTGTGGATTTTGCTGTTTCACGCCAGGGCCGTTTAGCTCAGATTCCCGATGCATTGACGCTGCCTGTTTTGCATCGGCCTGAGAATGCCGGTGATGCCAGCGCTATTAGCCAGTTGGAAGGAACCATCCGTGGCCTGAATCAGGATATTGAGCGATTATCCGATGAAATTGCAAGAGCCCGCGCGGCGATCGCTGGCAAAGGTTCTTTGCAGACACAAAAGCAAAACCTTGAAACCGAGCTGCCTAATCTGCGAACCCAGTTAACCAATGCGCGTAATAATCCCCGCAACTACTGGTTCCGTTTGCAGATCAAGGCCAATGGAAAGTACTTCATGCAGAATCCGAATCATAAAGATCGGATTATTCAAACCTCAAGCGTCAGCAATGCTGATGAGTTCAAATTTGAATCTTACCGCAGTTACTATAACCAATACCTCCTGCATCGCCGCCTTGGCATGGATATGTGGGTGCACAATGATGACTATCTCGGACTGAGTGATGGTTTTATACAATCACGTATCATCATAGTAACTTTTCATGACAATGATTATGTTTCTCTTAAAGGGGGATATGATTACGCCGAAGATCGAACAATCTCTGCAAGTACTGGCAGTCACCATATCACGAGAACCAATAACCCATCGCATAATTACGACAAGTTCCATTTAATTAAAACCGACCCCTGCAACAATACGGTCAGTAATCTTGAAAGTCGGATTAGTAGTAAACAAAAAACGCTTGTCACAGTCACTGCTCAGCTAAACCAGATGCAGGCTGAAGAAGTGGTGCTACGCCAGAAAGAAGCGGATATGGTTGATAAGCAGAATCTGCTGTTAAACAAAAGATCTGAACTCAATCTGCTGAGTGGCGGTGGACAAGGCGAGATTAGTTTGCCAATGCGTCATACCCACAGTGATCCTGCAGGCCTGACCGTGAGCGGCGCCTTGTTGGCTTTCGCCAGATCAGCAGATACGCCATTATTATTTGACAGCGCCAATGGCAAGCTCACAACCTATTACCGCAGCCCCGAAGGGCAGCTACTGGCCGGATATCTGGATATCAATGTGGCCCGTGCGCGCTTTGAGATTGCCCGTGGCAATGACCGAATTCTCTTCCTGGCCCGTTCAGCTGGTTCACACCCGGATGAGATCAGTATCGCCATCGTTCCAGGCAATAGCGCCGATACCTGCACCCTGACCATCGCCAATCCCGGCCTTGAGTTGACTGAAGTCTGGCAGGATCTGCCGCGTAATCCGCGTGACTTCGCAGCTATTGTGAATGGTCAGACCAAGCTGCCCGAAGGGGTAACAGCCAGTGTCACCCCAATAACCTATAGCCTGGCCCAAGGTTCCACCCAGTTGGTCGTTTTACCCCAAGACAACGCAACCATTTTCAATGGCACAGCCACCCGGTCGATCCGTGGCGTCAATTGCCAGTGGATCGCTGATGCGCCCGGCCAAGCCTACCACTTTGATGGCGATAAACACCGACTGACTGCAACCGATGAACTGGATCGTTTTGCCCCGGAGGCCAACCTGACGATCGAAAGCTGGGCGAATCCCAGTGTGGCGAATCGATCTGTACGCCTGTTGCATTACAATGGGCAAAAATCCGCTTATTTCCTGGGTTTGCAGCAAGCCGAGAGTCAGACCGGATTCGCCTTTGATGGTAATGACCAAATCAGCTACCCGCTGCCGGAAGATCTGCTTGACTTCAACCGCAGCTTCACCCTTGAATGTTGGGTGTACTTTGGCGCCATGGAAAAATGGAAATACGTGTTCCATGTCTCGAAGGACAGCAAAAACTTCATGCAGTTGCTTACCAATAGCAGCAGCGAGAACAAGCTACAACTCACCATCCAGCAAGCAGGCGCTGTCTATCAGAAAGCATCAAACTTTCTTCCCCAACTTGAGACCTGGTACCATGTGGCTTGCGTCTGGGATGCTGAAAACCAGCACTGTCAGCTACTGATTGATGGTGATGAACAAATCTATAGTGGGGTTGGCAATCCAACCGGTGTCAATCAGATTGGCTTTTCGATCGGTGCGCGCATCAACGGTAATAGTGGTATGCAAGGCCATGTCGATGAAGTGCGTCTGTGGAATTATGCGCGAACTCAGGGAGATGTACAGTTGGGGCAATATCGCCGCGCCTACAGGGATGAAGCCGGATTATTGGCGCATTACACCTTTGAAGATGGCGAGCCGCTTGATCGCAGCGGCAATGGTTATCATGGCGTCACTCATGGCGATCCATCTCAGGCGGCCGCCTGCACAAGTTTGCGGCGTTATCATTTGGTTGCCGGAGTCAGCGCCGGTCAGGGCGATAACCACGAAGGCCAGCAGATACTACGCAGTACATCTGCCCTGGAAGCCAACCACTGGAGCCATCTGGCCTGTACCTTCGCCCAGTCGTATGCCTTGCATTTCGATGGCGGTGATGATTATCTTGATTGTGGCCATGGCTTTGTCCTCGACATCCTTGACGACCTGACATTGGAACTGTTTATACAAGTGCCTCAGGTCAGCCGTACGCATGGTCTGCTCAGCAAAGGCCGTCTGGGGCAAACCAACCAGAGCGTACCCTATCAACTGGCTCTGGAGCGCGGCGGCAGGCTTTGTTTTACGTTTGAAGATGGCGATGGCAAGCGCCACGACTGTCGTTCAACCCAATCCCTAAGCGCCGGTGCTTTCCATCGCATTGCGGTAACGCGCAAAAAAGGCATGACCCAGAGTGAGAAAAAAGGCATCAAAGACTTCGAGTTCACCGATGCTGAAGGCAATATACAAACCCAGCAACTGGAAATGATCGAATCCCTGGATATTGAGGAATGGGTCGATATCACCTTTTATATTGATGGTGAAGCTGCGGGAACAAGCCGCTACACGGGTCAAACCCCATCCGGCAATGATGACAACCTGGAGATCGGTCGCATTAGTACGCCCGGTGGCCAGACCGCCTACACTGAGGGAACCATCAGCGAAGTGCGGCTGTGGCGCACGGCGCGCAAGGCCAACCAAATCGCCACCGCTATCGAAGGCAACGAACAAGGTTTAATCAGCTGGTGGCGGTTTGAAGAACAACAAGGCAATGTGGCCATGGATAGCAAAAGCGACAATCACGCCAAGATACAGGGGGCGCAACGCGTCAGGAATCCGGATCCAGTCGGCAGTCAACTCGAAATGTATATCAATGGGATACCGGTTTCCACCCAGCTGGTTGGTGACACCGAAACCTGGCAACAGCAAGGCTGGGGCGAACCTCAGTTCAGTCTTGGCGGTATGCTCCAAAAGGGAGCGGGACAGGTTCTGTTCAACGGCATGCTGGAAGAAATCCGCATCTGGCGTATCGTTCGCACCCGGGAGCAACTCCTGGATAACCTGTTTGGACGACTCAAGGGTGAAAAACAGGATTTGATTGCTTATTACACCTTTGATGAATCCTCCACTGCGAACCAAGCGGACAAGCTCTACGACAATGGACTGGGTGGCTGTCACATTGATTTGCCGACGGGTGATCAAAAGCCCGCCGCCATGTTGTCCACCGCGCCCATCAGCAATGATGCCTCCATTGTCCGTTCAGCCTTGTCCGGTCTGGAAACCACCTTCCAAAGCACAGTTGACAGCACCCCGTCAGTGCAGGAATATGGGGATATGCAGCGTGATCGCGATGGCAATACCACGGGGGTCATGAAACGCTGCTACAGCTATCTGCACAAGGGTCGTTGGTATCTCTATACCGGCTATAAGGTTGGCAACTTGGTGGCTGAGTGGATCGGTCAGGCCCAGTTCGACCCTCAGGTCATCGGTTATGTTGAAGGGGTCGCCCCGCTTCCCAGTGAAAACCTCACCGATGGCGCCATGAGTTCGCAATATGAAAACTACGCCTTCGTTGAGACCTTATCCAATCTTGAGATTGTCGAGAGTGAAAGTGTTAATTACACCGTGTCTTCGTCAACCGAAGGCAGTATTGATGCATCCTTTGATTCCGGCCTGTCCAAAGGATTTGAGATTGGCTCATCAATTCTGACAGCACCTTTTGGTTTTGGCGTATCAACACCCATTGTTGAAGCTGAAATCAATGTTGGTATCAGCCGTCATGCCGAAGGCAGTGCCGGTTGGGACAATGAGCAAAGTTTTGGCACCTCAATTAATCGTACCCGCAATTTATCCGTCGCCCTGGGTGGTAGTTGGGAAAGTCCCGAGCAAGACAAGCAACTCAACCCAGCGGTAGGACGGCGCTTGCTGCCGGGGAATATGGGTTTTGCCCTGGTGCAGTCGGAAACGGCCGACATCTTCGCCATGCGCTTGGCGCATAACAATGCCCTAGTTTCATTCCGCATGCAGCCCAACCCGGATATTCCCAAAGACTGGAACCTAATCCCCTTCCCGATTAATCCCCGCTATGTGAAGCAGGGTACCCTGGACGGTCGCATCGGTTACGATGCCCAGGGTTCAGTGGTGTTGGATCCCGATTATCCAAATGTGGTGGGCTATGGCGAATACAGCTATTTCAAACCCCGTGAGGCCTATGCCCTGAAGCGTCGCATTCAACGCGAAGAACAGCAATTACGCCATTATTACGAAACCATCGCCAACGAAGTCGAAACCAACGTCCAGGCCAATCAATCCGTTGGTGCCGTATCAGGGGCTGCGTTCCAGGCGATGTCATCCTTAGATCCATCACTGGGCAAAGCAATGGAGGATTTGGCAAGCTCAAATCAGGCTGGCAGTCAGCCCACGGAGTTACCGCAAAAATTCGCCAAACGCAATTTGGTCAATACCTATGTCTGGACTGCCGATGGTGGAATGTTTGCCGAAACCACCGAAACCACCGACGTCCGCACCGAAAGCACCAGCAGTTCGTTTTCGCTAAACAGCTCGACTAATGCCAGCGTTGAAGCTGAATTAAGCTTCTTTGGTGTTGGCTTGAACCTCGAATTTGAGGCATCTATGAGCGGAGGGTACTCGACCAGTCGCAGCAGTGATAAAGAGAGCGAAAAATCCTTTAGCATTGAGGTTGTTGTGGACCCTCCGGGTGACCTGCAAGTCTATCAACCCAAACCGGGAGGCGGCATGCAACGGCTTTACGATGACGATGGCAATCCGGTCAGCGCTGCGGGTAAGGTCGATGCATATCGCTTTATGACCTTCTATCTGGATAGCGATAAGAATAACTTTGAGGACCTATACAACAAGGTGGTCGATCCGATCTGGCTGGCGGAAAGCGACCATCCCAATGCAATCGCCCTGCGTCAGGCCAACCAGGCGGCGAAAAAACCGGCCTGCTGGCGTTTGTTGCACCGGGTCACCTTTGTCAGCCGTCTGTTACCGGATTTTGCCAATTCCGTAGAACCCTCTCTCCCGGTGGCGATGAAAGCGGAAAACATCGACAGCAACTGGCAACTGATCCAAAAATTGGAACCCTTTGTGCGCGATAAAACCGGCGACGCAGTGGCCTTTGCTGATGCAGTACGTGAAGCGCTGAATCGTTACCTGCCTGAATTGATACCCCATAGCACCGAGATTATTCAATATCTTAAACTTTACTATGGCATGACTGAATAGATCGCCCTGCTATCGTTGGAGGTTTCGCTTCTTTAATACCCGCACAATAATAAGTTATGATAAAAGGCATCTTTTCCCTTTGAGGAATGAAGCTGATGCGGGTACGCACATTAGAACTGAATCAAGGGCAACGCAACAAATTGGAAACGGGCCACAAAGAAGGGAAGACCGCGCGGTTTCGGCAACGCTGCCAGATCATCCTGTTGAAGAGTCAGGGCCGCACGGCGAAGTCGATTGGGGAGATTGGGGAGATTGGGGAGATTGGGGAGATTGTGGGGCTGTCGGCGGTGAGTGTGACACAGTGGCTGAACCGCTACGATGCGGAAGAGATCGCGGGGTTGCAGACCCGACCAGGCCGAGGGCGTCCGAGGGTGTTCAACGAAGCACGAGATGCGCAGGTAGTCAAAGCGGCGGTGCAAGCAGAACGCCAGCGTTTAGCGCATGCCAAACAGAGCTTGGAGGATCAGCTGGGGAAGCGATTCAGTACGCAGACCTTGAAACGCTTTTTAAAACACTTGGCGGCTCATGGAAACGCATCAGGCGGCGCCCCAAACAACAGTCCGATCCTGAACTCGCCCAGGTCCGTCTAGCTGGACTGGCCTTGCTGGAACAGCAAGCGGAGCTGGGGCAGATCGACTTGTTCTACGGAGACGAAACGGCGGTTTCGGAACAAGGGTATGTGCCCTATGGCTGGCAATTCAAAGATGAAGACGTATGCATCCCGGCTCAGCGGGGCAAGAGCCAAAGCTACTTTGACCTGCTTTCACGAGACAACCGGTTGCGGTATCGCGCGTTTTCCCATGCCGTCACCACCGCCGATGTCATTGAATGTCTGGATCGCTTGGCCGCTGATGCCGCCAAACCCACCGTCGTCGTACTCGACAACGCCAGCATCCATACCTCGAAAGCCTTTCGGGCCTGTCTGCAGTCATGGCAACAACGCAACCTGTTCATCGACTACCTGCCGCCTTATTCGCCTCACTACAACATCATTGAACGATGGCGACGATGAAAGTCGCACTCACAACATAGCCCACACCCGCACAAAAGTAAGCGGCCATCAAGCACCGTAAAAACAGTTTACCTGGTGGATGATCCGCCATGCGACTCGCCGAAACAGCAATTGGACTTTGGTCTGGGCGTGGCAGCCAGGCCCATGCAGGAATTGCCAGTGCCAGTCCGAGAGCGGTGAGCAGATACCACTGTTGCGACCAATCCAGCACCGGCAAGGTCAATTCAACCAGCATAGCGCAAATGGCAATACCCAAACCCACCCCGGCAAAATAAATACCCAGCTCACTGCGATATCCATTGCGAATCAGCCAGTTCATGATCAATCCGGAACCGATCAACAAGCCCGCTGCACTGCTAAACCCGGCAAAGAAACGTGAAGCCGCCCAAAGCCAGAAATTTTCAGTGACTCCCATGATCAGTGTTGTGAGTACGGCAACAACCAGTCCCAGTCGATACAACCGGTCTTTGATCTGGAGATTACTGATCAACGCCGCCAGAATCGCCCCACTGAAATAACCCACATAGTTGATCGCCGCCAACCAACCGGCATCGGACAGGCCCAACCCGGCCTGTTGTTGCATCAAAGGCAACATTGGCGTGTAGGCAAAGCGCGCAACGCCCAACATCACCACCAGACTCACAATGCCTGTAGTGAGAACCTTAAAGCGTTGATATTGCGCACCCATGCACCCATGCACCCATGCACCCATGCACCCATGCACCCATGCACCCTCCTTTATGGCAGCCTGTTTTTGCTATTCATGTCTAAACGTTATATCTTTTATCTATTCGTAAATAATGAATTCTTTTGATACAAACATTCTGTAAAAGAGAATTATTGTGGAGATACAAACACTAAAGACCTTTAATGCCATAGTCGAAGAAGGCGGTATCCTATCTGTGGCCCGTAAGTTGAATACAGTGCAATCCAACGTCACGGCACGTATCAAACGTTTAGAATCGGAAACCGGTACGGTGCTGTTTTATCGCAAAGGACGAGGGTTGGCACTCTCGCCATCGGGGCAAGTTTTATTGAATTATGCGCGTGAGATATTACAGATGGAAACCCGGGCCAGTCTGGCGATGCAGCATATTGGCGAACAAGCCGGGGAACTGCGGATTGGATCCATGGAGACCTATGCCGCGTTACGTTTGCCAGCGGTGCTGGATCAACTGCATCAGCGCTATAAGCAATTACAGCTACACATCCTCACCAATACCTCTTCCGAGTTGATTCGCCGGGTATTGGATTACAAACTCGATTGCGCCTTCGTCGGTGGCCCGGTGGAACATCCTGACTTATTGGTTACACCAATTGTGACTGAAGAGTTGGTCTTATTGCGGGCAAAAAACATCAAACAGGATGCTAATTTACCTTTAATTCTGTTCAAAGAAGGCTGCGTATACCGCGCCAGAGCCTTGGAATGGCAGCGCAGAAATGGCAGTCAATTCAAACAAGTGATGGAATTCGGCACTTTGGACGGCATTTTGGGCTGTGTGTCGGCAGGATTAGGCTGTACTCTGATGCCGTCTTGGGCGCTAGATAACAGTCGCTATAATCATGGATTAGTCGCACAGAAAATCGATGCCGACTTGGCGATGACGCCAACTTTATTAGTGCAACATATCAATGCCATACCTTTGAAAACCTTGCAGGATTTGGCTGAATTGGCGGCTGAACCTGCACATGTTGCTTGACGGAGATAACATTCATTAGTAGGATTGCGCACCTCAAAATAGCAACGGGGTATAGCGCAGTTTGGTAGCGCGCCTGCTTTGGGAGCAGGATGTCGGGGGTTCAAATCCCTCTACCCCGACCAGATAGCGCGATTCCAAGCGCCTGTAGCTCAGCCGGATAGAGCAACGGCCTTCTAAGCCGTCGGTCGCAGGTTCGAATCCTGCCGGGCGCGCCATACGCCAAGGCAGTCACTCTTTCACTATGGTGGGCATAGCTCAGTTGGTAGAGCCCCGGATTGTGATTCCGGTCGTCGTGGGTTCGAGTCCCATTGTCCACCCCACTTCATATTCAAGGCTGCCTCGGCAGCCTTTTTTATTGGCAGCGGCATTCATCTGCAAAGGTTTCCCCGTAACCAGTTGCCCGTTATCCCAGTCGGCTTTATATTGATGCCTGTTCCGCAATGTTCCATGAGGCAATGTCATGTTTGATCAGTCTATGCAAATTCAGGGTTACGATGATGAATTATTCAGCGCCATACAGGCGGAAGAGAGTCGGCAGGAGGCGCATATCGAACTGATCGCATCAGAAAACTATGCCAGTCCACGAGTTTTGCAAGCGCAAGGAACCGTACTAAATAATAAGTATGCCGAAGGCTATCCCGCAAAACGTTATTATGGCGGTTGCGAGGCAGTGGATCGTACTGAACAACTGGCGATCGAACGTGCCAAGCAATTATTCAACGCTGACTACGCCAATGTGCAGCCGCATTCAGGCTCGCAGGCCAACGCTGCTGTTTACATGGCGTTGTGCCAACCCGGCGATACCGTGCTAGGCATGTCTCTGGCGCATGGCGGCCACTTGACGCATGGTGCCAAACCCAATTTTTCAGGCAAGATTTACCATGCTGTGCAATATGGTTTGAACACCGACACCGGTGAAATTGATTACGATGAAGTCGAGCGGTTAGCCCATGAACATAAACCTAAAATGGTTGTTGGCGGCTTCTCAGCTTATTCACGCATTGTCGATTGGCAACGTCTGCGCGATATTGCAGATGCGGTTAACGCTTATCTTCTGGTTGACATGGCCCATGTCGCTGGCCTGGTCGCCGCCGGCGTTTATCCAAGCCCTGTTTCTATCGCTGATGTCACCACCACCACGACCCACAAAACCTTACGTGGGCCACGCTCCGGGTTAATCCTGGCCAAAGCTAACCCGGAAATTGAAAAAAAGATCAATTCAGCCGTTTTCCCTGGCAGCCAGGGTGGACCTTTGATGCACGTCATTGCCGCCAAGGCGGTGGCATTCAAAGAAGCCATGGAACCTGCTTTTGTTGACTACCAAAAACAAGTGATCAAAAACGCGCAAACCATGGCGCAGGTCTTTATGGAACGTGGCTATGATGTGGTTTCAAAAGGTACAGATGATCATTTGTTCCTGGTGAGCTTCATTGAAGCTGGTCTGACCGGCAAAGATGTGGACGCTTGGCTTGGCTCCGCCAATATCACCGTTAACAAAAATGCCGTACCAAATGATCCCCAATCGCCCTTCGTCACCTCAGGCATCCGGGTTGGCACACCAGCTGTCACCACTCGCGGTTTCGGCACTGAAGCGTGTCATGTATTAGCCGGTTGGATGTGCGATATCATTGACAGTCGGGGCGATCAAACCGCTATTAACACCATCAAGGAAAAAGTCGTCGATATCTGCGCGAAACATCCTGTCTATCAACGTTAAGCTGTCGCTATGATGCGCTGCCCGTATTGCGGAGCCTTGGACACCAAAGTCACAGACTCACGTCTGCATGGCGATGGTGATCAAATACGGCGGCGGCGCACTTGCCTGACCTGTAAAGAGCGTTTCACCACGTTTGAAAGCGTCGAACTCAACTTACCCCGAATCATCAAGCGCGATGGCCGTCGGGTAAGTTTTGACGGAAGTAAACTACGCGCAGGGATCGCGCGCGCGATGGAGAAGCGCCCAATAACAACGGAACAGATTGATATCGCCATCAATCACATCAAACGCAAACTCATGGCGAATGTCGAAGGAGACGTCTCGGCTGAGCTTATCGGCGAATGGGTGTTGGAAGAGTTAAAAGGACTTGATCAGGTCGCTTTCGTACGCTTCGCCTCAGTTTATCGCCAATTCGAAGACGTACAAGCATTCCACGAAATCATTGAACGCCTGCAAATGGAACCCACGCCGGAAATACGTCGTAAACAACATGATTTTCTGGATGGCAAGGAAGCCACCCAGCCACAAGCATCAAAGAAAGGACACGAATTATAAAGGCGTACGATCAAAAACCAGAACCGAATCGCCAAATTTTGGCACCGCTTCCGCCACTAATCTTTCTATTAACAGTCTTACTTCGATTAGATCATTGCCAATATCGGCCACCTCATCTTCATCATCAGAGTGTTCACAAATAGCCGCCATGGATTGCTCTTTCTCGATCAAAGACTCCAAAACAATCTTCATCTCTGATCTAACAAATGATAGTTCCAATAAGTTCATGCAATAATTCCCCTAAAATGTCTTCTTAATCTAGAAATGTGTGTCATCAATAATTCCTCCATATATTTTTGTATTTGCCTTATGAGAATTCCCAGCCATAATTTCCAGCAAGCTTTTATATTTATCGAGAGGCATGTTCTCCACAGGTGCAATACAATAATGTTCCGGCTTGTCATTTACCAACTTCAAACCAATAGGAAGATTTACACCATAGTCAAACTTCCAGACCCATCCCGATGATCTCATGTTCTGAATACCAGCTTTAGTAAATAAACTAATTCCGCTACCATTCGCCAAAACAATTTGGGTACCTTCTGAGTCTGTAATGATGTCTACATCTTTTGTTCTAACATTTGTTAATTTCGGTTCCGTCGAATTCCCCAAACGATAAAGTTCCTCAGGAACCATGTAATATTCTTCCATATTTACCTCAGAAATTATTGATTCTTATAATGCCCATGGCTAGAACCATAGCACCAAGGAAAAACTTTTCCAAGAATGAACTGCCAAAACCGCTTGCGGCGAGGAACTGGGGCAGAAGAAATTAAAACAACGAACGATCTATGCACTATTCTGAAAAAAATCTTTTGACCCAACATAAAAATGCGATCAAAACCTGTCAGCAATGTCCAGACATGCAAAAGCCGCCAGTCACTTGCAGTGCTGAAATGGCAGACATTCTGTTGGTGGGTCAAGCACCGGGCGATAAAGAACCATTAATGGGCCGTCCATTCGCCTGGACAGCCGGTAAAACTTTATTCAAATGGTTCAGCACCATTGGCGTGGAAGAAACACAATGCCGTGAACATGTTTATATGGCGGCGGTTTGCCGGTGTTTCCCAGGCAAAAACCCCAAAGGAGGAGACCGAGTACCCTCCAAACAAGAAATCGCCAATTGCAGCCATTGGCTGGAGCAAGAAGTTCGACTATTACGTCCGCGTTTATTATTGCCGGTTGGTAAGCTGGCCATCCAGCAGTTTATGCCAGTGAAAAAACTGGCGGATGTGATTGGTCAACAACATGAGATTGAATATCAAGCACATCCTATGCAGGCGATTCCTTTACCCCATCCTTCCGGCTTATCAACCTGGTTTCAAATGGAACCCGGTAAAACCTTGTTACAAAATGCATTGCATTTAATCGCCGAACACCCGGCTTGGCGCAATCTTTCAGACATGGCGCATGAACCTGCCTGATTCAACCATCCTATGCGGAATCCATTATGACTAAAGGCGTGTTCCTCGACCTGGCCAGCCTATCCGAAAGCGATCTTGATCTGTCAACATTACAGACAACGCTGGCTGATTGGCGTATGTACCCGATGACTTCACCCGATCAACGCATTGAGCGCATCGCTGACGCCGAAGTGGTGGTCACGAATAAAGTGGTGATGGATGCCGATACGCTGCGCAATACGCCGAAATTGAGTTTCATTGCGCTCACGGCGACAGGAACCAACAATGTGGATTTAGCAGCGGCGAAAGATCTGGGTATTCGGGTCAGCAATGTCACCGCCTATGCAACAAACAGCGTTGCCCAGCATGTTTTCAGCCTCATACTGGCGCATACGACCCGCCTATTGGATTATCACGTCGCCGTCAAACGTGGCGATTGGAGTCGCAGTCCCGCATTTTGTCTGATGGACTATCCTATACGTGAACTCAATGGCATGAAGCTGGGGATTGTCGGTTACGGCGAACTGGGTCAAGGGGTGGCGAAACTGGCGCAGGCTTTCGGCATGCAAGTGCTGATTGCGCAACGTCCAGGCAATGCATCCTTTCAAGCACAACGCATGCCGTTAGATGAATTACTCACACAAGCGGATATCGTCAGCCTACATGTCCCACTGGCTGACAATACGCATCATTTGATTGATGCGCACAAACTAAGTTTGATGCAGCCGCACGCATTACTGATTAATACCGCGCGTGGCGCAGTCATCGATAATCAAGCCTTGGCGGCTGCGTTAAGAACTGGCTCCATCGGCGGCGCGGCATTAGATGTGTTGGATGTCGAACCCCCTCCCCTTGATCACCCATTATTGGCGGATGATTTACCCAACCTGATTTTAACCCCCCACATCGCCTGGGCTAGCCGACAAGCCCGGCAAGCGGTGGTCGATCAAACTGTCGTGAATATCCGCGCTTATCTGGAGAACCGGTCTGGCAATGTCGTGAATGGTTAGCTTAAACGATCCGGCTAATGATCAAACCAACACCACATCATATTGCTCCTGGGTATATAAAGCCTCCGCCTGCAACTTAATGGGTTTTTGAATAAACTGCTCCAATTCCGCCAGATTTTGCGATTCTTCATCCAGTAAACGATCAATCACCGTCGTTGAAGCCAGCACAAGGAGCTGCGCCACATCAAACTGACGCGCCTCGCGCAGTAACTCCCGGAAAATCTCGTAACAAGTGGTTTCTGCTGTTTTCACCGAACCCCGTCCTGCGCAATAGGGGCAAGGCTCGCACAACAAATGTCCAAGCGACTCCCGGGTGCGCTTGCGGGTCATTTGCACCAAGCCTAAAGACGAAACTTCTGAGATCTGCGTTTTCGCATGATCTTTGGATAAGTAGCGATCCAAAGCGCGCATCACCTGTCGCCGATGCTCAGGTTCCACCATATCAATAAAATCAATGATGATAATGCCGCCCAGATTACGTAAGCGTAATTGGCGACAAATCGCCTGAGCCGCTTCAAGGTTTGTTTTAAAGATCGTTTCTTCGAGCGTGCGGTGCCCGACAAAAGCACCGGTGTTGACATCCACTGTCGTCATAGCCTCGGTTTGGTCAATGACCAGATGCCCGCCTGATTTCAACTCCACCCGGGACAGCAAGGCTTTTTGTATTTCATGCTCGACATTGTATAAATCAAACAGCGGCCTCTCACCAGGGTAATAGACCAGTTTGGCTTCACAACAATCCGGAATATAGGCATTCACGAAACAATTGGCTTTCTCCCAGGTGGCGCGTGAATCAATGCGCACTTTTTCCACCTCAGGACCAACCAGATCACGTAACGCCCGCAAGGCCAGGGGTAAATCTTCATGAATGATCGTACCCGGCTTCACCTGCTGAGATTTCTCCAGAATCGAGAACCATAAACGCTCCAAAAACCGCATATCCTTTTGCAGATTCTCAACGCTGACATGCTCAGCAGCCGTGCGCGCAATCAAACCAGCAGGTAATTTTGAGTTTTTGGCGTAATCAGATAACAGGCTGCGTAAACGGTTACGTTCCGCTTCACTCTCAATTTTTTGCGAAACCCCAACAGTCTCCATATGGGGCATGAACACCATATAACGCGAGGGAATGGAAATATTGGTAGTCAGGCGCGCGCCTTTGGCACCTAATGGATCTTTGACGACCTGCACGACGATATCGCGCCCCTCATGGACCAAATCAGCAATGTGGGCGCTCTTAACCGTATCAGTATGGATATCAGAAGCATGCAAAAAAGCCGCACGTTCCAAGCCAATATCCACAAAAGCGGCTTGCATGCCGGGTAATACCCGGCATACCTTACCGCGATAAATATTACCCACCAGCCCCCGTTTGGCTGTGCGCTCAATGATCAGTTCTTGGACAACGCCATTTTCAACCACCGCAACCCGGGTTTCGGGTGGCGTGACATTGATCAGAATTTCCTCACTCATGCGATCTATTCTAACCGAAAAGGCTGGTCACCAAAGTCAACACGACAAACCCCGGGATAAGTCTAGAAGACTCAACTAAAACGTCATCCGCCCGCTTTCATCACTGGCGCTTCAATCGTCTGGCTTGAACCATCAGAAAACTTCAACTCGATTGACACAAAATCCCCGTCATTTAAGGTCTGTTTCAAACCCATCAACATAACATGCAGACCACCAGGCTTAAGCTCCACCATGCCATTCGCGGGAATGGTAATTGAACCAACATGATGCATACGCATCACCCCATCCCGCATGCTGGTTTCATGAATCTCAGTGACACCAGAAACTGCCGAACTGGCTTCAACCAAATCAATATCTTCCAGGGTTTCATTCTTCAATCGCATGAAAGCACCAGTCACCTGTTGTCCTGGCGCGGTTGAACGCACAAAAGGTTTTTCAATCACAACCGAATGACTTTCTGGCACCGATGTATCGTCAGCGCACCCGCTTAATCCAATAAAAAACAGCGCGGCGAGCAAATAAAAAACCTTGCTTTTAGCGGAAGCACCGCCTGCTTTACCCAAGAAAATTGCATCAAAATGTTTTGATTTAACCATCATCATTAGCCAATTAATCTGTATTAAAATGCTTATTTTAGCCTCCTTATACCCTAAAGGGTAGCGAAGCCGATTAGAGGCTGACTTCATCTCATCTCAATAATTTCTCCTTGCAGAACTCAAAATACCTCTATTCCGGTTCAGTCAATACCGACATACTGTGTTGCGTTAACCCAGTCACCCCATATACCCTCAAAAAAAAGTGATGCCAACTTGAAACAAGCGCTCCACCTCATGGATCCGGCGTTTGTCCATGAGAAACAGAATCACATGATCCTCCGCTTCAATCACGGTGTCATGATGCGCCATAAGCACCGTCTCGCCACGGACGATAGCGCCGATATTCGCGCCTTCCGGCAATTTGATTTCTTCAATCCGGCGGCCAACCACTTTCGATGAAATCTGATCGCCGTGGGCGACAGCTTCAATCGCTTCTGCCGCGCCGCGTCTTAACGCATGCACCATCACCACATCCCCTCGCCGCACATGCGTCAACAACGAACCAATGGTCGCCTGCTGAGGCGATATCGCCACATCCACTGAACCGGATTGCACGAGATCCACATAAGCCGCCCGGTTAATCAAAGCCATCACCTTACGCGCGCCTAATCGCTTCGCCAGCATTGCCGATAATATGTTGGCTTCGTCATCATCCGTCACTGCGCAGAAAACATCCGTATTCTCAATATTTTCTTCAAGCAACAAATCCTCATCAGCGGCATCTCCCTGCAACACAATGCTATTTGTCAGACTTTCAGCGATATAGCGTGCATGTTGCGGATCCCGCTCAATCACTTTCACCCGGTATCGCCATTCCAGCGCCAACGCCAGACGTTTGCCGATATTACCGCCACCCGCAAAGATCAGACGGCGAAACGGCTTTTCCGCACGGCGCAGTTCACGCATGACCGCAGGAATATTTTGCGCCGCCGCCAGAAAAAAGACTTCATCATCCGCTTCAATCACCGTATGGCCACGCGGCCAGATCGCCCGTCCTTTACGATAAATCGCGGCGACCCGCGCCTCAGCACCATGTAGATGCTCATTCAGATTACAAAGCTCATGACCAACCAATGGCCCACCATAGTACGCGCGCACAGCAACCAAGCGCACTTTTCCGCCAGCAAAATCAAGCACCTGCAACGCGCCCGGATGCTCCAATAAACGCATGATGTAATCAGTGACCAATTGTTCCGGGCTGATCAATACATCAATCGGCAGTGCATTGTTGGCAAATAAAGCCGCATGCTTGAGATATTCCGGGGCCCGCACCCGGGCGATTTTGGTGGGCGTATGGAACAGTGTCCAGGCGGCCTGACAAGCCACCATGTTGGTCTCATCACTATTCGTCACCGCGATGATCATGTCCGCATCATCCGCGCCAGCCTGCTTAAGAATCACCGGGTGCGAGGCTTGCCCATACACAGTACGAATATCCAGACGATCCTGCAGATCGCGCAGCAATTCATGATTTTTATCCACGACGGTGATGTCATTGTCTTCACTGGCAAGATTCTGCGCCACCGTGGTACCCACTTGCCCTGCGCCCAGTATGATGATTTTCACCGCAGCAGCACCTAAGCGGTTTGCCGTTGAGAGGCTTTTTCATCCTCACGCAATGTCAACACCTCATAGCCATCATCGGTACATAGCACGGTATGCTCCCACTGAGCGGAGAGCTTGCGATCCTTGGTCACCACCGTCCAGCCATCCGGCAACAGCTTGATTGCGCGTTTACCCGCATTCACCATAGGCTCAATCGTGAATGTCATACCGGCTTGCAAGGCCAGCCCGGTGCCGGATTCACCATAGTGCAAGATTTGCGGTTCTTCATGAAATTCACGCCCGATGCCATGTCCGCAATACTCCCGCACGACGCTGAAACGTTGACCTTCGACAAACTGTTGAATCGCATGGCCAATATCCCCCAACTGCCTGCCCGGCTTCACCATTTCAATGCCTTTCCACATTGCTTGATAAGTCACATCAACCAGACGCTGATTAAACGGGTTCGTTTTACCGACCAAAAACATCTTACTGGTATCGCCATGAAAACCGTCTTTGATCACCGTCACATCAATATTCACGATATCACCGTTTTTCAGCACCTTGTCGCCAGGTATGCCATGACAAACCTGATGATTGACTGAGGTGCAAATCGACTTGGGAAACCCGCGATAATTTAATGGTGCCGGGATCGCCTGTTGTTCATGCACAATAAAATCATGGCAAATAGCATCCAGTTCTCCGGTCGTGATACCTGGCTTGACGTGCTCGCCAATCATCTCCAAGACATGCGCCGCCAAGTTGCCGACAATGCGCATTTTGGCGATTTCTTCAGAAGTTTTAATGGTGATCGACATAGGTTCCTCAATAACCTTGGCAATGATTGAGACTGCAAACGCTTTATGGTATAAAACGCGCCGCTTGGCGGCAATGCTGAAGGTCAGCAAAAACCTGGGTTCTAAACCGGACTAAAGCATGCCGCAGCAAATATCCCTTTATCAACGACACACGCATATCGCCACCGGGAGCCAGAGTTCAAAGATTGTTCAATGTGAACACGCACAGAGAAAAACCACCGAATCCAAAGTGGAAATTCACACTGGGCCTTTACATCAGACAAAAACGATCTCTAAACACGCCCTCAACCGTTTACCTGGGTGCCTTGAAAGAGGTGGGTGACGGGATATGTGGAGGCTTAACCCAAACAGGAGAACGCCATGAGCCAAATCACAATGCGCCAAATGCTCGAAGTCGGCATGCATTTCGGCCACCAGACACGTTACTGGAATCCCCAGATGGGGCCGTATATCTTCGGCCAACGTAATAAAATCCATATCATCAATCTGGAAAAAACACTGCCTCTTTTCAATGAGGCGATGAATTTTGTCGGCAAACTGGCCTCGAATGGCGGCAAAATCCTGTTTGTCGGCACGAAACGCGCGGCACGCAATGTCGTCGCCGAAGAAGCGAACCGCTGCTCCATGCCTTACGTCAACCATCGCTGGCTGGGCGGCATGTTGACCAACTTTAAAACCATCAAGCAATCCATCAAACGTTTGAAAGAACTGGAGACTATGGCTCAGGATGGCTCCATGGAAGCGCGTTTCAATAAAAAGGAACAGCTCACCTTGCATCGCGAAATGGAGAAACTGGAACGCAGTTTGGGCGGCATTAAACATATGCATGGCCTGCCGGATGCCCTGTTTGTGATTGACTGCGGCCATGAGAAAATCGCCTTGACTGAAGCCCGGAAACTGGGCATTCCGATCGTCGGCGTGGTTGACACCAACAACAGCCCAAAGGACGTGGATTACGTCATCCCAGGTAACGACGACGCCATTCGTGCCATCCAGCTTTATGTACAAGCAGCTTCCGCCTCCATCCTTGAAGGACGGGCCGCTGCCGCGCGCGCCGTGGCTGAGCAAAGCGAAGAAGAATCTGAGGATATGGAATTTGTTGAGGCTGAGGAAACCGAGACTGAAGTTGAAGCCAAAACCACCGAAGTCGAAGAAGTTCCTGCAAACGAAAGCGAAACGAGCGAGTCAACAACCCATAATTCATGATCTGCTGATGGATGGCGCAAACCGCCGCCATCAGGAAAGCATCAGGCGCTGAAACCCTATCGTCACAAGGCGGCCACCGTCTCTGTGACGTTTTTTTGATCAGCCCTATGACGCAAATCAAGCATTACTTCCAACTGAGGTATTACTCATGGCAATTTCGGCATCAATGGTAAAGGAATTACGCGAGCGTACTGGCGCTGGCATGATGGAATGTAAAAAAGCCCTGACAGACAGCAATGGCGATATTGAATTGGCCATTGAAAACATGCGCAAGTCAGGCCAGGCGAAAGCAGCGAAAAAAGCCGGACGCACCGCTGCGGATGGCATCATCGTGATCGCCGCCAATAATGACGGCAAACAAGCGGTTATTGTTGAAGTTAATTGTGAAACGGACTTTGTCGCCAAAGATGAGAACTTCCAATCGTTCGCCAACGCCGTTGCTCAGCGTGCATTGAACAGTGACGCCGCTGACGTGGCATCTCTGATGGCAATGCCGCTGCACGAAGGCGAAGATACAACGATTGAAGAAGCCCGCCAGGCCTTGGTGGCGAAAATCGGTGAAAACATGAATGTACGCCGTTTTATCCGACAAACAACCAATGACGGGCTGGCCTATTATCAACATGGCGTGAGAATTGGCGTACTGGTCGATTACGCGGGCGGCGACGCCGGACTGGGTAAAGATTTAGCGATGCACATTGCCGCAAGTAATCCGGTTTGCGTGGATGAATCAGGCGTACCGACCGAATTGCTGGATAAAGAACGTGAAATTGTCACCGCGCAGGCGAAAGAAAGCGGCAAACCCGACAATATCATTGAGAAAATGGTCACCGGACGCATGCGCAAATATCTCAGTGAAATCACTCTGGTTGGCCAACCCTTCGTGAAAGATCCCGATACCAATGTAGAAAAACTGCTGAAAAGCCACAAAGCCAAGGTCAATGGTTTCGTGCGATTTGAAGTGGGCGAAGGCATTGAAAAGAAAACCGAAAACTTCCGCGACGAAGTGATGGCTCAGGCCGCCGCCGCTAATCAAGGATAACCCCGGCGCTGGATCGCGTCATCAAGCCATTATGCTTGGTTGGTGATGACGTGATCTTGTCTAGCCCCTGCGGCGTAAAAGCACGCAAACCAGCCGACTCAAAAAGCTGGGCAGATTCAGCACTTTTCACAGACGATCAGCCAGATGAAAAACACTCCGCAACGCATCCTGCTGAAACTCAGCGGCGAAGCTCTGATGGGTAATGATGATTTCGGCATCAACCCAGACACACTCAAACGAATCGCCGAAGAAATCCTGGCGTTATGCCAATCCGGTATCGAACTGGGCTTGGTTATCGGCGGCGGCAATTTGTTTCGCGGTGCCGGTTTGGCTAAGAATGGCTTGGAGCGACCCAGAGGGGATCATATTGGCATGCTGGCGACGGTGATGAATGCGCTGGCTATGCAAGATCAATTACAACGCCTGGGCCTGGATGCCCGCACCTTGTCCTCTTTCGCCATGCATCCAGTCTGCGAGCACTACAGCCGCGATCTGGCCTTGCACCACCTGAACGCTAAACGCATCACATTGTTCGCCGCCGGCACTGGCAACCCGTTTTTCACTACCGATACGGCAGCCAGTTTGCGCGCCATTGAAATCGGCGCGGATTTAATGATCAAGGCGACCAAAGTCAACGGCGTTTATTCAGCTGATCCAGTCATCAACCCGGATGCCGTTTTTTATCAACAACTCAGTTACGAGCAAGTGCTCAACCAACGATTAGCCGTCATGGACACTACCGCTGTGGTATTGTGTCAGGAGAACCAACTGCCTTTACGGGTGATGAATATCAACGAAGCCGGGGCGTTGAAACGCCTCATCCAAGGTGAATCAGTTGGAACTTTGATTCATTAGCCCAGTTACCAAAACCGCCTGTTGCGACATAGAAATCCTGACGGCGCGAAACCACGCCGCCAAATCAAAGATGCTTGCACTATTCATTCAAGAGACGGGAATCACGCATGATTGATGACATTAAAAAAGATGCCGCCACGCGCATGGCGAAAAGCATTGGAGCACTCAAAGAAAACCTCGCCAAAGTACGTACGGGCCGTGCGCATCCCAGTATGTTGGATCACATCACCGTAAAATATTACGACACTGACACGCCGTTGAAACAAATCGCCAATGTCGGCGTGGAAGATGCACGCACCCTGACTGTGCAACCCTGGGAACAAAGCATGGTGTCTGCTGTGGAAAAAGCGATTTATGAATCCAATCTGGGAGTGACGCCAAACACGGCTGGTACGCTGATCCGTCTGCCCATTCCTCCGTTGACTGAAGAACGCCGTAAAGACATGACCCGCATCGTCCGTCAGGAAGCCGAGCAAGCGCGCGTCGCAATACGCAATATCCGCCGTGATGCGAACGGCAATCTGAAAGATCTCGTCAAAGAAAAATTGATTTCAGAAGATGATGAGCGGCGTGGGCAGGAAATCATACAAAAATTGACCGATCAACATATCAAGGAGATTGACGAACTGGGACAGCAAAAGGAAGCTGATTTGATGTCTGTCTGATTGTGACAGATTCAGTCGAAAAAACCGTGCTTCCGCAGCATGTCGCCATTGTGATGGATGGTAATGGGCGCTGGGCCGAACAACGCGGCCAACCGCGCCACCAGGGACACCGTGCAGGTGTTGATTCAGTGCGTAGCGCCGTGGATCTTTGTGGGGAAAAAGGCATCAAAGTACTCACTCTGTTTGCCTTCAGCAGTGAAAACTGGCGAAGACCTCGAGTGGAAGTCAACCTGCTACTGGATTTATTCGCCATCACCTTGCAACGTGAAACAGAAAAGCTCCACGAAAATAACATCCGCTTACGCATTATCGGCAATATCGCCGCGTTTCCTGAGAAACTCCGCCAGCGTATTCATAAAGCTGAACAACACACCCGTCATAATACGGCGCTGATTCTACAAATCGCCGCCAATTATGGCGGACGTTGGGATATAGCACAGGCCGCCCGGCATTTGGCGACGCAATGCCAAACCGGCCATCTGACCGTCGATCAAATTGATGAACAACAGATGGCGCAAGCCACCAGTTTCGGCGCCGATATACCTGACCCTGATCTGCTGATCCGCACTGGGGGAGAACAGCGAATCAGCAATTTTCTGCTATGGCACAGCGCCTATGCCGAACTCTATTTCACTGACACTTTATGGCCAGATTTTGATGAACAAGCCTTTGAATCCGCGCTGACAGACTACAGTCGGCGCCAACGCCGTTTCGGCAAAACCAGTGAACAACTCTCATGCTCATGAATAACCTGACTCTGCATTTCACCAACTCGCTTGTATGCTGCGCCAACGCCTGATCACCGCCGGAATTCTCGGACCTTTGGTACTGGGCGGCATCTGGCTGATGCCCAGTGCAATATTTACAATCGCCATCGCCATCGTCGGCTTGGCCGCTGCGCTTGAATTGACGGAACTGGCGCAATTTCGCCATCCAATACGCCGTGCCATGTACCTGTGCAGCCTGATTCTGGGCATGTTGGTTCTCTGTCAATTCACCGCTTGCGCCATGGCTTATTGGCTGCAAGCCGCCGCCACGATGTGGTGGCTGGTGGTTACGCTGGCGCTGATCACCCGCCGCCGCACCATCGCGCCATCCCAATACGCCTGTTGGTGGACGCTGATCGGAGGTGGCGTCATCCTGCTGACTGCCTGGTTCTCGATGATGCACATATACCATCATCACCCAAACGGCGCGGCGCTGACGATGTTTCTCTTTATATTGACCTGGATGGCGGACTCAGCAGCATTCTTCGTCGGTAAACACTGGAAAGGCAAACTGTTGTCTCCGGTGGTCAGCCCTAAAAAAACCTGGGCCGGTGTTTTCGGTGCCATGGCTGGTGCCAGTTTATGTGGGGTTGGCTTATGGCTAAGCGGTTGGCTACCGGTTAATTTAGCCCTCAGCATCCTGTTGTGCATACTGGTCGCCCTGCTATCGGTGGGCGGCGACTTGTGGGAAAGCCTGATTAAACGCCGCACCGGTGCTAAAGACAGTGGCGAGCTGCTGCCAGGGCATGGCGGCGTGCTGGACCGGGTTGACAGCATGCTCGCTTCAGCGCCAGCATTCGCTTTCGGCATCAATACGCTGGAAATGAGTTTATGATAGGGATCAGCATACTGGGATCCACCGGATCCATCGGGGTCAGTACGCTTGATGTCATCGCCCGTCACCCGCAACGTTATCGGGTGACAGCGCTGACCGCAAATACTGACGTGGAAGGAATGCGTCGGCAATGCCTCCAACATCAACCGCAAATCGCCGCCATGGCTGATCCGGCCAGCGCGGAAAAACTCGCCAGGCAACTGAAACAACCCGCACCGCACATTCAGGTGATGGCGGGCGCTGAAGGACTGCAGGCCGCTGCAACTCATACCGATACAGATTCAGTGATGGCCGCTATCGTCGGCGCAGCCGGGCTATCCCCCACTTTGGCCGCCATACGCGCAGGTAAACGTATTCTACTGGCGAATAAAGAATCACTGGTGATGGCCGGCCAATTTTTCATGGCCGAAGTCGAACGCTGTCATGCCACAGTGTCACCCATCGACAGCGAGCATAATGCGATCTTTCAATGCCTGCCGCCCAATTATGCCGATGGACTGGATCACATTGGCGTGGAACGCATTTTATTAACGGCTTCCGGCGGCCCTTTCCGTCATTGGCCGATGGAAAAGCTGCAAAGCGCAACGCCTGAACAAGCCTGCGCGCATCCCAATTGGGTGATGGGGCGGAAAATCTCTGTGGATTCCGCCACCCTGATGAACAAAGGTTTGGAAGTGATTGAGGCGCACTGGCTATTCAATGCGCCGCCGGAACGAATTGAAGTGGTCGTACACCCGGAAAGCATCATCCATTCGTTGGTCGCCTATCACGACGGCTCCATGCTGGCACAACTTGGCAATCCCGATATGCGCACTCCTATCGCGCATGCCCTGGCTTGGCCTGAACGACATCATTCGGGAGTCAATATGTTGGATCTGCCAACCATTGCCCAATTGAATTTTGAGCGCCCAGACACTCGCCGTTTTCCTTGCCTGCGATTGGCTTTTGAAGCGATCCAGGCTGGTGGCTCAGCACCTGCCATACTGAACGCGGCCAATGAAATTGCAGTCGCCGCTTTTCTGGAAAACAAGATTCGTTTTACCCAAATCCCCGAAATCATTGAAAACACTTTGGCGCAGACGCCATCCGGCGGAGTGGAGACATTATCCGACTTATTCGCCATTGATCGCACCGCCCGCCATTACGCTCAAAGACACATCAAAGCACACAATTCATGGACATACTGATCAGCATCGCTTCTTTCATTCTGGCTATTATCATTTTGGTCGGCATTCATGAATTTGGACATTTTTGGGTAGCCCGGCGACTCGGCGTGAAAGTCTTACGCTTCTCCATTGGTTTCGGCAAACCACTCTGGTGCTGGGTCGGCCGAAAGGATAAAACCGAATATGTCATTGCCGCCATCCCCTTAGGCGGCTACGTCAAAATGCTCGACGAACGTGAAGCCGCCGTGCCAACTGACGAAGCACATCGTGCCTTTAACCGTCAGTCAGTCAAAGTCCGCGCTGCTATTGTCGCCGCTGGTCCCTTATTCAATTTCATTTTCGCCATTTTCGCCTTCAGCATAGCTTTCATGCTGGGGGAAACCGGCATCAGGCCACTCGTTGGCCAAGTCGAACTTGGCAGTATGGCCGCGCGAGCAGGGATCACTGCCGGGGATGAAATTTTGACCATCAATCAGGAAAAAACGCCAACTTGGGGATTGGCAATCCAGGCATTGGCAGCGGCTTCAGTGAACCAAGGCGTGGTCGATATTCAGGTTAGGAATGCTGATGATCAACCAGCGCGACGCCAGTTGGATGCCTCGCAATTGGGGGATATCTCCACCATTGATAACCTGTTGGAACATATCGGCATTCAGCCTCAGCGCCCTGTGATTCCCCCGGTTTTTGGTCAAATCATGGTGGGCGAAGCTGCCCATCAAGCAGGCATTCAGACGGGTGACCGGGTCATCAGCGCAGATGGCGAGACGATTGCCGATTGGGTGAGTTGGGTCGAATATGTGCGAGCGCGGCCTGGCCAAACCATTGATCTGATCATTGAACGGGAAAACCAAACAGTACCCCTCATGCTCACACCAGCTGAATATGAACGCCATGGCGAAATCATTGGTCGTATTGGTGCCGCTAACCAAGCGACTGACGAATTGGCACGCTATCGCGCCGAATATCGCTTGTCTCCCTTACAAGCACTTGATGCCGCTATCACGCGCACTGCTGAATACTCCTGGCTGACGCTGAAAGTGCTCTGGCGCATCCTGACCGGACAAGCCTCCGTGCAAAACTTAAGCGGCCCTTTCACCATCGCTGATGTGGCTGGCAAAACCGCCAGCGGTGGGCTGGTTCACTTCATCAAATTTCTCGCCATCATCAGCATCAGTCTTGGCGTGCTCAACCTGCTGCCAATTCCCATGTTGGATGGAGGACATCTGTTTTATTTCGCGCTTGAGGCTGTTCGCGGCGGCCCGTTGCCCGAAAGCTGGATGGAGAACGGCCAGAAAATCGGCTTGATGCTACTGGCTGGCTTAATGGCACTCGCCTTTTACGTCGATTTCCAACGTTTGTTCGGTTGACCTGATATGTGCGGCATTTGCGGCGAACTGCGCTTTGACCAACAACCTGTCCCTCATCAACGCATCACCCACATGCTCAAGCGTCTGGAGAAACGAGGCCCGGATAATCAGGGACAATGGTCAGATGGCGTCATCGCTTTGGGACATCGTCGTTTATCCGTCATTGACTTGTCCGACCTGTCCCACCAACCAATGCCTGATCAGGACATCTGCCTGACCTTCAATGGAGCAATTTACAACTACCGTGAATTACGCGCTGAATTACAAGCCAAAGGGCACCAATTCCGCTCCAATGGGGATACCGAAGTCATTCTTAAAGCCTACCGCGAATGGGGCGAAGCATGCCCGCAACATCTGCATGGCATGTTCGCCTTCGCGCTTTGGGATGGTGAAAAACAACAGTTGTTCGCCGCGCGCGACCGGTTCGGCATTAAGCCCTTCTACTACACGCACACTAGCCGGTTTTTTCGATTCGCCTCCAACACCCAAGCACTGATGGCAACCGATGGAATCGACGCCGCTATCGATCCCATCGGACTGCATTTTCAATACACGCTACATGCCGTCACCCCAGCACCGCACACGATTCTGAAAAACATCCGCAAATTGGAGCCAGCCCACAGTTTGACGATCCGCGCAGATGGACGCCATCAATTGCGACGTTATTGGGAACTGGAGGCGCGTCATGGCGAACATAACCATACTGACGATGAATGGGTTGAACAAATCCGTCACGCATTGATTGAGGCGATCCGTCGGCGCAACGACGTGGCGGATGTACCGGTTGGCGTCCTGTTATCGGGTGGATTGGACTCCAGTTTGTTGGTCGCCTTGCTGAACCAGGTTGGTTCACCAGATCTGCATACGTTCTCGGTTGGTTTTGAAGATCAACCGGAAGAAAAAGGCAGTGAGTTTGAGTTTTCTGACCAGATTGTTGAGCAATACCAACCCATTCATCACAAATTTCTGGTTCCCAATCATCAGGTCTTGGCGCGCCTGCCTGAAGCAATCGACGCCATGGCTGAACCTATGTTTGGACAAGACGCCGTCGCTTTTTACCTGCTATCGGAACAAGTATCCCGGCATATTAAAGTCGTCCAGTCCGGACAGGGCGCCGATGAAGTCTTTGGCGGCTATTTTTGGTACCCGCGTATGGCGGCGGAAACCACCGGTTCACGCTTGCAACGCTTCAGCAAACACTACTTTGATCGTGACCATACTGAAATCCTGCGTATGCTCGCGCCAGCCTATCAAGGACCGGACTATACCAGCGATTTTATCGCCAAGCGGCTGGACGATGCGTTTAGCGACGAATTCATGGATGCCGTACTGAAACTGGATGTGACCACCTTGATTGTCGATGATCCGGTCAAACGCGTTGACAACATGACCATGGCTTGGGGTCTGGAAGCCCGCATCCCCTTTCTCGACCATCAATTGGTTGAAATTGCAGCACGCTGCCCAAGCCAGATCAAACTACGTTCCAATGGCAAGCACCTGCTGAAACAACTGGCGCGCGGCATTATCCCGGACGCCATTATTGATCGCCCTAAAGGCTACTTCCCGATGCCAGCGCTGAAATACGTCCGTGGTCAATTTCTTGACTTTATGCGCGATATCCTGAACTCGAAAGCCTGCCTCGAACGCGGGTTATTCCAGCGTGGTTATATCAACCAACTGCTTGACGCGCCGGAAATGCACCATACCCGTATCATGGGAAATAAATTATGGCACTTGGCCTTACTGGAACTCTGGCTGCAAAGAAACCTTTAATAACTTGGTAATCACTGACTTGTTATTTCGCATTAGGATTGCTTTAGACTTAACCAGTTCTTCCGGAAAATAGATAGTCTTCTCTTAACTGGATAATAATTGTCCCAGAATACAAATCTGGGATTCGCCAATATCTTCAACGTCCATTCTTCTTGACTCTCGAAGAAAGAGAATTTAATGACATCGGGATTGGTAACTGAGAGATTTTTCAGCATGCCTTCAGTATACATTGCGGAAAGCTCTAAAGAATCTATTATCTCAAGGGTCTTATTAAAGTAATATAGGTATAAAGCTTCTTCAAAGGGATTTCCTTCTGTCACGAAAATAAGGAAATTCTCACCGACACGATATTGCGCCTCAAGTATTTTTCCTGGAATCTCAATCTGGATTTCTGATTTCAGATGCTCTATCAAGATTTTTGGAGCTTCGTCATATTCTTCTCTTGTTTTCTTGATCTGAAAATCACTACTTTCTTCAATTTTCATCAGAAAAACCATCCAAATGCGAAATCAGCAATTGACCTTAACCATGTTAATCAGCAAAAACACCCATGGACGTAAAGACACTACCGTCAACAGGATGTAAAAAATGAACTGAGTCAGGGTTGATGCTTTTGAATCGCACTAAGCTATTTTCTTGCCAAGAATTGCTATCGTGCATTGCTCTAACGCTGATGAGCGGGTTACCATTCGGACTGGAAGAAATATTGCGCTCAACAATCGTATTATCATCCGTTTTAAAGCCTGTTGCACGATTGTCATACGACGTGTTGTAACGGAAAGTGACATTGGTCCCGCCGTTATAGTTAAAACCTCGGGCTTTATTACGATAGGATATATTGCGTTCAACAATGGCTCCAAGACCGCTAATATTATCCACCCCTGAGCCAGCCTTAATTCCATCACCATTTCCATCCCCTCGACCATTGTCGTAAGAAAAGTTATTGGCAATTAAAGAATAATTTGATCGCCAAGTATCGATCCCATCATCAGAATTAGCATAAACTGTATTGTAAATAACCGTATTGTTTCGAGAAGAAGAGATGGAGATGCCATCAGAATTATTGCCATTATTATAAGGCCAGTTAGCAAAGTTGGACGGGAATAAGCCTACATCAGAATTTTCATGAACCAGATTATCACGAATTATATTGAAACCGTTTTTATAAGGTGCAGCGTATAAATTATTGCCATTGGTAATATGAATGCCATTGTAGTAATTATTATGTACTTTACAGCCTTCCACTATGTTATGTTTACTGTCAAGTTTTATCCCGGCATTGCGCATATTCTTGACTTCAATTTTCCTTATGTGAATGTAATCTATGCCATCTTGCACCCAGACTCCCGGCACAGCACGGGCATTTCGTGTGGCAATAATAGCTGCCGGAGAATCCATTAAGCCATCCAAGGTGGCCTGTTCTCCCGGATAACTCTCAATAATGATGGGTTTAGCATTTGTACCAGATCGTGGGATAACAATACCTCCTGGTAGCGGATATGTTCCTCCTCTAAGAAATAAGACCTCGCCAGCAGATAGTTTCGATACCGCTTTTTCAATGCTGCAAGGAATCGATTTGGTACACATCTCGCCATTTCCATTTGGTGCGGCAAACAATGTGCCTTTATTCATGGGAGTCGGGGTGACGGGTCTTGCTCCTACCACGCTTCCAGACGCTAAAATCTGAAATGAAGCAGCAGCTTCAGATTGAAACGAATTCTTAAAAAAGGCACGAACTTCGTAGTCACCCGCCGGTAAATTCTGGAAGTTAATCGAAACGACGCCATCGACGCTACCGTCCGACCAGCTCCAAGCCATTACATTGCTCCAAGTACTATCATCCTGAGTTCGATAGACCCCAAACCAGTCTTGATCGCCGCCATACATGCCCGTATAACTTACAGTGATAGAGTCGGTTGACTCATAATATCGTTGATTAAGTTCTAGTTGAGTACCATGATCCGCTACTACTGAAAATGGCGCTGATTTAGCAACTTGGTGAAATCCATTACGTAAAAATAAACGAGCTTCGTAGGTACCAATAGGAAGTTGTTTAGAATAACGCAGATAAGGCCCTTTTCCTTGATAGTACTCACTGTCTTTATCTTCGAACTTATACCATGAACCCGGATCAACGCTTGTCACTGAAGTATCATGCGCCCATACCCAGCTAACCACATTTTTCCATTGACTATTCTCCCCAATGGAGTAAATACCAATCCAGTCGTTCACATTGTTTGGTAAATCTTTAGCCTCTATCCAGACTTCATCGCCAAGCTTATAAGTGCTTTTCCACGATGTTATTTCTACTGCAAATGTGTTTGCAATAAACATAAAGCTCAATAAGATAATAGTAAAGCATTTTCGGATCATTGATAATTTCCTCTTGAGGCGATCTTACAACAAACTGCCAGCCTACAAAAAAGTATATCTGAGAACCACGAAACTCAGTAGTTTAACAAAATAGCATGGCCAAAAATTACATCTATAGCTTCAGTCATTGGGACAGCACCAGATATTCCACACTACCCAATAGGCACAACGGAGTTCTAGATTTCTTGCGAGTATACTATACTCATCAAGTTAAACCATCGGCACCTTCAACCCAACTCAACACGCGAGAATCTACGTTTACCCACTTGGCAAACAAACTGCATACCAGCGGCCAGTTGTAAATTCTTATCCTCTATTTTTTCTCCGTCCACACGCACGGCACCTTGTTGAATCATGCGATAGGCGTCAGAGGTGCTTTTCACTAGTCCAGCCGCCTTCAGTACCTGTGCAATGCCCAGCGAGCCGTTTTGCGTTTCCAGCATCACTTCCGGGATATTGTCTGGTAAAGCGCCCTGTCTGAATCGCGCAATAAAGTTGTTCCGCACTGTATTCGCAGGATCATCACCATGGAAACGCGCGACCAGTTCTTCCCCTAACAGGAATTTGATATCGCGCGGATTGAGTCCTTGCGCAATTTGTTGGCGGAACCGGTCAATTTCTGACATTGGACGAAAACTCAACAGTTCAAAATAACGCCACATCAAGTCATCTGAAATTGACATGATTTTGCCAAACATGTCGTCTGGTGGATCAATGACACCAATATAATTGTTCAGCGATTTGGACATCTTCTGCACACCATCCAGCCCTTCAAGGATTGGCATGGTGATGACGACTTGAGGTTCCTGGCCTTCCTGTTCTTGCAACTGGCGACCAACAAGCAGGTTAAATTTCTGATCCGTGCCGCCCAGTTCAACATCCGCCTTGAGCGCAACTGAGTCCCAGCCCTGAATTAAGGGGTAAAGGAATTCATGTATCGCGATAGCCTGGCCTTGTTTATAGCGTTTGCTGAAGTCATCACGCTCCAACATGCGGGCGACGGTATGACGGGCAGCTAGCTGGATAACGCCAGCCGCACCCAACTTTTTCATCCATTGCGAGTTAAAAACAACTTGCGTCTTATCCGGATCCAGTATCTTGAAAATCTGCTCTTTATAGCTGGCGGCATTATGCGCCACGTCCTCTTCCGTCAAAGGTGGGCGGGTTTGGCTTTTCCCAGTGGGATCGCCAATCATGCCAGTGAAATCGCCAATCAAGAAAAAGATTTCGTGTCCCAAATCCTGAAATTGACGCAGCTTGTTGATCAGTACGGTATGTCCCAAATGCAAATCGGGCGCTGTTGGATCGAAACCCGCCTTGATGCGCAATGGCTCACCACGCTGTAATTTCTTGATTAAGGTTTCTTCCAGCAGAACTTCATCGGCTCCCCGGCAAATCAGGGTTAAAGATTCTTCAACAGACACTATCATGGATACATCCTGGTCAATTTCCAACCAGCGCCTCACCATGATGAGTTGGTGAAACGCTCAGTCTATGTCATTAAAAAATTGCTTATATCAGGTAGCCGGATATAAGGCACCTAATACGCGCGCCCCGCCTGCGCCAGTGACGCCGGGCGCATTACCTGGACAATGGTGCAAATGTTGCTGCGCCAACCAGGCAAACGCCATGGCTTCGACCCAGTCCGGGTGAGCGCCATGATTCGCTGTGCTATCAATTGGGCAATGCAGGTATTGAGCTAAAGTGGTCATGAGGAAACCATTATGAATACCACCACCGCAGGCCAAAATACGGTTCGTTTCCGGATAATGGCGCTCTATTGCCTGTGCAATCGACTGCGCCGTCAATTGTAACAAGGCCGCTTGAACATCTTCCGGCGCAAAATCCTCATCCGATAAGCATTTTTGCAACCAGGTCAGCGAGAAATAATCCGTCCCGGTGCTTTTCGGCGGCAGCCTCTCAAAATACTCATCCGCCAATAAACCGTTTAACAAGGCGGGCTGAGAGTGTCCCTGACGCGCATAATCCCCGTTGTGGTCAAAACGTTGACCCAGATGCTGGTCAACCCAAACATCCATTAAGCAATTACCTGGCCCAGTGTCAAATCCGCTGATCATGGAGCCATTTGCGGGCAACCCAGTCAGATTAGCAATCCCGCCAATATTCAGAATGACGCGATTTTCAGCCGGATGATGGAAAACCGCCTGGTGGAATGCTGGCACCAAAGGCGCGCCCTGCCCGCCCGCCGCAATATCCCGGCCACGAAAATCCGCTACCGTCGCTATGCCGGTATGTTCAGCAATCACATTGGGATCGCCGATTTGCAAAGAATAGCCCACATGGGCATTCGGATTATGCGCCAATGTTTGACCATGGGAGCCAATAGCACGAATTTCTGTCGGATCGGCATAGTTCCCAATCACTTGAAGCGCGGCTTCGGCCAAAACAACACCAACTTCCGCATCAAGCTGGGCAAACGCATCCATATTGAATAATTCACCCTGTGCCGCTTGCCTGAGTTGATGTCGCACGGATTCAGGCCAGGGGTGTAAATGCGTGTTGAGCAGCAGAGGAAAATCAGCGCTTAAATCAACCAGCACCGCATCAATCCCATCCATGCTGGTGCCCGACATCAAGCCAACATACAGCTCCGCCACCGTCAGTTTTATCAGTCTGTGGCGTTACTGGCGATCATGGTGCTCGATTCAATCGCCGCCAATTGAGTGATCAAAGGTTTGGTTTCCCGTTTAAAGTGAGTCAGCTTCGCACGCGAAAGCCGTAGGGATTTCGGCAACTTAATGGTCAAGGGATTACGATGCACACCGTTCACGCGGAATTCATAATGCACATGCGGACCGCTGGCCAGACCGCTTTTTCCCACATAGCCAACCACTTGACCCTGCTCAACCCGACGACCCACTTTTACTTTTTTGGCGAAGCGCGACATATGCGCGTAGAGTGTCTGGTATTTACGCGCATGTTCAAGAATCACCACACGCCCATAACCTTTTTTCCAACCCTGGAATATCACCCGTCCCTGCCCTGTCGCTTTAATCGGCGTGCCAATCGGTGCCGCGTAATCGACACCCTTATGCGAGCGCCAACGCTTAAGGATAGGATGCCAGCGGCTTTTGCTGAACCCTGAACTGACTCTGGCAAAACGCAATGGCGAACGGGTAAAAGCACGGCGTTTACTGTATCCATCCGCATTGAAATAAGCGACGCGGCCTTGTTTATCTTGGTAACGGAAAGCCTGATAGCGTTTGCCTTTATTAATGAATTCAGCCGCCAGAATAGGGCCGTTACGCCATTTTTCGCCATCCAGCAATTTTTCTTCAAACAAGACGCGGAACTGATCACCTGGCCGGATTTCAAGGGCAAAGTCAATATCCCAACGGAAAATATCGACCAACTCCATGACCTGGCGATCACTCAGACCCGCTTTACCGCCATCAACAAACAAGGATGACTGTATCGTACCCGCCAAATTGGCGATTTGAGTATCGACGCTTTTTCGCTCAAGCTGCGCTTTAAAACCCTCTTCATGCGCATGAATCCGTACGCTTTCGACGGGATCCTTCTCGAAAACAAGCTCTAACAACTGCCCCGTTTCATCACGCATGAAACGCAATGTTTGCCCTGGCTTCAAACGATGCAGGGATTCCGCCGCCTCACCACTGCGCAAGACTCGCAATAATACGCCAGGGGCTAATCCGCGCTCCCGAAACAAATACGACAGTGAATCACCTTTTTGCACACGATAAACATCACAAGCATAGTTCGCGGTGCCACATGCGGGAGCTAATGTACGATCCTCAACCGGAGCGCCCATGGATTGACTGGATAATACAGGCGATGATGAGATGCCAAGCAGCGCGGAAGCCAACAATACGCTTTTCAAAGTCAATTTCGGTTTTCTCAATGATCTAAACCTAACTGTAGTCTGGAACTGATCGCAAGATATTTGGGGTCATGAACATTCAGACGCCTCACCATTATGGCGAAAAGCCTCTGGAATGAAAGCAATATTCGGATCAAAACCGAAAATCATGCATTTTTATCGTGTCATGCGGTAAACCACACACCGTCAAAACGCCCAACTCAAATATCAATATCCACCCAAACCGGCGCATGGTCTGAAGGCTTTTCCATGCCCCGAATATCATAAGCGATGCCGACATCCATGACTTTATCATTGATCGTCGCCGACGCCAGCATTAAATCAATACGTAAACCCCGCTTGGGTTCACGATCAAACCCTTTACTCCGATAATCAAACCAACTGAATTGATCATCCACCTCAGGATGCAAGGTGCGGTAGGTATCATACAAACCATAGGCGGTGAGATTTTGCATCCATTCCCGCTCTTCTGGCAAGAAACTACATTTACCATCGCGCAACCAACGTTTCGCATTCACTTCACCAATGCCAATATCTTTATCGGATGGCGCAATATTCATATCCCCCATCACCAACAAAGGGGTATCCGGCGTATATTGGTTGACCAACAAATCATTCAACTCCGCATAGAAGCGGCGTTTATGTGGAAACTTGGTTTCATGTTTCCGGTTTTCACCTTGCGGAAAATAACCATTAATGACATTGATCGCATTGCCTTTCGCACTGATATATTGCGCGCTCACCAAACGGCGCTGGGAGGTCTCATCATCGCTGGGCAAGCCCAAATGATAGGAAACGCTTTTTTGCTTGGATAACAGTGCTACGCCGTAATGGCTTTTTTGTCCATAAAAAATCACCTCGTAACCCAGTTCAGTGATCATATCCATGGGGAATTCGGCATCCTGTACTTTGGTTTCCTGCAAACCCACAATGTCCGGGTCATATTTGTCCTTTAATGCCGCCAGTTGATGCGGCCTGGCGCGTACACCATTAATGTTAAAACAGACAATTCGCATATTTTCGATACCAAATTTTTATCAATGATACGGCGAGATCAGAGCAGGCCTTATTTCCGTATCAAGCCATACAACAACAATAGGACTCCAACGCCGCCGATAATTGAAGCCAGTTGCCGGTTCTCCATCACCATTAAGAGAGTATGATCCGAGAGATTCAATAAACCAGCGCCAATCACCAAAACACCGCCGCTGATGACCCAACGTTGGCGTCGGTTATCTCTGGTGATTTGTTGCTGCAACGCCGTCAGTTGATCGGATCGCCAACGAATTTCCAATTCACCGTCAACCGCCTTCTTAAGCACTCGGTAAGTAAGGTGAGGAAGCTCCGGCAGTTCCTCCGATAATTGCGGCATGGAAGCTTTCACCCGCCTGACGAAAGCACGCGGACCCACTTGTTCGGCCATCCATTTTTCCATGAAAGGCTTGGCTGTCTGCCACAGATCCAATTCAGGGTAGAGCTGGCGTCCCAGGCCTTCGATATTCAGCAACGTTTTTTGCAGCAAAACCAGTTGGGGCTGCACTTTCATATTGAAACGCCGGGCGGTTTGAAACAGACGCAACAGGAAATGCCCAAAGGAAATTTCGCTGATCGGTCTTTCCCAAATGGGTTCGCTGACGGAGCGGATGGCGGCCTCGAACTCTTCGACCGGCGTATCGGGCGGCGTCCAGCCGGATTCGACATGCAATTCGGCGACGCGCCGGTAATCCCGATGAAAAAAGGCCAATAGATTTTCCGCCAGATAACGTTGGTCTTGCGTGGTCAGCGCGCCCATGATGCCGAAGTCCACACCAATATAACGCCCGTCATCACCCACAAAGATATTCCCGGGATGCATATCGGCATGGAAGAAATTATCACGAAACACCTGGGTGAAAAAAATCTCCACGCCGCGCTCAGCGAGCATTTTGATATCAATCCCGTTGCGCCGGTGGATCTCAACCTGATTCACTGGCGCACCAAAAATACGCTCCTGCGTCATGACCCGGTTACTGGTGTGATCCCAGTAAATTTCAGGGACATATAACAGCTCGCTCTGGGCGAAATTGCGTCGTAACAAGGCACAATTGGAGGCTTCACGCATCAAATCCAGTTCATCGTGAATCGTTTTTTCATACTCCCTGACAATTTCAACCGGGCGCAGACGACGTAAATCCGCTGAGTAATGCTGTACCAATCGCGCCAGTGCATACAAGAGTGCAATATCCCGCCGAATGGTTTTTTCAATGCCCGGACGCACAACCTTGATGATGACTTGGTCGCCATTATGCAAACGGGCTGGATGCACTTGTGCGATAGAGGCTGAAGCCAATGGCTTCACATCGAATTCCGCAAACAAAACAGTCGTCGATTGACCTAATTCCGTTTCAATGATGTGGCGTGCCAACTCGCCGGAAAAAGGCGGCACTTGATCCTGTAATTTGGCCAGTTCAAGCGCCATGTCATCCGGCAACAAATCCCGCCGGGTAGACAAGATCTGACCAAATTTGACATACAGCGGCCCCAAATCCTCCAGAAAACACCGGATCCGCTCGCCCCGGGAGACGTTTTGATGGCGATTCAGCCAATAAAAAGGCGTGAAAAAACGCAAAAAACGAATCGGTTTAAGCGCATCAATGGTTAGCAGGCACTCGTCCAGCCCATGCCGCATCAGCATCCACAGGATATGCGCGATCCGTAACCCTTCAAGCATCCGGCAAATTTTGCAAGCGTTCAACCCGCGTCATCAGACGCTCCACGTCATCCCGTGTTGTCGCAACATCGCGTGACCAAGCAGCCATCTGGTAGTGATGAGGTAACAGACGGACCTCTTCCGTCAAATATTCTGCGAGATTCTGACGGAAAGTATGGCGTCTTTGCTGGTTTTGCTGATGCAGGCGACGCGCATTACGTCCAACAATATGCGCCAGCGTATCGCCGACCAGCTTGGCAAGTTGTTCTTCCCAGTCAATGGACAAGTCAGCCAGAATACGACTGAACTGGTGCCCTAATCCGGTATCACCAGTCATTTTGACGTATCCGGCGAACAATTGGGCGCTGCTTTGCGTTTTGTCGCTGGCGCGCATCAAATCGAGCGGACTGCTGCTGATGGTGCAATCAGGCTCACCTTCCCAATGACCGAAAAGTTGCAGATGGCCGCGCTGATCAGGGACAAAATAAAAAACGATCCCAGTGCCCAGCAAAACGATGGCGATGCAGCTTCCGTGCAATTTTTGCAATGCAACCACAGCCTCTTCATCCCGATCCAGCAAGGCGTTAATCGTCGTTTCAATACCGTATAGCGGCAGTTCAGGCAAAATCATGAGTCAATCAAAGTTTAAAACCACGGTGGATAGCGACAATACCGCCGCTAAGATTATGCACATCGCAACGCTCAAAACCGGCATCTTCCATCATGCCCCGTAAGGTTGCCTGATCGGGGTGCATGCGGATCGATTCAGCCAAATATTGGTAACTGTCCGCATCTTTGGCGATGACCCGGCCCAGGCGCGGCAAGGCGGTGAAAGAATAAAAATCGTACAGTTTCGCCAATGAGCGGCTATGCGGTTTGGAGAACTCCAACACCAGCACACGACCACCCGGCTTAAGTACCCGGTACATATCGGCCAGCGCGCGTTCTTTATCCGTCACGTTACGCAAACCAAACCCGATGGTGATCAGATCCACACAATCATCCGGCAACGGCAATTGCTCCGCATTAATTTGCACATAACGCAAATTAGCCGCATGTCCCTTATTGATCATACGATCACGGCCCTGGTTCAACATGGACGCATTAATATCGGACATCAGCACACATCCCTGTGGGCCAACCAGCCCCGCCAGGCGATCAGCCAGATCGCCTGTGCCGGAGGCCAAATCCAAGACAGTCTGCCCGGCTCTTGCGCCAGTCAATGCCATCGCAAAACGTTTCCATAGACGATGAATGCCGAATGACATCAAATCATTCATCACATCATATTTATGCGCCACCGAGTCAAAAACGGCGCGCACCTTACCGCTTTTCGCTTCAGTCGGCACAGTCTGATAGCCGAAGTGGGTGGTATTTTCGTCAGGCATAATCCCAATCAATTAACAGGCAGAAAGTCAATTATGCACGGGTTGCGCATGAATTGGCATGGTTAAACAATGCAAACCACCATTTTGTTGAATAAACAAACGGCAATCGATCAAAATCACCTGGCGCGTTGGAAAACAGTGCATCAAGACTTCACGCGCCTGTTCATCCTGCATCACGCCATACCCTGGCAACAATACCAAGTGATTGGTCAACACATAGTTCGCATAGCTGGCAGGCAAACGACGCCCGGCTGAATCCCGATGGATGCCGGGGAACGGCAATTCAATCAGTTGATAAGGGCGGCCAGCGGCAGTCCGGAAGCACTTTAGCTCATCCCGCATGGCAGCCAATACGGCGTGATCATCATCTCCATCCGGTGCCATGTGATAAAGCAAGGTTTGCGGATCAGTGAAACGCACCAGCATATCAATATGCGAATCGGTATCATCTCCACTGAGCGCACCATGTGCCAACCAGAGAAATCGCCTGACACCCAGGGTCTCTTGCAACAATTGCTCCATCTCACCCGGGTTTAAATCCGGGTTACGCTGCGGATCCAACACGCTGCTGCACGTCGCCAATAAGGTTCCCTGCCCATCAGTCTCAACCGCCCCACCCTCCAACACCCAGGCATGATGCTGAATTGGCGTATGATGAAAGATTCCACTCTGCTCAAGCCGTCGATTGATTGCATTGTCTTTAGCCGCCGGGTATTTTCCTCCCCAGCCATCAAATTGAAAATCGTGCAATAACAATTGACCCTTATCGAAGGTATTGATCAAGCCATGATCACGCGCCCAAATATCATCACTATCCGCCAACACATAATCCAGCTTGTCAGGATCCGCATGCGCGGCTTGCAACCACTCGACGACTTGCCGTTGATGAGCCGGATCACGACACACATTCAACACACGTTGATCCTGGCTGATCGTTGCACCGATTTGCGCAAAACCCGCGCATGCCGGTTCCAAGTGATCCGCCCAATCGGCGCCGTCATGTGGCCAGGTCAGTTGGGTCGCTGACTGCGGTTCCCATTCGGCGACTAATCTGATTTTATTTTCCAGGGTCATTATGTTTCATCCCGTCTCACTCTTCATTGGTCTGCGCTACACGCGCTCGCGGCGTCGCCATCATTTTATTTCTTTCATCTCCCTGTTTTCGATATTGGGTATTGCGTTGGGTGTCATCGCCTTGATTACGGTGTTATCCGTGATGAATGGTTTTCATAAAGAAGTGCGAGAACGCATCCTCGGTATGGCCTCGCATGGCGACATCCAGGCGGCAAATGGGCGCATGCAGGATTGGGCAGACGCCATCCAGCAAGCCAAACAACACCCCAACGTGTTGGCAGCCGCCCCCTACATTGAAGCGCAAGCCATGCTGACGCATCGACGGGAAGTCTCCGGTGCCATCGTGCGGGGCATTTTGCCTGAACGCGAGCCTGATGTGGTGGATGTGGCACAACATATGACAGCAGGCTCGCTGGATGCTTTACAAGCCGGTCAATACCGCATCGTGCTCGGCAAAGAGTTAGCGGTGCGTCTGGGTGTCGAATTAGGCGATAAAGTCACCGTCGTCGTGCCGCAAATCATCACCACCATCGCTGGCAGCATGCCGCGTATGAAGCGCTTTACCGTAGTTGGTCTGTTTGCCGTCGGCATGGGGGAATATGACAGCAGCGTGGCGATGGTGAACATGCAGGACGCGGCCAAACTGTTGCGCATGGGCGAATCCGTCAGCGGTGTCAGAATCCGTATCGAAGATGTCTGGGAAGCGCGCCGCGTTTCCATGGAATTAGCGGGACAGATGACAGGCGCATACCGGGTGCTTAACTGGACGGATTATCACCGTCACTTTTTTGCCGCGTTGAAAATGGAAAAGCGCATGATTGGCTTGTTATTGTCCCTGATTATCGTGATTGGCGCTTTCAATATCATCTCCACACTAGTCATGATGGTCATGGACAAACAAGGTGACATCGCCATTATGAAAACGCTGGGCGCATCCCCCGGCATGGTGATGCGGATCTTCATTGTGCAAGGCATGACTTTGGGCGCCGTTGGTACCTTATTAGGCGCAGCGCTCGGCTTGCCTTTAGCTTTTCATGTGGACAATGTCGTCGCTGCGATTGAACGCATGACCGGCTCGCATTTTATTGACCCCAGCGTCTATTACATCAGCCACTTACCCTCTGATGTGCAGATGGGTGACGTGGTGATGGTGATGGCCGGTTCTTTCCTGACCAGCCTGCTCATGACACTGCCACCGGCATGGCGGGCTTACCGAACAGCCCCGGCGGAGGCGCTGCGCTATGAATGATGCCACGCCCTTTGTATTACAAGCATCCAGACTGAACAAAACCTTCAACCTCGGGCCTGATACGATTCAAGTGCTCAATGGCGTTGACCTGGCCCTGCAACAAGGGGAACGCATTGCGATTGTCGGTGCTTCCGGCTCCGGCAAAAGCACGTTATTGCACTGCCTGGGTGGACTGGATCAACTCTCCGCAGGTGAAGTCAGACTACAAGGACGGCCATTCAGCCAACTGGCCGAAGACAAACGCGGTTTATTACGCAACCGTTATCTTGGATTCGTCTACCAGTTTCACCACCTGATGCCGGAATTAACGGCCTTGGAAAATGTCGCGCTGCCCTTACTCATCCGAGGCATCAACACGGCCAGTGCGCAAGCACAAGCCATGGCGGTGCTGGAGCGCGTCGGTTTAACGCATCGCCTCAAACACAAACCGGCTGAATTATCCGGTGGCGAACGCCAACGCACGGCCATCGCGCGCGCGTTGGTCACCAATCCACTCTGCCTGCTGGCGGACGAACCCACCGGCAATCTGGATCAACAAACCGCCGAGGGCGTATATGAATTGATGCTGGAGATACAACGCGAACAAGGTGCCAGTTTGATCATCGTCACCCATGACCTGCAACTGGCGGATCGCATGCAGCGGGTGCTGACGTTACGGGATGGTGTGTTGACGACCGTTAAATAAGCGTGCTGAAAGTTCATATGAAAGTATTCAGAATCACCAAGTGGTTAGTCGCACTGGCGTTAGCCTCTGTCATTACGGCCATGTTTTTAAGGCCTTTTCATATCGGCAATATCACCGTTTCCATAGGTTCCAACGCAAAATCACTGCTCAAACAATTAGGCATTCCAAATGATGCAACACAGGTTTCCGATATTTCGGTCTACGGCCCGGATGGCCCTATGCCTCAGATCGCCACACGCTCATTCAGCTTCGCTGGCACTGCGCAAACAGCACAGAACTTTTACCTGGAAAAATGCCAAGCCGCCTCATTTAATCCACCTGGCGAAGATATTCTAAAATTGGATCCCGCAGCAATATGTGAACGCATTGACGAATCTGGCGCGTTTACCGTGTTTTTGTACAAATCCTGCGCACCCTCTGTCTGTGACTTTAGCATTGAAGTGAGACATCACACCTCGGCAAATGGATACAGATTATGACTGAGCGAAGTGATATTGAACCTAACAACCGACGATGGCGACGTCTAAGTTATACCTGCCGATGCGGTTGGGTTGATTGGGGTCACGCACTACCTGGCAGTGCCGTTCAACTCAAGCATCAGATTGACAGCGAGCAATCCGGATCAACCCGGCTCAATCGTATGAACATCACATTTGGAGGACTCTCCAGCTTATATATTGGCATACGGTCAAGAAATGGGAGCTGGACCGATACGGGTATCCACTATCAGACATTGGGTGGTCAAAAAGAACCTTTCGCCACAACAGCGTGAGAGCGTGGCACTGGCAATCTTTTTAAAAGCTTCGTTCCAATTTGAACGTCTACAAGGCAGCTTCCCATTCTCCATAGTATCGGGTGCGAGCAGCTTTAGCCCTGAAGATTTAGTGTCCAATCTAATCGGTTTTTACAACGCATTTCGCTTAATCCCTGAATCCCGAATGCGCCAAATCTGTAACGAGGTTGGAGTTGATGAAAGTTACCGTATTTGGGACGAACATCTACCTAACGGGTTCAACGGCCTACGCAATCAAACACTACGCCCTATACACTTTCCTTGCCAAGAATGTGCGGCTGGCGATACGACTTTCCCGTCCATGTTTAGCAGTATTCAAGCGGCTCCAGAGGGAATACTATGGGTGCAACTGAAAAACCGCTTTGTTGAAGGAAGATGGGTAAACGCAGGACGATCAATTGGGGTAAACCGTCAGGGCGTGGCGCGACCTAGATAGCAATGCATGAACCAAACTACACAGATCACAACATTTGTTACACGGCAGCAGCTTTAGATTGAACGACACATGCCCTACCTACTACTGATTCTGGCCCTAACCCTGTTGATCTATGCACCCCAGCTATGGGTGCAGCGGGTGCTGAAGCGTTACCACCAAAAACCGGAAGATAATTTCCCCGGCACTGGCGGCGAACTCGCGCGTCATTTGCTGGATCGTTATCAATTGCAGCAGGTGAAGGTTGAGACAACCGATATGGGCGACCATTACGACCCGGACGCCAAAGCGGTGCGCCTGACCCCGGACAAATTCAACGGCAAAACACTTACCGCAATCACCGTGGCCGCACACGAATGCGGTCACGCATTGCAACATGCCGTAGAGCAACCCTTGTTCATCTGGCGCGCCCGCTTGGCCAGGCTGACGGTATGGGCTGAGCGTTTAGGTTCTTTTTTGTTGTTCATCGCACCCCTGCTGGCATTGGCATCCAAAGCACCTGCAGCCGGTCTGGCCAGTGTATTTGGCGCTTTTTTGATTCTGGGTTTCGGCATTCTGGTGCAATGCCTAACCTTGCCGGTTGAACTGGACGCCAGTTTCGCCAAGGCCTTGCCGTGGTTGAAAAGCGGCTACCTGGAGCCGAATCAATATAAGTCCGCGGAGCGGATATTACGCGCCGCAGCCTGGACTTACGTCGCGGCCTCATTAGCAAGCTTGTTGAACTTCTGGCGTTGGTTGGCGGTATTAAGGCGCTGAAAAAGCTAACTGGCATGCATAACGATGAGCCAACCTCGCTCACCGTTATCCATCAAATCATCCTTCAATAATCCGTTCCAGGATACCGGTCATTCAGGTTAGCCGGACACAGCACGGTGCGCATGGTGCCAATCAAGTCCAACAATTTGCCATTGCGGATACGGTAATAAATACGGTTCGCCTCTTTCCGTGAGGTCAGAATATTTTTATTGCGCAGTTGCTCCAGGTGCTGGGAGATATTGCTTTGGGATGTGCCGGTATGCGTCACAATATCGCCAACCGACAATTCCTCTTCGCCCAAAGTACATAAAATTTTCCAACGCAACGGATGCGCCATCGCTTTCAGCGCATTCGCCGTCATGGTTGGATCTTCATCGTCCGGTAGCGGTGTTTTGGTTACATCATTCATCGACCTGCTCCGTTTTGCGATAACCACGCATGTTTTTCGCAATACATAAAATTTCTTCGATATTACCTTGTTGGTTGGTAATCGCCGTGCGTGAAAATAAAATTGGCACCCGTTCGCCTTGTTTGTCAATCAAAGTCGCATCAATATCACGCAACGCGCCGGTTCGGATCAAGGCCTCCAGCCAAGTACCCATAAAGGCATTCGCCTGTTCCTGGCCCTCTTCTTCAAACACATCGCCAATCGACATGCCTTGCAAATCCGCTTCGGTATAGCCCAGCAGGTGTTGCGCCGCCGGGTTCGCTTGCGTGATACAACCATCGGGCGACAGCACAAACAAGGCTTCGCCCATATTCAATAAAATCTGTTCCAGATGTTGTTTGGCCTGACTCAATTCAGCCGTACGCTCCGCCACTTTGCGCTCCAGCAGACGGTTAAGATCGCGTTCTTTTTCAATCAGGCGGAAATAAGTGCTGACTTTATTGATCAATTGATGATCATCAATCGGCTTCAGCAAATAATCTGCCGCCCCGACTTCGTAGCCGCGACGTTGAAACTCCTCCGTTTTAAACGCGGCGGTTAAAAATATCACCGGAATATCCCGCGTTTTCTTACGCAATTTGAACATGCGCGCCGTTTCAAACCCATCAACCTCCGGCATTTGCACATCCAGAATGATCAAATCGATATTGGCACCCTGTTGCGCGATTTCAAGCGCTTCAGCACCGCCTTGCGCTTCTAAAATCCTCACCCCGAAATATTGTTGCAACAGCGCACGCAGCGTGAACAGATTATCCGGATTATCATCAACGGCCAGTAACGTGAAAGCGCTGTAGGGTTTGGTCATTTTTTACTCCATAAAAGCCGCCTGGATCGCAGCTTCATTGGCTTCAATAACGCCTTTTTCTGTCACCAAAGCCGTGACATACCGGCTTGGCGTCACATCAAACGCATCATTACGCACACCTGAGTGAGTCGGCAGAATTTCCACATGGGTCAAATTTCCCTGTGCATCCAATCCGGTGATATGGCTGACCTCTTCGCGCGCGCGTTGTTCAATCGGTATCTCACGCAAACCATCAGCCAGCGTAAGATCAATAGATGGCGATGGGGCACACACATAAAAAGGTACTTGGTTATCATGCGCCGCCAAAGCTTTCAGATAAGTGCCAATCTTATTGCATACATCGCCGGTGCGCGTGGTGCGGTCGGTACCCACCAAGCACATATCCACCAACCCATGTTGCATCAAATGACCACCCACATTATCAACAATGACCGTATGCGGCACGCCATGTTGGCCCAGTTCATAAGCACTCAGATAAGCGCCCTGATTACGCGGACGTGTTTCATCCACCCAAACATGCACCGGAATCCCGGTATCAAACGCTTTGTAAATTGGCGATAACGCCGTCCCCCAATCCACCGTCGCCAGCCAACCGGCATTGCAATGCGTCAAAATATGAATGGTTTCGCCTGGCTTGCGTTCGGCCATAGCTTCAATCAGCGTCAATCCATGTTCACCAATTGACTCACACAAAGCCACGTCTTCATCGCAAATCTCCGCCGCCACTTGATAAGCCAAAGCTGATCGTTCAGCCGGCTCCGCATTAACCAATGCGGATTTCTGCCGTTCCAATGCCCAGGCTAGGTTAACCGCCGTCGGGCGCGCTGCAAACAACAGATCGGCAGCCAGTTCCAAATGCTCATGGCTCGGGTCATCGCGCATTGCCAGTGCCATACCATAGGCCGCCGTTGCTCCGACCAAAGGTGCGCCACGCACCAACATATCGCGGATTGCATCACGCGCATCCTCTAAACAGGTCAAAGTGGCGATCTTGAACGCAAAAGGCAGGCGGGTCTGGTCAATAATGCTGACATGGCCCTGATCTTCTTCACACCAGATGGTCCGATAATAAGTTCCATTGATTTTCATACAGACCCCCTAACCAGTTGAATATTGACCATGCCGAATACTCATTCTATGCATCAGCCAAGCCACTATAAACGCAAAATTAACGGCTGACTCTACTGAACTCCATCCTGTTTGGGAAGCTTTGGTTGAACGCTGCGATTCTATGGCTCCATCTTACCCATTAACCCAATATGATCTTGGGTGTTGGCATTAAGAACGCAAAACACACTTGCGGACATAAATGATAATGATTACTATTTGCGTTATAGAGATTAAATATTTTCCACTGGATAACCATCATGCCCAATCAATCATCAAATTCCGCATTTGACCAACTCGATCCGCAAATTTTGCAAAAAGCGATCAAGGAGTTAATCAAACAGTACCAAAGGAATCGTTCTAATCTCATTGCCTGGATCATCGTGCGCTACGCTGAAGCACTCCATAAACATCCAAGTTACGCTGACATTCAAGGTGACTGCTTTAACTATCAACGCTTCAGTCGTCAGTGGCGCTGGTTAGCGCAACACAACGCACCATTGGAGTCAACTTCCGCATCAAATGCCGTTCATCAATAACCAGCTCAGCGAGCACCTCATTTCATTCGGCGCCATCATGAAAACTCAAACATTACAACAACAGACTCTTTATTCATCCTCAGCCTTAGCGCACATTCCACAAATTGAATCAGCCCACACGCCAGATGCTCTTAATCTGTTTTTGCAAGCCGATTGGCGACGTATGTTCAGCGACTTGGTGCAATGCAAACATTTTCGGGTATCAACCCATAACCCATTGGCTGAGTTACATAGCGATGTTGAGTTACAACAGCTACAAATCAAAAATGGCGCTATTTGGTTATCGGGAGACAATATCTTGGTCGGTGGCTTAACCCACACCTGGGCAATGGCTAACATCCGCCTGGGTGAATGTGACGATCATTTTGAAACATTGTCTATCAACGATGACCAGGGGAACCATTTGCTAGCGTTCCAACTTAATGCAGACAGCCAATGGTCAAGTTTCCCCGCCATGTTGGTCTATCAATGGGAACGACAATATGGCGTGAAAATATCAGAAAATAGTCGCCCAATACGCACATTACAGCAAGCCGGGCCGTGTCATAAAAGCTGGAATGAGCATCGTCCACCACAGACTGGATACGACGATCAGGCGGATATTACAGGAAGCTTGGTGGATTCAAGCCTGACAGCGCCTTTCCTGCAAACCATCACCGATCAAATGTGTCCGCTGCACATCACGGTGAGTAACCATGGCTCCAGCCAACAGCATGACAGCGTCTTTTTCGAGTACCGCCAAAGTCACGGGCAATTAAAATTACGCAGTGAGTATGCTGAGTTCCACTTATCTTTGAATGACATCCAGAATACGCATGTGTTTGTACCCACTTCGCCAACAGACTGCGCGCAAATCCGTTTATATGACGACGCCTATCATTGTGTTTGCACCTTTGCCTTATCATCCAAAGCAACGCCTTCTGATCATGAACTCTGGTCTATGATGATTGCGGCATTGGTCGATTAGTGGCATCAATCGCTGTTCTGTCGATTTTTTTATGCCCTATCCTGGCGCGAAATACGTCAGCCATCTTTTCAAGCGCCACAGGTATATTGAATTGATCGAAATTCCAGCGGTTTTTGGTCATGGTAAAACATGCTACTGTGATCCCATATCACTCACCGTTCAGATCACATGCCTTATTTCATTTATTATGTGACCCACAATCCGGCGACCAACACCAAAAAGCTGGAATACATTGATACACAAGACAATTTCAAAGCGGCGCGTATCCTGGCGCGTGAACGGCGTACAGAGATGGCCGAGGAACCCCAGACAGAGTGTCGATTGATTTACGCTAAAACCCAGATTGAGGCAGAGAAATTATTGAGCGCACCGCGTGAAGAGCGCGTCATCGGCGAAGATTAGCAGCCCCATCACGCCGTTCAGTGGAATCAGTGGGCGAATACATCCCAATCTTCCGGCGGCTGGAAAGCAAATTCATCATCAGATAGCACCGGATTTTTGCGCATGGCGGAAAAACGGAATTGCGTGATTTGACCAAATTTATCCGTCAATTCCAACTGCTCCAGTTGATCCTCGCTCAAACCCAGCAATACCTGCTCCACATCACTTTCCGCGTCATGTGGCTTGAGTTCCAGCCAGAACAGGTCAGCATATAGGCCACGTTCCTTAACCGCGAAAGCCTCATCCAAAGGTTTATTCGCCAACAAAATGGTGACTGGCGTATTCCTCAAAGCCATGCTTTGGTGGTATTGGGTGATTTGTTCCAAATCATTCTCAACAATCCATAAATCACGACCATCCGCCAGAATCAAACGTGCTTCCGGCGCTTGATAATCCCACCGGAAACGATCAGGCCGCCTTAATTTGAAGATGCCATTGGAAACACCCTGTCGGCCATTCTCCAAGTCATAAACCGTCTGAGTGAAATCAGCTTGCAGCGTATCCAGATTCTGTAAAAAAGCCGTCAAAGCCTCTCGACCCGGGCCTGCCTCAGCAACCAGACAGAAGAAACATAAGCTTATAATCAAACCACGCATATTTTTTCAGTCTCCCACGGGCGGTGGAGCCATCACTTCCCGGTTCCCCTTATGATCGGGCTGGCTGACAATGCCGATACGCTCCATTTCTTCCACCAAACGCGCCGCCCGGTTATAACCAATCTTTAACCGCCGTTGCACGCCAGAAACAGAGGCACGCCGGGATTCGGTGATGATTTTCACGGCTTCGTCAAACAATGGATCACTATCCTCTGTATTCAGCGTGACGCCGGAGGCTTCAGCCGATAGGCCCGGAATCACTTCGCTGGATTCCTGCAAAATCTCATCAACGTAGTCCGGCTGACCCAATTGCTTCAGGAAATCCACCACCCGATGCACTTCATGATCATCCACAAAAGCACCATGCGCACGTTGAGGAATGCTGGTACCAGATGGCAAAAACAACATATCACCATGCCCTAACAGATGTTCGGCACCCATTTGATCCAGAATCGTTCGTGAATCCACCCGTGAAGAAACCTGAAAAGCGATGCGCGTGGGGATATTGGCTTTGATCAGACCAGTGATGACATCCACTGAAGGACGTTGCGTGGCCAACAGCAAATGAATCCCCGCCGCGCGCGCTTTTTGAGCGAGACGCGCGATCAGTTCTTCAACCTTTTTACCCACCACCATCATCATATCGGCCAACTCATCAATCACAATGACGATGTAAGGCAGGTCATCCAGGTAACGCATTTCCGGCAACTCGCCCGTAATGGGATTAGGCTCGGCGATAAATAATGGATCTGGCAAAGGTTCGCCCGCTTTTTCCGCCGCAGCGATTTTTTTGTTATACCCATTGATATTGCGCACCCCAAGCGCCGCCATCAAACGGTAGCGTCGCTCCATTTCAGCCACGCACCAACGCAAAGCATTGGCGGCTTCATCCATATCCGTGACCACGGGCGTCAATAGATGGGGAATACCTTCATAAACCGACAGTTCCAGCATTTTCGGATCAATCATGATTAAGCGTACTTGCCGCGCCGTCGATTTATAAAGCAAGCTCAGAATCATGGTGTTAATCGCAACGGATTTACCTGAACCCGTCGTACCTGCAATCAGCGCATGCGGCATCTTGGCGAGATCAGCCACCACAGGTTCGCCCACAATATCTTTTCCCAGAGATAAGGTTAAAGGCGATTGGGAGGTCGTATAGGAAGCCGAACATAAGATTTCGCTGAGATACACCATTTCCCGTTTCGGATTGGGTATTTCCAAACCAATCACGGATTTGCCCGGTATCACTTCAACCACCCGCACGGAAACCACCAACAAAGCCCGTGCCAAGTCCTTGGCCAGATTGGTGACTTTGCTCGCCTTGGTGCCCGGCGCAAGTTGTAATTCAAACATCGTGACCACCGGGCCTGGATGCACGGCGACCACTTCAGCGGTAATCGAGAAATCGGCCAGCTTACGCTCAACTTGCGCAGACATGGCCTGCAATTCCGCTTCTGAAAGTTGCTCAGGATTCGGCTGGGGCGGATCCAAGAAATCCAATGAAGGTAGATTGTCCATGGGTTCCACCGCAGAAGAGGCATGAACTGTCTGCTGTTGGACACGTTTGGCAACCCGGGGTTTGGACTTGGGTTTCACTTCCGACTCGAATTCAGGTTTTGGTGCCTCAATTAAAGGCGGCGTTTTTTTCTCCGTGCGTTTCCGGGGTTTTTTACGGGATTCTACTGGCCGGTTTTCCACTTTGTATAAAGTGGATGGATGAAAAGCGCTGATCAAACTTTTAAGCCGACGGAAAGCTTTCAGTACCAGTTCCCCCAAAGCATCAATCATCATCAACCAGGACAAACCCGTGAATAACGTCAAACCGATTGACGCCATCGCCAAAAACAATAACGCCGCGCCAGCCACATTAAAGTAGCCCACGCCGAAATTTAACAACCCCGTTCCAAGAATACCGCCCGCCCCTTCGGGCAAATGATCAGCCTGGATATGCAAATCCATTAACGCGGATACAGCGGGAATGATCAAGAGAAAACCCGACCAGCGCGCCCAATCCAATGATTGATCGATAGTGCTATGACGTTCCCGGAACCCTACCCAGGCCATCCACATCAGCAAACCCAGAACGAGATAAGCATTCAGTCCAAATAGCGAGAGTAATACGCTTGCCGTCCAGGCTCCTACGGTGCCGGCCAGGTTTTCGGCCTGTTCACGTTCACCGACATAGCTCCAACCCGGATCCTCAGGCGCATAGGACGCCAACGCCAACAGGAAGTAACCCACCGCAAGGCAACCCAAGATAAAGAAGCTTTCTTTAAGACGCTTGGCGAATAACACAAATACACAGTCCGTTTGATGTCAGGGGAAAATTAAGAGATGCAGTTTATTTTACGGCACGTTCAATCGGTGCGAAGTAATCGGCTAAGAATTGATCAAAGTCCTGCTGTTGGGTCGATTCAATCTCCTCCAGTCGTTGGTAGGATTTTGCCGACATCGCATCAAATTCCGTCTGGTGCCTGGAGGAGACACTCCGCTCATTAAAGAACCGATGATGCTTCGTGGATAAACGCCGGGCAAAATCGTAAAAACCTTCGCCATTCTCATGCATTTCACGCAGCATGCGGGCGGATGGCGTCAATTCAGCATGGCGGATTTTCGTCATTTGCCCATCCAACGCCTCCGCGTAAACATCAGTTTGATGAATTTGATCCAGCAATTCCGCCACTGGCAACATCATATGCATGAATTGCATGCCCCAATTTTGCAACGTCACCCGATGGCCATTGCGCTCCAGCGTCAAACCCGGCTCGCGCCCATAATGAGCCACTTTAAGTAGATTTTGATTCGCTTCCATTTGCTCGCATTGGGTCAATGGCGGACTGTCCAACAACAAGCCTGTCAGCATAAAAGACTCCAGAAAGCGCAGTTGCTCTTCATCCACCCCTAATGGGTGATAAGCATTCACATCCAGCGAACGTAACTCAATATAGTCTATACCACGATCCAACAACGCCAGTGCCGGACTTTCCAGGCCAGCCAATGGTTGCTTGGGGCGTACTGAACTATAGTATTCATTCTCAATTTGCAGAATATTGGTATTCAACTGCCGATAGTCACCTTGTATTTTCACCCCAATGCGTCGCCACAACTCCGCTGGCGTCGTGATCGCATGCAACAAACTCCGGGCATACGATTTGACATCGTTATAGCAAACCTTGAAACCCAAACCTTCTTCCTTGCTGTTTTGATACCCGATGTCTCCCATGCGCAAGGATGTGGCGTAAGGCTCATAATAGGTCTGTTCATCAAATTTCGGCAGATCACTTTGACCATGGGGAAAGAATGTCTGACAAACCGCAGGCGAAGCGCCAAACAAATAGGGAATCAACCAACCAAAACGCAAAATATTACGCGTTAGCCCCATATAAGTCGCATCACGTAATGTGGTGGCATCCATTTCCGCGCCAGTCAAACGACGATACACAGGCCAGAATGTCGGTGTCATAGACCAATTAAAATGTACGCCAGCGATGATCTGCATCACCCGGCCATATCGATGCCCTAATCCAATACGGTAAATACGCTTCATCCGACCAAGATTTGAACGGCCATAATCTGCAATCGGGATGTCAGCACCATCGCCCGATAAAGCACAAGGCATGCTGGTCGCCCACAACATCTCCCCGGGCAGGCGTTGATACGCATAACTTTGCAGATCAGCAAGAAAATCCAACGCCTGCCCGGCATCAGACATGGGGGGTGTAATAAATTCCGGTAAGGATTCCGAATAATCTGTGGTTATCCCGGCATGCGTTAACGCCGCGCCCCACGCGGCCGGATGCGGCGTCTGCGCCAAATGACCATTGGCGGCCACTCGCAAGCTTTCTTTTTCTAACCCAATGCGTACGCTAAATACTTGATCCAGATTATCCAAGGCGTGCAAGCGCGCTAACTTTTCATTGAGAACGGATATGAGTTCTACATCGGAAAGACCCTTTGAAAAAATCACTACGCGGGAAATCTCTTAAAATGATGAAGACTTTGAATGGATCTGTTGCTGATTTATCCGCACAGCGATAAACCTGCGGCAGATAAACCATGAAAACATCAGAAGGAAATATGTTGGGTGAAAAACGATTAATCCGCTTGTGCAGTCATCGGTTGGTGAGCATGGATGTAATCAACCAACACTCTGGCGGATTCATCCAGCATAATGCGCTGAATTTCTTCAGGATCATCATCCGCCTGAGCGGCTAACTCCAGTTCATCCTGTCGCTCCAGGGTCTTCAGCGCTGGCAAGCCACGATATAAACGCAACTGATTGCGGTAAGCTAACTGACGTCTTTCACGCTGTTCCCGTTCTGTACGCCGTTCAGCTTCATGGAGTGAAATATCCTTGATGGCATCTATGCGCATCAATTCATTTTCTTGCGCCAAAAGATAGTTGAAGCCAGGATCCTTGGCCACCCGCTGCCGACTCTGCTCACGCACCAGAGCCAACGGCAAATTGGCTTGTGCCGTATGCGCCGCAGGGCGTATTGACGCCCAAGGCAAGGCATGATCCAACGCCCGCTCGCCATGTTCATCGGCACCTTTCGCTGTGGGGAAAACAATATCCGGCACGACGCCTTTATGTTGGGTACTGGCTCCCTGCACCCGGAAAAATTGCGCCATGGTCAACCTTAACCGACCTAATTTCTTTCCTGTTTTCAAATAATCACCCAAATTAACCAGAGTCTGCACGGTGCCTTTACCGAAGGTTGGCTCACCAATCACCAAACCACGCCGATAATCCTGAATCGCACCCGCAAATATTTCAGAGGCTGAAGCGCTGTTGCGATTGACCAATACAGCTAAAGGCCCTCGGTAAATTTGCTCAGGATCCGCATCACGTTCGATTTCGACATCCCCGGAGGATCGCTTCACTTGCACGATGGGTCCTTGTTTGATGAACAAACCGGTTAACTCGGTTGCCTCCGACAACGATCCGCCACCATTGTTACGTAAATCAATGATGACACCTTCGACTCCTGATTTTCTCATTTTAATCAATAGCTTGCGCACATCACGCGTGGTACTGCGAAAATTCGCCTTACCCGACGCTTCACCGGCGAAATCCCGATAAAACGTCGGAATTTCAATCACACCGATGCGCAGGCCGCCGAACGCATCATCTTGCAAAATATGATGATTAGCCGCCTTATCTTCCAACTTAATTTGATCGCGCGTCAGCACCACCTCATGCGACCGCCCACCTGGGCCTTCACGTTTGGGCGTGATATTTAAGCGCACGATGGAGTCTTTTTCGCCACGGATCAAATCCACGACATCCTGTAAACGCCAACCAACGACATCCTCCATAACGCCACGGCGTCCTTGTCCTACGCCGACAATACGATCGCCTGGGCGTATCTCACCACTTTTGGCGGCGGGACCACCGGGCACAACACGTAATATCTGCGTATATTCATCATCCGTGCGCAATACAGCACCAATACCCTGTAGCGACAAGCGCATGCCAATATCAAAATTCTCTGAAATGCGCGGTGCCATGTAACTGGTGTGCGGTTCAATGCTCAAAGTAAATGCGTTAACAAAGAGTTGGAAAACATCTTCCGCATTCATCTGCATTACGCGGCGCGCCAGATTATCGTAACGTTTATGCAGGGTTGCTTTAATTTCAATGAAATCAAATGACTCATCGGCATCCTTAGATAAATATTCCGCCAATAAGTCATTTTTCACCCGCTTACGCCAGATTTCATCCAATATGGCATGATTTTCCGCCCAATCCGCTTCGGAACGGTCAAAGGTGTAACGCTCATTTAACGTAAAGTCAAAACGATGCGAATCCAGCAGGTCTTTCGCATGATCGACCCGTTCACGCACACGCTGCCGGAATGTTTTGAACAGGCGATAAGCCGGATCCAGATGACCGCTGACAAAGCTATCATCAAACTGATCGCGATAACGTTTGAAATGCTCAATATCATCACGCAATAAAAAATTACGGTTGGCATCCAATGCCTTCAGATAACGGGCAAAGGCCAGTTTGGCCAGGCGATCATTAATATCCGGTTTAATATAATGGTAATTCTCCAACGCCTGAGCGATCCATACAGCACTGCGCCGATGCTGTTTTTCCGGATTCAGATCCCCCAGCGAAACAATCTGAGTCTTCGCATAAGCCAGCGCGCAAACGCCAAACAACAGAACCGACAAAATCCACCGATATTTCATGATCTACACCGCAAACTGTCTGAGTCCCTGATTAATCGCCAAATAATCAGGATCATCTGGTGAGATAAAACCATGGCGCAGTAAGAAATCAACCACCACTAAATTACAGTTCAATTTGAATTGATCCGTTTGATGAACGAGCCGTGCAATTTCGTCAATCGGCAACAAAGCAAAAGACTCAACTTCCCCATCGGTATTTTCGGGCATAAAGTCATCGGACAATTCAATGTCATAACAATAAATCACATCTGGTCGCAAACCACGATCCGACAACCGGCGATAAGTGATCACGCCGACTGGTCGCGCCTGCCTGGCCAAGTCTTCCGACATGCCAGCCTCTTCATAACACTCCTTAACCAGATTTTGCGCTAACGACAAGCCATAGGGCACGCCACCAGCGACCATATTATCCAATGCGCCAGGGTATAGCTGACGATCTTGCGCCCGCTTACCAACCCACATTTTTATCCCATCATCCGTACGTACATAACCGTTTAAGTGCTGACCAAAAGCACGCAGACCAAAATAACCGGCCGCCACCCGATCAATAACCGCTAACGCCGATTCACGACCACTGGCCGTAACCGGGTAAAACTCACCCAACAAAGGAGGAATATGCTGCGCCTGCGATAGTTCCTTCACCACCTTACCCAATATGGCACTGCGCTCAGCAAAGTCCGTCTGATTCGGACGCCAATGAATGGCGTCCTGATAAAACCTGAAAATATCGGGATAGGTCGTTAAATGACGTGCGAAGTCGGGGCGCAAATGGCCCATCTCGACCCCATCAATCAACCAAGGCAACAAAGGCTCTTCAATCTGCGGATTACAAGCATGGATATGGCGTAGATAACTCATGGTGACTTTTACAATACTGATGGATTGGGAGACTTGAGCAGTTCCACCTTAGCAATTCGTTAACGCTAGACAGCTTCCGGCTATTCACCAAACTCCGCTTGAATTTGCTGCAAACTGGTATGCCTGACATCCTTACCTTTCACGAAATAGATAACATATTCACAAATATTGCAACAACGATCACCAATCCGCTCTAACGCCCGCGCAGACCAGATAATATCCATCAACAGTGGAATAGAACGCGGATCTTCCATCATATATGTCATGCTTTGCCGCATAATGCCTTCATATTCCTGATCAATCCGTCCATCTCCACCCGCCACTTTAATCGCCTCATCCACATCCATCCGCGCAAAGGCATCCAGCGTTGAATGCAGCATGTTTTTGACCTGGACGCCTAAATGCTCAATGCGTAAATACAGATTCCGTCCAGAACCCGAAGAACCGGTGCGAATCGCCATACGCGCCACCCGCTTCGCCTCATCTCCGATGCGCTCCAAATCCGCCGTTGTTTTAATCACCGTCAACACCAGACGCAAATCACTCGCTGTGGGCTGGCGGAGCGCTAAAATCTTGGCGCACTGCTCATCAATATCCACATCGTAAGCATTCACTTTATAATCATTGGCGACAACCATTTCAGCTCTATCCGTCAAACCGGATTTCAATGCTTTTATGGCCTGCTCCAATTGCTGCTCGACCATGCCGCCCATGGCCAATACATTGGTGCGAATCTTCTCAAGATCCGCATTAAATTGCTGAGAATAGTGTTGCGATAAATGACGTTGCTTCATGCTTAGCCCCCAAACCCGATTGGCAGGCAATATAACAGAGGCGGATTAAAAGCACTTTGCAATATTACGAGGATTTCAGGTGCAAAACGTCACGCGGTCAACCACTTTGACGGAGACTGATTGCAGAGGCGCCTGATCACTCAATAAACCCACCGAACTGAATGAACACTGCTTAAACGATAGGTTAATCCATACGATGATCAAACAGCAGGTTCATATCCTGATCGAACTTCATAATGCCATTCTGAATATGCTGGTTTGTAACCTTCACTTTCTCCTCCAACATTCGCCATTGATTTTGGGTTAGAGACGCCGCCTTCGGCGCATCTATCTCAAGCAGGCCATGATCATCCAATTTAACTGGCGCATCCTGCTGTTGAATCACCTGGTATAGATCCTGCGTGCCCCTGTTGTCTTCGGCGCTCTCATTAGCTGGCGGGGTTTGCTGAACATTCCCAGATGGAACACTCTCCGTTGCTGACGGTAATAGCTTTGCATCGTCCTTTGATAGAAACCCGGACAAAATCGCCAGAGTTAGTAAAACCACAGCAGAAAGAATAAAAAGCAAAATTTTCACTCTGGCAACCTGGGTTTATCAATACCAAAAGTTATCTGGATAATGGCGGAACCATGATGAACAAGGCGAAATTCATACGTAAACTCACTGGCCTAAACACTCCAGAATCAGGCCTTACTGTAATCGCCTCAATGTTTGAATGTCCAGTGGGCATTCGCGAAGAATCCCCAGAACAAAACCAACAGAGTCGCCGCAGCCTGAGCGATGAGATAATGTAAATTCGCCATATCAACCATTAAATACATCACCAACAGATTCAGATTAAGGCCGACTAAAGAAATCACCGCATATCGTGGCGCAGCCGTATAATGCGCATTTTTGCTGCGAAAAACCCAATAATATTTCATTAAATAATTCAGTATTGCGCTGACGATATAGGAAAAACCGGATGCATATAGGGTATAAACGCCAAAACCCTCATGCAGAACGATCAAAAGCCCATACTGGATGATCGTCGCCACAGCGCCCACACCCGCAAAGCCGATAAACTTCTGCACCATTCTTTCCATCGTTACCACGTCAAGCCAACCGATAACCGATGCTATTGCGAGAAATCAAAGGATAAGCCAATCAAACACCTAGCTGAATTTTGATGCGCTCTCCATGGATAGATTGACTATCCAGGCTCAGTAGCCATAAATAAGCCCGGGTGATTTGTTCAGGTCGTTGTAGATCAAGATTGCTTTCACCTGGGAAAACCTTCTTACGCAAAGCGGTTAACGTTGGACCTGGATCAACCACATTCACCCGAATGGCCATCCTGGCCAGCTCTTTCGCCCAAATGTCAGCTAATGCCTCAACGCCAATCTTGGATACGCCATAAGCACCCCAGAAAGGTTGGCGCTCAACAGCAACGCTATCACCAGTAAAAATCACGCTGGCCTGATCAGCGGCCTGTAATAAAGTCAAACAAGCTTGCGTCAACAAAAAAGGCGCGTTCAGGTTAACTTGCATGACCTCCATCCAATCGTCCGCCTCATGGTCTTTTAAGCGCGACAGATAAGGTAATTGCGCCGCATTATGCACAATGCCATGCAAGACACCGAAATTCGATTGGATAGCATCAGCCATTTGCGCAAAATCATTTGGTGTCGCGCCTTCCAAATCCATCGGATAAATGGCTGCCTGCGGCGCACTCATCGCTTCTATCTGATCGTAAACAGCCTCCAACTTATCAACCGTTTTACCCAGTAAAATGACCGTCGCACCATGCTTGGCGCAAGCAAGCGCGACGGCGCGACCAATACCATCACCAGCACCAGTGATAAGAATCACCTGGTCACTCAATGCACCCGGCGTTGGATAATAATCATGAAATGAAGGCACAGACATAGAAGCACTTTAACCGCATAAAAAATGGACTGCATCATAATGCAGAACCACGTTCACTGCGAAATCCCACCAACCTTATTCTGCTGGACGCCAGTATCCGTCATACAACGATTAAACTGACATCATCAGTAGAATGACAAACAAAACCACGCCGCCAAAAGGAATCAGCACGCCAGCCAGATCGCCTTTCACCATCTTAGGACTGTTCTTCGCCCAGTGCCTAGCAGCGGGCCATAAATAAATCAGAAAACCGATGATTAAAACCGCAGAACCGATTTGCAACCAAGTGGGTGTCTCCATCAATAGTCTCCAATTACCCGGCTAAAAAAGCCCGGCAATGCCGGGCTTTTTCTACTCTCAAACAAAGATGAAATTAATCATCACCACTCATGAATCCCAACAAATGCAGGAGAGCCGTGAACAAATTAATGATGCTCAGGTATAAGCTGATGGTGGCAAAGATATAATTGGTTTCGCCGCCACGCACAATCTGGCTGGTCTCAAACAGAATCAAGCCGGACATCAATAACACCACAGCGGCGGAGATTGCCAGGCTAAGCGCCGGAATCTGGACGAAAATGCCCACCAAAGAGGCTAGCATAACGACCATCATGCCAATAAAGATGAATCCACCCATAAAGCTGAAATCACGCTTTGACGTCAAGGCATAAGCCGACAAACCCAGAAAAATAACGCCAGTGCCGCCAAATGCCGTTGAGATGATCTGGCCACCATTTGGCACAGCAGCATAGTGATTCAAGGTTGGGCCAAGACCAAAACCCAACAAGCCGGTAATCAAGAACACCATGCCGACACCAGCGCTGGAATTCGCGGTACGCGGCAATACAAACCACAACAGCAACATAGCGACGATGGAAGTACCCAAAGACACCAATGGCGACGGATTCAAAGCCATTGATACAACCGCTAAGACAGCACTCCAGATTAGCGTGGCTGACAATAGCATGTAAGTGTTCTTGAGTACTTTATTGACAGGTACAGACTGGCTTACGCCACTGGCGATAGCAGAGTCATAACGATTCATGATTTCTTGCCTCCCGAAGGCTTAATACAACTTAGGTAAACGTGAGACTGAATGAAGCCTCAAAAGTTCAGCGTTAAGAATACCTGACTTATATGGCGCATCAAAACCTTAAATACAAGGTAATGAAGGTAATCAAATTCAGGTTTCACTTCCCTTTGAGATATTTGGACTCCAGCCAGTAAAACAATAGGAAAGAACGCTCTGTCTAAAACATCAGCGTTAACGTCAAAGCGCCAAATTCAGAGGACTCTTGCTGTTTTTTGAATTCGCGGCTGCGGAGAATATTGGTGAAAGAGAGGCGCATATCCTTATACCGCAGCACAGCGCCAGTTTGCACATCCCCCACTAAAGGGTACTTATCCACGCTATGGCTGTCGGCGAAAGTATTACCATCCAGAAAAATATTGCGCGCCACCACGCGGCCTTCCACGCTCGCAAACAAATACCAGGACACATCTGGTTTGGGACCGGATTTAATAAAATCCGAACCAGGCACGCTCGGTCGGATACGGGGTGGACCATAGTCAGTGTTTAACGCTTGCCCAAGACGCACTGTCGCACCAGCATTCGCATAGGTGTACACCGTGCCCAACGCAAATCCGGCGTGTGGAATAACATCCCAATGATCTTGTTCTTCACCAGCAAATCGCCACTGACGATTGTATGTCAAATTGACAACTGGCTCATTTTTCAGTTGATGGCCCCAACCTTTTGGATCCACACCACCAAAAACATCATGCACTAAGGTTTGTACATGGTCGGCCTGGGAGGCCGGGCCAACCACCCCCAAACTCAACTCTAATGTATCCAGGGTATCGGAAAGCTGTTTAATCTTTTTACAATTGCTTTTGATATCACGCTTATCTGCCGACAAACCAAAATTAAAATACAGCCAACCGGCATACGGACGATCATCCTCAATCGGGAATGGATCCCAAATATCAAGCGGGGTGAACATATTCTGCCCCACACTGAAATTATAAAGCCAATTAATATCTTCAGCGCATTCGGCACCCATACCCGGTAATTGATCCGCAATCGCTTGCAAAGCCTTGAGCGCATCTTCGCGTTTTTCTTCATGAGTGCTGGATAGCCTGAAACCATGGGTATAATGCTGATCCGTGCCATTACCCAGCATATCGTTCTCAAATTGCAGGCTGAAACTGCTGCGCTTGTCTGCTGCCCATGCTGCAGTTGAAAACAACAAAACAATCAGACCGCAATAATTGAGCATGAGTTTCAATATTTTGAATAATTTCATTATCAACACCAACTCGCCACGCCCGCAACCGATGATCGCAACAACTCATCAATATTCGCTTCAATGACGCGGAAACCTACATTGCCATATAATTTTTGGCGGCCTTCATTTAACAGAATCGTAGGGCTGCCTTGTATCATGAAAGTTTGTTGATTGCGGCGATCCGCTTCCAAATCCGCATAAGCCAGACCAGAATGCATCGCATCCTGAACATCTTTAGTGGATACCCCAATCTCCATCAAAGCATCTTGCAACACCAGCCACTGACTGATATCCATACATTGCGTGAAAAACCTTGTCCGCAATTCACACAACAAATCCCGGCAGCGCCCCTTATCCACGCGCTGCAAGGCTTTCACAACCAAGTGCGCAGGCGTTGATGAAACTGGTTGATTACGCCGCCATAAATCAGGATGCAGCTTAACGTAATCAAATTCTGCGATGACCTTACAGAGATGATCAGCATATCCCGCATAGCCGCCATGCTTAGCCCAGTTTCGGCCGATCATATGGGCCACGTCACCAAATACTGAACAAAAACGATAATCAATCGACACCTTATCGGAGAATTGCTCGGTAACTTGATCAATCCTTGGCTGCGATATATAGGCCCATACACACAGAATGTCTGAATAATAAGTCAGTTCAAGCGGCTGTTTCGGCGATGTATCCACGTTAATATAAAACTGAATCCGATGGCTGCTGACGTCTTGACATCAGTCTGAAAATAATTCGGCGAAAAAAGCCTGCATCCGCGCCCATGAACGCTTGTCGGCTTTAGCATCATAACGAAGATTCGAGATGCCATGCTTAGCTGCATTTGGGTTGGTGAATCCATGTACTGCACCACCATAGGTATTCATCTCCCAATCAGCTCCCGCTTCATCCAGTTTTTCACGGAAATTAGCGACCACCTCAGGCGCGATGAAAGTATCAGCATGGCCGTGTAACACCAGAATGCTTGGCTTAATATTACCCCGCGCCTCCTCAGGTGCCGCAGGCAATGCGCCGTGGAAGCTCACCACGCCTTTCAGATTGGCGTTGGCATACGCCATCTGCAACACACTGGCACCGCCGAAACAATAACCAATCGCGGCTAAATGGTCCCCATCAACCAAGCCGCTCACCTGCAATTGACGCAGACCCAACGCCGCACGCGACCGCCAACCCTCAACATCCGCCGTCACCTCACGCATCCATTCCTCAGCCTGCCCCGGAGATTCGGTCACTTTATCAGTGCCATACATGTCGGCTGCAAACGCGACATAACCCAGTTCAGCCAACAGACTCGCCCGTTTTCGGGCATAGTCATTCAATCCCCACCATTCATGAATAACCAATATGCCGGGACGCGGTGATTTAATCGCATCATCCCAGTACAAATAACCCGTTAACGCCGTCTCTTCATCCTGATATTTGACGACTTTGGATTGAACATCAGCAATGGCCGGAAATGTGAGGATCACCAACAATAAAGCCAAATAACGCATTTCAATCACCTTGTTATCGTCAAGCAGCCAAAGGCTCCGGCCTCTAGAATTTCTGCGTCAAACTCACGCCTAACAAATGTGCATCCGTTTCATAGACGCCATTGTAAGCATCCGTGCCGTTCAACTCAGTGGAAGCCAACGTTGTCGGTGCTGGTGTAGTAGATGCAACAGTTCGATCTTCTAACCGGACATACATATAACCAACATCCAAAGTCAGGCCTCCGCCAACATCGTATCCCATACCGATACTGAATAAATGACGATCACTATCAGGAGAACGTGCGCTGAAGTAATTATCACCCTGCGGAGTCTGGTCATAGGTATAACCAGCACGGAAACGTAAATGGTTACTCAACTCATACTTAAAGCCAAAATGGTAGGCATCCGCATTTTCCCAATAATTATCGCTGGTTGTCGGACTGACAGACTCAATTTCCAGAACCCTATAGGTGCTCCAGCCCGTACGGGTGAAATCAAATTCCATCATAAAATCCGGAGTCACCTCCAGAGCCAGACCCAATTGCAAGCTCCACGGCGTGGAAATATTATGGAGCCTCGCATATCCAGACGTACCGTTGGCAACAAGCGTTGTCTCGCCTCTCGCATCAATTGAACCAATGGAATGATAATCCGCGCCGAACGTTAATTGAGGCGTAATCCGATGGGTTAAGGAAGCGTTCAAACCCCAGCCATCACCATCTAAACTATTCTGTTTGGCTACCGCGTCCAATATGACCGTTTTGACTTTGTAATGGTCAATACCAAAAGCAAGGGCTGAATTTTCACCGAGCTTAAACGCCAAACTGGGCGACATACGCACCACCTCAAGTCGGCTTTCCGTCGGTTGCGCCGCATTAACTATTGGATTTACTGAAGAAAGAGGAAAAGTCCCTTCAGGCCATTTCGTTTCTGAACCCAAAGGCACATTGACATTCAGATTAAATGCATACTTGTCTTCAAACGGAATATTGATCGCCAATCCTGGCACAAAGACATGATCCCGCCCCTGACTTTCCGTATAAGAACCACCCTCAGGCGTCACCGCGACTTTGGCTTGTATAGCCAACATGTGCTCGGAAACACTGGCGCTATCATGAAAAGCACCAAGCGAAGGGTTATAAGGTATGGCACCAACATCATGGATATTCGCTGTTAACGCATTAGACATGCCCACGCCAGATGCGGACTTTTCAGGCACAGCGAAACCTGACGCTTGCGCATTACCGAATGACAACAGAATAAGCGCCAGAACATGGCCACTGAGAAATGAAAAGACCGTAAAATTCTTCATACTAATACTCCATTACTCGCAAGCTAACTTCGTCATCACAAAGTTAATAACCAAAATTCAATTTGCCGAGGGCAACCCTCTGAATATACGGAATAACTACGTATGCTTTTACCAGTCCTTTAAAAAACATATTCGTAAAATCTAAATTGGTCGGAGCGAGAGGATTCGAACCTCCGACCCCCACAACCCCATTGTGGTGCGCTACCAAGCTGCGCTACGCTCCGCTTAAACGCGCATGCTATGGCGGCGCAGTTTTTTTGTCAAACAAAGCATTTCGCCCCGTTCTCGGAAATAGCGGATTAATCCGCTCAGTTTGCTTCCATTTCACACATCAAGGGGTGTTGGTTAGCGCGAGAGTAATCATTGACCTGAGCGACTTTGGTTTCAGCAATATCACGCGTGTAGAGGCCACAATTGCCCATGCCCCTGGTATGGATTTGCATCATCACCTGAGTCGCTTTTTCCCGATTCATCTGAAAAAATTGCTCCAGCACATGCACCACAAACTCCATTGGGGTGTAATCATCATTCAACAACAACACTTTATACATAGGCGGACGCTTGAGTTTGGGGTCAGACAAGTCAGTCGCCAAATCCCCTTCGTCTGAAGTCTGTTGATCATCCATAACCGCATTCAAACCCGTTTGATCTTCATATTAACCGCCATCAAACCCACCCTGATAGGCAAGGCACCCCGGCATGAGAAGTACTCATTCCGTGATATCGTCCTTACTGAGATGGCGGAATGCCGCCATTTGCTCAGCACTGGCCGGTTTTTGGTATCGCGCCTTCCACTCGGCATATGGCATACCGTAGATATGTTCGCGCGCCTGTTCATCATCCATCGCCACGCCAATAGATTGAGCGCCACCAGCCAGCCATTTGGACATACAATTGCGGCAAAAACCCGCTTGCGTCATCAAATCAATATTTTGCACATCCGTACGCTTTTGGAAATGTCCCACCAACTTACGCCAAGCGTAAGCTTGCATCTCAAGCGCTTGTTGTTCGGTCATGTCAATTCCTTAATGCATCAAGTTAAACAAACGCCGACGCCCCTGGGCAACCAGCGGATGATCGCCCAACATGTCAAACAACATCAACAAAGCTTGGCGCGCGGCACCATCACCATATTCACGATCCCGCCTCATCAAATCCAATAGCAATTCCATCGCTGTGGAAAAATCCTGCTGCAACACGACCGCCAAGGCTGACTGGTATCGCGCCTCGCTGTCATCCGGATCATGTTGTAAACGTTGCTGACAAGCGGCCAACTCATCATCCGTTGGCGCATGCCGACCAAAATAAATTTGGCCGCGCAATATTTTCGCCGCAGATTTATCTTGTTCTTCCTGAGGCATAACATCCAATATCTGCATTGCCGCATCCCAATCCTGCAAAACCCCATGTGCCTGCGCCATCATCAACGCCAATGCCCAGTTCCCCGGGTCTTTTGCCTGCGCCGGCGTCAACATCGCCAAAGCGCCATTCGCATCCCCAGCCTCCAGCAATTGTTGAGCGGCGGCGGCCACGCCATCAGTCTCACGCGGCAAATGTTTATCGAGAAAAGCGCGGATTTGTTCAGCTGGCAAAGCACCCGCAAACTGATCCACTTCGGCACCATTTTTGAACAACTTGACTGTCGGAATGCTGCGTATACCAAACTGCGCGGCAATCGCCTGTTGCTCCTCCGTATTGATCTTGGCCAGCACGAATTTGCCTTGATACTCATCCGCCAATTGCGCCAGAACCGGCATCAACATTTGGCAGGGCTGGCACCAACTGGCCCAAAAATCAACCAATACCGGGACTTGAGAAGAGCCTTCGATCACGATTTGTTGGTAATTTTCCGCAGTGACTTCGTAGATATAAGGTGAATCGCTCATGGTTACTTTAATGTCGTTGATAAATATTACCCTATATAGGGTTCCTTAACCGCTGGTTCAAGCACCATCGCCAACCCGCCTATGAGTCGGCGACGCAGATGGAATTTATGGATTCCGGTAGATCTTTTGGATAAAGCATAACGATATAATCCATCCCACTCACAACCCGTCCCGGTGATCGCATGTACCGCATTATCGTTTTCTTATTCACTTCAATCGCCACCGGTCTGGCGGCCGCTTTCATCATTCTGCTCGTCAAACCTGACTTATTCCAAGCTGATTCACTGATCCAGTATCCTCCAATCGCCAATTACCTGCCTCAGCAAGCCGGGCCGGTTTCGTACGCCAAAGCCGTTAATCAGGCGGCTCCCTCCGTCGTCAATGTTTATGCCACCAAAATCACCCGACGCAAACCTCACCCACTGTTTGATGATACCTTTTTCCAACACCTGTTTGGTGATCGAATCAGCACGCCACGTTATCAACGCAAGAACAGTCTGGGTTCGGGCGTGTTAGTCAGCCGACAAGGCTATATTCTGACCAACCATCATGTCATCAATCAGGCAAATGAAATCCGGGTCGTCTTACGTGATGGCCGACAACTGCCAGCCCGAACCATCGGCACGGATCCTGAAACCGATTTGGCCATCTTGAAAGTCGCTGATGAGAACCTCCCTGTGGCCACGCTTGGCAACTCCCAGCAACTGAGGGTTGGCGATGTGGTCTTAGCCATTGGCAATCCTTTCGGCGTTGGCCAAACAGTGACATTCGGCATTGTCAGTGCAACAGGACGCAGCCAGCTCGGTATCAGTGATTTTGAAAATTTCATTCAGACAGACGCCGCGATCAATCCGGGTAATTCCGGCGGCGCATTAGTCAATGCGTTGGGCGAAGTGATCGGCATCAATACCGCGATATTTTCGGAAAGCGGCGGATCGCATGGCATCGGCTTCGCCATTCCCATGCAATTGGCACATGGCGTTATGCAGCAAATTATTGAACAAGGCCGGGTCATTCGCGGCTGGATCGGACTCACCGGCCAAACCCTGACGCCTGCCTTGGCAGAATCGCTGAATACGCGCCAGCAGCAGGGCATTCTGATATCCGCCACCCTGCCGGATGGCCCGGCTGACCGGGCAGGCATACGCCCGGGAGACTTATTAACGGCGCTGGATAACCAACCCATCATGGACATCATGGAGATGCTCCACTGGGTCGCCAGCAAAAAACCGGGCGAGACGCTCACCTTAACGGTGGAACGCCACGGCGAACAACAACGCGTGCGAGTGATTATCGCCGAACGACCCGGTGACGCCTGATGCCATTAATGACTTTACGGGATATACACCTCAGCTATGGCCACCCTGCCCTGCTTGATCATATCGCTTTCACCATTGAAGAAAATGAACGGGTTTGTCTGATCGGACGTAATGGCGAAGGTAAATCCACGCTGCTCAAAATATTGGATGGCTCGATCAAAGCCGATGCAGGTGAACGCATTCCGCGCAAAAATCTGCGCATCGCACGTCTGGAGCAAGAAGCGCCACGCGATTTATCCGGTTCGGTTTTTGCTGTGGTCGCCGATGGCCTGGGCGACATCGCTGAATTGGTGAAAGACTATCACGATGCCAGCAATGCCTTGCAAAACGATCATGGAGAACAAGCCATGCATCGGCTGGCAAAAGCCCAGCAAGCCTTGGAATCAGCCAATGGCTGGCGACTGGAGCAACTGACCGGACAAATCCTCTCGCGCATGCAACTTCAGGCTGACGGTGATTTCGCCGCCTTATCCGGCGGCATGAAACGTCGCGTTTTACTGGCCCGGGCATTAGTCCGCCAACCTGATCTGCTCTTGCTGGATGAACCCACCAACCATCTGGATATTGAAGCCATCCAATGGCTGGAGAATTTTTTGCTGGACTGGTCCGGCAGTTTGGTTTTCATCACGCATGATCGCGGTTTCCTACGCCGTCTGGCGACCCGCATTCTGGAATTGGATCGTGGCCGGATCACCGATTTCCCCGGCGATTACACCAACTACCAACGTCGCCGCGCTGAAATGGACCACGCCGAAGCGCAAAACAATGCACGCTTTGACAAAAAACTGACGCAGGAAGAAACCTGGATTCGCCAAGGGATTAAAGCGCGCCGCACACGCAATGAAGGACGGGTACGTCAACTGCTGGCGATGCGCGAAGCTTTTCAGGCCAGACGTCGTCGCCAGGGCGCAGCCCGGTTTAATACCAATATCGCCGAGCAATCCGGCAAACTCGTCTGCGAAGCGGTCAACGTATGCTACGCCTGGTCTGGCAAACCCGTGATACGGAATTTCACCCACACGATTTTACGCGGTGACCGGATTGGCATTATCGGACCCAATGGTTGCGGCAAAAGCACACTGCTCAACCTGCTATTAGGTCATCTGCAACCGGAACAAGGAAGCATTGAGCTGGGCACCAAGCTGGAGATCGCTTATTTCGATCAACTGCGAAATCAGGTCGATCCCAACAAGACAGTGCTGGATAATGTCGCTGGCGGCAGCGATAAAGTCACCATCAACGGCAAAGAAAAACACGTCATCAGCTATCTGAGCGATTTTTTATTCCCCGCCAAACGGTGTCGCCAACCCGCCAGCGCGCTCTCCGGAGGCGAACGCAACCGCCTATTGTTAGCCAAACTGTTCACCAAACCCGCCAATATTCTGGTTCTGGATGAACCAACCAATGATCTCGATCTGGAAACCCTGGAGTTACTGGAAGAATTACTCCTGGATTTCACTGGCACACTCCTGTTGGTCAGCCATGACCGTGATTTTCTGGATAACGTCGTGACCAGCACCTTGGTGTTTGAAGGCGAAGCCCAAGTAAACGCTTATGTCGGCGGTTATCAAGACTGGTTGCGCCAGCGCAGCCAACCAGCCATGCCGCAGGCTAAAAAAAATACAACCAGCCAATCTGATAAAGCCACCAACGCCCAACCGGCAAGAAAAACCCAACGGCGCAGTTACCGGGATCAACGCGAACTCGACCAACTGCCCGGTTTAATTGAGAAATTGGAAACCGAACAAGCCAAGGTACAAAAAACACTCTCCCACCCCCAGGCCTTTCAAACAGAAGGCGTCGAAGGGCTACAAAGGCTGAATGATCGACTAAAAACCATTGATGCTGAATTGGAACAGGCTTATGAACGTTGGGAAACGCTGGAGGCAGAATAAACACGCGATCAGCAGAATTGAAATCCCACTCAAACCAAGCTCAGTCCTAACAAATACACGCCGTAAACCACCACCAGCCCTCCCGCCCACTGCCGGATTCTGGGATCATTCACCCAGCGCCTGAGCCGGTGTGCGGCGACCCCTATCAGCAACAAATTGGGTAAAGTCCCCAAACCAAAAGCCAACATTAAAGCGCCACCTTGCCAAATATTCCCGGCAGACACCGACCACAACAACATGCTGTAAACCAGACCACAGGGCAACCAACCCCACAGCAAACCGATCAACAATGCCTGTCTGAAATCCTTAACCGGCAACAAACCACGCCCAAGCGGCTCTATCCTTCGCCATAACCCACCCCCTAAGCGCTCAACCAGAGTCAGTATTTGCCACCAGCCCGCCAAATAGCAACCCAGCAATACCATGAAAACCGCCGCCACCTGCATGAGTACTTGTTGCCAAGCCAAAGTTTCCGCGACGAAATAACCAATACCGCCTGCGATACCGCCCGCCAACATATAGCTCGACAGGCGTCCGAGGTGATAACCCGTCAATAACACGCCACGCGCCTGATGCCGCACACCCAACGAAAGCGCGCCGACGATGCCACCGCACATGCCAATGCAATGAACGCCGCCCAATAAACCAATCACGAAAGCACTGAATACCGTCAACTCAGTCACGCGAAGGTAACTCCACATCGGTATAACGCCAGGCGACCAGAATCCATAAAATCACCGGTACGCCCAATAAAGCGGTGACCGTAAAAAACCACTCATAGCCCATGCCATCCACCATAGCGCCAGAGAATCCGCCAAGAAATTTCGGCAGCAGTAACATTAATGAACTGAACAAAGCATATTGAGTGGCGGAGTAAACCACATTGGTCAAACCCGACAAATAAGCGATGAAAGCGGCTGAGGCGATGCCGGCGCTCAGATTGTCCATGCCGACCACGGCAACCAACAGCCAAAAATCATGACCTACCGTCGCCAACCACGCGAATAATAAATTCGTCGCGGCAGCCAAAATAGCGCCAATCAACAACATGCGCATGATGCCGATGCGATAGACGGCGACACCTCCCAGCAAAGCACCCAAAATCACCATATAGATGCCAAAACCCTTAGACACCCAGGCAATTTCACTCTTGGTGAATCCCATATCCTTGTAAAACACATTAGCGGTCACGCCGAGCACGATATCGGAAATCCGATAGCTGGCGATCAATACCAGAATAATCAACGCCGTCCAGGCATAACGTTGGATAAAATCGCTGAATGGCCGCCAGATCGCGGCGTGTAACCACGCACCCCAACCTTGTCGATCACGCCTTTGATACGGCACATCCGGTTCAGGCGAGCACAAAGTTGTGAATAAGCCAACCAGCATGCAACCCGCCATCACCAAATAAGTCATCACCCAGGGTTCGTGCTGGTAAGTCGCTTCATCCGGATCAAACCACGCGGCGATCCCCAAAGCCCCGGCGGAAGCCACGAACATCGCCAGCCGATAACCAGTCGTATAAAAACCAGACATCAAACCTTGCAAACGCAGTTCAGCCATTTCAATACGATAAGCATCCACCACGATATCCTGAGTCGCCGAAGCAAACGCGACCCACACCGCCAGCCAGACTAATAAATCCAGGTGCTCAGCAGGATCTGTCAACGCCATGCCGACAAGGCCCAAGATAATGCTTAACTGACTCAACAACAACCAAGCGCGGCGGCGGCCCAAATAGCGCGTCAAACCCGGCAAAGGCATTTGATCAACCAACGGGGACCATAACACCTTCAAGCCATATAGCAGTGCAACCCAACTGATGAAACCAATCGTGGTGCGATCAATATCCGCTTCGCGTAACCAAAACGACAAGGTGCCGAACACTAATAACAAGGGCAAACCGGATGAAAAACCCAGCAACCCCATACGCAACATGCGCCAATCAAGCCAGCGTTTCATGGAGCAAGTCTAAACAAAGCATTTATCTTCAAGCATCAACCGATTCGCGTGGAAATCCAGCCAAAACAACAGGTGGCAAAATCAAGGAGAGAAGTGAGTAGGATAATACATCTGTTGATGATTATAATGGCAAGCTACTCTTAACAGGCTGTTGACATTCTTGATGCAAGCTTACCAACAACAATTTCTGGATTTCGCCTTACAGGCTGGCGTATTAAAATTCGGGGAATTCACTCTTAAATCAGGCCGCGTCAGCCCTTATTTCTTCAATGCCGGGTTATTTCATACCGGCAGCGCCCTCGCCCACCTGGGCCGGTTCTACGCGCAAGCCATTGTCGAGTCCGGGATCTCATTCGATCTTTTATATGGCCCGGCCTACAAAGGCATTCCACTGGCCTCAGTCACCGCCGCCGCCTTATTTGATCAACACCAAATAGATACGCCCTATGCGTTCAACCGCAAAGAAGCAAAAACACATGGCGAAGGCGGTAACCTGGTCGGCCACCCGCTGCAAGGTGAAATCCTCATTATTGATGATGTCATCACCGCAGGCACAGCCATCCGTGAATCAATCAGCCTCATAACCGCCCAAAGCGCTCAGCCCGTCGGCGTCATCGTGGCTTTGGATAGGCAGGAAAAAGGTCAAGGTGACTTATCCGCCATCCAGGAAGTGGAAAACCAATACGGGATGAGCGTCACTTCCATCGTCACGCTGGCGGATATCATCACTTATCTCAAAGCAGATGCGAAAATGGAGCATGCCCTGTCCGCCATCGAAACCTACCGTGAACGCTACGGTATCTGAACACGTTCTAAACCTCTGACAGTACAGCTTAAACCTCAAAATAGCTGCTTGATTTTATCCATTAAGCGGCTAAAACCGGTTTGCACTTGCTCAACCCAGGCTTTGGCGGCTGTCGCCTGTTCGTGTCTGATCGCGGCTGCAAGCTTTGATGGATCAACATCTTCACCATTTAATGTCATCTTATAAGGCAAAGTGGCGTAAGCATCCAATGCATCCGTATGATCCAACACGCTTTCCTCCACAGCGTCATATTCGTAGTAGCATACGGCCCTTTGTTGGCCCGCTGACAATTGAATGGCTGCATATTCAGGCCGAACGATTTCATATCCCTCATTTCGCCAAGCCGCTGGATCCGTTGATTGAGTCAGATTAACCGCTAAATAGCGGCAAAAAGTGACCCGTGGATCTGCTTGGTTACACGATGTGAGCATAAACAAACCTGTAAAACCGATGATGCCAATCAGGGATAGTGATTTTAAAGACATTGGCCTCTCTGACAAATGACATATTTAACTTTTCGTCTTGCATCAAAACAATGATCTCTCAAATGGAAAGGACATTGACGAAAACCCATTTACACTGGGGGTTCTTATTCTCTATAGCGGCGCACATCAGCCTTTTTTTGCTATGGCTGGACGGACGGGTTGATCTGAACAAGGCCGCACCCCATCAACCCAAAACCATAGCCGTCAATCTGAGCATTCCCAGTCCGGTTGCTAAGCCCTCCAGAACCCAACCAGAAGCGACCAAACAAAGCACGCACCAAGAGAAACCGGCCACTGACTCCATACCGGAACCCTCACCAACCCAGCCAAAACTGGCACCGCAACCCACCGCCAAACTCAAGCCTGAAAACCAACCTCAACCCAAAGCGGTGGTTAAGTCAACGCCTGAACCTGTTAAACCCAAGCCGCAACAACGCCAGCCAGTGGCTTCTGAACCCATGCGACCAGCCAATCAGGTAATTAAAGCGCCTGTTACATCACGCCACACACAAAATACGGTGCCATCTCAAAAAACAGACGCGCCACAGCATGCATTATCCAGCAGGCAAAATCAGCAATCCCGGGAAAGCATCAAATTGCGTTATCTGCAAAAGCTGCAAATGACGATTCGTCAACACCAACACTACCCTCGCCTGTCACGCAGGCGCAGCGAGCAAGGCAAAGTACTGGTGAGTTTGTTGATTGATCGTGATGGCCTGTTTCACGAAACAAAGGTTGTCACATCATCCGGCTACCGGCGCCTGGATGAAGCGGCGTTAAACACCTTGCGCGACATTCAGCGCTTCGCGCCAATCCCGGATGAGCTGGGTAAACCCCATTGGCGCATCAGAGTACCTTTAGTGTTCGCTTTAGCACCTTGATCCGGCCTGCCCTCGCCACCGGCGTGAAACAATCATTCTTTCTCGAACACCAGATGAATCTCAACGCGGCGGTTGCGCCAATGCGCATCTTTGGTCTCCGCATTCGGTTCGACCGGTTTGCTTGAGCCTAAAGCCGCCACACGCACACGCTGCGCTGGGATGCCCTGACCAATCAGATAACGTGCGACGCCAGCGGCTCGCGCTGCGGACAATTCCCAATTACTGGGAAACCAAGTGATGCTGCGCAGTGGTTGGCTGTCTGAGTGTCCTTCAACGCGCCAACGCCAGTTGACTTCAGCTGGTATCATTTCACTGGCTTTCAACAACGCATTGGCGATCAATTGCAAACGGGTTTTGCCTTCGGTGCTGACTTCGCCGCGCCCGAATATCAAAATAAAATCGGTCATAAGCACCAAACGGTCACTTTCGACGCGGAATACGGGTGATTCAGGTAATTGCGACGCCAGTTCCGCAAATAAAGTCTGCGTCAATTCATCTTGTTCCGGATGACGCTTGCGCAAGGATTGTAGCTCCTGCTCGAAGAAATCAATCAACACAGCTTGTTGGCGACGTTTTTGATCCCCGACATGCAACTCTTTACGCAATTTCTCCAGACGCTGATTAACCTCCGCCACATACACTTGCAGCTTATCCAACTCCAGTTGATTGCGTTGAATCCAGGTATTGCATTCCGGTGATATCAATGGCACTGCTGGCGGGGAAACCGCCGCCGCGCTCACTTGCCCCGCCTGTAAAACAGGCTGGAAAGCATCCGCAGAGCTAAACACATTTTGTTGAATGCCCGTCGCCTCAACAGGCATCACTGGCATTGCAGATTTTTTCTCCACTGCTGGCGCGCTTGACTCCTGAATTGTCTGCGCAACCTCAACAGATTGAGGGGTTGCGGGTTCCATCAGCGGCGATTCGGAGGATGGTTGGGCGATTAATGAGGCGCTCAAACTGAATGAAATCAAAAAACCAAGCACCGGATGACGGGGTTTCATTTCACTCTCCTGATTGGCGCGCCTTCAGTATGTGCTGCAATTTGGATAAATGCATGGATCATGGAATATTGCCGTTCTTGTTAATGACGCATCCTTGACGTTTTCACTTGTCCTGCCATCACTTGAAAGGGAAACCACCGGGCGGCATGCCATTTGGCGGAAAACCACCATCGGGCAAACCGGGAATACGCCCCTGCATGCCGCGCAACATCTTTTCCATACCACCGCCTTTCATTTTCTTCATCATTTTCTGCATTTGCTGGAATTGCTTGAGCAATTTGTTGATTTCCTGCACCTGAACACCCGAACCGGCAGCAATACGTTTTTTGCGGGAACTTTTGATAATGCCCGGAAACTCACGCTCTTGCGGTGTCATGGAATTGATAATAGCGATCATGCGGTTAGTTTCCTTGTCACCGACCTGGGCTTTCACAGCATCCGGCACTTGGGCCATGCCCGGCAATTTCTCCATCATGCCACCGATACCACCCATTTGCTGCATCTGCTCCATTTGCTCCTTGAAATCACCCAATGAGAAGCCTTTACCCTTTTGAATTTTGCGCACCAGCTTGGCGGCTTTTTCCTGATCAACCTGCTGGTGAACCTCCTCCACCAGAGATAGCACATCACCCATGCCCAAGATACGGGAAGCCACGCGATCCGGGTGGAATGGCTCCAATTCGGTGGTTTTTTCACCCACCCCAAGAAATTTGATGGGTTTGCCAGTGATCTGGCGAATTGACAAAGCCGCACCGCCGCGTGAATCACCATCCGTCTTGGTCAAAATCACACCAGTCAAAGGCAACGCGTCATTAAACGCCCGCGCCGTATTCGCGGCATCCTGGCCAGTCATCGCATCAACCACGAATAACGTTTCCACTGGTTTGACCGCCGCGTGCAACGCCTTAGCCTCATCCATCATCTCGTGATCCACATGCAAACGGCCTGCGGTATCGACAATCAGCACATCAACAAAAGCTTTTTTCGCAGCGGACAAAGCCGCCTTGGCGATAGCAACCGGCTTCTGCATGGCGGTGGATGGAAAAAACTCAGCTGCGACATCAGTCGCCAACGTTTTGAGTTGATCAATGGCAGCCGGACGATACACATCGCAGCTCACCAGCATGACACGTTTATTGAAACGTTGTTGCAGAAGCCGGGCCAGTTTGGCCGCGCTGGTGGTTTTACCCGAACCTTGCAAACCCGCCAGCATGATCACGGCGGGAGGCTGGGCAGCGAGATCCAACGCCTCATTAGCCTCCCCCATCACCCGAATCAACTCATCCCGCACAACCCCGACCAGCGTTTCGCCCGGCGACAAGCTTTTTAAAACATGTTCACCTTGCGCTTTTTCACGAACCTGCTCAATGAAGGCTTTAATCACTGGCAACGCGACATCTGCCTCCAATAAAGCCATGCGCACTTCGCGTAAGGTCGCACGGATATTATCGTCAGTCAGGCGCCCTTGGCCGCGTAGATTTTCAAGTACGCCGTCAAGACGGCTGGAAAGATTGTTAAACATGGATAATTTAAAATGAACCGGATATCAAAAATCTGACCATTATGCCATTATCAATGCATTATGATTAGTCTGACTCTTATCGCCATCACCAGTTATCTGGTCGCTGCGCTGTTCATTAGCCTGCGCCTGTTTGGTTTACTGACACGATGGCCGCGAATGCCGGGGTTGTGGTTTGGTATCATTGGTGTACTCGCGCATGCCGGTGTTTTATATGGTGGCATGCTCACCACATCCGGTCTCAATTTAAGTTTTTTCACAGCGATCTCACTGACGTTCTGGATTATCAGCGCGTTATTAGTGATTTCATCTTTCACCAAACCGATTGAGAATCTCGGTATTTTGATACTGCCGCTGGCCGCTCTCAGCCTCGGTCTGAATATATATTCCCCACAAGAACAACGCCTGTTTACCCAGGATGTCAACTGGGCTTTGCGCCTGCATGTCATCAGCTCCATGCTGGCTTACGCGCTATTAACCCTGGCAAGCGCCCAAGCCTTGTTACTCGCCGTGCAAGATCACCAATTACGGCGTCACCATCCGGGGGGATTCATGCGCGCTTTGCCGCCATTACAAACCATGGAGACATTATTATTCGACATGATAAAACTCGGTTTTATCATGCTCAGTCTCGCGTTAATCAGCGGGTTTATTCATCTGGAAGATATGTTCGCCCAACATGTCGTACACAAAACCATTTTGTCGATGCTCGCCTGGATCGCATTCGCCATTTTGTTATGGGGCCGAATACAGTTCGGCTGGCGCGGACGCACCGCCATCCGCTGGACGCTCAGCGGTTTTATCACCTTAATGCTCGCCTATTTCGGCAGCAAAGCCATTCTGGAACTGATACTTCACAAATAAACTGATGCGGGAATACTTCATTAACAAAACAGCGGATCTGATCGATATCTGCAAACCATTAAAAAACAGTGAATGGTTGGCCCTGGATACCGAATTCATCCGGGAAAAAACTTACTACCCAAAACTTTGCCTGATACAGATCAGTAATGGCGAAATCGCCGCCTGTATTGACCCACTGGCATTTAAAGAAGCTGATTTAACCATACTGCTGGATGTGCTGTACGACGGCAATATCCTCAAAATCTGGCACTCAGCACGACAAGATCTGGAGATTTTTCTGCATGATTGGCAGCAAATTCCCCTACCACTGTTCGACACCCAACCCGCCGCCGCATTATTGGGTTATGGCAATCAAGTCGGTTACGCCAATTTGGTGAAACAAGTATTGGACATCGACCTGCCCAAAGATCAATCACGCACAGATTGGGCAGCCCGCCCATTGAGTGAACAACAAATCCGTTACGCATTGGATGACGTGGTTTATTTAGGTGAACTCTACCTGGCCATGCGCGGCAAACTGGCTGATCGCGAACGCCTGCAATGGCTGGCTGCAGACTTCGCCGAACTTGCCAATCCGGCCACTTATGCGCCGGACCCACAAAGTCTGTGGAAAAAAATCAAAGGCCGCCAACACTTGCGTGGGCGTCAATTAGCGATTCTGCAAAGTTTAGCGGCCTGGCGCGAACGCCTGGCGCGTGAACGCGACCTGCCGCGTAAATGGTTGCTCAAAGATGATGTCATGGTGGAATTATGTCGACGCATACCACGTAACCTGGCTGCGATGGGCAAAATACGCGGCGTTGAATCCGGCCTTATCCGACGCGAAGGCGACGCTTTACTGAAGCTTATCAACCAAGCCTGTCAGCTTGAACGTGACGCCTGGCCGACGGAGAAACAATACCCGCAAACGCTGACGCCTCAGCAGGAAGCCATGGTTGACCTGCTCAGTGCAGCATTACGCCTGATTGCGGCAGAACACCAACTTTCACCCCAGGCTATCGCCACCCATAAAGAACTGGCTAAATTAGTGCGTGGCGAAACCGATTGCCTGCTGCTGGAAGGCTGGCGCCGGGCGGTTGCCGGTGACCAGTTACAACGCGTGATGCACGGTGAACAAGGCATCAGACAAAAAAACAATAAACTGGTAATTATCTAGGATCCTCCTTAAAGCAATCACACTTAAATTTTTCGTTAACCTGTTGAGACTTTTCTATCAAACACAAAAGGAAAACGCAGTTAAGCACGATCTCCCTACCCAATTCACTAATACAACTTGACAACCCCCTCCATTACTGAGGTAATCCCGTCACCTTTCCTTTGTTTTGCTCAAAGAGGCACAGCCCATGCCCGGCCAACCGGACTACCGGATCACGGCGCAACTGGCCGGGATCGAAACGCCCGTCATCCGTTTCGACTGGCAGGAGCATTTATCCGAACCCTTCCTCGGCC